>NZ_JBIAHN010000002.1:0-556262 GCF_042870555.1 Streptomyces sp. NPDC006487
CAGAGCGTCTACTACGAACCTTCGTAAAAGGACCAAAGTCCTGTGACCTGGGTCACAGCAAGAGCGGGTCGACTGGAGAAACAGCAGGTGAGAGGCGTCCTACCAACCGTGGAGCGGCACCTCCCCCGGCCCGTCCCCCAGCCGTGGGAGGGCGGGGCGAGGAGGCCGCGGAGACCAAGGCTGGGCACGGTCGGCAACTGTCAGATCGGCGTCAGCGTCCACGCCGTCACGGACACGGCCTCCTGCCCGCTGTCCCGGCGCCTGTTCCCGCCCGAGAGCTGAGACGGCCCGGAAGCCGGAGCCCGCAGGCGGGCCTGCAAGATTCCCGATACCGAGCACCACCGCCCCAAGTGGCAGCTCGCGCTGGACATGCTCGACGAACTCGACGGCATCGCTCTGCGGCCCGCCGCACTGGTCGCCGACACCGGTTACGGCGCGAACGCGGACTTCCGCCACGGCCTCGAAGACCGGGACCGGCCTACGTCCTGCAGGTGAAAGCGGAGATGACCGCCCACGGCGAGGAGGCCGAACCACACCAGCCCGCATACAGCGGGCTGGACCCCAAGGCCGCTTCCCCGCTACCGCACCCTGGCTGGTCGCCCAGTGGCCCGAGGGTGAAGCGGAGACGGTGACGTACTGGATCTCGAACCTGCCCGCCGACATTCCCGCCAGGGATCTGGTCCCCCGGGGCACCCCTACGACACCAACCAACAAAGCCCTACTGGGCCGCCTCAGGTCGACGGCACGCCGGCGGACGGGTCTCGGACCAGGGCTTCGGCCAGTTCGGCCCGGGTGAGGTCGAGGCCGCCCTCGGCTCCGGCGGCGCGCTTGCGGCGCACCGCGGCGCCGACACAGTGTTCAACGCGGCGGAGCCGGCAGTGAGCGCGCAGCATGGCCCGGGCCTCCTCCTCGGTGGCGAACCCCTGGTGGAGGACCATGCACAGACGGCAGCGCCAGAAGTAGCCGCGCTCCGGGTCGTGGCCGAAGCACACCGGAGCCTGCTCCGGGGCCCCGGGGCAGGCGGTGCACGGCCGCTCGCACGAGTGCGGCACGGTGGTGGCGTCGGCGGTGGACGGGCCGCCGTGGACATGGCGGACGTCGTGCTGGGTCATGGGGATCTCCGTGGGGTGCTGTGGCCGTACGGATGTGTCCGGGCGCGCCTGCTCCGGCCGCCGCCGGGAGGTCCCCCTGCGGTGCGTCGTGCCGCTGCCCGCCCGTACGCACCACCACTCAATCGCGGTGTCGAGTACGCGCCCCTCCCCCGACCGGTCAGCCGCTCGGGTGGTCCGGCGGGCCACCGACCGGCGGACGGCCGTGCGGCACGGGCCTTGGCGCAGGCCTGTCCGGACGTTGCGGGAGGCTTGACGTGCCCGGACGGCCGGCCCGAGGGCTGCCCGTTCGCTCCCCGTGCGGCCACCCGGGTCAGCGCCCGCCCTCCCAGGAACCGAACGGCGCGGCGGGGTACGGGCCGTGGCCGAAGAGGCCTGCGACAGCGTGATCGTCGGCTCCGGGCCAGTAGCGGCCGAACGCCGACCATTCGGCCACCATCTCGTCGTACACGGGGGTGTTCACCCTGCTGGGCGCGGGCACCGGGGCGGGAACGTACTCCCGTGCGCCGGACGCCACGGGTGCGTGCGCCGGCACGAAGACGGATGCGGGGTCGGAGAAGGCTCCCAAGGAGGGGACCTCGTGGGCGAAGGGGTCCTGCTGAGGTACGGCGGTCAGGGGGATCATGTCGGGTCTTCCTTCGGAGGTGGCGGGTGGGCCACCGATGCTGCGCCGCCCGGTGGCCGGGGTCCACCGGCGCTCCCGTTGCCCGGCGCCGAGCCGCCCGCAACCCCCCGTTAAGGAAGCCGTCCGTAGCTTCTGCGGCATGCGTGCACACCGCGAACAACACCGCGACCGGCAGCCGTTCGGCGCCGGCGGCCGAGCCGAGCCGAGCCCCGGAGGGGGCCGGGCGGACCGGCGCGGCCCCGCCGGCGGCGACCCTGCGTCCGTCCGGGGACGGGCGGGTGGACCACCCGCCCGGCTCCGTACCGGGTGGCGCCGCTTCGTGCCGCGGCCCAAAGCGCTCCTGTGGGGCGCTCTGGGCGGCCTGCTCCTGCTGATGGGGCTGTTCGGGGCGGGCTACCTCCTGGTGGACGTCCCGGACCCGAACAAGAAGGCCGTCGCCGAGAGCAACGTCTGGCTTTACCAGGACGGCAGCGAGATCGGCCGCTCCGGCGTGGCGCGGCGCACCAGCGTGACGCTGGCGCAGATCTCCAAGGCCGCCCAGCAGGCGACGCTCGCCGCGGAGGACCGCAGCTTCTACACCGACCCCGCCATCTCGTTCAGCGGCATCGGGCGGGCCGCCCTCAAGAACCTGACCGGCGGCTCCCGCCAGGGCGGCTCCGGTCTGACGCAGCAGTACGTGAAGAATCACTACCTGACCCAGGAGACCTCCCTGACGCGGAAGTTCAAGGAGCTCTTCATCGCGGTCAAGGTCAACCAGAACATGTCCAAGGACGAGATCCTCCAGGGCTACCTCAACACCAGCTACTACGGCCGCGGCGCCTACGGCATCCAGTCCGCGGCCCAGTCGTACTACGGGGTCGACGCCAGGGACCTCACCGCCGCTCAGGGCGCCTACCTCGCCACGCTGCTCAATGCCCCGAGCCGGTACGACGTCAAGCAGTCCCCCGAGTACCGCGACCGCGCCGTCGCCCGCTGGAACTACGTCATGGACGGCATGCGCGCCACGGGCGCGATCACCGCCGAGGAACGTGCGGCCGCCGTCTTCCCCGAGCCCGTCGCCCCCAAGCGGGACGAGGGCATGGGGGGCCAGAACGGCTATCTGATGCAGGCGGCGCGCGACTACCTCGTCGCCGGCGGCACGGTGACCGAGGCGGAGCTCGACGCCGGGGGCTGGCGGATCAAGACGACCTTCGACAAGGCCAAGCAGGCCGACCTCGTCACCGCCGTCGACAAGGAGTTGCGCTCCAAACTGAAGCCGCAGAGCCGTGAGGCCGACCGCAACGTGCGGGCGGGCGCGGCCTCCGTGGAGAACGACTCCGGCAAGGTCGTCGCCCTCTACGGCGGCCCCGACTACCTCAAGCAGTTCGTCAACGACGCCACCCGGCACGACGTCCAGGCGGGCTCCACCTTCAAGCCCTTCGCCTACGCCGCCGCCCTGGAGGGGAACGCGACCAACTCCAGCGGGCAGCGGATCGGGGCCCGGACCCGGTACGACGGGAACAACGGGTACACCTCGCCCAGCGGGTACGCCCCGGGCAACCAGGGCGGCAAGAGCTACGGACAGATCTCGGTCCGCGAGGCTATGGCCAGGTCGATCAACACCGTGTTCGTGCAGCTCGCCGCGGACGCCGGCCTCGGATCGGTCCGCAAGGCGGCCGTCGCCGCGGGCCTGCCCGACACCACCCCCGAACTCAGCGCGGTCCCGTCCCTGCCGCTGGGCGTCGCCACGCCCAGCGCCCTGGACCTGGCGGGCGCGTACGCCACCTTCGCCGACCGGGGCGTACGCCACGACCCGCGGCTGGTCCTGGAACTGAGCCACGGCGAGGAGCAGCGGGAGCTGCCCGAGGCGAAGTCGGCCCGGGCCTTCAGCACCGAGACCGCGGACTCCGTCACCGACGTGCTCCGCTCCACGGTGAACGCCTCGTACGGCAGTGGCCGGGCAGCTCAGGCAGCCGGGCGGCCGGCGGCGGGCAAGACCGGCACGACGAACGAGCACAAGTCGATCTGGTTCATCGGGTACACGCCCGAGCTGACGACCTCGGTGGGCGTCTTCCGCGAAGAACCCACCTCGCACGCCCGCCAGAGCCTGAGCGGCCTGGGCGGCCAGAGCAGCGGCGGTGGCGGCTTCCCGGCGCGCGTGTGGGCCTCCTACACCAAGGCCGCCCTCGCGGACACCGCGGTCAAGAACTTCCGCACGTCGAGCGGCACCGGAACGTCCTCGGACACGGACGACGATTCCGGCGGCTCCCGACGGCCGGCCCCCGACGACGGGAACCGGCCTGGCTCCACCCTGGTGGTCCCGACGCCCGCCACGCCCCCGGCGTCCCCGTCCCCGGCGGACCCCAGTCCCTCGGATCCCCCGGTCGTCCCGGATCCGTCGGACGACCCGCTGCCGGGCGACGGGGACGGGTCGCCCCCGCCGCCTACCCCGCCGTCCGATCCCTCGTTCCCTGGCGGGGATCCCCCCGCCGACCCGCCGTGGCCCCCGTGGCCCCCCTCGCCGACGCCTTGACAGATCACGTTCAGTTGCGCGGCCTTCCCCCGCGCCGTCCGCAGACCCCAGACGCAGACGCTGACCGCCCATGAGCGGCAACCGATAAGGATGGTTCCCCATGTCCCACCACGACCGCACGACCAGTTCCGACCGCCCGGCCGACTCCGACCGGACCTCGTGGCGCCCCCATTCACCGCCCGGCAGGCCGCTGTCCGGCAGGCACCGCAAGCCGGGCGGCGTGGCGGGCGTCACGGCCATGCGCACCGGTGTGGTCACCGGGGTGCTCGGCACCGTCGCAGCGGTCGCCCCGGTGGCGGCCGACGCGAAGGAGGACGACCGGGACCGCCACACCGTCACGATGGAGCTGGACCTGAGATCCCTGCTGCATTCCAGCTCGGCCGTGACCTCGGACGCCATCTCGGAGACGGCCGACCGGTTCGCACGGGAGGCGGCCGCGAAGAAGGCAGCGGCGCAGAAGGCGGCCGCACAGAAGGCCGCGCAGGAGAAAGCGGCGGCGCAGAAGGCCGCGCAGGAGAAGGCAGCGGCGCAGAAGGCCGCGCGGGAGAAGGCAGCCAAGGAGGAGGCGGCCCGCGCCAAGGCCGCCAAGGCCCAGGCCCAGGCCGGCAAGGCCAAGGCCAAGGCCGGCCAGCCGAAATCCGCGCTCCCGGCGCCCGTCAAGGGGGCCGCGGCAGCCGTCGCGTTCGCCCGGGCCCAGGTGGGGGGCGCGTACGTCTACGGTGGCACGAGCAGGGCCGGATACGACTGCTCCGGGCTCGTGCAGGCGGCGTACAAGGCGGCCGGGATCAATCTGCCGCGCGTCTCCCAGGACCAGTCCAGGCTCGGTCGGGCGGTCCCGCTCAGTGCCCTCAAGCCCGGCGACATCCTCTACTGGGGCGGCAAGGGCAGCGCCTACCACGTCGCCATCTACATCGGCGGCGGGAAGTTCGTCGGTGCGCAGAACCCGTCGACCGGCGTGGCCGAACGGAGCATGGCCTACGACCCGCCCTCCGGAGCGGTCCGCCTCGTGTGACGGACGCGGGAGCTTCGGACATCTCTCCTCGATCGAGGTCGACTCGCCTCCGGTCCACCGCCACGGTTCCCGGCCGGGTCCACGGCAGTGGGCGGGACGGTTGCCGTCGTGGCGGAACCGGTCGGCCCGGCGCGCTCCGCGGCCTCGGCGATCTCCCTCGCCCCGGCTTCGGCCCGCCCGCGCCCCGCCCCTCTGCCCATGCCCCTACCCCTGCCCCCACCTAAGGAGGTCCCACCATGAGCCCCCGTACCGCCCGCCGACGCCGTGCACACCGCGCGCCCACGCCGTTGCGCGTCAAGGCAGCCCTGACCGGCGTGGGCAGCCTGGCCCTCGCGGCGGCCTGCGTGGCGGGGATGGACCTCCTGCGCTCCCCGGCCGACGTCCCGGCCACCACCGCCTTCGGCGTACCCTCCTCCAGCGCCCCTCCCCGGACTCCGTCCGCGTCGGCCCACACATCGTCGAAACCGGCCGTCACGCCCAGTCGCACCGCCTCCCGGGCGCCGTCGCCCAAGGCGACCCCTACGGCGTCCAAGGCCCCCGCGCCGAACCGAAGCTCCAAGAAGCCCGCGCCGGCCCCGAGCAAGACCCCGGCCAAGAAGACTCCGGCGCCCCCGCCCGACGCCGGCTCCCAGGCCTCCGGGAGCGCCTCCCAGGCCTCCGGGAGCGCCTCCCGGGCCTCTGGGAGCAGCGATGCCCAAGAGGTCGTCCGTCTGGTGAACGTCGAGCGCGCGGCCGCCGGGTGCCCTGCCCTGAAGACCGACCCCGTCCTGACGAAGGCGGCCCAGTCCTACAGCGACAGCATGGCCGCCACGGGGAACTTCTCCCACACGGGATCGGACGGCTCACAGCCGAAGGACCGCGTCGAGGCGGCCGGCTACTCCTGGTCCCAGACCGGCGAGAACATAGCGATGGGCCAGCGCGACGCGGCGGCCGTGATGGACTCCTGGATGAACAGCCCCGGCCACCGGGCCAACATCCTCAACTGTTCCTTCACCGAGATCGGCGTCGGCATCAACAGCGGCGGCGGCCCCTGGTGGACCCAGAGCTTCGGTACCCCGGCCTGACCCCCTCCGCCCCAATGCCCCGGTGCCCCGGCACTCGTACGGCGAGGGACCCACGCGCGGGACGTGCTCAGGCGAGGTCGAAGCCCGCGTAGACCGTCTTGCCGCGGGCCGGTTCCGCCGCTGCCGCCCTGCGACGCCGGGACACCACCCCCCAGTGGTCGGCGAGCGCGGTCACCAGCTGGCATCCGTAGCCCCCAGCCTCGCCCTTCGCCTCGTCCGCGGGCTCCCTGGGGACCACGTCCGACGCGTCCTCGACCTCCACGACCAGCTCCCCCCGCTGCCACCGGACCCGGACCTCGTCGGCGCCGCCACCGTGCCGACACGCATTGGTGACCAGTTCGGAGACGACCAGCAGGACGTCGTCTGCGCGGCTCCCGGCAGCTTCGCATCCCGCGCGGCGGCACTCGTCGAGGACGTCGGAAACCATCCGGCGAGCCTCGCGGACCGCTTCGTCCCGGCCCTCCGGTCGGAGGGCGGCCGGTGAGGTGTACGGGGTCGCGTTCATGGTCCATCCCGATCTGACTGTATGCCGGATATTGACCGATATGCCCGTTCTACTGCTTCTGTAATGAGAACCGGGCCGAGCACCCCGGGGCATCGGCCATCGAGCCACACAACACGGGGACACAGCCCCTCCACCGGTCGAGTGCTCCTCCACCGAACGGCCCCCCCGTCCGGCGGAACCGGTGGCACCGCGCGCCGGGAACCCTGGGCCAGGGGCCCGGCACCGAGGACCGACGACCGGGCGGCCCCGCCAGAGCCAACAGAGCAGCAGCCCCCGGCCAGGGGGCGGACGGGAGCCCATGCCGTGAACACGGCCACCAGACGCACAGCGGTGCTGCTCCTCCTCATGGTGCTGGCCCTGCTGCTGCGCGCCAGCTGGGTCCAGGCGTACGAGGGCAGGGCACTCGCCGACAACCCCCTCAACCGGCGGGCCTCCCTCATGCGCTACGCCCGGCCGCGGGGCGACATCTACGCCGGCGGGCGGCCGGTGACCGGCTCCCGCCACACCGGGTCCGGCACCTTCGCCTACCGGCGCACCTACCCGGACGGCCCGCTCTACGCCCCCGTGACCGGGTACGACTCCCAGATCTACGGCACCACCATGCTGGAGAACCTCTATCGGGGTGTCCTCGACGGCACCGACACCCGGCTGAAATCCCCGCTGGACGTCCTGACCAACAGCCCCGGCCGACCCGGGGCCGTCCTGACCACCATCGACCCGGCCGTGCAGAAGGCGGGCTACGAAGCCCTGCACGGCGCCTCGGGCGGGGCGGTGGCCATCGACCCGTCCACCGGGGCCGTCCTGGCCCTGGTGAGCTCGCCGTCGTACGACCCGGGGCGCATCTCCGGCGGCTCGGGAGCCTCGGAGGCCTGGAAGCAGTTGTCGGCCGACCGCGGGCGGGCCATGGCCAATCTGGCGCTGCGCGAACCCGCCGCGCCCGGCTCCGCCTTCAAGCTGGTCACCGCCGCCGCGGCGCTGGAGGACGGGCTCTACCCCTCGGTGGACGCTCCGACCCGCAGCCCCGTGCCGTACACCCTGCCCGGCACCCGCACGTCCCTGCCCAACGAGCAGGCGTCCGCCCCGTGTCGCGACGCCAGCCTGCGTACCGCCCTGCGCTACTCCTGCAACAACGTCTTCGCGAAGGCCGCCCACGATCTGGGCCAGCCGAAGATGCTCGCGATGGCCGAGAAGTTCGGCTTCGACGAACCCGGGCAGGACATCCCCGTCCGGGCCGCGACCAGCGTGTACCCCACCTCCCCCATGGCCCCCTCCTCGCTCGCGCTCACCGGCATCGGCCAGTTCGACGTCACCGCCACACCGCTCCAGATGGCCATGGTCTCCGCGGTCATCGACGACGACGGCAAGCTGGCCGCCCCGTACCTGGTCTCGGAGGTCACCGACAGTGGGGGCAAGGCCTTGCAGAAGACCCCCCGCACCCGCCCCGAGCAGGTGATCAGCCCCCGGACCGCGCAGGAATTGCACAGCGCGATGGAGACGGTCGTCCGCATGGGAGGGGGAGCCTCCGCCCGCGTGCCCGGCGCCGTGGTCGGCGGCAAGACCGGAACCGCCCAGCGCGGTGTCGGCAACAGCAAGAACCCGTACGCCTGGTTCACCGCCTACGCGGACAAGGGCGGCCGTCGGGTCGCCGTGGCGGTGTGGGTCCGGGACTCGGCCACCGGTCGCTCCGCCATCTCCGGCGGACGTCTGGCGGCGCCGGTCGCGGCCCGCATGATGACCGCCGCACTCGGCCGGTGAGCGCGGCCGGCACCCCGTGCGCACATTGCCGGGCGCGGTCCTCGAGGGACCGCGCCCGGCAGGGGCAGTGGTGCCGGGGAGTGTGCGCATCCGGGGGGTGAGGATGCCTTCGCTCAGCCGTGCACCTGCCGGGTTCTCGATCCGGCACGGCTCACCCTGGCAACCCCGGGCCGACCGCCGCCTCCTGCTTCCGGACCGCCTACAGGGGGACCACCGGGCGTCCCCGCACCTTCCCCCGGCGCCCTCCCCCCGCACGCCGTGCGCACGGCCGCCGGAAGGCCGCGCGCGCAGCCGGACTGCCCCGATGTCTACCCCGGTGGTGGCTCCGCCCGGCTCCGCGCCGGGGCATCGTTCCTTTACCCCGCCCGGCACACGCCGGCGGGGCAAGACCACCGAGCACCAGGAACCGACATGCCCCACCCGCCGTCCTCCAGGGCGCGCCGCCCGGCCTCCGGCCCAGCCCGCCGTACGGCATCCCGCCGGCGGGAGCCGGACCGGGACGACCTCGGCCCGCGCCGACGGGCCCGGCAGGACGCTTCCGGCCGCCGCCGGGACGACCGCCGGAGAGGCCGCCGGGACGCCGACCACGACGCCCGTCGGGGTGACCGCCGGGACGGCCCGCACCGCAGCCGGACCCGCCGGAGCGGTTCGCCCGCCGGCCGGATCGGCGTGTTCCTCTGCGCCATGGGACTGCTCCTCGGGCTCTACACGGCGTACTCCCTGTGGGGCACGGACTACTTCGCGGACCGGGCCGCGCAGAGCACGTCCTCGGAGGTGCGCAAGGACTGGCAGCAGCAGCGCTCGGCCGGAAACACTCCGCGCAAGCCGCTCCCGGGGGACTCCATCGGTTTCCTGTACGCACCGCGCATGAGCGAGTCACCGATCCTGATCGAGCCCGGGACCGCCCAGAGCGTCCTGGACAAGGGAGTGGCGGGTGCGTACCCGCACTCCGCGATGCCCTGGGACAAGACCGGCAACTTCGCGCTGGCGGCGCACCGCGACGGCCACGGCGCGAAGTTCCACAACATGGACAAGCTGCGGGCGGGCGACGTGGTGGCCGTCGAGACCCGCGACACCTGGTACGTCTACAAACTCGACAAGACCCTGCCGAAGACGTCCATCAACAACACCGGCATCATCGAGCCGGTCCCCGAGGGCTCGGGGTACACCAAACCCGGCCGCTACATCACCCTGACCACCTGCACCCCCAAGTACACCTCGGACTACCGCATGGCCGTGTGGGGCAAGCTGGTGCGCACCGTCCCGGTCGACACCGCCCGCACGCTCCCGGCGGAGCTCCGGTGACACCCCCTGCGAACGGCCCGGGAAGCGAGCCGCGATGACGACGCACACGAGGATCGACCTGGCCGTGGGCCAGGCCCGGGCGGCCGAGCTGGTCAAGCTCTACCGCGACCGGCTGGTGGAACACGACCACCTCCCCGCCGACCGGGCCCTGCACCTGGCGTGCCAGGCATACGCCGACGGCTACGTATACGTCACCGCCGCACCGGGCCAGGTCTGGGAGCGGAAGGAGAAGGACGGCACCGGCCCCGACCTGCTGCTGATCCTCTCCTTCGACCAGTCCCAAGAGGGCCGCACGGCCTTGTGCGAGTACTCCGACGGCGAGCACGACGAACTGCTCCTCGACGAGCTCCGCCGGCACTACGCCCTCCGCTGCTGGCCCGCCGACGACAACACGGAGCCGTCCGGGCCCTGCCCCGGCCAGCACTGACACGGACGGCCCGCACACAACGGTGGGCACGCTTCTCCCCCGGCCGGTCCCACCACCGGGGGATCGGCCCACCCTGCCCGCCCGGACAGACTTGAGGGAACCGGCCCCCAGGCCACCGCCCCACCCCGTGACCTGCCCGTTCATGCACATCGCAGCGGGACACGGCGCCACTGCGGCCCCCAGAAGTCACGTTGCCCTCCACCATGACCCGCCCGCCGCCGGCCGCACCGACACCCCCGGGCAAGGACCTCTTCGGACACCCGCGCGGTCTGGCCCCCCGGATGTACTGCAGCCAGATGCTCGGCGTGTGGTTCCTGTCCGTCACCGCGGGCGACTCCGACACCGGACTGCTGTGCATGGCGCACGTGAATCCGGACGCCATGCCCGCGGTTGCGATCGAGGCGGCCGTCGCCACCCTGGCCGGTCTGGTCGTCTATCTGTTCCGTGTTCCCATCAGCCGGCTGATGGGAACGGCGGCGTGACCCCAGCCATCGAGCCGGAGATCTCGTGCCGCCGGCGGAGTCATTCGAGTCCCGCCAGCGCCCCCAGGACCGCCTCGGTCCGCCGGTCCAGCGGGCCCGTCGGCTCGAGTACCGGCAGCCCGGGCCAGGCGTCCAGCGGATCGGTGTGGACGATTTCCGCCAGAGCGCCGTCCACGGCCTCGCGCAGGTCCGGCAGGTCCGGTTCGGGCAGCAGCCGCTCGGTCTCGGTGGTCACCCGCAGCAGCACGAGGAGGTCCAGGCTCGACATGGCCGCCTCCAGCACGTCCCGCGCGACCTCCTGCTCCACCTCGCGGCCGTACGCCGCCAGGTAGGCGAGGAGGTCCACGGGCGTGCGGTCGAAGACGACGTCGGCCCCGGGGGTGCGCAGCAGCGCCAAGGAGGTCCTCAGCTGCATCCGGTAGTCGTCGAGCGTCGGAGGATCGCCGAACAGGTAGTCGTCCTCCATCAGCAGCAGGTACGGCTCGTCGACGGGCTCGTGGCCGGGAAGCCGCACGCAGAGCTCCTCGACCAGCGTGGTCTTGCCCGTGCCGTGGGTGCCGGAGACACCGATGCGCATGCGCCGTCCTTCCGCCACGTCCCCAGGCACGCCGGGGTGGTCCCATACCCGTGCTGCCACCGTACGACGCCTGCGGAGCGGGCGCCCGCGATGCCCCGCGGTGGCCGCGGGGCGGGGAAGTGCAGGCGCCGCGGAAGAAATCTAAAGTCGGAAACATGCACCCGGCACACGGTGAGCGAGCGGTGGAGGAGGCACCCGGGCTGACCGCCGGGCCGGTCGCACTGGCCTGGCTCACCCAGTTCATGGTGGGGACCGATCTGTTCGTGGTGGCGCCGCTGCTCCCGGCCATCGCCGAATCGCTCGGCGTCTCCCCGGCCAGTACCGGCCTGCTGATCACGGCCTTCGCCGTCGCGTACGTGGTGGCCTCGCCCTTCGCCGGCTGGCTCTCGGACCGGTGGGACCGGGCGACCGTGCTGGTGGCCGCCCTGGTGCTGTTCTCGGCGGCCAACGCCGCGACCGCCGTGGCACCGGACTTCGGACTGCTGCTGGCGACCCGTGTGGTGGCCGGGATCGCGGCCGCGGCCACCGGCCCCACGGTGTACGCGCTGGTCAGCACGCGGGCCCGGCCCCAGGCCCGGGCCCAAGTGCTGGCCGTGGTGGGATCGGGCCTGCTGACTGCCCTGTGGGTGGGCGCCCCGGCCGGTTCGCTGCTTGGGCGGCACCTGGGCTGGCAGTCCGCCTTCGTCATCCTGGCCGCGGGCACCTTCTTGCTGGCCTTCCCGCACGCCTTCGTCTGGCGGGCCCGGCCCGTCGTCGCGCCGGCCGCCGCGCCGCGCGGGGACGTCGGGACCGGCGCCGGCACCGCGGTGTCCGCCGTCGCCGTGACGGGGCTGTGGGCGTTCTCCGTGTACGGCCTCTACACCTTCCTGGCCGTCGCACTGCACGCCGACGGCAGGGCGGGCTCCGTCGTGTGGCTGCTGGTCGTGTACGGAATCGGCGCCGTGGTCGGGGGGCAGGCCGGCGGCCGCATCGCCGACCGGGCGGGCGCGGTACGGGTCACCCGTACCGCGCTGGCGCTGACCGCCGTACTGGAGGTCGTCGTGGCCCTGGTGTACCCCGTCACCTGGGCACTGGCCTGTGCGCTGGGGCTCTTCGCGGTGGTCGCATACGCCTTCTTCCCCGCCCAGCAGCGGCACCTGGTCGACATGTTCCCGCACCGGGCGACGGCGATGCTGTCGTGGAACAACAGCGCCCTGTTCGTGGGCCTGTCCGTGGTCGGCGCGGCGGGCGGCCACATCCTGCACGCGCTGGACTACCCGGCGCTGCTGTACGTGTGCGCGGCCGTGGCCGTACCGGCGTGCCTGGTCGCGCGGGGCGGACAAGGGCGCCGGCGCGGAGCCCCCGAGAAGCCTCCGGGGAACTGATGCGGTCTCCTTCCCGCCTCCTGCGCCACCACCTCGTGTGACGGTCGTGCACCGCGGACGGCCTCACCGCGCCGGCCGTCGCCCGAGTGCGGAACGGGCCGGGGCTCCACACGGTTCCGTCCCAGGGCGGGAAGGCAGCAACGGCCGACGTTCGCAGAACACCGCGAGGCCACACCGACCGCGCGGGCGAGCGTGCTCGAGTCCCGTCTGTGACGGGGTGCGGTCAGGGGGTGCAGACCGGGCCGGGCCTGGCCTGCGTCGTCCGCGTCCGCGTCCGCGTCCGGGACCGCCCCTGCCACGGATGCGGGCAGGGGTGGCTGCTGGAATCGCCCGTACCGGGCACGTCCGCCCGAATCCGGCCGGACTCCCCCGATGGGACGAGCGGACGAGCGGGCGGCCGGGCGGCCGGACCACGCGTACCTGTGCGGTTCCTTATGGCTTCCTGATGACAACCGTCAGAAGCGGTCCGGCCGGTGCGATCGCCCCTAGGCTCACGACCGGTCAGAACTGATCTCCGTACCGGCGCGCACCACGACGTCCGGAATTCTGACGCCGCTCCGGACGGCCGCAGCCGGTCCGGAGGGATCCTCCACGACAAGGGGTTGTTTCGCCATGGCCGCACACCGACGCCACCGCACCTCCCGGATACCGGGGTTCGTCCGTTTCTCGGCCGTCTCCCTCACCGTCGCCGGTGCCGCATTCGCGAGTGCCCAGATCAGCAGCCAGACCCGCAGCGGGGGCACGGAGAGCGTCGCGGCCGCCGTGGCGCCGGACACCTCCACGGCCCAGGCGCCGGCCGACCCGCAGGCCCTCAACGCAGGGGCGGCGCCTGTCGATCCGTCCACCGCGGGCCCGGCCCCGTCGGCCGCGGCCTCCGCCTCCGCGCCCTCCGCGCCCGCCGCACCGGCTGCCGCTGTCCCCGCCGCTGCCGCTGCCACGACGCCCGCCCGGCAGAAGGCGGCCGCGAAGGCCGCCGTACCGAGCCCCAAGTCCGCGAAGCCGGACACCGGTGCTGCCCCCAAGACCGGCTCCGGGTCGGGCCACTCCGGCTTCACGGCCGGGTACGACGAAGGCTCCGACGGCAGCGCGGCGGTCAAGGAGGCGCTCACGGCGGCTGCCGCCGACGGGAAGAAGGTGCTGATCGACTTCGGTTCCAACGGATGTGGCAACTGCAGGGCCGCGGACAAGGTCTTCGGCGGCAGCACCGTGGGCGCGGTCCTCGACGCGTCCTACCACGTCGTCAAGGTCGACATCAGCGCCGGCTTCGAGATGCTCACCGGCTACTGCCCTGCCCAGAAGGGGAAGGCCTACGCGATGCCGGTCCTCGTCGTCCTCAACTCCAAGGGGGAAGTGACGACCCAGACCTACACCACGGGCAACCCGAAGCTCACCAACGACGGTCTGGGCGCCTTCCTGCGACAGTGGGCCTGATGGCGCGGGGCCACCGGTCACTCCGCGCCCGCGAGGCGGGCGCCCTGCCGCTGCTCCCCCTGTCCCTGGCTGCCGCCGGCTGCGCCGGTGACTCCGCGGCACCGGCGGGATCGAGGGCCGGGGCGGGCGGAGCCGGTACGGCCGAGACGGCAGCGGTGCTCCCGGCGGCCGACCGGAAGCCGGCCCCCGACACCGCCGGCAAGGCCCTCGACGGCAGCGAACCGGCGCTGCGCGCCGCCACCGCGCCGCACGGCGTACGGATGCCCGGCGTCAACGTCCGCGACTGCCGGACCAGACCGGCCCGGCAGTTCGAGAGGGCGTACGAACTGCTGCACTACCCGAGCATCCACGACCCCGACGGGGCCCTGCTGACGGCCTACCCGCCGACGCTGCTCAACCCCCGGGCGATCCCCTCCACCCTGGCCATCGACCGCCAGGGCCGGATCGCGATGGCCATCTCCGGACCGGTCACCCGCTTGCAGGCACTGCCTTGGAACGAGGCGAGCACCGGGCGGAGGGCGCTGCTGATGGTCTGCCACTGCGCCGGGCTCGGCGCCCCGTTCATGGTCGCGGCCCTGGCGTTCCGACGCGCGCCGGGCGCATTCCGCCTGGCCAAGAACCACCACCGCACCGTCATGCGAGCCGGCGGCGCCATGCTCGTCCTGGTGGGTCTGCTCCTGGCCACCGGCATCTGGACCGACATGGTCCACACCCTGCAACTTCGGCTCGCGGGCACGTCCGCAGCCCGGTGAGAGGAAGACTGGAACTCCTCCGGCGGCACCCTGGTTGCCACCTTCACCCCCGACGAGGCCGGCTTCCACCTCTACAGCGCCACGCTGCCCGCGGAGGGGGTCGAGGGGGCCGGCCGGCCCACGCAGGTACGGCCCACCGGCAAGGTGGCCGCGGCGGGCCGGCTCACCTCCGAAGCGCCCGTCGAGGAAATCGGGGTGCCGGGCGTGAGCACCGCCGTACCCGTGTACCCCGACGGCCCGGTGACGACCCGCCTGCCGATCCGCGCGACCGGTCCGGGCGAGGCCACGGTACTGATCGGCTGCGCGAGCTGCAGTTCGACGGAGGGGTGCACGATCCCGGTTTCCGACCGGGCGGTACGCCTGAACACCACCGCGGAGCACCTGACCTTCACCGGCTGACGGCCGCCCGGGCGGGCGTGGCCTTGGCCGCTCACCACGGATCCGCCAGAGCTTCAGCGGGGCGGGTCAGGACGAGGGGGCCGCGCAGATGCGGACCAGGGCCCGGTCCAGTCCTTCCCGGTGGACGGCGTCCAGCCCCATCTCGGCGGCCGCTGCCGCCTTCGCCCGGTCCAGAGCCGCTCCGCAGCCGGGGCGGGTCAGCAGGGGCTGCGCATCGCGGATGGCGGTCAGCAACCGTCCGTCGATGCGGTCGAGTACCGGGCGCACCTGAGTGCTCAGGTCGGGCCGATGGGTCGGCCGCTTCTCGGGCGCGGCCTGCCATGCGGAGTAGAGCGCCCGCTGGACGGTCTTGTTCGCCGCGATCTGGTCCTCGAAGATCCGGCTGACGGTGGCCGGCGGGATGCCCAGTTCCGCACCCCGCGCGAGGGCATCTTCGAGTACCACCTGTTCCCGAGCCGCATCGTCGATCGGCTGGGACGTGCCCCATTTCGCCGCGGCGACCGTGTCGGCGGTCATCATCCGCTCGCCTGCGAGCTTCACGAGCGTGCCCAGGGCTCGCCGGGAGGCCCCGGCGTGCGCGGCGTCCGGTTCCGCGCCGTGCACGGCGCCGGTCCAGACGAGGGCCACCATTCCCGCGCAGAGCAGGACGCGCAGGACGACCGTACGTCTGATGCTGGAGTTCATGCCCACCACTGTCCGCCCGCGGCCGGTGCCGCCGCCCCCTCGGATCGGCCCGGCGGGCGGAGGACGGCGCACCGGCCGAAGCGCCCCGGATCCCGGGCACCGGTGGATACGGCGCCTCCCCCGGTCGGAGGGTCCGCGCCTCCTCCCCAATGGCGGCTGATCGGCCCGGTCGGCCGTGCCGGTGGCGCCCTTACAGTCCTGGTCATGGATGAAAGGGATGCCCTCGACGCTGCGGACCGGGCGGAGTTCTCCCTCCTCTGGCTCGACCACAGCGTCGACGAGAAGGACTGTGCCGGAACCCGCCGCGCGCTGTTGAGCATCGCTCGGTGCATGGCGGAGATGGGCGATACGCAGACGGCCGCCGAGCTGCGGGCGCTGGCCGCACGCCACGGGGCCCCGGTGCCCCGGCCGACGCCGGACGGTCTCCTCCCGCGCCCGGCTCGCGGTGTGCGATCGCGCCGAGTGCCTCCGCAGACGCGGCCGCGCTGACCGCCCGCGCCCGGTCAGCGGTGCTCCGGCCGGGCCGCGGTACGGCCGCCCGGGTGCTGCCCGAAGGCTTGACCGTACGCGGTGGGTCGGCCCCGGTTCCGGCAGCAGAATGCGATCCCGGGAGCGGGCGCAGCGCTGTATCCGCACCGCCACGGCCCCCGGGTACCAGTGCCGCTACTCCAGAAGGAAGCACGATGTGCACACATGAACCGACCTGCCCGTCAGCCACCTCCCCCGACCGGGACGCCGCCGTGACCGTGCACCACCGCCCGGAACAGGGCTGGGCACGGCTCTGCAACGGGGTGACGCGTTTCGACGACACCGGCGAGCTGCTCCCCGACGGCTGCTGCGTCCCGCCGTGCCGAGTCCCCGTCGTCAGCACGAGCAAGGACTGCGGCCGTGTCCGCAGCTGAGCCCCGGTGGGCATTCTCGGAGGCGGTCCTGCGGTTCGGGGAGCTCGTCCACGCGTTCACCGCGGACAACCTCCGCCTGGAGCGGATCGTCCTGCGCACCAAGGCCGAGCAGGGCGCGATCGCGGACACGTTCAGCACGCCCGAACAAACAGTGGGCCACCAAGAAGTCTGGCGGGTGAAGTTCCTCCTCCTGGACATCGTCTACGGCGAACCCTCATCGGCCATCACCCGCATCACCACCGACCTCACGGGCGACCGGGGCAGGCTGCGCCCCGCATGGGACCTGGCGCTCCGGATCCGGGAGGGTGCGTACGGGTTCCCGACCTCGGACGTCGACCACGCCCACCGGGCGGTCTCCGAGTACGGCCTGGAGCTCTTCCGGCCGAACATGGCCAAGTGCCGCGCCCTGTGGAACAGCCTGCCCGCCGAAGAGCGGGCCCGGCTGTCCCCCGACGTCACGGACGTGATGGCCGCGGTGTCCGAACGTCTCAACGCCATGGAATCGGCGTTCTCAGCCCTGGAACACGGCTCCTGGGTCCTGCAGACCTCCGCGCACGCCGCGCGGGTCTAGCCGGTCATCCGCGCCCGTCCGCAGACCGTCAGCCGGACCGCCCCGAGGGCCCCGGCTCAGGGACACGGCCTCCCCAGGGCCGTCTTCCCCTGCACGAGCAACGTGGGGCCGTGGCCCTCGATCCCGGCCAGGGTCTCGCACGAGACGACGTAGCCGTCGGGGGGCAGGCGTACGGACAGGGGAGCGGACATCGGCACTTTCCGCTGACGGTGGACCGGTTGGGTAGGCCCAATGTCGGCCGGGGCGCCCGATCGCGCACCTCCGGGCCGCCTGCCGGACCGGCCGGTGCGGCGGACGACGCGTCGTCCCGAGTCAAGTGAGCGGATCGGTACGCAGGAACGGGCCGTGCTGTTGCAGGCGACGGCCGACCACACGCCCGAGGAACGCTGATCGGTGGCTCGTTGTGGACCGCCCGCTGGTGGTCGAGCTGATGGCGTGTCGGCGGTGAGGTCCAGCCCCCCCAAGCGCACGAAGCCCCTGATGGAGACGGATTTCTTATCGGAAAACCATCCACCAGGGGCTCCCCCGCCAGTCAACCGGACCCACCGTCCCGTCAAGCAGGCCGGAAAGAAAGTCAGAGTGCAATTCTCGGCAGCATATCGAGTTCCTTTCGATCGACCTACCGATCGACTTTCTTCAACTTCGCTTCAGAGGCGGGAGATCGCGGGCTGCGAGATGACGACCACGTTCACTGCCTGCAGACCCTTCGGACCCTTCTCCACATCGAAAGAAACCCGGTCCGCCTCGTTGAGCGACCTAAAACCATTGCCAACGATGGCACTGTAGTGGACGAAAACATCGGCGCTCCGAACTTCCGGGGAAATGAACCCGAAACCCTTTTCGCCGTTGAACCACTTGACCGTACCTACTGCCATGACTTCTCCGTATTGCTCATTGATGAATCGGAACAGAGAATGGTGAACCACCACAATCCGCCAGCCGATAATGCTGTCTCCATCACACACCGCACGTCCCGTCACCTCCTACCCTCTCCGGGCATTAGATGGGGCAATCGACAGGGCACCCGCCGCAATTCCCGACTCGCTCTCACCCATGGGGCTTCGCGCGTTCCTCACGTACCCGGCATCGAGCATCAGCTGCTCCGACGAGCAGACTCTTCGGTGGTGCGCTGCCCCAGTACCAGCGTGACGGTGCGGGACCGTCCGTCGCGGAGGAAGGTCACCTCGACCTTCTGGTCGGGGCGGTGCGCCCAGACGGCGCTCATCAGCGCGGGGGGGTTGGCGACGACCCGTCCGTCGAGAGCCGTGATCACGTCTCCGGGCCGCAGCCCGGCCCGAGCGGCCGGGCCGTCCGCGACGAGCACCGGGGTG
The DNA here is from genome assembly GCF_042870555.1 of Streptomyces sp. NPDC006487. Taxonomy (NCBI): domain Bacteria; kingdom Bacillati; phylum Actinomycetota; class Actinomycetes; order Kitasatosporales; family Streptomycetaceae; genus Streptomyces; species Streptomyces sp. NPDC006487. The sequence goes on from NZ_JBIAHN010000002.1 coordinate 18,808, forward strand.
CCGTCCTTGGGCGGCTTCTTCATGATCTGGACGCCCGTGCCGCCGTAGCCGCCGTCCGCGACGAGGCCCAGCTGGGCGTACGGGACCGTGCCGTGCTTCAGGAGGTTCTCCGCGACCCACTTCGCCTGGTTGACGGGGATCGCGAATCCCAGGCCCACGCTGGCGGCGGTGCCGCCCTGGGGCGTGGCCGCGGCGCTGATGGCCGAGTTCACGCCGATGACTCTGCCCGAGTCGTCCAGCAGCGGGCCGCCGGAGTTGCCCGGGTTGATCGGGGCGTCGGTCTGGAGGGCGCTGAGGTACGCGACCGCGGTCCCGTTCTGCGTGGTCACCGGTCGGTCCACGGAGCTGAGGATGCCGGAGGTGATCGTCCCCTCGAGGTCGAAGGGCGCGCCGGCGGCGACCACGGGCTCGCCGATCTCCACCCGGTCGGAGTCGCCGAGGGCCAGCGGCGGCGGGGTGCGGTGGCGTCCGTCGAGCTTGATCACGGCGATGTCGTAGCCCTTGGCCACGCCGACGGGCGAGGCCGGGACGGTGCTCCCGTCGGCGAAGGTCACGGTGAGCTTGGCCGGCCCGCCCTCCGGGTCGACGACGTGGGCGTTGGTGAGGATGTGGCCGGCGGAGTCGAAGAAGAACCCGGTGCCCACCGCCCGGACCCCGGGGCGCTCGGCCTGGATGGTGACGGTGCTGCGCAGCGCTTCCGCCGCGACGCCGGGTACCGGGCCGGCCGCGTGTGACCCGGCCAGGAAGGCGGGCCGCAGGGACAGGGTCGCCTGCATGCCCGAGCCCCAGGCTCCGATCAGACCGCCCACGGCGCCGGCGACCAGGGCGACCCCCACCCCGGCGGCCACGAGCTGCCGGACCGTGAACTCCCGCGCGGCCCCGGCCCGCTGCGTCGCCCCGGCCGGGCCGGGCAGCTCCGCCGGGGCGGCCGAAGCCGCTGGGGCTGGCGGGGAGGCGGGAGCACGCACTGTGGCCGGGTCGATCGGTGCGCCCGGCGCCACCGGTGCACCCGGGGCAGACGGGTTGTCGGGTTCGGCCGGTGCAGCCGGTGCAGCCGGTGCAGCCGGTGCAGCCAGGAGGGCCAGGATGGCCGGTGCTACCGGAACCGCCCCCCGTGCCACCTGGGCAGGCGGAGTGGTCGGGGTTTCGGGGTGGTCCGGGGCGTTCGGCGCCGCCGGTGCGCCCGACGCGGCCGGGGCGGTCCGGGCCTCCGGGGCAGGCGCCGCGGGTGCCGCGGGCGTCTCCGGGGTGTGCCTGCCTTCCTCTGACTTGCTCACCGGAACCTGCCTTCCTCGGCCCGCGTACGGGCACGGCGGTGGAGTGGTGTGTCCAGCATCGCCGCGTGGTGGCGCGGCCCGATCCCCCGACCGGAGGGTCCGGCCGGCGGAACCGGCCCTCCTCCCGTGCGGCCGGAGCGGGCCCCGACCGTTCCCCGGGCACCGCACACGGGCGGCCCGCCATGAGCGCGCCCTCCAGGGCGTTGCGGCGGACCCGCACCGCCCGGCCGCGCGCGCCGGGCAGGTGGCCGGCCATTGCCGGACCCGGCGCACCACGCGCGTGTCCGTCCGCTTCGGCGCCGGCGGGGCCGCTGCGCCACGAGGACGGGGCGCACGTGGCGGCCGAGGCCGTGGCGAGCACCACTCGCGCCCGGTCCCATACGTACTGGAGCACCCTGTCTACGCGAGCACGGCGTCGAGTGCGAGGTCGGAACCGGCCCGGGGCAGCCGGCGAGTCACCGACGGCGTCCCGGCCTCCCGGGCCACACGGCGGCCCGCCCTGCACGCGCGCCGTCGGCGAGAGCCGGCCCGCGCGACCGCATCCGCCGGCTTCCACAGGCGCGGGGAGACCGACGACAGGTCCGCGTGGGGACCGACCGCCACGGGTAGCGCCGCACGCCCCACCGCACGGGCGTATCCGGTGCGACCGGGCGCCGACCCCGGAGCGGGCACCGCCGCGTCCCCTCCGGGTCGGATCTTCCGGCCACGGCACTAGCCTGGCGGAGGCAGGGAAGGCCGCTCGCCGGACCCGTCCCGCCCCCGTAGCTCAGTGGACAGAGCGGGCGCCTTCTAAGCGCTTGGCCGCAGGTTCGAGTCCTGCCGGGGGCACCGGCCGTTCCCGTCCGCCAGGCATCAACGGCTGCGCCATGCACAGTTCTTGATGGTTCGTCACCTGTGTCCCCCGCCCCCTGTGGGCCGATCGGGGGAAGGCACGTAAGCCGGTGCGACGGACAGTGGGGGCGAGGCCCGCCCGTCCCGTGCGCCTCGTACGTCCCACGCGCGCGCAGCGGGTCGGAAACGAAGGGCGGCGACCCATGCGCACCGCCCTACTCACCCGCACCCCTCGCACCGCGGGGCGGGTTGCTGACCGTCTCGCCCGCGTCCGCGACGGAACACCGCGCCGGACAGCCCGGTGACAGGTGGCCGGCCTGACCCCCACCGTGTGGCGGCGGCACCATCGGGCCGACCGTCCTTGAAGGATGCTGCTGCCGTGGTTCGCGCAGCACGGCTACGGCTCCTCCTGCCCCCTCCGGTCGAGCTCACCCGCCCGGCCCCGGCCCTACGCCCATGGGCCCCTCGGCATCCGTCCTTTCACCGTCCGCTCGGCCGCTCCGCTGCTCGGCCGGTGCGCGCTACCGTGCGGATACCGGCCGTTCCCCGTACGGTCGGCCGCCTTCGTCCGGGGCCCGGGACGAGGGTGCATGGCTGACGCTCCGATGCCCCGACGGCGTCGGCCATCCACGGGCGACCCGGTGCCGAGTACGGCACCGGGCAGGGAGGCACCGCTCCGGGACCGGAGCGGTGCCTCCGACCCGAAGGGCTCCGATCCACACCGGCACGGTCGGCAGGAGTCGACAGGACAGCTGCGGGCCCCGGACTGGGTGGAGGCGTGGCAACGCCCGTGCGTCCCGTGGGCCGTGGGGGCCTTCGCGGGTGCGTCAGCAGGCCTCGGTCTCGTCCGCGAGGTGGCGCAGCAGGTCGGCGCCGGACTGGCGGCGTGCGAAGACGGCCCGCTGGCGGGCCGCCGGCGATCCTTCGCGGACCATGCCCATCAGCGTGCGGGTCACATGACCGTAGTCCCCGGCCGCCTCCAGCTCGGGTCCCAGCAGATCCACGAGCCGCCACACCAGCGTGGCCGCGGGCACCTCGGCACCCGTGAAGGGGTCGATCCCCTCGCCTTCGAACCCTCCACGGGCGGCACGCCAGCGCGCCAGCCTCAGCGCCCGACCCGAAACCACAGGGCTCATGAGCAGGCCGGGGTCCTCGGCGAGCACATGGGCCGCCAGTGCGCGGGCCAGGGCCGCCTGCAACAGGGCATCGTCGAGCCGCGAAGACATGTCCGGTGCCCGGAGCTCGACAGTGGGCCAGCTCACGCTCGGCCGCAGATCCCAGTAGACCATCCCCGTGTCCAGAGCCGCACCGGAGTCGAGCAGACCCTGGACGGCACCCTCGTACGCGGCCACCGAGGCGAAATGCGGCGGCAGCCCGGCCGAGGGCCACGAGGACCACGTCACCGTGCGCCAGCTCGCATGGCCGGTATCCCGGCCGTTCCAGACCGGGGAGGCCGCCGCGAGAGCGACGAACGTCGGGATCCACGGGCGCATACGGCTCGTCGCCCGGACCGCGAACTCCTTGTCGACCGTGCCCACATGCACGTGCCGGCCACAGCTGACGAGACTGTCCGTGAGCGCCCCGAACAGGGCCCGACGGACACGCCGGCGCTCCTTGTCGAGGTTCAGAGCCAGCGGCACCGGCGGCGCGAGCACCGGCGAGGCCGCCGCAACCAAACGGTACCCGCGAGCCCGGGCAGCGGCCGCCAGAACACGGCGGGCACCCGTCAAGCTCTCGCGCAGCCCGTCCAGGGTGTGGTGCACCGGCGTCGCCGTCTCCACCTGGTACAAGGTGCCCTCACCGTGGAAGGCGTGGCCCGAGTGCACCACGTCCGCGAGGATCTCCGGAGCGGCCGGGACCAACTGCCACGTCCGGGCATCCACGAGCAGATACTCCTCCTCCACCCCGAGCGAAAGCGACACCGACCGCCCGACGGCAGGGCTCGGCGAGGCTAGAGGGAGCGGCGGGAAGAGGGGCGGCGGGGAAACCAGCGTGCCGGCACCCGGCAAGGGGGAGAGGATCCTGGCGTTCAATGAGATCCAACCAATCGGACGGGCCGAGACGACACGGGCTTTCGGCGTGCTCCGGCGCGGAGGCCGGACGAAGCACGTCGCGGCATTGGGTGCCCGGCCGGCCAGGTGTGGCCCGAAGCCGGACGGGGATGCCTTCCATGCTGGTCCTGTGCCGGACGGCGGTCCTCCACCGATCGGCGGGCCGGGCGGCGGAGCTGCCCCGCACCGAGCGGCGGGGCAGACCTCCACCGTGCGCCGGTGCCCGGTGGCCGGGCCACCACGAAGGCCCCTCCGGTCACGGCGCCCTCCGGTACCGATCCCTGGCAGCCGTTGTCGAGGTGCGCCCGGCCCGGGAGCCGGCGGAGTTGCCCCGGTTGTGGCCGAGCACGGACAGGCGGCCGGCGGGCACGCTGACGTGGAACAGGGGTGTCGGCGCCGGCTGGGTCCCCGCTTTCCTGGGGGGGCGGCGCTGGGCGTGGGCGCTCCCGGACCAGTGGGTGAGCGTGGCGGCCAGAGCCCGTTCACCGCCCCCCGGCGTCGGCTCCATCGAGGCCGGGGGGATCACGAAGGCCCGGAGGACGAACGTCTCGAGCAGCAGGCTCTGGGCGATGCCGACGCACAGCGCGGCGGCGATGCGCCGGGGCGTACGGCGTGCGAGGCGGCGCCGGGCACTCCGCCGGCGCTCGGTCCTGCCGTTCCCGCGCGGCGCGGCTGCTCCGACGCGGGCCCCTGCGGTGTGCTGTGCCGAAGGCCGGACGGAGTGGAAAGGCCCGTCCCGGCACTCACGCCAGGCGGCTGCGGAACCGACGGAGCCACCGGCCCCGTACGGGGTCCGACGACGGCGGCACCTGACCGGGGAACCCGAAGTCCTGGCCGAGCGCCGGGAGGGTGATGACCACCGTCGTGCCCTCCGAGCCGGAGAGGATCGCCATGGTTCCCCGGACCGCCTCGATCCGGATGCGCAGCGAGGCGAGCCCGATGTGGCCGTTGAGCAGCTTGCTGCGCGGCTCGTCCGGGGCGATGCCGCGACCGTCGTCGCGCACCTCCAGCCTCCACACCCCCGTGTCGTCCATGAGCGAGACGTGGAACCGGGTGGCCTTCGCGTGCAGGACGACGTTGTTGAGGAGCTCCCGGGCGGCGGTGAAGACGAGACCCTCTCGCAGGTCGGGCTGCTCGGTGTCGTGGCGCACGGTGACCTCGCACGTGCCTTCGAGTCCGGCCCGCTCGGCGGTGGTGTTGGTCAGGAGGCTCAGGATGTGCCCGATCCCCTTGGCCTCCAGCATGAGCGGATGCAGTTCGGCGGTGAGGTCGCGCAACTGCCGGGAGATGTCGAGGAGTCTGACGCGCGCGGTGGCGACGGCCTCCGGGCCCTCGAGCCTCCGGGCCGTGCCCAGCTCGAGCCGTACGGCCAGCACGGACTGCAGCGGGCCGTCGTGCAACAGTTCCGCCAGGGTCGCCCGTTCGCGCTCCTCGACACACATCACCTCCGCCAGGAGGAGCCCCCGCTCCCAAATGAGCTGGCGGATCCACCCCGCCCGCTCCTGGTGCTGACGGGCGACCACCAGACAGGCCAGACAGGTCAGGACGAGGAAGGCGAGGACCGCCAGTGCGTTCTCGTCGACCGTGCGCACCCTTAGGCGCGGATCCCCGGCCAGCAGCAGCAGGTACGTCACCAGGCTCGCGACGGCGATCACGGCGGTGCGCCGCACCGGGAGCTGGAAGGCCGCGAACATCGGCACCAGGAACAGCGCGAGGGCGAGTGCGGGCGCTCCGTCCGAGACGAGTGCGAGGACGGCCACCACGACGACGTCCCCCCACAGCATGGCGCCGGCGAAGCTGGTGTGCTTGCGCGGCCGCCCCAGCCGGTACCGTCCCGCGGCCGTGGCGAGCGTGAGGAGTCCGTAGCCCGCCAGGGCGGCCACCGCGGGCAGGGGCAGCGGGCCGCCGTGCTCCAGCGCCGAGGCGAGTGCCAGGACGGCGAGGAGGCCGAGCCGCAGCCACGTGGAAGTGCGGATGAGGTCCGCCCGGTACGAGGTCAGGACGCCCTCGAGGCCTCCTGCGGAATAGGCGCGTTGAAGGGCGGCGAGTTCCGTGCCTCCCGGGGCGGTGGCGGAGTCCATGGCATGGTTCACAGGGAAATCCCGGATGTGGGGGACCTCTACCGGCAACCGGCGGGCCCGCTCGGGCGCTGCCTCGCTGGGGTGTCCCTCACGGGGATCTCCTCGGCCTGGCAGGACGGTGGCCACCCGGGTTCCCGGGCCGCCGCTAATCGAGGATCCCGCGGCGCATGGCCTCCGCCACGATGGCGGCACGGCCGGACACCCCCAGCTTGTCGCAGACGTGCTGGATGTGGGTCTTCACGGTGGACGGTGCCAGGTACACCGCCCGGGCTATCTCCGGGGTGGACATCCCGGACGCCAGCATCTTGAGGATCTCCATCTCCCGCTGGGTCAGTCGCGGGTCACGGATCTCGGTCCGGCTGCGGATCTCGGAGATCAGCCCCGCGGTGAGTCGCGTCGGCAGTACGGGGTCGCCGTCGTGGCAGGCCTTCACCGCCTGGACGATCTCGTGCGGCTCCGACTCCTTGGTGAGGTAGCCCCACGCCCCGTCCCGCAGGGCCTGGTAGACCGTCGCGTTCTCGGTGAACGCGGACAGGATCAGCATCCTGGTGGGCGAGCCGGATTCGGCCGCGGTCCGGGCGACCTGGGCTCCGTCCAGACCGGGCATGCGGTGGTCGAGCAGGGCGACGTCCGGCGCGACCTCCATGATGGCGGACAGCGCCTCCTTGCCGTCCTGGCATACGCGGACGACATCGAGCTGTTCGTCTGCCTCCAGTTCCCGGTGCACCCCATGGCGGTAGACGGGGTGGTCATCCGCGATGAGTACGCGGATGCGCGGCCCGGTCGTGCGGTTCATTGAGAAGGCCTCCATTGGGGTTTGGCAAGGACCAATCCTGTCCGTCGGCGGCGGGATCCGAACGAGGCATACGGGCAGCGATTAGGTCGATCAAAGAAGACCCCTTCGGTGGATTGACAATTCGCTCACCACGGGAAAAGCCCGTTGGGGCAGGTTCCCGCACCCCGCACCGTCAGCGGCGGCGGCGCCTTCGCTCCTGAGCGCCGTCGCAGCGGACCGGCCCGAAGGGGGTCCGCCGGAAGCGTCGCGCGGCGCCGCTCCCACGCGGGTGGGTGGTCCGCCGTACGCAGGGCGACCCCTGCGCGACCGGCTGCCCGGACGGCTCCTGCGGTAGCTGCCGAACTGCCGGGAAGCTGCTTCCGAGGACCGCTCGCGGCAGGCGCGCGGGGATGGGGAGCAGAAGCAGATGGGCCGCAGGCGGCACCGCACAGCAGGCAGGTACACGTTCGTCGGTGCGGGCCTGGCCACGCTGCTCATGTCCACGGGCGCCCTGCCCTACGCGAACGCGGACACCGGGCCGACGCAGACCGTGACGGTGGCCGCCCCGGTGGACGGAGCAGGTGGGGAGCGCGATGGGTCCGGACCGGCCGGGAGGGACCCCTCCGAGGCGTGCGCCGCGCACAACACGGAGGGCCGCTGCGGCGTTAGGCCCGCGACCCTAGCGGGGACCGTCTCCGCCGGGCGCGCCGACGGCTGCGGGTGGGCCCGCGCACAACCCGTCCCCTACGACGCCCCGGACGGCCCCGACGACGGCGACGGCCCGGAGCCCTCCGACGACGACCCGGCCGGCGACTCCCGGCCCGCCCCCCGAGAGGGCGAGGAACCTGCCGTCCCCGAGTGACGGGCCCCCGTATCCGTGGTCCCGGGCGCCGGCAGTGCCGCCGTACCCGTACGAAGGGCAAGCGCGGCTCCGCCGGTCTCACCCCGTCACCACCCCAGCCGCCCAGGCCCACGGACGCAGCACGAGCTCGATCGTGGCCGGCCCCCGGGGCAACACCGCCCCGGTGACGAGGGCGACGCCCGCCCGGCTCCCGGTCACCTCCGCTCTGGTGCCATCACCCCCGGCCGCCCCGGACGCCCGACCGGCATCCCCGGCCCCACGTGTCGCTCCGGCCCCGGCCGTGCCCGTGCCTCCGGACCCGCCGACGTCCCCACTCGCACCCGTGTCCCCGGCTCCAGACGTCGCCCCAGGGAGCCGGATGCCGGTCACGGCGACCCGCGCGGCCGTGGTTCCCGCCGGGGTGCCGGCGGACAGGGCGGTCTCCGGCTCGATGCCCAGGGCGACTTCCGCCCCGGGCGGTCCGGTGACCGTGAGGTCCTTCTCGGCACGCAGGGCGACGCCGCGGCCCCGCGGGTCACGGACCCGCGCGAGGGCCTCGCCGGCCCGGACCACCGGCGCGGTGACGAGGGACCGGTCACCGTCTGCCATCACCTGCCGGGCTGCGGTGGTCAGCGCGGACGGGCGCGGCTGGCCGAGTACCGCCCCCACGACGAGCCGGCTGCGACCGTCGATCTCCCGGCGCGCGGCGAAGACGAGGTTGCGCCCGGCGGCCCGGGTGGTGCCGGTCTTCCCTGCGAAGACACCCTCCCGCCCCAGCAACGGGTTGGTGTTGACGTGGCGGTGCCCCAGCACGTCGGTGTACGAGGAGCTCGCCAGGGCGGTGAACGCCGGCAGCCGCAGGGCCGCCCGCAGCAGCCGGACCTGGTCCGCGGCCGTGCTGACGGTCGAGGGTTCGAGCCCGCTGGGGCCGGTGTAGTGGGTGCCTGCCATGCCGAGCCGCTGCGCCGTGCCGTTCATCTCGCCGACGAAGCCGGCCACGGCCGGACCGTACCAACGTGCCAGCTCGTCGGCGACGTTGTTCGCCGAGGCGCCCAGCAGCGCCTCCAGCGCCTGCCGCTCGGTCACTCGCTGCCCGGGCTCCAGCGGCACCACTGACTCCGACCGCGCGGCGCGGGCCGCGGCACGGCCGGCCTCGGCGGCCGACACGGTGAACGAGGGACCGGCCCCACCCGCCGGAAGGGGGTACCGGGACAGGAAGACGTACGCCGTCATCAGCTTGGCCGTGCTGGCCATCGGTACCGGGGCCTGGTGCGGGGAGGCGTACACCTGCCCGCCGGCGACGGCGAACGCGCCCTGGCCGGTCGCGGGCCACCCGGGGGCCACGGGGGCGCCGGGGAGGGTCCGCACGAGGGCGGGAGCGGCGGGCGGCCGGGCGAACAGCACCAGCCCGAGCGCAAGGGCCGCGGTGCACAGCACGGCGGTCAGGGCCGGCAGCGCCGGCAGGGCTCGCCGCCACGGGGCCCGCCTGTCGGCGGGCGAAGGCAGGCATGGTTCACGACGCATATGGGGGCTCTCCTAGGGGTGTCTTGTCGATCCGGCCGGGTTCGCGGTGTCTGGTGCCGCGCCTCACCGCGTTGTCGTCACTCGCCGACGCTCCGCGTCGACCCCCTCCTCCGCCTTGCGATGCACGGCACCGGACACCGCTCCCTGATCCGGCCCGGTCGACAAGGCGCTCCCCAGGTCGGGTGATGGCCGGCGGAGGGAGAGGTGAGCCGGTGCGGCGCACCACGAGGGCGGCGGATCCGGCGCTGGCGCAGACCCTGGAACCGCCGCCTGCGGCCGCCCGCCCATCCGGCCACCCGCCCCGCCGTACCGGTCTCCCCCCACCCTCCGCGGCCGCACCCGCCCGCGCATCCCCTCGTCGGCGGATCCCGGCAGGTGACAGCCGGCATCGCGCGGACAGCGGAGCCCTCCGGTGCGCACGCACCTCCTCCACCGGCCCGACGACCGATCGGTGGAACCGGCCCGTCCGGGCCGCTGCCTACGGTGAGGACACCGCCGAACACCTCGTACGGCAGTCCCGAACGTCCGAAGGACACGAGACGATACGAAAGGGTGAGCCCGTTGTCCCAGTACACGCCCCGGGCCGAAATGACACCGGACCAGCTCGCTCTGGCGCGACGCGAGGTCAAGCGGCGCAGGTACCTGGCCCAGAGCGGCAAGCCCTCGCGCAGCCACGACATCGCGGACGTCCAGCGGCACCTGCGCCGCCTCTACTACCGGGGCGGGATGACCGCCCGCGCCATGGCGGCACAGAGCGGCGTCAGCCGGGACACCATCCTGCACGTGATCAAGGGGCACCGGATGGTCGGCGGCCGCAAGGTTCCGATCACCTGTCTGCTTCAGTCCACGATCGACAAGCTCTGGACGGTCGAACTGGAGCTGCCCCCGGACGAGGTGCGCGCGGGCTCCCACCTCCCGCCGCTCGGCACCCGCCGCCGTCTCCAGGCGCTCAATGCCCTGGGCTACGACGGCGTGTGGATGGCGGAGCAGCTCGGGATCTCCCCCGGCAACCTCAACGCCATGATGCTCAGCGTGCGCAGCCGCCACTACGTGTACGCGGCCACGGCGCACCGGGTCGCGGCCCTCTACGACGAGTACCAGCACACGGACCCCGCGGGCGCGGGACGCGGCGCCTGGCACATCAGCACCGCGAAGACCCGGGCGGCGAAGAAGGGCTACGCCCCGCCGTCGTGCTGGGACGAGGACACGATCGACGCCCCGGAGGCGCAGCCGGAGTGGACGGGCGCGTGCGGATCGACCGCGGGCCACGCGATCCACCGGCGCGAGGGGATCCCCGTCTGCGACGCCTGCCGGCAGGCCCGCAACGAGCGGATCCTGGACCGGGCCATGGAAGCCCCCACACAGAAGGTCGCCCTGGGATCCCTGGCGGCCCGCCGCCTCCGGGACCGCCGCGCGCCCTCTCCGGTGCTCCGGCACCCGGCGGTCATCGCACCCGGACGGCAGGCATCGGCCGCCTGACCCCGCGGTGGCCGTCAGATCGGGTCCCGTACCGGCGGACGCCGATCGGAGGGGACGGTGGGAGGGGCCGATCGGAGGGGGCCATCGAATGGCCGTTCGGTGGATTCTCGTTCCACAGGGCGTCCTTAGGCTGCCCATGATCTTTCCCGGCCTGCCCCAACCCCTGGAAGCGTGATGTGACCATGCGATTCATCCGGTACGAGGACCTGGACACCGACTACGGACCCGGCTTCGAAGAGGACGTGGACGCGATTGTCGCCGAGGTCGAGCGCACGGTGCGCGGCTCGGCCGAAGCGGAGGGGACGAAGGACGCCGTGCGCTTCGCGCACGCCAAGCCCTACGGGCTGCTGCGGGCTGAGGTCCGGGTCCTTCCTCCGGCCGACCCCGCCTATGCGCAAGGGGTGTTCGCCTCTCCGGGGCGCTATCCCGCGGTGATCCGGTTCTCGAACGGAACGGGGCACGTGCGTCCGGACGTCCGGCTGGGAAGCGCCTGCGGCATGGCGATCAAGATGTTCGGGGTCGCAGGACAGGCCCTCACGGACGAACCGGCCGCGGGGACGATGGACTACAACCTCATCAACAACCCCGTGTTCTTCGCGAACACCGCCCGCGACTACGTCGTCCTCGCCCGGCTGTTCAGCGAACTGCCCGATGCTCTGGCGGACCGCTCGCGCCGCGCGCCCTGGCTGCACGCCTTCCTCACCCGGGACGGGACGCTGCCGCCCGAGCACTGGCTGTGGGACGAACTCTTCGCGGTGCTCTCCCAGGCCGGTCGCCCCGTACCGCACCTGATGCACACGGAGTTCTGGTCCATGGGGGCCCTGCGCCACGGCGACCACGTCGCCAAGGTCCGGGTGGTCCCGGCCGCCGAGAACCCGGCCGCTCCCTCCCTCCCGGTGGACCCGCTTTCATCCGCGCATCCCGTCCGCGAGGCGCTCTTCGAGGACGCCCTGTCGGCGGAGCACGTGTTCGACCTCCAGGTGCAGCTCTGTACCGACCTCTCGACCATGCCCGTGGAGAACACCTCGGTCCCGTGGCCCGAGCGCCTCTCCCCCTTCGTGACGGTGGCCCGGATCGTCGTGCCCGCCCAGAACCTCTCCGCCCCGGACAACCTCGACCGCGCGGACGCCCTGTCCTTCACCCCCTGGCGCACCCCCGAGGAGCACCGCCCGGTGGGACAGATCCAGGAGGTGCGCCGACGCGTCTACGAGCGCTCGTCCGTCCTGCGCCACCAGCTCAACGGACAGCCCCGTGCGGAGCCCGGCGGTCCGGACGAGGCACTCCCGCCGACGGCCTGACGGGCCGCACGGCCCGCAGGCGCCAAACAGCCCGCGGCCGGCTCCGCCGATCGGTCCCCGCGGGAAGCAGGAGCGGGTGCGAGAGCGAAAGGAATCGGCCGCGGCCGGTCCGGCGGACGGCCCGACGCCCTGGCGGGACCGGCCGGTGCGGCATTAGGTTGCCGCCCCTCCACCCATGGAAGGGGAACCCCCGTGCGCCGAGCCGCAACCCTCATCACCTCCCTGTCCTTACTGACCCTCGCCACCGCAGGCCCTGCGGCTGCGGCCGGTCCGGGCGACGACCTGACCCCGCGGGTGCCGGGCAAGCACTCGGTCGTGCACCGCGAGCAGGCCGCCATCGCCGCGAGCCCGGCCAGGATCTGGGACATCCTGGCCGACCTGCCGCGCTACGGAGAGTGGAACCCCTGGGTCCGCCAGGCCGAGGGCCGACTCGAGCCGGGCAGCAGAGTCGACGTCACGGTCGTCCTCGGCAACCACGTGATGGCCGCCCAGCACACCGTCCTCGTGGTGGAACCGCAACACCGCCTCTGTTGGCGGGACGCGGGGTGGAACGCGTACTTCGTGTACGGGCAGCGCTGCCGGACCCTGGAACAGCGGCCCGACGGCACGGTGCTCGTCACCAACGAACTGCTGCTGGACGGGATCTTCAGCTCTTCCACGAACCTGCTCATGGGAGCGGCCCTCCAGCAGGGCCTGGCCGGTGAGACCAGCGCCCTCAAGCAGCGGGCGGAACGGGCGTCCTGACTCCTCCCGCTCCAGCGCCCGCCCTCACACCGGCCCCCTGCAAGGGCGGGCGCCACCGTTCACATCCGAAGCGCAGTCGGCTACTGTCCCTCCCCGCAACTGCCACCGCCCGCGGACGCAGGGGGAGCCGGATCGCCATGGCCATGACCGTCATACGCTTCAACCTCGTCGATCCGGAGCCCGCGGCGGGCTCGCTCGCGGACCGCTACGGCACGGCTCTGGAGATGGCCGCATACGCGGACCAGCACGGTGTCGACACGATCCAGACCGAGGAGCACCACGGCGCCGCGAACAACTGGATGCCTGCTCCGCTGCCCTTCGCGGGCGCGGTGCTCGGCGCGACCCGCCGCACCACGGTGACGATTTCGGCCGTTCTCGGCCCCCTGTACGACCCGTTGAGACTGGCCGAGGACATCAGCGTCCTCGACCTGGTCAGCAGGGGGCGCCTGGTCACCGTCGTGGGCGTCGGGTACCGGCCCGAGGAATACGCGGCACTCGGCGTGGACTTCAAGCAGCGGGGCACCCTGCAGGACGAACTCCTGGACACCCTCCTCGCCGCTTGGACGGGCGAGGAGTTCACGTACCGGGGCCGTGCGGTGCGGATCACCCCGCGCCCCCACACCCGGCCGCACCCCCTGCTGATCGTCGGCGGGGCGTCGAAGCCGGCGGCCCGCCGTGCGGCCCGGCTCGGCCTGCCCTTCTTCCCCAGCGCGCACCTGCCGGAGCTGGAGGCGTACTACCACCGCATGCGCGGCGAGTACGGCACGAACGGCTACTGCATGATGCCCGCGGCCCGCACGCCTCTGCTGCACATCTCGCCGGACCCGGACGAGACCTGGGCGCGGTACGGGGCGCACTTCCTCCACGAGGCCCGCACGTATGCCTCATGGCAGTCCGACGAGACCCACTCGGCGGTCGAGTCGGCTGCGGGCGACGTGTCCGAGCTGCGGGCCGAGGGGGTCTACCAGGTCCTGACGCCGGACGAAGCCGTCGCTGCGGGCCTGTCCACCTACGTGCTGCACCCGCTGTGCGGGGGGATGCCCCTCGACGAAGGCTGGCGCAGCATCCGCCTCTTCTTCGATCGGGTGCTGCCACGCCTGGCTTCTTGAGCGCGGCCCCGCGAGCCCGTCGTGGAGCCGGGATCAGATCTCCGAGGCGTGCAGCGGCGCGAGGCCCGTCCGCGTCGACAGGGTCGGGACGGGGACGACGAGCACGGGGCACGTCGCGTGGGTCGCGCAGTACCGTGCCGTCGAGAATCCCGGCAGCAGGCGCCGGCGCGGGGATCCGACGACCAGGAGGTCGCCTTCCCGGTCCGCGACCCGGGTGAGCACCGGTCCGGCACCTCCCAGGGCCGCAAGGGCCGAAAAGCGCACGCCGGTCGGTCGGCCGCCCGTCCCGAAGGCGGAATCGAGCACGGAATCCAGCAGGTGCTCCGCGACGCTCCGCTCCGTCAGAATGTAGTCGGCGGTATGGACCGTGGGGGCGGAGGCCAGTACGGCAACCACCTCCGCACCGCAGCGACGGGCCTCGCCCACTGCCCGGTGGAGGGCGGTGATGCTCCCCGTGGAGCCGCTGACGCCGACGACGATTCGCTGGTAACCAGGGTTGACCATGGAGATCACTTCCTTGTTTCGGGCTTGGTCCGGCGGAGGGGGACCAGGTTGAGGAGGAGGCCTGCGACGGCGACCCCCGTGACGAGGTTGAGGCCGGGGCGGTAGGGGGAGAAGGTTGCTCCGCTGTGACCGGCCGTACCCAGCAGGGCGGTGAGGACGGCGAGGACCAGGGCGGCGCCGACCATCGAGGAGGTCTGGACCAGCCCGGAGGCAAGCCCCTGTTCCTCGTCCCGGATGCCTTCGGTGGCCTGCGCCATGATCGCGCTGTACCCGAGGGCGAAGCCCACACCGAGCAGCAGCAGCGCCGGGAGCATCGTGGCCAGGTACCCGGGCGAAGTGCCCGCGGTGGCCAGGAACCACACGTACCCCAGGGCGGTGGAGGCCATGGCGACACGGATCAGCGGCGCGGTTCCGAAGCGGTCGATGAGCCTTCCGGCGACGGGCGAGCCGATCACGACGACGATGCCGACCGGCAGGAGCGCGAAGGCCATGCGCAGCGGGGACCAGCCACGGCCGTCCTGGAGGAACAGGGCGAGCATGAACTGGAAGCTCATGTAGGAGCCGATCTGGGCCACGATGCTGAGATTGGCCCGGACGGTGGTGGCATGCCGCAGGATGCCCAGTCGCACCAGCGGGTGGCGGACACGCTTCTCGATCAGGACGAAGGCGGCCAGCAGCGCCACGGCCAGGGCCAGGGTGCCGAGCGTCTCGGGCGAGGTCCAGCCCCTGGCCGGCGCGCTCACCACGGCGTACACGACGAGCAGCATGCCCAGGGTCAGGGTGACGGCGCCGGCCGGGTCGTGGCCGCCGGCCTTGACGGGACGGTCGCGGGGGATCAGCTTCCAGCCGACGGCGATGGCCAGCAGCGCGAGCGGGGCGGGCATCAGGAAGACATAGCGCCACCCGAAGCCGGTCAGCAGGCCGCCGAAGACCAGTCCCAGGGAGTAGCCCATCGCGCCGAAGAGGCTGAAGACCGACAGTGCGCGGTTGCGCTGCGGCCCCTCCGGGAAGGTCGTGGTCAGCAGGGACAGGCTGGTGGGAGCGGTGAAGGCGGCGGCCACGCCCTTGATGAACCGGGTCGCGATCAGCAGGGAACCGCTGTCGACCAGACCGCCGAGCAGCGAGGCGGCGGCGAAGACGCCCAGGGCGATCAGGAAGACCCGCCGGCGCCCCAGCAGATCGGCAGCCCGGCCGCCCAGCAGCAGCAGGCCGCCGTACCCCAGGAAGTAGCCGTTGACGATCCACTGCAGGGAAGCGGGCCCCATGTCCAGGTCCCGGCCGATGGAAGGCAGTGCGATCCCCACCATCGATCCGTCCAGACCGTCCAGGAACAGTACGAGGCACAGCACGGCGAGGACGCCCCACAACCGGGCCGGCCACCGCTGTGCGACATCGCCCTGCGGCGAACCGGGAAGCATGGTGGTCGTGGACATCGGTGGGACCCTCCGTGAAGACCCCGGCCGGGTGACCCGTGGGGTTTTGCGGTAGCGGAGGTTTCACCGTATTGATCACTTGATGGGTGTTTCATCCACCGATCGACCCCCGCTGCGGTGGATACCCCTCGGGGCAGTCGGCAGACGGGGCTCCGGTCGGTCCGGCGTCGACCTGCCGGCGGGCCCGGGTGGGGCTCCGGGGGCGCCTCACCGGGCGGGTCCGGCCCGGTCGGAGACCGGCCGGAGACCGGCCGGTGGGCGAGCGCGTACGCGCTGCCGAGTTCCTCCAGCGGGATCCCGGCGACGATGCCGCACGGCTCGCGGCAGAGGGCGGGCCCCTGCCCTCGGGGCAGGCGTACGTGCAGTCCTTCCGCCGGGACCGAACGGCCGGACCGAACGGCCGGGCCGGGCGGCAGACCCGCGCCGGGCCCCGCGAGTGCCCCAACGGGATTGCGGGCCGGACCTCCCCGAGGTGGGCTTGCGAAGCGCCCGCCTCACCCGCCGGCGAGCTGCCCGTCCGCGCGCCCCCTCCCCCGAAGGTGCGCACCATGCGGGTCGGCACCCGACTCCCCGCACCGGGAATCATGGACATCGACCACCGCCACGGCTACCGCGACCTGATCGAGGCCCCGGCGCACCCCGGCGGCGACGATCCGTACGCGATCATGGGTGCGGCGCCGCCCCTGCTCCCGGAGGCCTTCAGCGCCCGGGCGGCCCGAGGCCAGCGGGCTCTGCACGGCGGTGCTCCCCGGCGGGTGCGGCGCGGCCTCTCCCCCGCCGAACCTGCCCGATCAGGGGATCCGGCGGGGCAACCGCGGCGCGAGGCTGATTCCTGCGACACGTTCCGCCTCTGGTCCCTCCAGTCCCTGGGCCGAGGACACTCCGCCCGCAGGAGAACATCCATGCTCGCCGTAGAGGTTCCCCCGTCCCGCCACTCCCGCACGAGCTGGATCCAGGCCGCGCTCCGGCAGGCCGCCCGCTCGGGCTGCAGGTATCCGATGGGAGCGGTCCTCGTGCACGGCAACCGCATCCTGGCAGCCGCGCCCAACAAGAGGCGCAACGCGCCCTTCGTCGATTTCCGCAACAGCACCTTCCACGCGGAGGTGGCAGCGCTCCGCCGGGCCCGGCACACCGAGGGGGCCACCATGTACGTGGCCCGCGTGGACGCCCGGCGGCGGCCCGCGATGGCCCGGCCGTGCCCGCGCTGCCAGCGCGCCCTGTGGGAGGCGGGGGTCCAGCGCGTGTTCTACACGGACGAATGCGGCCGGGTGCAAGGCATGGACATCTTCCCGGGTCCCTGAGCGGGGCCGGCGCACATCCTCGCCGCAGCCGGGCGCTAGGGAAGCCGCAAGGCTCCGCGTCCCAGGATGGCAAGAGCCCAACGGCGCTGCCCCGCCGCGCCGCAGCCTCCCAGAAGAGACAGAGCGACATGATGGACGTCCACGTCGACAACACCCCTGCGGTCCTCGCGCACCTCCCGGCGAGTGCCCTCTCCCCTGGCACCGCGCGGCGGGCCTTCTACCGACTGCGGCAGGAGGCCTGGCACTTCATGGCGGCCCGGCGCGCCGACCGGAATCCGGCCCGGCGGTGAGCGGGTCGCGGCGCGCCGCGACCCGGCAGTCCGGCAGCGCTCCACCTCATGCCCGCCCGCGCTCGCGGGAGCAGGCCCGGTCCCGCGACCGCAACCGCAACCGGCGCCGCACCCTGGCCAGATCGGGAATCATCGCGGCGCTGGTCCTCGCGGTGGGAGGCAGTTCCCTCGCGTACGCCCTCTACCGGAAGCTCGACGGCAACATCACCACCGCCGACGTCGCGTCCTCGCTCGGCGACGACCGGCCGGCGCAGTCTCCGCCCGGAGCCCTCAACATCGCCCTGATCGGCTCGGACAGCCGCGACGGCACGAACGGCCGCTACGGCAAGGGACTGGCCACGCACAACTCGGACACCCTGATGGTCCTCCACCTGTCCGCGGACCGTAAGCGGGCCACAGTGGTCTCCCTGCCCCGGGACTCCTGGGTCGACGTACCCAGCTGCGACCTCGGTGGCGGCAAGACCTCCCGCCCGACCACGGCGAAGATCAACAGCGCCTTCGCAGTCGGCAGTTCCAACGGCGGCGTCGCCGGCGGTGCAGCGTGCACCATCAAGACCGTCGAGCTCAACACCGGTCTGCACATCGACCACTTCATGGAGATCGACTTCTCCGGCTTCAAGAACATGGTGAACGCCCTGGGCGGGGTACAGATGTGCCTGCCGAAGGCGGTCAAGGACAAAAAGGCCTCCCTGGACCTGCCGGCCGGCTGCCAGAAGCTGGGCGGCGAACAGGCACTCGGGTTCGCACGGGCACGCTACTCGCTCGGCGACGGCAGCGACATCCAGCGCATCGGGCGCCAGCAGCAGTTGCTCACCGCGATCTTCACTACGGTCGGGGAGAAGAAGCTCAACGCGGCGGCGATGTACCGGCTCGCCGACGCGGCGTCCAAGTCCCTGACCGTGGACAGCAAGCTCGGCGGGCTGTCGACGCTGCTCGGCCTCGCCAAGGACTTCCAGGGCATGCCCAAGGACCGGCTGACGTTCCTCACCGTCCCCAACTACCCCCGCTCGCTCGACGTGCCGACGGACAAGGCGAACGTGGTCTGGAAGTCGTCGGCCAAGGAGCTCTTCGCGGCGCTGCGCGACGACAAGCCGGTGGACGAGGAAGGCCGGCCGCAGGACCCCTCCGGCACCGCGCAGGGATCCGGCACCGCCGCCCGCGCCCGCGGAGACATCACGGTCACCGTCCTGAACGCCAGCAGCACGACCGGCAAGGCCGCCGCCACCGCCGAGAAGCTGGCCGGCGCCGGTTTCCGCACCGCCGCGCCCGGCAACGCGCCCGCCCAGCGGGAGACGGTGATCCGCTACGGCCCGAGCGGGAAACCGGCCGCGCTCGCGCTGGCCACCGCGCTCGGCCTCGACCCCGGGGTGCTGCGGCAACAGGGCACCGGGGCGTCGTCCCGGGTCACCCTCATCCTCGGCACCGACCATTCCTCGCTGGGCCTGTGACCAGCGGGCCGTGACCCCGGCCCGGCAGGCCCCCGCGGCACCGGCCCGGTCGCGGACCCGCGCGGCGCGCGGCCGCGGCGGTATCCGTCATCGCGGCACTTCACGCCCGACCGACGTCCGAACAGCCGCCGAAGGGATCCACCCGTGCACGTCCCCGTCGGCAGGTACGCCGTGGCCCTGGTGATGGCCCTGGCGGTCTCCGTGGGAATGGCCACCAGCGCGAGCGTGGCGGCCCCCCCCATGTCATCAGCCGCACGAGCACCACCGGCCTCGGCTTGAAGTGGTCCCCCTCCGACGCTTCCCGCGCCGACGCCTACGAGAGCGACTACGCCTACGCCTACGCCTACGCCTACGAGAGCGACTACCCCGCGATCCGGCGCATCAGCCTCACCGACCTCGTCGGCAGCGCGCTGCCGACCCGCGCCCGCCCGCTCTGCCACACCGCCAACTCCCTCCGAGCCGAAGGGTTCTCCCGGAGTCCCGAGGACGACAACGTGGCGTGGTGGGCCCCCCGGGCATCGCCCAGGGCAAGGTCGGTGCCCGGAAGGTCGTCGTCACCAGCCGGTACGGGCCCCACGGAACCGAGCGCCTCACGTTCGCCGACGTCACCGACCCCACGGACATCCGCTACCGCCACGTCCAGCTCGTCGGCCTCTCCGCGGACGGCAGCAGCTACTCGCCCCTCACCAAAGGGCACGCACACGCGGTCGTCTGGTCCGGTGACCGACTCTACGTCGCCGGCATCGGCATCGGCATCGGCATCGGTTTCGACGTCTTCGACACCACGCGCATCTGGCAGACCGGCCCTGACACTTACGTCCTGCCCCGTGTCGGGAGTTACGCCTACACGGGTGCGGGCAGGGGCTGCGGCACCTATGCGGGCCTGCCGGAGCGGCCCTGCATCAGCGCGGCCTCGCTCGATCTCACGGGCAGATCGCCCGCACTGGTCACGGCCCAGATGAATGCCGGTACGGGCGGCCCGCTCGCACACCTTCCCGCGTCCGTCGTCCGCAGGCCCATCGATCCCACCACCGGCGTCCTGAAGGCCGGCGCGACCGGCCGGGTCCGCGCGGCCGGGGGCGTCGCCCGCGACGGGCGGTCCCGCCGGGGAGCCGGCCGCCAGGTCGGAGCGGTGGACGAACAGGTCGGGCTCACCGTCACCGACCGGGACGATGAAGCCGAACTCGCCGCACGGTCTGCGCCACAGCACGGTCCCCGAGGCGGCCCGCCTCGCTTCCGGCCTGTCCGGGCCCCCTGTTCCCGGGTGGTCGTATCCGGTGACCGGCCCAGCACCCATGAGGGGACGCAGTAGGGGCGGGAGGGACAACTGTTCGTGCAGGACGGAGCACCGACCGCGTCCGGCGGCGGCCGAGCCGTGCCCGGGCGCCCCTACCGACGCTTCCTGCCCAGGGAGCGGTGGCCCGCCAGGGCCAGAGCCGCAATGCCGAAGGCCACTGCGGCCTCCGGCGCGGAAGAGGGCGCGGTCTTCCCGGCCGGCTTCCCGTCCCCTCCCGCCTCCGCTCGGTTCACGGCCTTGGCTACGTCCTCGATGGTCGTGACGCCGTACGCATAGCCCGCGCGGGCCGGGCGTCCCCCGGCCGCCCGGTTGTTCTCGGTCAGGACGACCAGGTCGTAGTCGCAGCCGGGGCCCGTGACGGCGGCCATGCTGTTGATCTTCCAGTCGCCTCGGTCGTCGATGTCATCGGCCTGGGCGCTCCGCTGGAGCCACCCGTTCTTGATGTGCACCACCGCGCCTTCCGGGGCGCCGGCCGATGCCCCCCAGCGCTGGTCGGTCCGTACGCGGGCCATCAGCCCGAACGCGTAGGCACGGGAGGCCGGGTCCAGTACGCCGCCCCCGCCGCGCAGGACCTGGAGCAGCCGCAGCAGGTCGGGGGCGGTGACCCGGGTCAGGCCGAAGGTTCCGCCGGAGCTCGGCACGGTGTGGTCCATGTGAGCGGCCGCGAGGAACTCCCGTACCTTGACCGGCTCTTGCGGGCCCCTCCCGGAGGTGCTGGAAAGCTCTTTCCACAGCTCGGCGGTCGCGCCGTTGTCCGAGTCGACGATCATCTTCTCGGCCAGCTTCTTCTGCGGCGGTGACGGCTCACCGTGCCGGGTCCACAGCAGCGTCCCCAGCACGATCGGCTTGACGGTGCTGGCCGCGTCGAAGGTACGCCGGGCTCCGAGTTCGCAGGTGGTCCCCGTACGGTGGTCCTCGAACTCCAGGGACACCCGGCTGCTGCGGTGGCGCAGCACGGCCGCGACGTCGGCGGCGAGGCGCCCGCCGCTTCCGTCCCCCGCCGTGCAGGCCACCGTCCCGCTGACCGGTCCTGCGGACGCCGTCCCGGTGGTGGAGTCACCGGGACCGCGGGGTGCGGCGTGCGCGGGTGTGACGGCCGCCACGACGCAGGCCAGTACCAGCGCTCCGGCGGCTGCCAGCGGCTTCGGGTTCCTCTTCACCGGGCTCGCCTTCCTCGATCGGTTCGGCTCGTTTCGGCCCCCCGGCCCCCGGCCCCCCGGACCACCTCCATGTTCGGCGCCCCCGGGCGGCCGGCCTTCCCCCTATCGGCGGGCAGGTGCGGAGGAGCTCGCACCGCCGGGTGGAAACGGGCGGAAGACGCGAGGTACAAGGTGGCGGCCGCGGCGAACCCGCTGCGTGGGCTCGCCTCCGACTCGGCCTACGTGGCCGACGTGCTCAAGGGCATCCCCGGCCCCGTGGTTCTGGCCGGACACTCCTACGGCGGCGAGGTCATCACCAACGCCGCTGTCGGAAACCCTCAGGTCAAAGCCCTCGTCTACATCGCCGCCATCGCCCCGGACAAGGGTGAGAGCGCCAACGACGTCCTCGGCAGCTTCCCCGGCAGCCGGCTGCCGGAGTCGCTGAACGCGGTGCCCTACACCCGTGCCGACGGATCCGCGGGCGCGGACCTGTCCTTATGACCCGGGTCGATCCGGGGACCGGTCCCGGCTCCTCGCGGAGCGGAGGGCCGGCCGTCACCGGCGGCCGGCCCTCCGCCGCGTGGTGACCGTCCCCGGGCGCATCGGAGCCCGCCTTTGAACCGGTCAGCCCGCGCTCGCCGCCGTGGCCGCCCGGCGCAGCCAGCCCGTCGCTTCCGTGGCCGCGAGCGCCGGTGACACGAACCAGCCCTGGATCACGGTCACTCCCATGCACTCCAGCAGCCGCAGATCGGTCCGAGTCTCCACTCCCTCGGCCACCACGCCCAGCCCGAGGGAGTGCGCCAGGCCCACCGAGCACCGGATCACCGCGGCGTCGCGGGGATCGTCGGCCATCCGCGACACGAAGGACCTGTCGATCTTCAGCTCGTCGACGGGGAGTTCCCGCAGGCGGGTGATCGAGGAGTGGCCCGTTCCGAAATCGTCCAGAGAGATCCGAACCCCCTGGCCGCGCAACTCGGCCAGGGCGGCCGCCAGGGCCGGCACGTCGGGCACCGACGCGCTCTCCGTCACCTCAACCGTCAGCGCCCGTCCCGGCAGACCGTGCCGGCGCAGGCAGGCGCGGACATCCGCGCAGAAGCCCGGCACCAGTGCGTCGGTCGGCGAGATGTTGACCGACACCGGAACCGCGAGGCCCTCCTTGTGCCAGGCGGCCGCCTGTGCGACCGCCGTGTCGAGCACGTACCGGGTCAGCCAGGGCATCAGACCCCTGTGCTCCGCGCGCTCGATGAGCGCGACGGCGGACTCGGGCCGCCCGCCGGGCCTGCGGCGGCGCAGGAGCGCCTCCATGCCGACGGCCTCTCCGGAGAGGGTCACCTGGGGCTGGTAGTGCAGTTCGAGGGCACCACCGCCCAGTGCCCGCTCCAGGCAGGACGAGCACCTTCCCCCGGCCTCCTCCGTACACTGGTTCCGCGAGCAGACCGCCCGCACGAGCAGCAGTACGACACAGGTCGCGCCGATGAACGCGAGCGCATCGAGATCGCGCAGGTGCGTCAGGACCCCGAGCAGACCGAGCAGGGCGACCACGGCGAGGGCGACCAGCGCCACCGTGTCCGCGGACGTGCGAAAGGGCGCCGCGGCATGTCCGCGCCGTCCACTCGGCCTGTTCTGCGGCCCCGGGGCCTGGTGCTGCGGTCCCATCTGTGTGCCTTGCCTTCTTCTCCACGGGTTGTCGTACCGGCCACGTTCGCCGCGCGCCCGGCGAACCGCCAGCCTCTGCGGGCGGTTCACCGGGCACACCAGGGCGTCCCGCAGCCGCAGTCGCGTGCCGAAGGCGCCTCCACCCTGCACCAGGGACGGACCGCGCACCATGGTGCGTCCGGCCTCCTCCGACCGGCCTCCCCCTCCGGACGCCCGACCTCCCCCACCCGGACCTTTCGCCCTGCGTCCCCCCGAGGACCGCACCCCGTCGTGCCACCGTCGGTCCCTTCAGCCCCTTTCCGTCAACGCGCCTGTTCTGACCTGCGATTTCACCAAGGACGACCGGGGCCGGCCGCCACCCGAACGCCAGGGGGAGACCCATGGGACCGAACAGCGGAACCGCTCTCTCGAGGCGCCTTTCCGCAGGTCACCTCTAGGCTAGGCTCGCCCGGCGTGAAGGTCGGTCCCTCCAGTCCCTGCAACCCCTCGTAGAGGCAGGCCCGCAGGGGCAGCCCCTCTCCCCCGCCACGAGGGCGACCGCGCCGAGTCCCCAGCAGCCGAGGAAGACAGAACGTGCCGCCCCGCGCCCAGCGCCCCTCTTCAAGCACCGCAACACCTCGACACCTCGACGTGGCACGGTGGTTCGCCGCCGAAGGCCGGGCCGTCCATCCGCTCGCCCCGGGAAGGAAGGCGCCTGCCCCCAACTGCGCCCGCTGCCGGGCCGAGCCCCATCCGCCCGCGGCCTGCCCGTGCCGGTCCGAAGGGGGCTGGTGCCACGGCTTCCACGCCGCCACCACCGACACCGCGCTCGTGGAGCACTGGTGGACCGGCAGGCCGGGCTTCGGGGTGGGCGTCGCCTGCGGCCGCTCCGGCCTGGTGGTCCTCGACGTGGACGTGCACCCCTCGTCCGTGCCCGGCCGCGACCGGCTGCTGCCGGGAATCGCCATCGACCCGCGAGTGGACCTGACAGGCTTGGCCTCCGGGTTCGACACGCTCTCGCTGCTGGCCGCTCTCCGCTCCCGGCCGAACCCCGCAGACGACAGCCGCACCCTCCGGGTGGCCACGCCCTCCGGTGGCCTGCACGTCTGGTACGCGCTGCCGCGCGGGGGCCCCCGACTGCGTTCCTCCTGCGGTTCGGGGACCGGTGCGGCGCTCGCCTGGCAGGTGGACGTTCGGGCGGACGGCGGGTACGTCGTGGCGCCCGGCACCCGCACCTCGCGGGGCGACTACCGGCCGCTGCCCGGCGCCCGCAGGCCGGCCCCGCTGCCCGACTGGCTGGCCGCGGAGCTACTGCGCACGGGGCACGGCCCCGCTGCCCCGTCTGCCGCCGCTGCCCCGCAGCGGTCCGCCCCGCCCGCGACCGGGCAGCCGAGGACGGGCCCGCGTCCGGCCCATCACGCCGTGCGGCTGCTCGGCTCCCTCCTGGCCGAGGTACGCGGCTGTACGGCGAGCCCCTGCGGCATGGGCTTCACCGAGAAGCTGAACCGGGCCGCGTACACCGCCGCCGGCCTGGCGGCGGCGGGCCACCTCTCGCACGCCAGGTGCAGGGCGCTCCTCACAGAGGCCGCCGAGCAGGCCCGGCCGCGCCAGCAACGCCGCAACCGATCGATCATCGAGTCGGCGTACGCAGCGGGCAGCACCCGTCCCATCCACCCAAAGGGACGTCCATGAGCAGCCTCGGCACCGGTGGCTTCGACGCACAGGCCGCGGCGGAGCAGATGGCGGCCTTCGATGCCGGGCTCCCGCAGGCCGTCGCACGTCCCGCCGCTGCTCCCGCCTCTCGTCACGGCATCGTGGCGCGGCCCCGGGACAGCCGCCCGCCGGTCGCGTCGGCGACCGCGGACCTCCTGGAGGCCGGTGTGCTGACGAGTCTCACCGACCGCGGAAACGCCCTGCTCTTCGCCCACCTCCAGAAGGACCGCTTCCGGCACGTGGAGGGACTCGGCTGGTACGTGTGGGACTCCTACTGGTGGAAGCGCACCGGCGGTGAGAAGGCAGCCGTCTGGGCCGGCGGCGACATGGCCGAGCTGCTGCCCCTGCACGACCCCCGCGGCTTCTTCACCGACCGGGAGCTCCAACAGCACCGCAAGCGCTCCATGTCGACCTCGGGCGTCAAGGCGATGCTGGCGCAGGCCAAGGCGGCCCCGGGACTCGCCCTCGATCCGGACGTCCTGGACGGAGACAAGTTCGCCCTGTGCACCCCCGGTGGTGTGGTCGACCTGCGCACCGGCGAACTGCGCGCGCCGGACCCTTCGCGCGATCTCCATTCACGGGCGACGTTCGTCGCGCCCGAGGCCATCCCGACGCCGCGGTTCACCCGGTTCCTGGACGAGACGTTCGGGGACGACGACAAGGGCAGGGAGATGATCGGCTTCCTGCACCTCCTGCTGGGATACTCCATCACCGGCGACGTCGGCGGCCAGGTGCTGCCCTTCCTCTACGGCATCGGCGCGAACGGCAAGTCCGCGCTCATGGACGTCGTCATCAAATTGCTCGGCGACTACGCGGACGTCGCCCCACCGGGCTTCCTGATGGACCGCGGCAAGTTCAACGAACACTCCACCGAACTGACCGAACTGCACGGCAGGCGCCTGTTCGTCTGCAGCGAGCTCAAGGCACACGACAAGTTCGACGAGGCAAGGGTCAAGCTGCTCACCGGCGGCGATCGCCTCAAGGCCCGCCGCATGCGACAGGACTTCTTCAGCTTCGAGCCCACCCACAAGCTGTGGCTGCTCGGCAACCACCGCCCCGAAGTGGGCACCGGCGGCCACGCATTCTGGCGGCGCATCCGGCTCATCCCCTTCGAACGGATCGTCCCGGCCGAACGGAAGATCGACAACCTGGCGGAGGAACTCGTCCGCGACGAGGGACCGGGAATCCTCCACTGGATGGTCCAGGGGGCCCGGGCCTACCTCGCCACGAAGCCGTCGCTGGTCGGCCCCCACGTCGTGCGCACCGCCACCCAGGCCTACGCGAACACCGAGGACCACATCGGCCGCTTCCTGACGGAGTGCTGCACCACCACCGCGGACGGCGACTACCGGGAACTCAAAGTGGAACAGGGCCTGCTCTACCGTGCATACGGCACCTGGTGCAGCGAGGGCGAGGGGCTGCGCCCGGCCACGGCACGGGCCTTCGCCACCCGCATCCGGGCGGAAGTCGCCATCGCCTCGCCGGGCGAGATGCTCCGCTCGAACGGTCAGAAGTTCTACCCCGGCCTGGCCCTGCTGGCCGATCAGGAGCAGAGCGCCGGCCGCGCGGACGGCAGTGGGCCGTGAGGTCCGAAACTTACTGTCGGCCGGTGGTCCGACGATCCGGCATGGAGCGGAGCGCGACGATGGGTGAAGGACGGGAGACGCCGCCCCCGAAGACTCATCGGCTCGAGCTCCCGGGGACGCCGGGTACAGCGCGCCGGTACGCGGCGGACAGAGGGGACGACTGCCCATGAGTTCGCTCCTCAGCGCGTGCGATCTCTTCCACGAGGACAAAGTCGTGTGGCTGGAAAGCCCGGAGTCGCTCGACTACGTCCGCCAGGCCCTCGACAAAACACCCCGGCGCCGGGGCAAGCCGCGCTACTTCCGCGACGGCCGCATGGTCGGCTTCGCCGAGTTGGACGACCGCGCCGAGGCGGACCCCGACACCGGACTACAGAAGCGGCGGGTGTTCTACCTGCTCCCCCACGACCGCGACGCACAACCGGACGGCCTCTACCAGGAGGGCGCACCCGGCGAGGCGGTCGACCCCCGCACCGTCGAACCCCGCAAAGTCGGCCTCAAGACCCCCCGCTCCCAACACAGCCTCACAACTCCCCGACCCCCCAGCGCCTGACCCTGGCGGACTCAGCCACAAGTCAGCAGGCCCGCCTGCTGCTTGGCGGTCAGGACCCTGCGCACGCTCTGGTCCACCTGGCTCTTGAAGGCCGGGTCCTGCGCCGCCCGCGCCTGAACGGCCTCGGACATGGCGGGGATCAGGTTCGGCGCGACGGTCAGGGCGAGGTCCCCGCCCGCCGACAGGAAGTCGACGGCACGGTCCGCCGCGGGCACGGCCTGCACCGCCTTGGC
This sequence comes from Streptomyces sp. NPDC006487, assembly GCF_042870555.1. Lineage (NCBI taxonomy): Bacteria > Bacillati > Actinomycetota > Actinomycetes > Kitasatosporales > Streptomycetaceae > Streptomyces > Streptomyces sp. NPDC006487. Next base: position 45,947 of record NZ_JBIAHN010000002.1, read on the forward strand.
GTTCCCGAGGTCGTCCGAGATCACCACGCCCTTGAAGCCGAGTGCCCGCGAGCATGTTCCGGATCACGGAGGGAGGGAACACGGCCTGGTGGCCCGCGTCGCCGTGCGGGTCACGGCCGCGGCCGTGGAGCCGAACTCCCGGCCGTACAGGCCGATCGGGGCGTTCCTGGCCCCCAGGCCCGCGGGGACCACGTCGGCGACGGGAGCGAGGTTCAGGTCACCACCGAGACAGGCTGCCACATCGGCAATGCCAAAAGTGAAGCCCGCCACGCTGCCTGGCCATGGGTGGAAGCCTGCCGCCAAGTCACGTGAGCGCCTTCCGGGACGCTGACCGCGAACCCGGGCCCCTGCCGATCGAGATCGCGCGGCCGCTCCATCCAACGTACCTCGCCCGCCGGTGCCCGCCTCGGCGGTCGCCGACCGCTCGTACTCGCCCGTACCCGTACGTGCCGGGAACCGGACCGACTGTGGCCGGTTTGGAGCCCCACCGCGACACCCCGGGCGTGCCACTCTCTCTGCCAGCCGTCTCGCGGCCCGATGAGGGCCCCGAAGAGAGGACAGCCGCCATGCCCGTCGCCCTCATCACCGGTGCCAGCTCCGGCATCGGCGAGGAGTTCGCCCGCCAGCTCGCTCCGACCCACGACCTCGTCCTCGTCGCCCGCGACGTGGCGAAGCTGGAGCGGCTCGGCGAGCAGCTGTACGACGCCCACGGCACCCGCGTGGGCGTCCTCGCCGCGGACGTCTCCACCCGGGCCGGCCGCGAGCCGGTCCTGGCCCGGCTCAGCGACCGGATCCACCCGATCGACCTCCTGGTGAACAACGCCGGCATGGGCTACTCGACCGGCGCCTCCCGGAACCCCGTCGACCACGAGATGTACATGCTCGAGGTCAACGCCGTCGCCAAGGTCCACTTCTCCCTCACCGCCGTGCAGGCCATGCTCGCCCGCGGCAAGGGCGGCATCATCAACGTCTCCAGCATCTGCGGCATCGCCCCGGCGTGGGTCGACTCCCTGTACGGCACCAGCACCGCGACCGTCCTGCGGCACACGGAGGAGATGGCTTACAGCAAGGCGCTGCGGAGCTCCGACGTCAAGATCATGGCCCTGTGTCCGGGAGACGTGGCGACGGACTTCAACCGCCGCGCCGGCATCCCCGACAAGACGGACTGGGGCTGGGTCGACGTACAGGTCCTCGTCCGCGTCGCACTGGCCGACCTGCGCAAGGGCAAGGTCGTCTCCATTCCCACGGCCCGCTACAAGTTCCTGTCCTCGCTGATGAAGATCTTCCCGAACAGCTGGTCGAAGATGTACGGCTACGACCTCGGCGCCCAGCCCCCGGAGGAAGCGCGCGCCGGCGGGCGCGGCTGACCGGAAGGGCGCGCGTCAGTGGAGTCCGCCACGGGCCGGGTCAGGCGGCCAGGCTCGTGCGATCGCCCATCACGATCACGGGGTGGGCGGCCGGGTTCAGGGTCCGCAGCACTCGCCGCATGGCGCCGCGCGAGATCGAGACACAGCCCTGTGTCGGGGCGTCCGCGTCCACGTGGAGCCAGATCCCGCCGCCCTTGGCCGTGCCGAGGGGCTTGGCGTTGTCCATCGGCGATCTTCCCTGGACGCGGTTGTAGTTGATCGCGATGACGTAGCCGAAGGAATCGGTCATGGGCTTGCCCGCGAAGACGCGGTCCGTCTTGAAGTCGGCATTGCCGCGGTACGGGAGCTTCGTACCGGGGTCGGGCAGCCACCCTCCGGCGTCCGTCAGCCCGTAGACGCCGTAGGGCGAGCGGAGGTCGTTCAGTTCGTGCGCGTGGGTCCAGCCGCGCAGGCCGTTGTGGGCGGTCCACGGTCCGGCGGTTCGCTGCCAGCCGGACGGTCCCCGCTGGTAGAGGGAGACGGTGGACTGGGCGGAGTCCGCCGACCCCGACACCAGGAGCACCTGACGGGTCCGATCCGGTATCAGGGACCGCGTCTGCGGCCCCAGGCCGGGAAGTTTCCCGGCTTCTGCCGGGGCCGCCGCTGCGGCGGCGGCCGGGGCGGCGGCCGGGGGGCCCTCGGCAGCCCAGGCCGCGAGTGGAGTGCCCATGAGTGCGGCAAGGGCGGCGGACAGGACCATGGCTCGGGCAACTGGGCGCATCGAGGTTCTCCCTCACGGTGACGGACGAAGCGGACGGATGCCCCGAGCGTAGAAATCACGCGGTGCGCCGACCCTCACCCGATAGGGGGAAGCACCGGGTGGCCCGCGATCCACCGCGGGCCACGCCGTCCGAGTCCGTTCGGTCCCTACGGGTCCCTCGCGTCCGCCGTCAGGGAGCGGAGAGGGTGACTCTGAGCCCCTCGGCGAGCGGAGTGGGGGGCCAGCCCAGGCGGGTGCGTGCGGCCGTGGCATCGGGACCGGAGCGCGAGCACAGGAAGTGCAGCTCGCCGCGGGAGAGCCGGCCGGCAGAGCCGCCTCCACCACGTTCCGGGTGCCCTGCACGTTGACCCTGTGGAACACCGACGGGTCGGCCAGCCACTGCTCGGCGAGCCCGGCGGTGTGGAACACCGTGTCGCATCCGTCGAGCGCCGCCCGCAGCGAGGCGGGATCGGTGACGTCACCCCGTACCGGGACCACTCCGGCCGGCAGCGTGCGGCCGGCGCCGTCCCGTGAACGCACCAGTGCGACCACCCGGTGGCCCGCTGCCGCGAGCCCGCGGACCAGCGGTCCTCCTACGGTTCCTGTTGCAGGGCCCCACTTCGGTCCCTGTCCCCTTCGGTCACTGCGAAACCTGCGGGCGGGGGCGCTTCTGCCGGATTCCGAGGGACCGAAGGGACTGTGATTCACGGTTATGAGCTGTCCGGGAACACACGGGGTATTGAGCCGGATGCCTCACGCCCGCACGCATGCACACACAGGAGGGACGGAAGTGGCGAACCTGAGTCCCTTCAGTCCCTGATCCCCCCACTTCAGCTCGTTGACCTGGGATTTCATCGAGGGTCTGAACAGACGCAGCCTCAAAGACAAAGGGTCCGAGGGACGCTGCGTCCCTCGGACCCCGCTCGAGCCCGGTCCATCCATGTCCGTCGGACCCGGCCCGGCCAGTCCCTGGTCCTGCTCGCCCGGTGGAGCCCCCGGCGGTCGTAGAGGGTCGTGCCCACCAGCCCCGGCACCACGGCGGCAACCAGCCCCGTACTCGTCATGACCCAGGCCCGGTCAGGCCCGCGTCAGCCTTCGCGTCGAAGCAGAGGATGGACCGGACTCCGTCGACAACCCGGTCCATGGACGCCGAGGAACGCTCGCGCGGGCGGCTTCGCAGCGCGCCCCGCCGCCTCCCCGGCGGTGAACAGGACCGACTCCTCCAGATCCAGCCGGCGTACGAGCAGCCGCATCGTCTCGCTGTCGAGCCGCCCCGCGTCCCGCAACGCCACCAGAACGCGCCGCTCTTCGGCCAGGAGTTCGCGGACCATCAGCCGGTACGTCGCCTGGGCACGGGCACTGTCGGCGTCCTGCGGACCGTCTTGCGCGATGGCGCGGAGCCGGCGTCCCGGGACGCCCCGCAACCGCTTCTCCAGCTCCGGCGGCAACGCGTGCTCCGAGGCGTCGAGCAGTTCGTCGAGCCTGGCCAGGGCCGCGTGCGCGGCGGCCCCCTGGGCGTGCGCCGCGGCTGTGGCGGCCTCCAGCGGATCCCGCCGAGGCAGCTTCAGCATCCGCACCAGCGGGGTCAGGGTGAGCCCCTGGACGAGCAGCGTGGCGACGACGGTGGTGAAGGTGAGGAAGAGCACCAGGCTGCGGACGGGGAAGCCGTCCTCGCCGGGGAGTCCCGCCGCCGTCACCGGGATGGAGAAGGCCACCGCCAGCGATACGACCCCCCGCATCCCCGACCACCCCACGGTCAGGACCGACCGCCAGGTGGTGTCGGTGTCCCGGTCACGGATCCGGGAGCTGAGGAGCCGTGGGAGGAACACCGCGGGGAAGATCCACAACAGCCGGACCGCCACGACCAGCGCGAAGACCACCGCCGCGTACCAGGCCAGTCGGCCCGCACCGTACGAGTCAAGTCCCTCCAGCACGCTCGGCAGCTGCAACCCGATCAGGGCGAACACCACCGACTCGAGAACGAAGACGACCATCCGCCAGACGGCTGCCTCCTCCAGCCGCGCTTCGAAGTCCACCTCCCAGGACCGGTGTCCGAGGTAGACCGCAATCACCACCACGGCCAGCACGCCGGAGGTGTGCAGCCGCTCCGCGAGCGCATAGACGGTGAACGGAACGAGCAGGGAGAGCGTGTTGTGCAGCACGGGTTCGCGCAGCCGGCGGCGCATCGCGTGGATCGGGAGCATCAGGAGCAGCCCGACGGCCACCCCGCCGATCGCGGCCACCAGGAACTCCGCGATGCCGTCCATCCATCCCGTGCCCTCCCCCACGGCGACCGCGAGCATCACCTTGAAGACGGTGATCGCGGTGGCGTCGTTGGCAAGGGACTCCCCCTCCAGGACGGCTGTGATCCGCGGTGACAGCCGCAGCCGGCGGGCGATGGCGGTCGCCGCCACCGCGTCGGGCGGCGCCAGGACGGCCCCGAGGACGAGGGCGGAGGTCAGGGGTATGCCGGGCAGGAGCAAGTGGACGCCGTAGCCGACCACCAGCGAGGCGAAGAGGACGTACCCGACCGCCAGCCACAGCACTGGCCGGATCGCGGCGATCAGGTCCGGGTACGAGCTGTCCGCCGCGGCGCCGTAGAGCAGCGGGGGCAACATCAGAGGGATGACGACGGCCGGGTCGAGGACGTAGACCGGTACGCCGGGCACCATGGTCGCGAACAGTCCGACCACGACCAGCACCAGGGGCGCGGGCACCGGACCGCGTCGTACCGCGGCGCCGATCACCGTGCTGCCGGCGATGAGCGCGAGGACCTCCAGAACTTCCATGCCTGCTTCCCACGGGGTGACGGGGTCGGACCACGAGCCGTTGAGGCTATGCGGGCCGCGCGCGCACCGGATCGTCCATCGGCCAGGGCTGAGGGGGAGCCGCGAGAGGGGAAAGGCCTAGTGCTCTGGATGGGGACAGGCGGAATGTGTCAGGGGCTTGCGGCCGCCACTGCGGCGGCGTGCGTAGTACACGGCACCGGCGCCCAGCAGGACCACGGCACCCGCAGCCGGCACGAGGACGTTGCCGCCCGTGTCAGCGAGGAAGCCGCCCCCGCCCTTCGACCGCTTCGCCCTTCCCGGTGGCGGTGGCGGTCACATCCACGACGGGTGCAGGGAACGGGGCCGCGCCGGCGGGGTCGCCGGACACACCCATGGACTCAGGCCACTCAGGAGGGGGTGGGGACGACGACCAACAGCCGGTCGCCCCTGGCCACGTAATGGGTGTGGGCCCCCGCGCCGAGGGAGGCGACGGTACTGTCCGCTCGGGATACTGCGGACATCGGGTACGTCACGACCTTGCGGGAGGGCCGCCCGTCACACTCCGCGCACCAGGAGTCACAGACCTGCTCGTCCTTGATCTTGAAATCTGCAATCCGGTAAGCCTTGGGTCGCATGATCGGGCGCCTTCCACGGAGGGATGATGCCTTCCAGCATCCGGGGAGAGGGGCCTGCCCGAATCCTCCGACCGGCCCCCGCGGCGGGGGAGCGTCCCTGTGGCGATCACCTTCGCGGTGTCCTGCGAGAAGCCGCCGGGCGGCTCCCGGCATTACCGGACGTCCAAGGAATCCGGCGGCCCGGCTGCTACGTGCAGGTCCCGGGCAGCGGGGTGAGCAGGTCCACGTGCAGGTCCGAGACGTACTCCTCGTAGGCGTCGAAGAAGCGCCGCGTGTGGGCCATCCCCTGGTGGGCCTCGAAGGCCTCGCGGTCCTGGTAGACCTCGCAGAACACCCGCTGGAGCGGGGCGTCGGCCACTGAATGGCACTGGTAGGTCAGCGAGCCCGGCTCCGACCGGTGGACACTGCGGGCGAGTTCGGCGGCCAGCGCGTCGAACTCCGGTGCGGCGGTCTCGTCCTTGAGGACGAAACGTGCGATCACGGTGAACATTTCTGCTCCGGGAGGTGCGTGCGGGTCAACGGATGGTGAGGACGGTCTTGCCCGTGACGCCCCCGGCCTCGGCGAAGCGGTGGGCCCGTGCCACTTCCGCCAGGGGGAAGGTCGCAGCCACGAGCGGCCGCACCTTCCCTGCGTCGGCGAGGGCCGCGATGTGGTGCAGGCCCACCGGGTCGGGCTGCACGAGCATGAAGCCGGCCCTGATCCGGCGCTCGGCCGCTGCGGCGATCACCGCGTCGTCCTCGGGGGACGGCAGGGAGACGAGGGTGCCGCCGTCCCTGAGCGACTCCAGGGCACGGAACGCGTCCTGACCGCCGAGCGGATCCAGGACGAAATCCGCGTCCTTGATGGCCGCGTGGACGTCGACCTCGGTGAAGTCGAGGAGCTCGTCGGCCCCCAGCTCTCGCAGAACGGGGTGCTGCGCGGCCCTGGCGGTCGCGATGACGTACGCGCCGAGGGCCTTGGCAATCTGGACGGCGAGGTGCCCGACCCCGCCGGCCGCACCGTGCACGACGACCCGGTCGCCCGGCCGCACCCTTCCGGCGTCCACGAGTGCCTGGCGCGCGGTGAGCGCCGCCAGGGGGAGGGCGGCCGCCTCCACGTGAGTCAGGCGGCCGGGCTTGGGGGCGAAGTGACGCGCCGGAGCCACGACGTACTCCGCGTACGCGCCGGCCTGCGCCGGAAAGGCGGGCATCCCGTACACCTCGTCCCCCGACTCGAACAGGCGGACTCCCGGTCCGGTCTCCTCGACCACCCCCGAGACGTCCCAGCCCAGGACGAACGGGGGCCAGCCGAGGAACGCGCCCGACTCCCGGGTCTTCCCGTCGATGGGGTTGACTCCGGCCGCGCTCACCCGGACGAGGACCTCGCCGAACCCGGGGACGGGGCGGTCCGTCTCCGTCAGGTACAGGACTTCCGGTCCGCCGAGGCCGTCCTGTACGACCGCCGTCATCGTCTGCTTCAAGGGTCCCTCCCCCGATTGGTGTTCGTCCTGCCGAATGCTCGGTCCCCCAGGGCCCGCCGCGCATCCACCGATGAGGTCAGCCCGGGGACGACCCTGCGGACACCGGACGTCCTAATCGCTCTCATCGCGGGGGCGGTACTTCGTGCCCCGAGCCGGGAATTCGGCGGCATCGGCCGGCCTTGGCGCACTCGTCGCGCAGCTGCGCCCGGGTGCCGGTGCGGGCCGCTGTTGGTCACTCCGCTGCCGCCGCAGGAGCAGCAGCGGACGAACGGGTAGCAGGCCACCGTCCGGCGGGCGTTGAGCCCAGCGGCCCTCGCCCCGTCTTGCGCCAGGGGGAGCTTCGCGGCCTCGTACATGCACGGCACCTCCACCCTGTCATCGGCAAGGCCTTCGCGTCCCTGTGGAACCGCCGGGGGCCTAGGCACAACACCCCCACCAGCGGCCTTGGCGTGGTCGAATTTTTCAGTTGCAGCTTTCGCGCCGTGCATGGTTGCTAGCTTCGCAGGATGACTGCTGAGACATTCGGCGATGCTGTCCGCGCCCGGCTGCAAGCCCCCAACATCTGGTACGTCGGCACCGTATTCGCCGACGGATCACCGCAGGTCAGCCCGATGTGGGTGGATCTCGAGGGCGAGGGGGAGCTGACGTTCACCACCTCGGTGGGTCGGGTGAAGGAGGAAAACCTGCGCCTCGACCCCCGCGTCTATCTCTCGCACGCGGACGCCACCGATCCCTTCGACCGAGTACAAATCAGAGGTGTGGTGGCCCGCTTCATCGAGGGCCAGGAGGCGCACGATCGGATGGACCGGCTGGCACGCAAGTACCTGGGCATCGAGCGCTACGAGTGGATCATGCCCGGGGAGCAGCGAGTCTCGGTGATCGTGCGCCCGATCAAGGTGCGGCACATCGTAGGAGTGGAGCGATTCCGGCCTGGCGGCCCCGTCCCTGCTCCGTGACCGACACACCTGCCATGGCCCCCACGTCCCGGCCTCGCGGAGATCCCCCAGCAACCCGCCCCTCACACAAAGGAGTTCCGGCGTAGGCGGCCGGCCGCGTCCCTCAAGCGCGGCCTGGAGGCCGCCGGGTACGCAGTGGACGTCGCCCGCGACGGCAGGACCGGATCGTTGGTTGATGTGTGTCGTTGACTGACGCGCAGTGGGCGCGGATCGAGCCGTTGCTGCCGGACCGGACACCTCGGCGGGGTGGGCGGTGGAGGGATCACCGGCAGGTGATCGACACGATCGCGTTCAAGTACCGCACCGGGACTCCGTGGATGGATCTGCCCGACAGATTCGGCAGGCCCCGGACTCGGCCCGTGACCGTGCTGGCCGACAAGACCTATTCGTCCCGCGCGATCCGGGAGCACCTGCGCAGACGCGGGATCCGAGCCGTGATCCCGCACCCCTCGGACCGGATCGCCAACCGCAAACGCCTCGGGCGCCAGGGAGGCAGACCGCCCGCATGCGACAAGGCCGCCACCATCTACCGGGCAGCCCTCCACCTCGCGGCCATCCACATCTGGGCCGCGAGGTGATCCCGAAGAAACGGCCTGGGGCGAGACGGGTCAGGTCGAGCTGTGGGGGCCGAGGTCGAGGAGGACGGCTGCCAGTTGCCCGGCGGTGAGGCCCGGCACGGGCAGGGCCGATGGAGGGCGCGTGCCTGCGCGCAGGCCGTCCAGGAACAGGGTCAGTTGGCGGCGCCAAGCATGCGGCGGGCCCGCGGCTTCGAGGGAGGGGACGGAGCGGCCCAGTGTGGCCAGGCTCATGAGCACGTCCTCGACCGTGACGTCGGGGCGCATCGTGCCGTCACGCTGGGCGCGGTCCACCAGTAGGGCGATCGTCTGGTGGTTGTGGACGTGGACTGCGTCGAGGGAAGTCACGCCCTCGACCGGGGTGGTCATGAGGTCGTTGATGCCGCGGTCCGCTGCCAGCACCGTGAAGACCGCCTCCAGGTAGCGGGCCAGCCCCTCCCAGGGGTCGCGGGCGGTGCGGGCTTCCTCCCCGGCCGCGACCGTTCCCTGGAGCGCGTCCTGGAAGACCGCGTCGATCAGGGCGGCGCGGGTGGGGAAGTGCCGATACAGGGTGGCGTTCCCGACGCCGGCCCGGCGGGCGATCTCGTCGAGAGGGACTTCCAGGCCCTGGGCGGCGAAGGCCTTGCGCGCGGTTGCCAGCAGCAGCTCGCGGTTGCGCCGCGCGTCACGCCGTAGCGGCGCGGGCCGTTCGGTGCCAGGGGTCACACTCTCACTCCTTGTGGTGTTCGTGCCCACGCGCGCACGCCGGTGGCGGGGCGTCGGTCAGATACGGATGCTAGCGCCCCGGGTGACGGCGTCACCCGGGAGCCTCCGCGACCAGCGCACCGGCAGGGTAGCGAGGCCCCTGAGCATGGTCCCCGGGCGGCGTACCAGGGAGTCCGGCTCGACGGCCAGAGCCAGGTCCGGGAGGCGGCGCAGCAGGGTCTCCACGGCGATCCGCCCTTCGAGGCGGGCGAGGGGCGCGCCCAGGCAGTGGTGGATGCCGTGGCCGAAGGCGAGGTGTCCCCGGACGGTACGGCGGATGTCGAAGCGGTCGGGATCGGCGAAGTGCTCGGGGTCGCGGGAAGCTGCGGCCAGGGAGAGCATCACGCTGTCGCCGGCCGCGATGCGGACGCCCGCGATCTCCACAGGTTCCGCGGCGAACCGGAAGGCCGCGGCGGTGACGGGACCGTCGTGGCGGAGCATCTCCTCGACCGCGCCGTCGAGAAGACCGGGATCCGCGCGCAGCGCGGCGAGTTGGTCGGGGTGGCGCAGCAGGTTCAGGACACCGCCCGAGATGAGGTTGACGGTGGTCTCGTGCCCCGCGACGAGCAGCAGGAATGCCATGCCGAGCAGTTCCTCGGGAGAGAGTGCGTCCGGTGCGGCGGAGGCCCGGACCAGGGCGCTCATCAGGTCCGGGCCGGGATCGCCGGCCTTGGCTGCGATGAGCGCGGCGAAGTACGCGCTCATCTCGCCAGCGGCGGCGCCCGCCGCGGCGGGCGATGACGGCGCGACGAGTTCAGTCGACCAGGTGTGGAAGTGGTGCTGGTCGGCGGCAGGAACTCCGAGCAGTTCGCAGATGACGGTCAGCGGCAGCGGCAGGGCGTAGCCGGCGACCAGGTCCGCGGCGGCACCGGCAGACGGGAAGGCGTCGAGGAGGCCGTCGGCGATCCGCTGCACGCGGGGCCGCATCGCCTCGATCCGCCCGGCGGTGAACTCGCGGGCGACGAGGGCACGCAAGCGGGTGTGCTGCGGAGCGTCGGTCTGCAGCATGTTCAGCCCGATGGCGTTGCCGCCGTCACTTTCCCACCTCGCGGAGTGCCGTATGTCGTTGCGCAGCCGGGGGTCCGTCAGCGCGGCGCGCACCTCGTCGCGGCCGAGAACGAGCCAGACGTCACCGCTGGCGGGGATGTGGACACGGTGCACGCGGCCCTGATCCCGCAAGGCGGCGTAGACGGGGTAGGGGTCGGCGGTGAAGTCGGTTCCGGCGGGCGCGAGTTGGTCAAGAGTCGGTGTCGGGGCAGGCATGCGGGGACCTTCGCTTTCAGCAGGTCGGAGGGGCGGGATGTCTGGTTCGCGGGATGTCGGTTCGCTTGGACGGCGTCGCTTCATGGATGGGATGGGGGGGTGTCCCTGTGTGAAGCGACGCCGGTCCTCCGGTCGGGGCGGTGGGCGGGCGGAGACGGGGAGTCGGCGGGGCCTGGTGGGCAGGGTGGCGGCGCCGGCTCGCGTCGGCGGATCCGAGCGGTCAGGCAGGGGTCGGCAGGGTGACCTGTGTGCCGGCGCACTGGAGGAGGCCGTCGCCCCGGCCCAGGCTGAGGCACTGCGCGCCGAAGACCTGGTTGAGCACGGCGGGCCGATCGTCCGCGATCAGGCTGAGCACGGTGTCGGCCGCCCGGGCCCCCATCGGCATCGCCGCCTGGCAGCTCATCCGCGGCGGCGGGCCCGACGGGGCCGCCGAGTCGCAGGCCGCGACGGTCCGGCCGTCATCCGCACTGATCAGCGTCTCGTCGGTCAGTAGACGGCCATCGGCATCGGTGCTCAGCCCGCTGCGCAGGGCCAGGTCCGGGACGGCGAAGCCGACGGCCCATAGGGTCAACCCGCTCGGCACCTCACGGCCGTCGGCGAGCGACACGGCGTCGCGGGTCACGGCCGTCACCCGCGTTCCGGCGCCTTCGAGCACGGTCACCCCGAGCTTCGCGAGCCGTCGTGCGACCGAGCGTCGGCCGCGGGGGTGGAGGGTACGGGCCGAGGGCTCCGCCGCAGACCAGGGTGACGGCGCGGCCCTCGCCCGCCAGTTCGGCGGCGGTCTCGATTCCGCCGGGACCCCCTCCGACCACCGTCACCACCGCCGAAGCCGATGCGGCCTCCAGGACCGGCGCCAGCCGGGCGGCCTCTGCCAAGGTGGCGAGCGGGCGGGCGAACTCGGCGGCTCCGGGGACCTCCGGGACGGCGCTGCCGCTGTCGACCGCGTGGACGAGGTAGTCGTGGCCCAGCGTCCTGCCGTCCGTGAGGGCGAGGGTGCGGCCGGCCGCGTCGATTCGAGTGACGGTGTCCACGACCAGCCCGACGCGGTCGGCCAGCACGTCCTCGTACGCGACGACCGCCGTGTCCGTCCCTCCGGCCAGTTGGTGCAGCCGGATCCGGTGGACGAACGAGGAGCGCGGGGTGACGAGGGTGACGTGTGTGTCGCCGCGCCGGGTCAGGCGGTTGGCGGCCATGACGCCCGCGTATCCGCCACCGATCACTACGGCGTTCGTGCTGCTGTTCATGATCACACTCCGCTTCGGAGTCGCGGCGGAAGGGGCCGCGAGGGTGACTGTCCTTACGTGTCGGTGCTTGGCGGTTCTGGGTGATGCCTGTCGGTGCCTGCCACGGGGAGGCCCGCCCGTCGGAGGCGGACACCGTTCAATGCGTCAGCCGGCCCAGACCGCGCGGACGGCGTCCGCGCACGAGGCTGCCTGGATACGGCCGGACCGGGCGGCAGCGGCCCGGCGGGTCTGGTCGAGCATGTTGCGGCCGAAGACCTTCCGCGCCGCACGATCGGGGGTGAGGACCGCCACCAGCGCCCCGTCCGCGACGAGTTCCGCACCTTGCACGATGGCGCTCGGGTGCGGGCCGACGGCTTCGGGAATCGGAGCGATGGCGACGACGCGGCCGGCACCGCGGGCGAGATGCACGTTGGCCGTCGAACGACTGCCTCCGTCCATCCACCGGCGTCCGGCCGCCGATACGGGCGGCCAGACCACGGGCACGGCGCAGCTCGCCGCCACCGCCTCGGGGAGGGTCAGGGGTGAGCCGGAGTCGAAGGCGACCAGCTCTCCATCGGCCGCGTCCACTGCCGTCACCCTCAGGTCCGCCTCCGCGGGCCAGTCGGATATTCCACGCAGGAGTACGGCGACCGCCTTGTGGACGTCCGACTCGGGGACAGTACGGGAGGCCAGCGCAGCCCGCCCGAGACGCCGGACGGATCGCTGCGGATCTCGCGACCCGAGTGCGGCCCGCAGGAAGCGGACAGTCTGGCGCAGCGTGACGGTGACGTCGATCTCCAGGGCTCCGTCGAGTTCTTCGCGGTACATCTCCTCCGCGCGAACGCCGGAGGTGAGCCGTGCGCCGATCACGGAGCCGGCGGAGGTTCCGATCGTGACGTCGGCGCCGGAGAGGTCGAGGCCCTTCTCGGCCAGCCCGGCCAGCATCCCGACCGTCCATGCGAAACCGACCGCTCCCCCGCCACCGAGCACCAAGGTCGTGCTGGTCATGGTCTCTCTCCCCCCGAACCACAAACGGGGAGCCATCCCCGTTTCCTGACGAGCAAGACGGTAGCACGGAAAGCAGGGAGAACTCCCCGTTTCCCGCACCGGCCGGGCCGCCCCAACGCCACCCGGCCGGCCCAAGGCGGGTTTCTTCCTTGCCCCGCAGGGGCCGGCCTCGGCGCGAAGCGCCTTCAAAGGAACCCGGGAGCGAAGCAACCTGCCCGAGGGCAGCGCCTTTGACCCGCCCGTGCCCGAAGGCACACAGGGGGCGGGCCAGCCCGCAGGGCCGTCCACCCCCCGGCGGACCAACGGTGTGGGCGGGGGTGCTCCCGGTGGGGCTGTCCCTACTCCTGGGGGGTCTCCCGGCGGCGGTGACGGTGAAGCACCTGCGCCGCGTCCACGCACAGCGCCCTAGCGAGCCTGTTCAAGGATCAGACCCAGGGTCGACTGCGTGATCGACAACGAGCACGTCGGGTACAGCTAGCACGTCACCTGGCTCGACCTCGACAAGCCGAGCCTCTGGCTAAGGTAGCGGCCCGCGGCCGAGGGCCCGGGTCCCTCCGCGCGCTCCGTAGCGGCGCTGGCCTGCGCCGAGTCGTCCGCCATCTACGCTGCTCAGTTCTCCAAGTGGCACGCTCATCCGCCAACTGAAGTACTCAGTCATGCTCACGTTCTGTGATTTAGCGCCGTAGTTGGCCCCGCCGGACAACTAGAACGCCAATCCCCGCACGCCGTTGACCTGCCGACATGCCACAGAGGGCCGATATGGGCGGTCCATGCTTCAGGAAGTCGACGGCGGAGGCGAGGCCGGCGGTCAGGTCGTCGGGGAGGCCCCCGTGAGTGACATCCAGGCTCGGACCGTCTCCTGGTGCGAGCCGTTCGCTGTGCTCGCGGCCACTGTCTCGGCGTGCTCGATGGAGCATGGTGCTCCTGCGCGGGTGAGCAGGACGAGTGGCCACCCGGGTCCCGTGCCGACGGGTTCTCCGTCGAAGGGCGTCCACTCCCAGGGGCCGTCGAACCGCCATGCCCGTCCAGTGGCGTCGGCGACCTCGTCGCCCAGGTCGAGGTGGGCGTACGGCCGCATCAACAGTTCAAAGTCGAAGGGGATCCCGTCGTCGGGATGAATGGTGTACCCCGAGCCATCGAGATGGCTCCCATCCGGATACTCGCGGTAGGACACCCCGCGGCGCAGCACCGCCACCGTCTGAGACGGGCGGGGCAACCAGCCCGTCTCAAGGGGCGGGTCATGGTGACCGACGGCCGTCACATGCACCACGGTCGGTGGCACTCCAACCCGGCAGATGTCTCCTGCCTTCAGATGTTGGGGCGGCGGTTCGGTACGGAACAGTTCCGCCTGCACGTCAGGCGCGACGCACTCGCCAGCGTCCACGCCCAGGGCAACGACGCCGTTCCAGTGGAAGGAGTCACTGTCGCTGTCGATTTCCCACCAGGGCCAGTACACGGACACGTAGTCCCAGGTCACGCCCTGCTCAACTCGGGCCGGCGTGAAGGAGCAGGCGACCGACAACACGTCGCCGACCCGGAAGTCACGCGCATCCGCATCCATCATCGGGCCAGGGTAGAGGGGCCTCTTCGCGTCCCGGCGAAGGCCTACCCAGCGGGCTGACCCGGGCGCGGGGCCGGGCACGACGTGCACCGGGGCCAACAAGAACGCGCAGGGGCCAGCTAACACGCTCAATCCCGGATGCCTCTGACCTGAGCGCTCGCGGGGCGTTGCATGATCTTCAGGCCGCGTCGTCTCGTTTTCGTTCGATGGCGGCGAGGTGGTTCCGAGGCGGTAGCTCGGGCCGTTGATGGAGACGGGCAGGGGGCTCCCAGCAGCGGCTATTGCACCGCTCTTCCTGGTAAGGCTTCCGGGAGACTCGCTCAGGCAGGTACGGGTGCCACCCGGACGGAGTGACGGCAACCGCTGTCCGCCCGCCGGGCGGCAGCCGGCCGGCCCGGTCATTACTCCTCGTCGGGATAGCCCCACTCAATCTTCCCGCTCGCAGCGGAAGTCACCTCAGCAACAGTCGCCGCGAAGAGCCCTTCGAAATGCGGGCGCCACAGGTAGAAACGGCTGATCCCGAGAGGAAAGTCGGATTCGCCGGACACGAAGAACGCGCCGTCGTCGTCGACCGCCACCCCCAACGACACCTGGAGGACAAGGGACTCCTCACGCAGCAGCTCCTCCAGAGCCCGGACGATCTCCCAGGCCTGCGGCTCATCTCTGACACCGGTAACGGTGAAGGCAAGATCAATGTTGACCGACATGGAAGAAGAGTAGAAGGCACCACCGACAACGCCGGACGACGCCCTGTCACATGACACCAACCGCCGGCGGGAACCCCTCGGGACGGGCTCTCATCGTCGTGAATGACGGCCTCCGGGCCCAGCCGGCCACGGGTGGGGCCGTGCCGGTCAGCGGCATCAAGTGCCCTTTGCCCCATTGCCCCATTGCCCAGGATTGCTGGTGATCGATCTCCCGGTCCCTGCCGGCCACCGCGGTGGACGGGGTACTGATGGCGTAGAGGGGCTGACGGCAGGAGGGTTGGGGACAGGGAGAGGACGACCCCACCCTCGTCTGCCCGATGCGTTTGAGGATGCGTCAGGCTGGCGGGGGCGGGGGCGCCTTCCGTGTTCGGGGGACGGGGGTCGGCCGGCCCTGGTGTGCCCGGGCGTTGTGCCGGGCTCGGTGTTATGAGCTCGTCTGGGGCGGGCAGGTCTTCCAGGCGAACTGGTAGACCGTGTTGATGCTGCCGTCGGTCGAGTCCATGGCCATGAAGCTGACGGGGTCCGCAGAGCCGTTCCTGGTCGCGGTGCGCAGCTCGGTGTTGATGTTGAAGTTGCGCTGCGCACCGCAGGGGGCGAAGACGAGGGCTTCGACTTCGACCTGGTCCGAGGCCTGCCAGTTGTCGGTAAGGGGGCCGCTGAAGGCGTGGGTCATGCGGTACGTCTGGGGGTAGCCCTGGAAGTAGTAGCCGGCCTGCTGGATGCCGGTGGCCCTGTGGCCCAGGGATGCAAAGCCGCGGTAGTCGGCGCTGGCGATGGCGTAGGTGTATCCCTGGGGGACGTTGACCCTGAGGGCGATCTGGCAGTTCTTGCGGGAGTCTGCGGGCTTGCTGCTGCCGCCGGCCTGGGCGAGGTACTCGCTGTAGGTGATGGTGAAGGCGGTGTTGTCCGGTGCCACGGACACGGCGGCGCTGCCGGGGCGGCAGCCCGATCCGTTCACGGTGGCCACGCTGATGGTGATCCTTCCCGGGGGCGGCGGCGTGAAGGGTTCAGTCGCGGACGAGGGGGCGGTCGTCCCGGCCAGCAGCAGGGACGCGGCGGCCGTGGCGGTCCCGGCGCTCAGGATTCTGATCATGTCGTTCTCTTCTCGGTCGGCTGGGGAAGAGGTGTAGCTGGGGTACGTGGAGCAGCTGCACGGTCCGCGACCTTGGTCGGGCGTGGCAGGTGCCGGCTCGGGTCAGCCCTGCGCCGGGGCGGGGATCAGCTCCGGGGCGGCGCTGTCCGCGCGGAGGGCCGGGGGCGGCGTGTCCGGTGTCGTGGCCGGCGCGTAGTAGTGGTGGCCGGACCAGACGTTTCCTCCCACCCAGGCGTGCTGGGAGGGGCTGTACTGCCAGCCGCCGGCCATGGTGCCGTACCAGCCGTTGCCGCACGGCATGGCGCCGGAGGCGGTCCTGATCGGAACCATCGCCTCCACCTGGCGTGCGGGCGCACTGTTCGTCATGCGGCCGGAGGTCCTGCACAACTGCCAGGTTCGCGTGAGGTCGTCCCACTTGTAGAGGTAGGCGGTCGCCGTCAGGTACCCGGCCGGCCGCTGGTCCGGCTGTCGACACGACCCGATCGGGGAGTTCTTCCACGACTCGACCGTGGAGGAGCCGAAGGCGGCGGTCCGCTCCGTGGCCGGGGTGGCTATGGCTGCCTTGCTGTAGGTGCACTCCTGCGGACCGCGGTAGGTCCAGGCTCCCGCGTCTGCCGCCGAGGCCGGGAGCGCGGTGGCCATCGCGACCGCGCAGGCGGCGGTGGTGACGGTGGCGGCGCGCAGGCTCAGGGCTGACGAAAATCGTGCACGGACGCTCATGTCATTCCTTTCGCTGCGAGGAGGCGACCCCATTGTCACCTCCTGCATTCGCATTTCGAGCGTCACCGTCGCACCGGGTCACCCATGCGTCAACAGACCAGAAACGGCCAGGGAAATGTTCATGACCCCCTCTGCATTCCGGGTAATTTCCAGCCAGTGATGCACTTCGAAATACATCTTCTAAATGGCTGCCGAAAGTCGGTCGCGGGTGCCGGAAATGCATGCTTGCGCATCCGACACAAGGGATTCGGTATGAATTTCAACGACTTTTTCCGCCGGTGGCCGCTGAAGGTCATGAGCAGTGGAATCCGGGGGCGG
Organism: Streptomyces sp. NPDC006487; assembly: GCF_042870555.1. Classification (NCBI taxonomy): domain Bacteria; kingdom Bacillati; phylum Actinomycetota; class Actinomycetes; order Kitasatosporales; family Streptomycetaceae; genus Streptomyces; species Streptomyces sp. NPDC006487. The sequence continues at coordinate 63,084 of NZ_JBIAHN010000002.1, forward strand.
CCGGCCGCGGGGGCGGCCCCTGAGCGGGCGGCCGGCGTACGGGCCGGCGCGTCCGCGCGGCGCCGGCGGCGAGCCGGTCGGAGCCTGATCGCGAGGGAGGGGGTACAGGCCACAACGGCCCCGCGGAGCACGGTCGGCGGGCGGTCTGGCGCGGCCGGCTCCCCGTCACTCGGTGGCCCGCGCGCGGCGCGCCGTGGCCGTATGCGGGGGTGCCGGGGGCACTACCGGCCAAGGTCTGGCCGAACCCCGGCCTGGCCGGCATCTACCGGGCCCTCGCCGAACACGAGAAGCGCCAGGAGTACCCGGAAGCCGCCGAAGCAGCACAGGCCGCCTTCGCCGCCCTCTGGACCGGCTGACAGTGAATCGACGTTCAAGATCATCTCAGTGCCCGTTTTGCACGCCCCTTGGCCAGACCCGTGAATGCCCGTGGGGGTATGGAAACCGAAGTGTCTTCAGTAGGAACCCCGAGGTTCGCCGCCGTGCTGCGAGGGGCGCGAGGGCTACCGCGCCGTGCGGGCCGAGCTCCGCGGCCGCCACCCCCGCCGCCCGTGGCCGGAGGACCCGGCTGCGGCCGAGCCGGCCCCGCGGCTCAACACGCCCGAGCGGGGAGCGCCACGGGCAGCCCGGGGTCAGCCGCCACCCGAGTTGGCCGAGGCCGAACCTCCGGAGAACCAGGTCGAGTGGGACCGCGGCTCCTCGCGCGTGCTGCGCTCGGTGCGCAGCTCCACCACGACCCCACCCGGGCCGAGCAGGGCCTCCAGTGCGTCGGCGAGCCGCTGCGGGTCGCCGCCGAACGGGAGCGGGGCGAGCCGCTCCTGGGCGCCCCGTAGGACGAGTTCCAGCGCGAGCGTGGAGACGGCCGGCTTGCGGTCCCCCTGGTACGGCTCCACCACCTTGTGCGTCAGCCGCACCTCGCGCAGGGTGTCGACGGGCAGCCAGTCGTCCGGCCCGGCGGCCCGGACCAACCGCAGGGACGCGGGCACCCCGGCCGGCGCGAACTCCACCCGCAGGATGTCCCGGGCCCGGGAAAAGGCCATCGCCGGCCAGCCGAGCAGGTACTCCAGCCCGGCGATCACCCCCACCACCACGAACACGGTCGACGCCCGCGCCCCGGCCAACGCCATCCAGAAGGCGACGAGCAGGGTCGGCCCGCCCAGGACGAGCGGAATGAACAGCGCCGGCCCCGCCGAGGTCAGCACGTTCCACACCGGCCCGGCCGGCAAGCCCCCGGCGCGCAGGACCAGATCCGTCGAGTCGGGGCCTTGTCGCAGCAAAGGATCGGTGGCCATGCCTCCAGCGTAGGGCCGGTCCGCAAGAGCGCCTCAACCGCATCCGGCCGATGGGGCACGACTTCTGACGGCCCGTAGCCCACAGTCGGCGGGCGCGGCGGGCTCCCAGGGCTCGGGCGGGAACGCCCTGGCCGAGGTCGGCGATGCCGGCGACGGCCTCGTCGGTCTGCCCGGTCGGACAACACCTTCGTCGTCATCCAGCCCGACGAGGACGACCCGGTCTGGTTCACCTCCGTCGCCGTCCTGGACGAAGGCGGATACGAGGTCGTCCGCCGCGAACACCAAGTCGCCACCGAGAGCATCATTGACCCGATCGCCCGTGACCTCACCATCTGGATGGCCGCCCGCGACTTCCCCGGACGCCCCACCCAGCACTCCAGCAACTTCCAAAACACGTCCCAGTCCGTGTCTTTCGGATCGGACCAGGCTGGGTCACCTCTCAGTGACCTTCGCCCCGACGATCTCACCACCGGACACGGTGTACGTGCCCTCGTACGCCCTCAGCGTGCCGTCCGTCTGGAGCGCGCGGATCAGCACGCGGACCCGGCCGGCGTCCACCGTGTCCGCCGAGCCGAGCGAGATGCTCGCCGTCGTGTCGTACCCCGCCACCCACTTCGCGTAGGAGGTGTGGGCGATGTTCTTGCCGCCGAGCTCCCAGGCGGCGGCGAAGTCCCCGTTCACGAGGTCCCGGTAGTACTCCTCCACCACCTCGCCCGGATCGTCCGGACGGGGCGGGCTCGCCTCGACGGAAGGCTGGACGGGAGGGGTGTACGCCACCGACGGGGCGGCAGACGGAGTGGGCGGGGCCGAATCCGGGGTGGAGGGCGGGACGAGATCCGACGGTGTGGCGGAGCCGCCGCCCGCCCCCGGCGGTAGACCGCCCGGGGCCGCGCCGGCCGCCGCCTCCGCGGGCTCGGGAGCGACGGCGACGAGGACTCCCGCGGTCCCCCCGCCCACGACCACGAGAGCAGCCACCAGCCACGGCAGCCACCGGGGAAGCACCGTGGATCCCACGCGGACGTAACCGGGCCCGGCGCGCCGGGAAGGTGGCATGGTCATCTCCTTCGGACTCCCTCGCTCAGACTTCCTCGCTCACAGACCGCGGATCGCCTCTTCGATCGGCTCCGCGAGGGAGACCAGTGCGGTGAATCCCGTCACCGCGCTCAGGAGCGCCCTGGCGAGCGTCCTCAGCTTTCCCATCCGCGGGTTTTCGCGGGCGAGCTCCTCACGCGCGTCCTGCGCCGTCTCGATCAGATCAGCGCGGTCGGGGTGATCGGAGCGACCGAGTTCATCGATCAGCACGGCGACCAGGTCCCGGATCTCCCCGGGCGATCGCTGCCGCCCGTCGCCGACCCGCGTCTGACCGCTGCTTCGGATCTCAACTCGCGCGTTCCTGCCGCTCGCCACCCCCGACGCGACGACGTTCGAGCCGCCCGTGGCGCTGATCCCGTTGTTGTCCCGCATTCCTCTGCCTGCCCTTCACCTTGCTCAGTCCAACTTCACGCGCGGTAGTTTGCTGCGGACCTTCGACGAGATGCTGGAGTTCTCCCCGGAGGCGACGGAACTGGCGTGGACGCTCGCTCCGTGGCTCGCGATGATCCCGTGATTGATGATCAGTTCCTGCCGTTGCACCAGCTCGTCCGTATGGATTCCATGGGCCTCCGCGAACTCGACGATGGCGTGCAGCACCCTCTTCTCGATGGCCTTGAGGACCATGCCGCTGTCCGCCTCCTGGAAGTAGCGCTGATGGCTCTTGTCGGCGACGTTGCGGCGCACCGTCTGCCGGGCCCCGTAGTCGAAGCGCCGCAGCTGGCTGATCAGCTTGTCCTGGCCGCGGACCCGGAAGTACATCCAGAAATCAGGGGCGAACCCCGCGGTCGCGCGCCAGGGCGAGGCCGCCAGCTCGAACACGGTGGGGACCAGCGTCCCCGCCGCCAGCCGGATCACCTCGAACACGGTCGGGTCGGGCATGAGGGTGTCGACGACCCGGTAGCCGTCGAGCAGGGGGAAGAGCACCGTCGGGGACGCCTCGACGACGAGACTCGAGTCCGAGCGGACGAAGCGGACGAAGAGGGAGGTCACCAGCTCGCCGCCCCAGCCCGTGGAGTGCACCCCGAGGTAGGGGCGGGCCTTCTCCTCCGGCGAGCGCTTGAGCGCGTCCAAGGCGCCGGGCGTGATGGCGGGCACGGGCCGGCCGAGCGGATCGGGGAGGAAGCGCCTGTCCTCCCGGACCGCCGAGCCGTCGACGAAGAGCCGCTCCTCGATCTCCAGACAGGGCAGGCCCAGCCTGGCGAGCCGTCCGGCGACGTGGGCGTAGAGGTCCACCACGTCGAAGTCCCGCGGCTCGACCCCCGGTCGGCTCGGCGAGGTGACGTCGAAGGCCAAGGACCACGAGTCGCGGTCGGATCCGTACCCCGCGAACGGAGAGTAGCCGCTGTAGGTGGTGACGTTCCCCCGGGCGTACTCGCCGATCTCGCGCAGGCGCACGGCCACGCTCGGGCTGATCGGCTCGGGCGCGGCCGCGGGGTCGAAGCTGTCCGGGCGCAGAGCCTGCATCGACCGGCCGTACTTGGTGGAGAGCTCGAACGAGAACACCGTCACCCAGGCGAGGAGCAGCATCAGCAGAGTGATCCACGGCACCCCCACCCACAGGTGGAAGACGAGGAGGAGTAGCAGCAGGACGGCGAGCAGGATGTCCCGGCCGTGTCTGCGGGCGTTCGCACGATACGCGTGCCTGAGCACGACGGGCACGTCGCACGCCGGGGCCGCGGCCACGCCCAGATGCGGCTCGGCGGCCACACCCTTGACGAGGGACCTCGCGTACTCGCGATGCAGGTACACGGCCGCGCACAGGTACCTGGTCACGTCCCGGCTTCCGCCCCATGCAGGCACCGCGGTGCGGCGTACGGCGGCCGAACCTGTCATGACGCCCCCTCGATTTCCGGCCATTTCGCTTTCACGTGCGCACCATGAGCCTTGCCAAGCGTGATCGGGGGCGCTGCAATGCCGATGAAATTTCGATGATGCGAGCGAAACGCCGATGCGTGTGAGACGAGGATGCGAGTGGACGGGGAATCTCCGCAGCGGCTCCGGATCGAGCTGCTCGGTCCGGTCCGGGCCTGGCGAGGAACGACGCCGCTGGACCCGGGACCCGTCCGGCGACAGGCCGTCCTGGCCGCGATGGTCCTGCGGGCGGGCAGCGAGATCAGCCATGAGGACCTCCTCGACGGGGTGTGGGGCTCGGCCCCGCCGGGATCCGGCCACCGGGTCCTGCCGAGCTACGTCTACGCGCTACGCAAAGCCCTCGACCCGGAGGGCACGGCGTACGAGGATTCGGTGATCCGCAGCAGCCAGGGCCGGTACGGCATGGCGATGGAGCGGATCAGCGTCGACGTGACCGAGATGGCGGGACTGCTCCGGGACGCACGGCGCGCGAAGGAGTCCGGTGACCTGGCCACCGCGATGGCCGGATTCACCGGTGCGCTCGCGCTGTACCGGGGAGAGCCCCTGGCGGGGCTGCCGGGGCCGCTCGTACAGGCGGAGCGGCGGCGGCTGGCGGACCGGCGGCGCACGCTCGAATCGGATCGGCTCGAATGCCTTGTCCTGTCGGGCCGGACCGGCGAGGCCCTGGACGGTCTGGCCGCCCTGACGGCCGCCGAGCCGTACGACGAGGCGGTCCTGGCCCTGCACATGCGGGCCCTGTACGCCAACGACCGCCAGGCCGAGGCGCTGAACGCCTACCAGAGCATGCGCGAGCGGCTGCGCGACGAGCTCGGGGTCAGCCCCGGGGACGCACTGGGCCAGGTGTACGAAGCGGTGCTGCGCCGCGACGACGAGCTGCTCCTCGGCCCGGAGGCGGCCCGAACCGCCGCCCTGACCGCCGCCGCCCTGATCGCCGCCGGTCCGGCCACCGTCCCCCTACCGCCCCGCCCCCGTCGCCCCGTCAACGAATTGCCGGGCATCACCGGTGTTCTCATCGGGCGGGAGCGCGAACGGGCGCTGCTGGCGGCCCCCCTCCCGCCCGGCTCCGTGGGGGTCGTGACCGTCGACGGCATCGCCGGGATCGGCAAGACCGCCCTCGTCGTCCGTACGGCCCGGGAACTGCGCTCCCGGTATCCGGACGGCTGTCTCTTCGTCGACCTGCGCGCCCACAGCCCGGGGCGCCAGAAGCTCTCGCCGCAGCGGGTGCTGCGGCGACTGCTGCGCTCGATCGGCGCGGCCGACAGCGAGGTTCCCGCCGATCTGGACGAACTCACCACCGCCTGGCGGGCAGTGACCGAATCGCTGCGGCTGCTCCTTGTACTGGACGACGCCGTGGGCAGTGCCCAGATCCGGCCATTGCTCCCCGCCGGACCGGGCAGCATGGTGATCGTGGCCAGTCGGCAGCGGCTGGCCGGACTGGACGCCGACCGGCGCGTCACGCTGGAGCCCCTGGAGGCGGGAGAGGCCCAGGCCCTGCTCGGGCAGCTCGTCGGGGAGGAGCGCACGGCCGCGGAGCGGACGGCCGCGCGCGAACTGGCGAGGCTGTGCGGAGGACTGCCGCTGGCGCTGCGCATCGCCGGGACGCGGCTGCAGACCCGCCCCGCCTGGACCGTCGCCCATCTGGTGAGCCGTATGACGGACGACGATCACCGGCTCGGTGAACTCCGTGCCGGGGACCGAAGCCTGGAGGCGGCCTTCCGCCTGTCGTACGACCAGCTCGCCCCCGCGCAGCAGCGGGCGTTCCGCACGCTGGGCCTGACACCGACGAGCGAGTTCGACGCCCTCACGCCGGCGGTCATGCTGGGCCGGCCGGCGCGCGACGCCGAGCAGATCATGGAGGGCCTGGTCGACATGAGCCTGGTGCAGCAGCCCCGGCCGGGCCGCTACCGGCTGCACGACCTGGTACGGGTCCACGCCCGGCGGCTCGCGGAGGCCGCCCCGGCCGAAGCGAGGGCGGCGCGCACCGCCGTGCTCCGCCTCTACGTGGACGCGGCCCGCACCGCGAGCGATTGGGGCTCCACCGGCTTCCCCACCGGACCGCCCGCGACGGGGGTCTTCGCGGACTGGGCCGACGCGAGTGCCTGGCTGAACGCCGCAGACCCGGAACTCGCCGACGTCGTCGGCCACGCGGCGGGCCTCGGCGAGGCCGACCACGCCTGCTGGATCGCCGAGGCGCTGACCGACCACTTCATCCGCCGGGGCCGCTTCCACGAAGGCCGCACGGCCTTGAAGACCGCCCTCCCCCAGGCGGACCGGGCCACCGACCGGCGGATGGCGCCCGCTCTGCGCAACTGCCTGGGGATCGTCGACATCCACCGGGGCGACGCCGAACGGGCGCGCGCGACCTTCGCCGAAGCCCTGCGTCTGAGCCGCCGCGGCGGGAACCGGCACGAGGAGGCCCGGGCCCTGAGCGGGATCGGGACCGCCGAGCTGAACGCGGGCCGGCCGGAGGAGGCCATCGCCCCCCTCACCGCGGGGGTCGAACTGGCCCGGCGGCTGGAGGACGACTGGCTCGTGGCGATGGCCCTCTGCGTGCTCGGGACCGTCCATCACACCCGGGGGCGGACCCGGGACGCGCTCCGCTGCTTCGCCGAGGCTACCGTCCACGCCGAGGCGAACGGGCGGCCCACCATGATCAGCAGGGCCCTGACCTGCGCCGCCGAAGTCCACCTCGGCCTCGGTGGGTTCACCGAGGCCAAGGAGCTCCTGGGCCGGGCGGCGCAGCTCGTCCAGCAGGCCGGCGACATCCCCTTGACCGCGATCACGCTGAGCATGATGGGTACGGCGGAGCTGGGCGCGGGGAACCTGGACGCGGCCCTGGCCCACCACCACGACGCCCTCTCCCGCCTCCAGTCGCTGTCCCCGCTGAACGAGCCCCACCAGATCCGTATGGAGATGGCGATCCGCAGCAGGCTGGGCCGCGCCTACTCGGCGGCGGGCCGGGTCCGCGAGGCGGGCCAGCAGTTCCGGACGGTCCTCGCGTTCCCCGGCTCCGGCGCGTACCCCGCGGAACGCGCGCTCGCAGTCGCCGGGCTCAGGGACTGCGAGGCCGCGTCCTAGTCCGGCGAATTCAGAAGGAATCGAGGTGGGCGTCCACGTCGGGGTAGCGGGTGACGGATGGCCGGTCGATGATCGTGCCTCGTGCGACGACCATCAGCGGGTCGGTGAATGCCCGGAATCCGTCGAGCGGGTTCGAGCCGAGGACGACCAGATCGGCGGCCTTACCGGGCTCGATCGAGCCCGTGACGTCGTCGAGGCCGAGGATCTTCGCATTGGTCCTCGTAGCGGCGTTCAGCGCTCGTGCCGGGGTGAGCCCGCCGTAGCGGACCACAAGATCCATCTCGCGCCAGGCGTTGTAGTGGGTGACAAAGGTGAGTGCCGAGTCGGTGCCCAGCCCGATGCTGATCCCGTGCTCCTGAGCAGCCTGGATGCCCTGGATCATCTCCTCCAGGACCATCCCGGCGTTCGCCTTGACGGTGTCGTTGATGCCGGTGACCGCCTGATCCAGCTTCACCAACGGAAGGCACGCCTGCAAAGTCGGAATGAGCGCCGACGTCCCGTTCAGCGAGCGCGGATTGTCCAGGAACAGGCCGATGATCTCCGAAGTCATTCCCGCGCCGTGCTCGATCGTGTCGGCACCGGCGCGCAGCGACGCAAGGATGCCCGCCTTGCTCTGGGCATGCGCGGCGACGAGGACGCCGGCGTTGTGGGCCTCCTCGCAGATCGCCGTCATCTCCTCCTCGGTCATTTCCGGTCGCCCGGCCTGACCGATCGTGCGGGCATCGGTCACCCCGCCGGTGGCCGAGATCTTGATCGCCTTGACGCCGTGCCGCAGGTTGAGACGGGTGTTGCGACGGGCCTCCCAGGGCGAGTCCGCGATCAAGGCGATCTGCGGAGCACCGTGGCCTCCGGTCACCGCGAGCAACGGCCCCGACGCGAGCATCCGGGGCCCGAGGTACCTGCCGCGGTCGATCTCATCCGCGACCGCGACGACCTCGTAGGCGACGTCACCCACCGTGCGAATCGTGGTCACACCCGAACGCAGCTGCGTCAGGACGTTGGTCTTCGTGCGCCTTTTGAAGAACCGCCTGCCGACCGGACTGTGCGAGAACAACGAGACCAGTCCCTGCGTGGACTCGTTCAGCAGGATCGCAGGAAGCGGTCTGCCGTCGGAGAACAGATGGGCGTGCGCGTTGATCAGACCGGGGACGACGAAGTGTCCGGCCGTGTCGATGGCTCGGTATCCACCGGGTACGGGCGTCGTCGCAGTGGGCCCGACCTGCTCGATCCCTCCATCGGCGCCCACGACGATGGTCCTGTCCGGCAGCACGGTTCCCTCCGTGTCACCGGTGACGATCGTGGCGTCGGTCAGAGCGAACCGTCCTGCCATGATCAAGCTCCTTGCGACGAGGTTGACCGCATCCGACCGGCCGCCTGCCCGATGGTGAGGCGCTGGACCAGTCGACCTCAGTTTGCAGCCGCCCGCCATCGCAAGAGGCTCCCGTGCCGACCGGTTGCGCCACCGGGACCAGCCGGGCGCCATGCGACCGCGCCTGGGCCGCCCCCGGCCCCGGCCCCGGCGGCCCCTGACGCCCCGCGCCGTCCTTGACCCGCTCGCCCGTGCACTTCGGCGGGTCAGGGTCCCGCGGGAGCGGAATGCCGCAGCACCTCCAGCACCTGCGAGGCGATCGCGCTCTCGTTCTGCTCGAACGCGGCGCCCGTGAGCTGGTTCGGGTCGGAGGGCAGCCCTGTGAGCACGGGCGTGTGCAGGTGGCCGCCGGGCAGCCGGGGGCTCAGTTCCGTCCGGAGCCGGTTGGAGCGGTAGGCGACCTCGTTGGAGAGGTAGCCCCCGCCGCCGCCCGCAACGGCACGGGAGCCGGGGGTCGGCCCGTCCGCGCGGTCCACGGGGCTGTCCTGACCTGCAGGTATCTCACTGACCTCGGTGTTCAGCAGCACCGGGTACGGGCTCTGCACGGCCGTCATGGCGTCGGTGGGGAGGGTGGTCCGCAGGAACTCCGCGCCCGGGCCGAGGCCCGGCGCCGTGACGGGGTGTGCGTACGTACCCCCCGAAAGCGCGTCGGCATTGTCCGGATACGGGTCGGCCGAGCGGGCGCGCCCCGCCCACGCCTCCAGCGTGAAGATCCCGGGGTAGCCCTGGCTGATGCTGGTGATCATGTCGGCGGCGCGGGGACCCGCAGCGAGACGCGGGCCGTACGCACGCTCTACGATCCCGGCGTCGAACGCGGCGTAGCGCACGGGCAGGACCACGGCCCGGATCTCCACGGGGGTGCCGTCGGCGAGCGTGAGGCGGCGTCCGTTGAGCTGGAGGACCGCGGAGCCGGAGGGGTTGGCCCGGCGCAGTTCGGTGTCCAGGCCGAAGGGGTCGAATCCGCTGACGAACAGGCGCCGTACGCCCGGGGTACCGCGGAAGTCGTTGGTGGTCAGCCCCCGCGAGGCGTCCTCGAAGCGGGAGCGCAGGGCCGGCCGGTCGACCGGGAACCCCGGATTCCAGTCCGCCAGTTGGACGGTCATCCGCAGCCGGGTCCAGTACAGCGGGCGGTCGTCTCCCGCTGCCAGGTCCCCGCCGGCGCGGCGCCCCTGCGCCCGGTTCACGGCGGCCTGCCACAGCGCCTCGCCCCAGGCGTCGAGGACCCAGCCCGCCTCGGTGGCGTCGCGCGCGGAGCAGAGCGCGGCCGGGAAGCGGCGCACGAACTCGCCGAACGCGGCCCGCTCCGCGAAGGCGGCGGTCCGCGGATCGGCGAGGCGCGCCTGCTCGGGGTCACGGGCGGTGGAGGGGTGGGCCGAAGGCTCGGCGCGGGCACCGGTGGTGGGCGAGGCGGCCGCGGCCCCGCAGGTGGGCGGGGCGGCGGCGTGCGCGCCCATGGGAGGCAGGACCGCGGTGACGCCGAGCAGGGCGGCGATGAGGGCCGCACGGTGGAGAATTCTCATGCCATGTGACATTACACAGAAGGGGAGTTGGTAGGGCAGGCCCTTTTGAGGCAAGCATGGGACATGACCGCCATCGTCGTCCGGCGCCTCGGACGTTGTCCGGATCACACCCGCTCGGTGACCAGGAACCTCATCGACCCACCAGGCTTGCTCTCGTACGGACGGCACCAAGGGGTGGGGACACGAGCATGGGCGACGACGCTCTCATCGGCGCGGTACGCGCACTTCTGAAGGATGCGCGCGCGCATACGCAGGCGGAGGTGTCGACCGTTCAGGAAGCGGATCGTGCCATTCGTCTCCTCGACGAGGGGCTGCGGGGAGGTCTCGGCGTACACCTCCAGATGGCGGAGGGCGCGCAGGAAGGCGCGGAGACGCTGTCGACCAACCCCCTGCAGTTCCTCTCCGAGTTCGTGCAGAACGCCGACGACGCCGGAGCCCGGCAGCTGCGGTTCCTGCGCCACCCGGACGCGCTGCTGGTCGCGCACGACGGTGGCGGGCTGCGCCTGGGAGACGTCCTCCTGCTCAGCCAGCCCTGGCTCAGCGGCAAGAAGACCGACGCCAGGAGCACCGGGCGCTTCGGCATCGGACTGTCCACGCTCCGGGCCCTGTCCACGACCTGGGAAGCCCACTGTCACCCCTTCCACGTGCGCTTCGTGGACCTGACGCTCGAGCCCGTCCCGGCGCCGAAACTGCCCGAGGAGATCGCCGGCCCCGGTTGGACCATCTTCCGCATCCCTCTGGAGCCCGGGGTGCTGCCTCCCGAGGAGCTTCTGCACTGGTTCGAGAGCTGGAGCGACGCCTCCCTCCTCTTCCTGCGCAGCATCGAACGCATCGAGGTGAAGGCGGGCGGCAGCGCCACCGTACTGGCGCTGTCCTGGGAGGACGTGGCAACGCAGCGGTTCCCGGTGGACGGCGCCGGGCACGAGGTAAAGGTGCAGCACGCCCGGACGGCCGACGGGGCCCTGTGGCGCGTGTACACGGTGGAGGTACCGCCCCGCCCCGACTGGGTTCGCCATCACAAGGCACTCGGAGCGACCGTGCCCGTGGGGGTCGCGCTCCCCCTCGGCCCGCACGCGCGGGGCCCGCATGCGCAGGGCAGTGTCCACGCGGGCCTGCCCGTGGCCCCGCTGGACGTGGCCGCCCGCATCCACGCCCAGTTCGACCCCGTGGCCAGCCGCGAGGGCTTCGCCGGCAGCCGCCTCAACGCACAGCTGGTCCCCGTGGTGGCCGACCTCTGGGCGGCAGGGGTCCGGGACGTCCTGGAGCGGGTGGATCCCACCGCATGGCACCTGGTCCCCCTGCCCCCGCCGACGGGCTCCGCGCCGCCGGAACGGATCAAGGACCGGAACCACGACCGGGTCCAGGACCGGATCGAGGACCGGGTCCAGGGCCGGATCGAGGAACGGATCCTGGCCGAGCTGCTCGCCCGGTCCCGTCGGTCGCTCGCCGCCGAACTCACCCTGACGGTCCCCCAGACCGGGCGGAGCGCGCCGCTGGCCGACTTCGCGGCCGAAGAAACCGCCCTGTCGGGGGTGCTCGCCGACGCGGACGTCGCGCGCCTGGGCGGGGTCCCGTACTCCTTCCCCGCCGCCGCCCGTGACGGCGGCGGCCGCTGGCGGCAGGTCCTCGCGGACTGGCGGGTCTCGGGAGCGGACCTGATCCCGGAGGTACGGGTCGTCGACGCGCTCGGCCTCTTCGCCGAGGAACAGCAGACCCCCGAACAGCTCGTCCGCCTCAGCGCGGTCGCCCTCGACTCGGGCCTCGGGTTCCAGCTCTCCCTGCACCCGTGCGTGGTCACCGCCGACGGGCGCCGACTGCAGCCTCGGGGCAAGAAGAACGCCTTCGCGATCGCAGGGACCGCCGGGCCGCTGGACGTCCTCGGCATCGTCCTGGATCTCCATCCCGCCTACGAGGACGACGGCCTCGGGGCGAAGCGGGTCGTCGAATGGCTGAGGAGCCGTGGCTGCCTGGTGAGCCGCGACGACACGGCAGCCCTGCTGCGGATCGCGTCCGGCTTCGGCGAAGCCGGCGGGCGCCTCTCCGAAGCCGGCGAGCCGACGTCGGCCGAGCGGCTCGTCGCCCTGCAGCGTGCCCTGGCCGGGACGCCCAAGGCGGTGCGCGATCCTCTCGGGCCGGGCATCGGCCGGGCCGTCGTCCTCGAGGGCATTTCCTACGACGCCGAAGGCGCCGAGCAGTCCCGTCGGGTGCGGCCCCACCACGCGTATCTCCCCCAGGCGTTGCAGAGCACCGACGGAGACCGGTTCGCGACGGCCGCCCGCCGGACTCCCGGCCTCGTATGGGTGCACCGGTCCTACGCGCGCTCGCTGCTGTCCGCCGGCGAGGCCGGCGGTCTGAGCAGGACGGCCTTCCTGCGGCTGCTGGGAGCGGCGGACACTCCCCGCCTGACCCCCGTGAAACCGGAGCACCACTACGCGTACACCAAGGTGTATTCGGGAGACCCACGCCTCGGGCTGAAGCGCGACTGCATGTGGTTCGTCAAGGGTCGATGGACGCAGATGTACCGTGCGGGTGCCGACTTCACGCTCGACGACCTGGTCAGCGAGGACCTCCTCGCCGTGGTCGCGCACATCGTCGCCGAGAAGGAACAGAAGGAACGCCGTCGCCGCACGGCGGCCCTCCTGCGCACCCTCACCGGACCACTGACCAGTGAGGACCAGGCCAAGGTCCGTATGGCCCATGGCTATCAGCGGTGGAACGACAAGGGGCAGACGGCAGCCCTGTGGGTGTGGCGGCTCCGGGACACCGCCTGGCTGGAGAACAGCCGGGGCGAGCTGTGTCCACCCGCCGAACTCACCCTGCGTACGCCGGACACGGAAGCCCTCTACGGACAGGAGGACCCCAACTACCTGCACCCCGAGATCCAACGGGCCCTGACTACGAGGCAGGACGTCCTCACCGAACTCGGGGTCTCCGGTGACCCCGACGTACCGCGTCTGGCACAGCGGCTGCGCGAGCTCCGCAAACGCTGCGAGGACGCCGCCGAGGTGCCGCAGGGCCTGCAGGCAGAAGCTCTGCTGGTCTACCGATCCCTGGCCCGGCGTCTGACGCACCGCTCCGCCGACACGTCACAGGCGGCGGTGGAGGAGAAGGTCCGCCACGAGTTCCGGGGCGAGGACCTCGTGCTGACCGACCGGGGCTGGAAGAAGTCCGGCGAGTGCTTCCGCGGGCCGGCGATCCTCCGTGGGTTCCGCTCCTTCGCCCTGACCGGCGAGGACCTGGATCCGCTGTGGCGGGTCCTGTACATGGCCGAGCCCGGGGCGGGCGAGCTGGTCGACGTTCTGAGGGAGATCGCCGCATCCGGTGACGCGCCCGATGCGGACGGCGAACAGGTCATGCTCTACGCCCTGCGCCGCCTGCGGGACCTGCTGTCCGGTGCCGGCCGGCCCGTGGACCCGGGATTGCGGAGCAAGCTGCGCAGTCTGCCGCTGTGGACCACGGCCGGCTGGGTGAGGAGGACCAAGGGCCGGCAGGTGTTCGCGGTGACCGACCCCGGGGTCGAGCGGTCCCTGGGAAATCGGCTTCCGCTGTGGAAGCCGGGAGGAAACGTCCTCCAGTTCACCGCCCTCCTCGGGCTGCTGCACGTCACGCCCCTGGAGGTGGCGAACGCCGAGGTCCCGGGCACCGCCGGCGCCGGGGACCTCTCCACGGAGGGCCTGCCCACCGAGAGCGAGCCCGCCGATGCCACCCTCACCGAGGACTTCCGCAGCGGAGTGGTCGCCCTGCAGGACCTCCTCGTACGCGACGAGCCGGAAACCGCGGAAGCCTTCACCGGGTGGAACTGGCTGGCGGGCCTGGAAGTGCGGCTGCGCCCCGGCCTGACGCTCCGCCTCGAGCCGGGCGGCAGCCACGGAACCGTCGAGTTCTCCGCCGACGCACACATCGACCGCGATCGCGGCACCCTGTTCCTGGCACACCCCGAGGCGCTGCGCACCAAGCCGGGGGCGGGAGCGGCCATCGCCGCCCACTTCGCGGGACAACGCTCCCGCGTGGGTCACGCCTGGCGCGACATCTGGGAGGAAGGCCTGGTGGAGTCGAATCCCGGAACCGCACTGGTCTCCGCCGAGCAGCGGGACCGCGAGGAACGGCAACGCCTGGCCGAACAACTCCACCGGCGGGCACAGCAGATTCCCCCCGTCCCTGCTTCACGGCCGGGTCCCAAGCCCCCCGAGCAGCGCGCCGCGGCGGCCGGGACCCTCTCCCCCGCTGTCTTCCCGCCTGCGCGTACGACTCCCTCTCCCACCCCCTCTCCGACGGCCGGTCCGCAGCAACAGGCCGCCGCCCGCACTCTGGTGGACGGGGCCGTGTTCGAAGCCCTCCCCCGCAAGGTCGTCGTCCGGGACGGCACACCGCCGCACCCCGGCATCGCCCCTCCCCCTCCGTACGGTTCACCGCGCGAAGCACCGTACGGAATCCCGCTCCCCCGTCCCAGGGCGGGCGGAGCCCCGCTCCACAACCAGGCTCCTCCCCGCGCCTACGCCGACCACGACAAGGAGGAACTGACCCTCAGGGCCCTCGGCCGGATCCTGCAGGAGCAGGGCCTCACGCTGGAGGAACAGCGGGGCGTCTCGGGACTGGGAGCCGACGCGGTCGATTCGGCCGGGCACTACTACGAGATCAAGGCCCACGGACAGGCAGTGCCGGGCGAGCTGTCCCTGACCCGGGCGGAGTTCGTACGGGCCTGGTCGGAGGGCACGAACTACACCCTCGTCATCGCCTCGCACCTGGCGGAAGGCGCAGGCACCCCTACCCTCCGCCTGGTGAACGACCCCGTCCACCGCTTCGCGGTCGAGCCGACGACGGACGTCAAGCTCAAGGGCGTACGGAACCCGGCGGTGGAATGCACCGTGTACGACTGGCCTGAGGAGGCTTGATCGCGGCCCTTGGAAGGATCAAGAAGAGCCTGCCGCTCTTCCTTATCTGTGACTGGCCTTGCGCATGGGGCTGCACAGGTCAGCGGCCTTCACTCGGATCGGACAGGTGCAACCGGACAGCGGCATGGCGCGTCTGGAGGGGAATGAGACGAAGATCGGGACTCTGGGGGGCGGTGCTGGCGCTGGCGCTGGCGTCGACTGGATGCGAGGAGCCGACACCGCCGCTCCAACCCCTGGACCCGGAGTTCGTGCGCACGATGCAGCCAGTGATCCAGGAATCTCTGGCCGCGACCCTGAACCGTCGAAGTGGCCTTCCGGTGCGCTACGGCGAGCATCCGGGGTGGGAGCTCCGCTATTTCTGCGACGTGCGGATCATCGAGGTCACCCCGATGCCGGCGAAGGGCGTGTCGAGCGTCGGGGTGCTCGCCGACTGCACGACGTTTGAGCGCGTGGGTATGGAACTGGTGGAGGGGATGTCCGGTCAGGTGGGCCAGTGGCTCATAGAGCTGGACGGCCCCCGGGTCCGTGCGAGCGAAGAATACCCGGAGGGCCACGAACCGGAGGCCTGGAAGAAGCGCTGGTCGAAGCAGGCCATGGAAGAGGTGTACCGCCTGATGGGCACCAAGTGGGCGGATCCCGCGGTCGCCGCCCGCCGGCACTTCGGCCTCCCCGCGGACGCGCCGCTGCGATGACGGCTGCGGATTCGTAGAGCGGGATACGGTGCGCGACGGGACGCGGCCGCCGAAAGGTGCAGTCTCCAGCCGCACAGGACACCAACCAGCACACCAGCAACTTCTAGAACACGACCTGCAGCTACACCGGATAGCCGATCCGGGTGATGTCGTCGGCGAGGTCCGCAAGCCGAACCGTGGGGTTCAAAGCCGAGACGACTTCCTGCGTCAGCGGCTTGAGGTCATAAACGTACTGGACTACGTCCAGGGCGGCCGATGCCACCTCGCTGCAAGACCGGCCAGTTCTTCCTGTTCGAACGCGGCGATCACAACGCGTCCGGGCCCGCCGGAATCTGCACGGAAGAGCTCCATGCAGGCCGCGTGCTGGTGCTCGTGCCCTCGCTGGACCCGCGCGCGCAATCCGAATACGCGTGGCGCGACGGCGGCCAGCGTCCACGCCACATACGCCTCCCGCGGCCTCGGCACCCTGGAGACGGCCCACCAGGCCGGCCTCCCGCCGGTCGTACATGACGGCAGTCGTTGCGGGCCTGCACCTGCTGGGCGTCTGCCTGCCAGTGGGCCAGCAGCCGGAGCGCCCCGACGCTGAGGCATCGGGGCACGATTCCACAGTTCGACGCCGAGATCCGCCGGTGTAGTCCGCCTGGGGTGGCCACGGACGCCAAGCACGCTCATCGAGGACGTGGCCACGCCGCGGTGCGTCAGTGCCGCCAGGACGGCCGGACGCGGAGCAGTTCGGTCCGCAGCACGGGTGCGCCGTCGACCGGTGCCGGGTCCTCCGCGGTCGGTTCGATGCCTCCGGCGGCGACTTCGTCGAGTGTCGTCAGGCCGTCGGCGCCGACCGTGCCGAACACCGTGTAGTTCGGTCGCAGCGCGGAATCGCCGTAAACGACGAAGAACTGTGAACCGTTCGTGTCCGGACCGGCGTTGGCCATCGCCAGCAGGCCGCGCCCGTAGAGGCGGCGCGCGCCGGTCGGATCGGTCGGTGCCGGCGGCAGGTCCACCGGCAGCTCGTCCTTGTACTTGTACCCGGGCCCGCCCTCACCGGTCCCGGTCGGGTCTCCGCACTGCAGGACCTTCAGCGTCGGGTACGCCGTCAGGCGGTGGCACACCGTACGGTCGTAGAACCCGTGCCGTGCCAGGTGCAGGAAACTCTGGACCGTGCACGGCGCCTTGGCCCGGTCCAACTGCAGCGGGAGCGGGCCCTGGCTGGTCGGAACGGCCATGTCAACCGTGCCACGACTGGGGGTGCGCCGTGGGTCGGGCGGCAGCGGAACACGGCGCGCCGGCGGCTCGTCCGGGGTCTGGGTGTACTGGCAAGGGCCGTGCGTGGTGCGCGGCGGAGCGCCGTCGGAAGCGGTGGCGACGCTCCCCCCGGACACGACTAACGCTACGGCCGCGAATGCGCTGATCAGTGCTCGTTTCATCTTGCACGCCCTCCCGATGATCTCCAGGTTTTGGAGCGGTCGCAGTCTAGGGCGTGGTCCGGTCCGCGGGAATGGTCAACGGCAGGAGGCCGGCGCGGCCGACCCCGAGGTCCTCGTCCTCCAGCTGACGTCCCTGCTCGACGGAGCCACTGGCGCTGCAGGCGCCGGCTGCACCGCAGGCTCCAGACGTCAGCCCAGTGCGAGCTCAGGGGCCGGGGTGAAGGGCTCGCTCCAGGGCGTCGAACGCCGCGTTCACCAGCGTGCGGTGGTCTTCGGCCACGTCCGCCGCATGCTCCCCGTCGAGCTGCCGACCGGCGGTGGTGACATAGGCGGTCCGGTACGCGGCGACGGTCAGAGCAGCCGCCAGGCGGGCGTTGGGGCCGCCGATCGCGTCGGCCAGCGCGTTCTCCACCTCCTCCACGCCTTCGCGCGCCCGCGCCCGCAGTGCCGGGGAGTCGAGCACGATCCGCCAGAAATGCGGGAAGGTGTCGCCCACGGCCGCCAGCGGGTGGCGCTCGTCGAGGAGCCGGAGGAGCAGCGCGCGCAGGCCGGTGAGCGGGGACGCGCCCTGCCCGCGGTCCCTCACCGCTGCGGAAAACAGTTCGACGGCTTCGGGGATCCGGTCGAGGAAGAGGTCCTCCTTGCGCGGAAAGTGGTTGAAGACCGTCATCGTCGAGACGTGCGCGGCTTTGGCCACCTCGGCCACGGTCACGTGGTCGAAGCCCCGCGCCGCGAACAGCATGGTCGCCTCGTCCGAGATGCGCTGTCGGGTCTCGCGCTTCTTCGACTCGCGCAGGGAGACCGGCGCTTCCTTCGCGTTGCTTCCTTGACTCATGGAAATGACTATAGCAACTACAAACTTTTAGTGACTATAGTGAGTATGTGAACTCGGACTTCGCGCTGGACAGGGACAGGGACAGGGACAGGGACGTGGATATGGACGTGGACGTGGTGGTGGTCGGCGGCGGCCCTGTCGGACTGATGCTGGCCTGCGAACTCCGGCTCGGCGGGGCCCGCGTGGTGGTCCTGGAGCGCCATATCCACGTGGACCCGACGATCAAGGCGGGGGCGGTCAACACGCCCACCGCCGAGGCCTTCTACCGGCGCGGGCTGCTGCCCGCGATGGCCGAAGTCCAGCAGCGCGCGTTCGAACGGTTCCAGGCGTTCACGCGTAGCCAGCCGGACGACGCGCCAGACGGGCGGCCCCCGCGCACACCGCTCAAGTTCGCCGGTCACTTCGGAGGGGTCATGCTGAACGGCAACCTGCTGGACAAGGCCGACCCGGACTTCGCTCATGCCGGGCCCGCCGGTGACGTGAGCCTCGTACCCCAGCAGGACGTCGAGCTGCTCCTCGCCGAACGCGCCACGCAGCTTGGAGTGGATGTGCTCCGGGGCGTGGAGCTCACGGGCTTCGACGCCCGGGACGACGGGGTCGAGGTCCGCACCGCCCCGGTGGGAGGCGGCCCCGACCGGACCGTACGCGCCGGCTGGCTCGTCGGTTGCGACGGCGGCCGCAGTACGGTGCGCAAGCTCGCGGGCTTCGCCTTCCCCGGAACCGATCCGCAGATCACCGGCCATCAGGCCGTCGTATCCCTGACCGGTGCCGAAGACCTGAAGCCCGGCTGGAACCACACCGGCACCGGGACGTACGTCTACGGGCCGACTCCCGGCCGCGTCCTCACGGTCGAGTTCGACGGCCCGCCCGCCGACCGCGAGGCACCCGTCACCGCCGAGGAGTTGCAGACGAGCCTGCGGCATGTCACCGGGGTGGCGGACCTCGCCGTCACCGCGGTGCACACCGCCACCCGCTTCACCGACAACGCACGCCAGGCGGCCGACTACCGGGCCGGCCGGGTGCTGCTCGCGGGGGACGCGGCGCACGTCCACTCGCCGTTCGGCGGTCAGGGGCTGAACCTCGGCATCGGGGACGCGGTGAACCTCGGCTGGAAGCTCGCCGCCGTGGTGCGCGGCCAGGCACCCGAAGGACTCCTGGACTCGTACACCGCAGAACGGCACCCGATCGGGGCCTGGGTGCTCGAATGGACCAGGGCGCAGATCGCGCTGATGCGGCCGGAACCCTCGTCCCGGGCCTTGCTCGATGTCGTCACCGAGCTGACCGGGACCGTCGCGGGCACCGCCTACTTCGTCAAGAAGATCTCTGGGGTGTGCCAGCGGTACGACCTTCCCGGCAGCCACCCGTGGGTGGGTCGCAGCGCCCCCGACCTCGCACTCGCCGACGGGCGCCGCCTCGCGGACCTGATGCACGACGGACGCGCCCTGCTCCTGGATCTCGTGGACGACGCGGAGCTCAGGGTGGTGGCCGAGGGGTACGAAGACCGGGTCCGGGTGGTTTCCACCACCTGCCCGGCCCGTACCGCGCCCGCGGGCCTGCTCGTGCGGCCCGACGGCTGCACGGCCTGGGCGGCAGAAGCGGCCGACAACCGTGCGGACGCGGCGCAGGGCCTCGCCGCTTCCCTGAAGCGGTGGTTCGGGGCCCCTGAACCCGCCAGGGGCTGACGGCCCTTGAGGCGCTGGTTGACGCCCCAGACCGGGTCGGTCCTGCCGCGGGCCAGGAGGCACCGCAAAGCCGCGCGGCCGATCCGGAGCGGGCGATCCGGATCAGCCGGGATGGTGTGCTGGATGGACCAGCGGTGCCGGCCCGGTCGCGGGGAGCTCTCTCGATGCCCTGGCGGGCGATACAGCGGGCGATGCCGCGCATGCGTCACCATCGGCTGCGGGTGGCCTTCGTCCCCGCGGCCGGATCCGCCCACGAGGACGACGGAGGACGCCGGCCCGCGGAAGTTACGCGGGCCGGCCCGGCGGACTCCCGCCCTCCGCCAACCGTTGCGAAACGGTCATGGATCGGTCAACAGCCCCCGGCGATACTCCGAGGACACCACGGTGCCGCCTTCCCGTCGGTGATCGCTCGCCTTTCAGGGGGGAATTGACGTGCGTACACCTCGTATTCGGAGATCGGGAGCGGCCGCCTCGGCAGCCGTCGCCGCCCTCGCCCTCGCGGCAGGTCTGACCACACCCGTTGCCGCCGCACCCATGACCGGCCGCTCGGACGTCCAAGCGGGTCAACAGCCCGCCGGACAGGGGTTCACCCAACTGACCCTCATCACAGGGGACCAGGTCACCGTGGACCCCGAAGGCCGCCCGGTCGGCTTCGCCCCGGCCAAGGGCCGGGAGAAGATACCCGTGTCGGTCCGCCGGGACAAAGGCGGCAGCAGCCTCGTCCCGCTCGACGCCCGACACCTGATCGAGTCCGGCCGGCTCGATCCCCGCCTCTTCGACCTCACCGAACTCGCCCGCCCCGAGTACCGCAAGGCCCGCGGTGACCAGCTGAAGCTGATCATCCGCTACGACGGCTCCGCGCAGGCCGCCAAGTCGGCCCTGCGCTCCGCGGGCGGCCTGCGCGTGGATCGTACGTACGGCCTGCTCAACGCCGAGGCCGTGACGGCCACCCCGGCGCGTGCCACCGCGCTCTGGGACGGGCTCACCGGGCGGCAGGGCGGCGCCGCCACTCTGGCGGCCCCCTCCGGCATCGCCTCCGTCTGGCTCGACGGCATCCGCGCCGCCAGCCTGGACAAGAGCACGCGCCAGATCGGCGCCGACAAGGCCTGGGCCGCCGGCTACGACGGCAGCGGCGTGAAGATCGCCATCCTCGACACCGGCATCGACACGGGCCACCCCGACCTCGCCGGCCGGGTCGTCGCCGCGGCGGACTTCTCCGAATCCGGCAGCACCGCGGACCGCTACGGCCATGGCACCCACGTCGCTTCCATCGCCGCCGGTACGGGGGCCAAGTCGGGAGGGAAGTACAAGGGCGTCGCGCCGGGAGCCAAGCTGCTCAACGGCAAGGTGTTGGGCGACGAAGGCTACGGCAGCGACTCCGGCATCCTGGCCGGCATCGAGTGGGCCGTCGCGCAGGGCGCCCAGGTCGTCAACCTGAGCCTCGGCGGGCCCGACGCTCCCGAGATCGACCCGGTCGAAGCCGCCGTGAACCAGCTCTCCGCCGACAAGGGCGTCCTCTTCGCCATCGCCGCCGGAAATGACGGGAAGTCCGGGCCGGGAACGATCGACTCCCCCGGCAGCGCCGACGCCGCCCTCACCGTGGGCGCCGTCGACAAGGCCGACGTCCTCGCCGACTTCTCCGGCACCGGCCCCCGCGCCGGCGACGGCGCGGTCAAACCCGATGTCACGGCCCCGGGCGTGGGCATCACCGCGGCCGCCGCCGTGGGCAGCGCCATCGAACGCCAGGTCGGCCAGAACCCGGCGGGCTACCTCACCCTCTCGGGCACCTCCATGGCCACGCCGCACGCGGCCGGCGCCGCCGCCCTGCTCAAGCAGCAGCACCCGAAGTGGACCGGTGCCCAGATCAAGGGCATCCTCACGGGCTCCGCCAAGCCCGGCCCCTACAACGCCTTCCAGCAGGGCACCGGCCGCATCTCGGTCGACCAGGCGCTCGGCCAGTCCGTGGTCGCCGAACCCCTCGCGCTGGCCTTCGCCAACGCGCTGTGGCCGCACGAGGACGACCCCCTCGTCACCCGCAAGGTCACCTACCGCAACCTGGGCACCGCTCCGGTCACCCTGAAGCTGTCCGCCACGGCCACCGGCCCCGACGGGAAGCCCGCCCCGGCCGGTTTCCTCGCCTTCGCCCGACCGAGCGTCACCGTCCCCGCGGGGAAGACCGCGTCGGTGGACCTCACCCTGAACACCCGGCTCGGCGGCTCCGTCAACGGCCGGTACACCGGGCACGCGGTCGCGACCGCGGCCGGGCAGAGCGTCCGTACGGCGATCGTCGCCGACCGCGAGGTCGAGTCGTACGCGCTGACCATCCGCCACATCGGCTTGGACGGCAAGCGGCCGGCCGGCTACTTCAGCAGCCTCCAGGGCGTGAGCGGGTTGGCAACCGGCAGGAGCTTCGGCAACCACGAGGGCTCCGAATCCCAGACCATCCGCGTTCCCAAGGGCAGCTACATGCTCGACTCGCAGCTCGTGGCCGACCCGGAGAACAGCGAGAAGGGCCTCGACTGGATCTCCCAGCCCCGCCTCGACATCACCCGCAACACCACGGTCACGGTCGACGCCCGCACCACCAAGCCGGTGGACATCACGGTGCCCTCGGACGCGCCCGTCACCGGGTTCATCACCCCCAGCTACGAGTTGCGCGTCGGTGGTGTCGGCTACACCTTCGGATGGTGGCTCTACTCCGGAATCCCTCTGCGCACCCACGGCCAGGGGCCCGAGCCGGTCTCCGGAAGCACTCTGACCCAGCGGTGGGACAAGCACGCGGTGTCCGAAACCGAGGAGTACCACACCACGCTCGGCGGCCCGGTGCGCACTCTGGCCACCGGCTACACCCGGCATCTGAAGGCCTCCGACCTGGCCACCGTGACGGTCGACCACGGCTCCTCGGCCCCTGACAAGGAAGGCGTCGTACGAGCGGTCGGCCGGCTTCCGGGCAACAACGGCCCGAGCTCCATGTGGCAGCCGCGGCTCCTGCCGAACACGGTGACGCTGCACCTTTCCTCGGTCGACGGCGTGAAGTGGGCCTTGTCCGCCTCCCAGTTCGGCGTCGACGGGAACGGCAATCAAGTCGCGGAGACCTCGTACGCCGTCGACCGCGCCTTCGCGGGCGGCCGCACCTACCGGGAACGGTTCAACACCGCCGCCGCCGGGCCCCGGGTCGACACCGCGGCGGGTCTCGGCCTCTACCGCAAGGGCGACCGGATGTGGGGCACGCTGCCGCTGCTCGCGGACGGCGCCGGGCACGACGGCACCGGCTTCCACGCCAAGGGCAAGACCGTGCTCTACCGCAACGGGGTCGTCGTCGGCAACCAGGCAGCCGAACTCCGCGACGCCAAGCCCTTCGCGGTCGCGTCCGGTGAGGCCTCCTACAAGCTGGTGGCCTCTTCCACCCAGTCCGAGACCGTCAGCCGCACCTCGTCCAAGGTGACCGCGACCTGGTGGTTCCGCTCCGGCACCACTGCGACCGGCACCCCGACCCAACTGCCCGCCTCCGTCGTCCGGTTCGCTCCCGCGACACGTCTGGACGGGACCGTCAACGGGGGCCACCCGTTCCGCGTCCCCGTCACCGTCCAGGGCCCGGCCGCCGGCAAGGGACTGAAGTCCCTGACGGTGTCCGTCTCCTACGACGACGGCTACACCTGGCAGACCCTGCCGGTCCAGGACGGGGCGGTCACCATGCAGACCCCGCCGTCGGGCGGCCACGCCTCCCTGCGCGGCACCGTGGTGGACACCGCGGGCAACAAGTCCGAAGTCACGGTCCTGCGCGCGTACCTGACCGACTGACCTGTCCCCACACGGCGAGACGGACCCGGAGGCGCTCGCCTCCGGGTCCGTCATGACGACTGCCAGTGCGCCGCGCAGGGAAGCTTCCGGGTGGAGACGAGCCTCAAGAGTGAGGGCCATGAGAACCCAGACGTTCACCATTCCCCCGGTGCGTACCGGCTTTCGCTGGCGCATCAACCCACACCACTCCGCCGAGATGGACGCCGACGCGAACGCGTGGGCATTCGGGCTGTTCAGCGACGACCCGCGGGTGCCGGCGCCGGTGCAAGCCGACAACTACACCACATGGGCAGCACTGTGCTTCCCCGACGCGGACCCCGATCTGCTGACCCGTTGGTGCCGCTTCAACGCGCTGTACACGGTCATCGAGAACAAGCAGGAGGCCCTGTACGAGACGAGCGGCGCCGGCAGCGCCGAACGGCTGTGGGAACGCACGGTCGCGCTGCTCTTCCGGCAGTCGCACGCCGATGACGTGTTCGCCGCCGGCGACTGGGGCGACGGACTGCCCCGGTACAACCTGACTGCGGCCATGGCGATCGCCGAGACGCTCCCGGAGTCGCTGGCCCGGTACTTCCTGCGGCGCATCGCGTACATGGCGCAAGCGCAGTTCCAGGAAGACCACGTGATCCGCTCGCCCCGGATGGGGTGGGGCGAGTACTTGGAGTACCGGCACATCAACTTCGGCGTTCCGCTGTTCACCGCGACCCTTCCCGCGCTGCTGGAGCGGAGCCTTACCGCGGAGGAGTGGGAATCGGCCGAGCGGGGGCAACTCGACCGGCTGACCGCACATCACTGCTGCCTCGTCAACGACCTGTACTCGTTCCGGAAGGAATGGGACGACAGGAACGGGAAGAAGGCGCACGTTCAGGCCGTCTCCGTGCTGCAACACCTGTACGGCCTGGGCATACAGGAAGCCCTGAACAGACTCGTCGAGACGATCGAGGAGACGGAACGCCGGTACGTCGCGCTCCGCTCGCGCTGGGCCCTCACACCAGGAGCGGACGAGTACTGCGACCGTCTGGAGGACATCAGCGCGGGCAACCTGCGCTACCACCAGACTTCGCCACGCTTCCACGGAGACGGATTCCAGGGCGTGTTCACCGGCGGGGAACTGCAGGTGACCGGAGGGCGATCGGGACCGCCGTAGCCGGTCCCGGCGACAGCATCGGGCAGTCACAAGGCCGCACCCCGACAGGCCGCGCGGGTACCTTGCCGACGGAGACCTGGCCGCCGGGGACCGGTCCGACGGACTCCTTTGACCGGTACTCGGGCAGGATGTCCGGGTGCAGACATCGGAGCTGATCGCGCGGGCGGCCGGACTCGCCGACCAGGGCGCCCGCCGGATCCTGGGCATCGCCGGGCCTCCCGGTGCGGGGAAGTCGACCATGGCGGCGCTGATCGCGGACGCGCTCGGGCCGGAGCGCGCCGTGGTGGTGCCCATGGACGGGTTCCACCTCGCGCAGGGCGAGCTGGACAGGCTCGGGCGGGCAGAGCGCAAGGGCGCCCCGGACACGTTCGACAGTGCCGGATACCTGTGCCTGCTCCGCAGGCTGCGGGCACCCGGCGAACGCACCGTCTACGCACCGGCCTTCGACCGCTCCCTCGAGGAGCCGATCGCGGGGAGCATCCCCGTCGACCCGGGCGTGCCCCTGGTGATCACCGAGGGGAACTACCTCCTGCACGACGCTCCGGAATGGGCACCCGTAAGGTCGCTCCTGGACCAGGCCTGGTACGTGGCACCGGACGAGAGCCTGCGCGTGCGGCGCCTCATCGACCGGCACGTCCGCCACGGCAAGGACCCGGAGTCGGCCCGCGCCTGGGTCGTTGGCTCGGACGAGCCCAACGCCCTCCTCGTCGCACGCGGCCGCCACCGCGCCGACCTCGTCATCGGCGCCGGCTGACGATCGTGGCACGGCGATCCGGCCCAGGGCGCCTCGCGGCCCCCCGGACTCATGATCAGCCGGGCCCCGATGACCCGGCCGGTGCTCGGCGTCGACGCGCCCGGCAGGCGGAGCCGCCCCACGCGGAGCGAGGCCGGGCGTAGAGGCCCTGCCCGGGGCGGAATCCGGTCTGCCGGGCCGGTCTCGTTCCCACTGATGCCATTGATACGCATATGCGTATCGATTGATACATACCTGATGATCACGGTGCATACCTTCGAGAGGTCGCCGCGGTACCCACGGATCCGAGCGGCCGTCCCAGCCCGAGATCCGCGCCCCGAAGGACCTCCTTGTCGATGCGTATGCCCCCTCGCTCCCTGCGCCGCTGCGGCCTGCCCGTGACAGCCGTCGCCGCGGTCGCCCTGGGGGCCGCCCGCGGCAGCGCCCAGCCCGAGGTCGTCGGCTCGGCCCGGGGGTCCACGCAGGACGGCACGGCCCGCTCGGCCCGGCTCACGTACGACTTCGAGGTCCCCCTCGCGATGGCCGTCGGGAACCCGAAGGTCGGACGCCACGACGTGCCCGGTGGCAACCGCAACTTCTTCAACACGGTCTGGACCCCCGGCACCGGACCGGCCTTCGCGACGGACGATGTCGCCGTCGAGAAGCGGACCCGTCCGGGCGGCCGGTGCGCGAGCACGAACGGGACGGGCGCACCCCAGCGGCTGGGGCCCACCGAGCAACGCCAGACCGCGATCCGCTACGCGACCGCGTTCTTCGACACATACCTGAAATAGCAGTTTTCTTTGCGTCCCTCAGGTCCGGCAGCGTGTCCGCATATCCGGTAGGTGCCCTGGGAGTTCGTCAAGGCTGCCCGGTGTCCCTCCGTGCGGGCGTTGCTCACTGCGGAGGCGTCCGCCGATCCATCTCCCATGACCAATCCAGGGTTTCACATCATGAATCGCTCTTTCAATAACCATGTGCGTGACGGCTTCTCCCGGCGAATCGTCCTGACTGCGGCCGCGCTGCTGGTGACGACTCTCACCGGCTGCTCCACGCTGAACGGGGTCGTCTCACCGGCAGCCGTCCGCGCCGAGGCAGCCCGCTCCCCCGACAAGCCCGGCTCAGGACACACGTCCGGCCCGGTGGACTGCGGTGTCGCCAAGTGCGTGGCCCTCACCTTCGACGGCGGCCCGAGCGAGCCGACGCCCCACCTGCTCGATTTCCTGAAACGGGACGGCGTTCCGGCCACCTTCTTCCTCCAGGGAAAAGGTCACACCGACACCTACCCCGACATCGTGCGCCGCATGGCCGACGAAGGCCACGAAATAGCGAACCACACCTGGTCGCACGAGAACCTCACAGAACTCACCCCTGACGAAATACGCGCCGAGATCGAGCCTGTCCAGAGGGACATAGAGAAGGCGACGGGCCGTGCACCCACCCTCATGCGGCCCCCGGGTGGCGCCACCAATGACGAGGTGAAGAAGGTGATGAAGGAACTCGGCCTGGCCCAGATCCTGTGGAGCGTCACCGCCAAGGACTACGCGACCACCGACAGCGCACTCATCAAGCAGCGGGTCCTCGACCAGACCGAGCGGGACGGGATCATCCTGCTCCACGAGCGCTACGCCGGGACCATCCCCGCCGTCCCCGGCATCGTCAGCGAACTCCGCGACCGCGGGTACACCTTCGTGACCGTCTCCCAACTCCTCTCGCCCGCCCACCCCGAACCGGGCAAGGTGTACCGCCCCTGAACGCGCTCCTCCCCCAGAGCATCACCGCGGTTCGCCACCAACGTCGTGGGCATCGTCCGCGTCCCGCACGCCTTCCTGCCGCTCCTTCCCCTGCCTCGTTCGCGGGGAGTTCACGCGCGCACCGGGCTGTGTTGCGCCACCCGCCACATGACGCTCCTGCACTGGACGGACGCACCACCTCACCTTCAGGGAGAGCCGTATGCGTCAGCCATCGCACCTCGCCGTGTCGTCCGTTGCCGTCCTCGCCGTCTGCGCGCTCGCCGCTCTCGGTTCGGCACCGGAAACCGGAGCGGTCGAACGGCCGGCCTCGGCCCCGCGCCCGGTGCAAGGCGCCGCTCCCGAACCCACCACGCTCCCCCTCCCCGAGTCGAAGCAGTCCACCGTGATCGCCCCCGGGGTGATCCAGACCTCGATCGTCCTCGGCCGGACGGACGCCGACGACGTCTGGACCGTCCACGTGAACCAGCCCTTGACCGCCGACCTCCCCTACAGCCGAGCCACCGCGGCCCTCGGCCCCCAGGAGCGCGCCGACCGGCTGGCCGCGGCCCTGCGGGCCAAGGGGCTCCGACCCCGGGTGGAACGAGTCCTCATCCCCGCCTTCGCCGACCACCCGGCCGGCACCCTGGGGTGGACCGTGCGGATCGGCCGGTACGCCGACCAGAGCGCGGCGACGGCGGCGCTCGCCCAGGTCCGGGCGGCCGGTTTCGCCGGGGACACGCGGTACACGGCGCAGGACGGTACGGACGGCGACGCCCTCCAGCGGGTGTTCGTCCTGGAGGTGGACTTCAAGCGGTTCACCGGCCGCCTGGCCAGTGACTTCGGGCCGAGCATCGACGTGCCCGAGAAGCTGCCCGATCTGGCGGCCGCCGCCGGGGCGCTCGCGGGCACGAATGCCCAGTGGTTCGGGGCCGGCGCGCCGCTCGGCCTGTACGTCAAGGACGGCCGGCTGCTGGGCGCGGCGACTCAGGGCCGCGGGGGCTTCAGGATCACGAATGGCGGGCGGCAACTGGACGTCGACACGTACACCACGCGGATCACGGTCAGGGCGGGCGGCTCGACGAGGGAGATCGACGGCGTCAACCGGATCCCCGGCGAGATCTGGAACTGCGGAGGCGTCGGCGGAGACCAGCCCACCCAGCACCCGCAGCACGACTTCAAGTGCACCGACGAGAGCGAGCTCGTCCGCTTCACCCCCGAATGGAGCACCCCGCCGACCGGAGCGGGCGCCGAGGTGGTCCTGGACCGCGACGACCGGGTGACGGCGGTGCACCGCACGCGCGGGGCCAAGCCGCCCGCGGGTGGCTCGACCCTCCAGGCGATCGGCGCGAGCGCCGAATGGCTGGTCTCACACGCGCGCCCCGGAGCCCGGCTGGGAATCACCCAGCGCGTCATGGACGGCGCCGGACACGACGTCCCGCTCACTCCGGACACCACGATCCTCCAGATCGGCCCGACGCTGGTCCGGGACGGGCGGATCGCGGTGAATGCCCTCGCCGACGGCATCATCCGCGAGGGGGACGACCAGACCTTCACCTACAACTGGGTGGTCCGCGGCAACCCGCGCTCCATGATCGGCGTCGACGGTCAGGGCCGGCTGCTGCTGGTCGTCGTGGACGGGCGCCGGGCCGGATGGAGCGAGGGCCTGGGCGTGGCCGCTGCCGCGAGACTGATGAAGTCCCTGGGCGCCCGGGAGGCGTTGAACCTCGACGGCGGTGGATCGAGCGTGATGGTCACCGCCGGGTCGGGCATCGTCAACCGCCCCTCGGACGCGACGGGTCCCAGGTCACTCGGCAACGTCCTGCTGCTGCACCGGACTGCAACCGGCCGCTGACGAGGGGGCGAGCGGCGCCCCGGGCAACCCCGGGTCTTCTCGTGGACCTCAGTTCAGTTCAGGGTGTCCACGGCCCGAGCATGTCCTTCATCGCATCCGTCATCGCAAGTTGCAGCAGCGGACCATAGGTGATCCGCCTGACACCCAGGCGGCGAAAGCGCTCAAGGTCGTGCTTGACGGGGTGGGCCGTGGAGTTCACGGGAATGGCGACGGCACCGGTCACCGCCTCGAGCAGTTCGTCGTCGTCCTGAATGCGCACCGGGTAGACGCTGTCGGCACCGGCGTGCTCCAGCGCCCGCAGTCGCTCGATCGCCTCGTGGAGGACGGCTCCGGGGTCCTGCGCGTGCGCGAAGACGTCGGTGCGCCCGTTGACCCAGACCGGGATCCCGGCGTCGTCAGCAGCCGCCCGCAGGCCGGCGACGTAGCGTGCGTGTTCCTGTGTGCCGCGTAGACGTCCGCCGTCCGAGTGGACGGTGTCCTCGATGTTGAGGCCGGCGCCGCCGACCTCGATGAGTCCGGCGATGAGATCCGCGGGCTCCTGTCCGTACCCTGCCTCCAGGTCCACCGAGACGGGGACGTCGACGGCCGCGATGATGGGCCGGACGGCGGCGAGCACCTCCTCGAAGGTCTGCCCCTCCTGGTCCTCCGCTCCCCGGGAGGCGGCGAGCGGATGACTGCCGACCGTCAGCGCGGGGAATCCGGCGTCGGCTGCCGTCCTCGCGGACCAGACGTCCCAGACGGTCGGCAGTACCAGCGGCGTGTACTCGGCGTGCAGTTGCTTGAGGCGTCGAGCGCGCTCGACTGTGGTGCGAAGGTCCATGCCGAGAACGCTACTCCCGCACCGCCACGCACAGCACGACTGCGGGTCCGCGGGCCTTCGGGGCGCCGGTGTCAGACGTTGGCGTAGCCGGGCCCCCCGGAAGGTGCCGCCTTGGCGGTAGCGACCTCGACTGCCGTTGCCTTGCGTGACTCTTCTCGGTTTTTGCGAATGAATTCCTTTCTATTGCATCCCTGTGCACAGCTCCATACGCTCTCCCGCGTCAGCGCTGCCGACGCCCCTCGCGCCGAACCACCCCCGCGGCAGCGGATGCGACGAACAGTCGGAGGAGATCCAGATGGGTGTCACGCGTCGCGCGGTTCTACAGGCCGTTACCGCCGCCGGGGTTACCGGAGTCACCGGAGTTGCCGGAGTCCTCGGAGCCTCCCAGACCGCGCTCGCCGACGGCGCACGCGCGGCGAGTGCGCCCGGCGATGTCGTCGGCAAGGTCACCGTGGGGTACCAGGGCTGGTTCGCGTGCGCCGGCGACGGCGCCCCCGTCAATGGCTGGTGGCACTGGGCCCAGAACTGGGGCCAGACCCCGTCCACGTCGAACAGGGGCATCGTGGCGTGGCCCGATGTCCGCGACTATCCGACCACGTACCGCACCGCTTTCGGGAACTTGGGCAACGGACAGCCCGCTTCGCTGTTCTCCTCCTACGACCAGTCGACCGTCGACGTGCACTTCCGCTGGATGAAGGAGTACGGCATCGACACCGCCGCACTCCAGCGCTTCAACCCCACCGGCGGCGAGGGGCCGACCCGCGATGCGATGGCGGGGAAGGTGCGCAGCGCGGCCGAGTCCCAGGGCGTCAAGTTCTACGTGATGTACGACGTTTCCGACTGGACGTCCATGCAGACGGACATCAAGGCCGACTGGGTGAACAAGATGCGCGCCCACACCGGCTCGCCCGCGTACGCCCGGCAGAACGGCAGGCCCGTGGTGTGCATCTGGGGCTTCGGCTTCAACGACAACCAGCGCCCGTTCACCCCGGACGCCTGCCTGGATGTCCTCAATTGGTTCAGGCAGCAGGGCTGTTATGTGATCGGCGGAGTACCGACCTGGTGGCGGACGGGAGACCGGGACTCGCGTCCCGGCTTCTCCGGGGTCTATCACGCCTTCGACATGCTCTCGCCGTGGATGGTCGGCCGGATCGGCAATGCCGGGGACGCCGACAACTTCTACAACGTCGCGACCGTGCCCGACCTCGCCGAATGCGCCGCACACGGCATCGACTACCAGCCGTGCGTACTTCCCGGCGGGGTGACCGAGCGGCAGCGCGCCCACGGCGACTTCATGTGGCGGCAGTTCTACAACATGGGCCGGGCCGGGGTCCCGAGTGCGTACATCTCCATGTTCGACGAGTACAACGAGGGCAACCAGATCGCCAAGACCGCCGAGTCCCCGCTGTGGGTGCCGACCGGATCGGGCCTCGCGGCCCTGGACGAGGACGGGACCGCCTGCTCGTCCGACTACTACCTGCGGCTGACGGGCGACGGCGCCAGGATGCTGAAGGGGCAGATCCCCCTCACCGCCGTCCGCCCGACCCCGCCGGTCGTCGGCGGGGACACGGCTGCGCCGACGACGCCCGGCAACCTTCACGCGACCGCCGTGACCGACACCACCGTGACGCTGGCCTGGACGGCGTCCACCGACGACATCGGCGTGACAGGTTACCGGATCCGCCGGATCACCGGCGCCGGCGCCACCCCGATCGGCACGGCCCCCGGGAGCTCCACCACGTTCACGGTGACCGGGCTCAACGCCTCGACGTCCTACACCTTCGACGTGCAGGCCCTCGATGCGGCAGGCTCCATATCCCAGCCGTCCGGGCAGGTGACCCAGACCACCGCCGCCGGCGGCTCCCCCACCGTCGACCTGGCCCTGAACCGGCCGACCGCCGAGAGCAGCCACACCCAGGTCTACGGATCGGGCAACGCCGTGGACGGCCAGGCGAACACGTACTGGGAGAGCGCCAACCATGCTTTCCCCCAATGGCTCCAGGTCGACCTGGGCAACACCGTCGGCGTACGCCGCATCGTCCTCGCCCTCCCTCCGGCCACCGCATGGGCCACCCGTACGCAGACCGTCGCCGTCCAGGGCAGCGCTGACGGCACCGCTTTCAGCCAACTGCTCGGCGCCTCGGCCCGCACCTTCGACCCGTCCACCGGGAACACCACCACCCTGGACCTCCCCGCAGGCACGGCAGCCCGCCACCTGCGTCTCGTCTTCACGTCCAATACGGGCTGGCCCGCCGGCCAGGTCGCCGAGTTCCGGGTGTACGGCGCCTGATCGCCGGGCGGTCCACAACGGGAGAGCCTGGGCGCCGGGTCGAGGTGGCCGGTAGCGTGGCAACTGCCTACACGAGGAGGGGACATGAGCCGACGCGAGAGCGCGGCCGAGGTGTTCGACGCGCTGGGTGAGCGGTACGAGGACCTGTTCGGGTCCGTGCCCGAGCAGTCGGAGGCCCTGGACTGGCTCGTGGGGCGGCTGCCCGCCGGAGCTCAGGTGCTGGACGTGGGCAGCGGAACCGGCCGGCCCACGGCCGAGGTGCTCGTCCGTGCCGGGCATGCCGTGACCGGGATCGACGTTTCGGCGGCCATGGTCGAGACGGCCCGCGCCCGGGTTCCGGGGGCGCGTTTCGAGCAGGCCGACGTGCGCACGTACGTCCCCCATACGGTCGGCTTCGACGCCGTGTGCTCCTTCTTCCCGCTCCTGGTCATGGACCAGTCGGACATCACGGCCGCGCTCGACCGGATGGCGTCCTGGATCGCGCCGGGCGGGTACCTCGTACTGGCCACGGTCCCGGGAGAC
The DNA here is from genome assembly GCF_042870555.1 of Streptomyces sp. NPDC006487. NCBI lineage: Bacteria > Bacillati > Actinomycetota > Actinomycetes > Kitasatosporales > Streptomycetaceae > Streptomyces > Streptomyces sp. NPDC006487. The sequence goes on from NZ_JBIAHN010000002.1 coordinate 95,727, forward strand.
ATCCGGGGGCTGGACATCGAGTGGATGGGCCATCCGGTGACCGTCAGCAGCCTGTCCGCGGAGCAGCACCTGCGGCAACTGACGGCGGCCGGCCTCGAGGTGCTCCACCACCACACGTCGTCCTTCGTACCCGCGGATCCCCTCGCGGGGCCCGAGGAGCACTTCTTCTGTTACGCGACACGACCCGCGTGACCCGGAGCCTCACCGCGGAACCAGAGGTTCGGGCGCGCAGCGCGCGTGGGCGGTCTCCGAGCACTGCGGTCCGGCGCTGCGGTTCGCCCGCGCCGACCGCGCCGCCCGCGCCGCCCGCGCCGCCCGCGCCGCCCGAAAGGGTGGATTAGCCCCGGAACTGTGCGTACACCGGCACCGCACACCGCACTGTTCACCGGGGTGGAGACCGCGCAGGGGGATGCGGTCGGGGCCGGAAGCGGGGGTGCCGGATGGACGTGGGACGACCTCGGGGGCGATGGCGGGCTTCGTTGCGGGACCGTGCCGGCTACCGGTTCGACCGGACACTGGCCCGCAGCACCGGGACCCTGATGGGCTGGCTGGTGATCACCTGCCTGGCCGTCGTCGTCCCCGTGAGCACCCTGCTCGTGTGGACGGACCCCGGGTCCCCGCGCTCGCTGTCGGGCCGGTTGACCGCTGCCTGGCGAACCAGCGCCGAGACGCTGCGGCTGGGCGCCGTGACCGGAACACCGCTGCGCATGATGCTCGCCGCTCTGCTGGGGCTGGTGGCCCTGTTGTGCGTGTCGACGCTGGTCGGGGTGATCACCACGGGGCTGGCCGACCGGATGGCCGAGCTGAGCCGGGGGCGGTCCACCGTCCTGGAAGAGGGCCACATCGTGGTGCTCGGCTGGTCAGACCAGGCGGGCACGGTAGTGAGCGAGCTGGCCGCCGCTCAGGCCCCGGGCCGGCCGAGGGCCATCGTGCTGCTCGCCGACCGGGACAAGGCCGAGATGGAACGGGCGCTCGCCGCGCGCATGGGCCGGGGGCGGGGACGACCGCGTGTGATCTGCCGGAGCGGGCCCGCCAGTGATCCCGGTGTGCTCGCTCTGGTCAGCCCGCAGACGTCGAGCACCGTCCTGGTGCTGTCCTCGGACGAACCGGGCGCCGACGCGGAGGTTCTGCGGATCCTGCTGGCGCTGCGAGCGGTCCTCGGAACGGCCGCGGACGGGCCGCCGGTGCTGGCCTCGGTGCACGAGGACAGGTACCACGCAGCGGCGCGGCTGGCCGCCGGCCCGCGCGGAACGGTCCTGCGGACCGACACCGTCATGGCCCGGCTGATCGCCCAGTGCGTGGGCCGCCCCGGCCTCTCCCTCGTCCTGCGGGACCTGCTCGACTTCGCCGGATCCGAGTTCCATGTCGTCGATGCGACCCCCTTCCATGGCGGCCCCTTCGGTGCCGCGCTGCTGGGCTATGCGGACTCCTGCGTCATCGGGCTGCTCACCCCGGACGCCCGTACGGTACTGAGCCCGCCGGCCGGGACCCTCGTCGAACCGGGCAGCCACTTGATCGTCCTCTCCCGCGACGAGGACTCGGGGCGGCCGGAGGACTGCGAGCACCTCGTCGACCCGTCGGCGGTCAGTACGGCCGCGCCCCCTCCCGGGAAGGCCTCGCGGCTGCTCCTGCTCGGATGGAACCGCCGGGCACCCCTCGTGGTCGACCAGCTCCGCCGGATGGCCCGGCCCGGTTCCGTGCTCGATGTGGTCACGGACCTCGGCGTGCCCGGACCCCGGGCGTCGGTGCCGGAACCGGGACACGAGCCGGACCACGAGCCGGGGCAGGATCCGCCGCAGGATCCCATGTGGGAGCAGGGTGACGAGCGGCACCGGGAGCCGGGGCGCCGGCCGATCCCGGGACCGCACCACGATCCGCAGCGGGATGCTCCGGCTCCGCCTCCACTCGTCGTGCACTTCCGATCCGCGCCCCTGTCCCACCCCGAGGCCCTGCTGGGCCTCGACCTCTCCCGGTACGACGGACTGGTCGTCCTCGGCCCCGAACCGGGCGAGGGCCCCGACCGTCCCGACGACTGGACGCTCGTCACGCTGCTGGGACTGCGCCTTCTGGAAGAGAGCACCGCCCGGAAGCTGCGCGTGGTCACGGAACTCACGGACGACCGCAACCGGCCCCTGGCGCCGGTCGATCCCGGCTCCGACGTCATCGTCAGCGGCAACCTGTCCGGCCTGCTCATGGCGCAGATCACCCAGAACCGGCACCTCGCGCCCGTGTTCGGCGAGCTGTTCGCCGCCGACGGCAGCACGGTGCGACTGTGTCCTTCGGGGATTTACGTACGCCCGGGCAGCGAGGCGAGTTTCGCCACCGTCGTCGCCGCGGCCCGCGCACGGGGGGAATGCGCCATCGGGTACCGGCTGCACGAGCGGCATGCCCTGTCACCGGACCACGGCCTCCGGCTGAACCCGCACAAGGCCGAACGCCACTGTTGGAACTCCGAGGACGAGGTGATCGTGGTGTCGGCCGACCCCGCCGGGAGCAGCGTCCCCACGCCGAACCGGTCACGACCCGTCTCGGCAGGGTAGGAGCCACGCGACGTCCGGCACCCTTGGGGCCGGACCGGGGAACGATCCACGGACCAGGAGCCGTCGATCTCCACCCGTCTCTCCACCCCTGGGTCCAGGCGTCGCGAGCCGCCGCGCAGCAGGCTTGAGGGCATGACAACGACCGAGTGGATCACCGACATCGCCCTCCTGCTGATCGTCTTCCGGCAGCTTCGGGAAGGCCGTCTCGACCTCAAGTCCTTCCTGATCCCGCTGGGGATCGTCGCCTTCGTGGCCTACTCCTACCTGGACACCATCCCCACCGCCGGCAATGACCTGGTCCTCATCACGGTCCTGGTTGCCGTGGGCGCCGCGCTCGGCATCGCCGGCGGCGTCCACACCCGGGTCCGTACCGTCGGGGAGCACGTCCTGATCAAGGCCGGTGCGGTGGCGGCGGCCCTGTGGGTCGTGGGCATGGGAGCGCGGATGGGCTTCCAGCTGTGGGTCGAGCACGGCGGTGGCGCCGCCGATGTCGCCCGGTTCAGCGCCGCGCACCAGATCACCAGTGACAAGGCCTGGGTGGCGGCGTTCGTGCTGATGGCCCTCACCGAAGTGGTCACACGGCTGGCGACGATCTTCATCCGGAGCCGCAGCCTCACGGTGGCCCGCCCCGTGCCCGTGCTCGACCGTACGGTGTGACCGTGCAGTATGTTCTGCGCATGCCCCCGACGAACACCCCTCCGCCTCCGGGAACGGCACCGTCCCCGGGGGCGGAGGCCCGTCCGGTTCCCGGGCAGGACCCGAGGGTCCGGTGGGCACTGACCTTGGCGGTCGTCATCGTCGGAGCCGTGACGATCCGGCCCATGGGCTTCAGCGGCCGGGGGCTGGCCGTCTCCGTCCTCTTCGTGGTCAGCGCCGCCGCCCTGCTGGCCCGGGGCCTGCCCGAGAACGCGGCGACCCGGCGATGGGCCCCCGCCTGGCTGACCGGCGGTGTCATCGCCGCGGCCGCCCTGATCGGCGTAAGCAGCAGCGGCACGGGTTACCTCTTCGCGTTCTTCCTGGCCGGTCACATCGGACACCGGCTGGAGACCAAGTGGGCCCTGGCGCTCGCCGGACTCTGCAGCGCGCTCTGCGCCGGCGTCATCTATCTCGATCTCGGGGGACATCAGCCGCTGCCGTGGTTGCTCGGCCTGGCCACCGGCGCTCCGGTCCTGATCGGCATCCTCAACCGCAGCCAGCGCCAGGCGGTGCTGGCGGCGATCGCGGCGTCCGAGTCCGCCGAACGCGCCGCCCGTGCCGAGGCGCGGACGGCCGTGCTGAGCGAACGCGGCCGGATCGCCCGGGACGTGCACGACGTACTGGCTCACTCGCTGGCCGGGATCAACATGCAGCTGGAACTGACCGACGCGTTGATCGACACCGGTGACCTGGAGAAGGTCCGGGAAGCCAACGCCAAAGCCCACGCCCTGGTCAAAGAGAGCCTCAAGCAGGCGCAGTGGACCGTACACGCGCTGCGCGAGGACTCGCTGCCGCTGGTGGAGAGCTTGACCGCGATGGTCGAATCCTCAGGCCGCCATGCCGGCCTCACCGTCACCGGTACGGCCCGTGAACTCCCCACCCGAGTGACCCAGAACCTCCTGCGGATCGCCCAGGAGGCGCTGACCAACGCCGCCCGGCACGCGCCGGGGGGCGCCGTCGGTGTCGACCTGGGGTTCGCCGCCGCATCGACGACGCTGAGGATCCACAACGGCCCCGGCACACGCCCGGCGAACGCGGGGCCCGGCAGCGGGATGGGCCTGATCGGAATGCGCGAACGCGTCGCACTACTGAAGGGAACCGTCACCGCGGGCCCGGTCACCGAAGGCCCGGACCGGGGCGGATGGCACGTGGAGGCAGTGATCCCGGGATGAGCGAACCGACCGAGGAGCGTCACAGGTTGAGGGTGGTCGTCGCCGACGACCAGGCCGCCGTACGGGAGCCGCTCGCCGCGGTACTGGGCCTGGCCGAGGACATCGACGTCGTGGCGGCCGCCGCGGACGGGACGGAGGTGCTCGCGGCCGTCGCCGCCGGGCCGGTGGACGTCGTACTGATGGACCTGAGGATGCCGGTCATGGACGGGATCGAGACGACCCGTCGGCTGTGCGAGGAGTACCCGCAGGTGGCGGTGGTCGTGCTCACCACGTTCGCAGACGACGACTCGATCCTGGGCGCACTGGGTGCGGGAGCCCGCGGGTACCTGACGAAGAACGCGGGACGCAAGGACATCACCCGCGCCATCCGGGCGGCCGCCGCCGGTCAGTCCGTACTGGACCGCGAAGTACAGGACCGGTTGCTCGCCACCGTCAGGAACACGACCACGACCTCGACCACGGCCGCGCATGCCCCCGTGCCGGGATCCGCCCTGCCCGTGGACCTCACGCGCCGCGAACGCGAGGTCCTCGCGCTGATCGGCCAAGGTCTGCCCAACCGGGGAATCGCCGAGCAGCTCTTCATCAGCGAGGCCACCGTGAAGACCCACATCAACAACCTGTTCGCCAAGGCCGGCATCCAGGACCGGGCGGCCGCCGTCCGGCGGGCCATCGAAGCGGGCCTGGCCTGACACGATCAAAAGGCTCCTCCAAGGCTGCTCCGCGCATGCCTGCCTCCTTCACCGTCCGGGTGCGCGGCCACGACGACGCCCCGGCCCGGCCTTCGGGGGTGCCTGAGGTCAGGTACCGGCCTTGGGTACTTCGGCCCCTCCCCCGGCCTTGACCGCGTCGACGACTCGTTCGTGGAACGCGGCGAGACCGTGCGGTGGGAGTGAGGCGGGGCTACCGGTGAGGGTGTACCACTCCTGCGCCCCGGTGTACTGCACACGGACCCGGACGGTGTCGTGCGGCCCGGCTTCGGTCGTCAGAGTGACGTCGCCCGTGACCACGCCGACCTCGTCCGTCATCACCCCGCCGGGGCCCGCCTTCAGGTGCGCGGTCAGCACGACCGAGGTCCTCTCCGGGCCACCGCCGCGGCCGGGGGACTGACTCTCTGCGGGCAAGTGGGTGGTCATGAGGGGCAAGCCTCCAGCATTTCGGCGAGCTTCGCCTTCTCCATCTCGGCGAGGGGCAGCCAGTAGGGGTCGACCGGCCAGGTCCGGGCCGGAATGCGGATCGTCTGCCCCCATTCCGCGGGCCCAATCACAGACCCCTCACAGCTCCCCACAGCCAATTCCTCGATCAGGTTCGGGGCGCGACCCGCACGGGGGTGAGGCCGGGCCGGTCACTCGTTGGGATGGCTCGGGCGGTAGTCCGGGACTCCCAGGACGGGCGCTCAGCGCCTCGTCTCGTACCTGGTCAGGATCACACCGCAGGGAAGTGTCCGCGTCTCCACCAGGTTCAGGTTCACCCAGTTGTCCAGCGCGGCGAAGAACGGCGTACCGCCGCCCACCAGGACCGGCGCGGTGGCCAGCACGTACTCGTCAATCAGCCCGGCCCGCATGGCCGCCGCAGCGAGCGTCGCGCCGCCGATGTCCATCGGGCCGCCGTCCTCGGCCTTGAGCCTGGTGATCTCGGCGACCGCGTCGCCGGTGACCAGACGGGTGTTCCAGTCGACCGTGTCGATCGTCGAGGAGAACACCACCTTCGACATGTCCCGCCAGCGGCGCGCGAACTCGATCTCCGCCGGTGTGGCGCCCGGCTGCTGGTCGCCGGTCGGCCAGTGGGAACTCATCGTCTGCCACAGCTTGCGCCCGTACAGCGTCAGGTCGGTCGCCTGCAACTGGTCGGACCAATACTGGAACAGCTCGTCGCTCGGCACGCCCCAGCCGATGTCGTCGCCGGGCGCGGCGATGTAGCCGTCCAGGGACAGGTTCATGCCGTAGATCAGTTTCCGCATGGCGCCAGCCTTCCGTAAGTCGGTCTCAGTCGACGTGCAATCGGCGCCGAGGTGTCTCACACCTGGCAGGCCGAACACTGCGGGTCCATCGCAAGCATGCGCCCCCCCAGCGACAATCGGTGCGTGCCCAGATGGGGGATGTAGCGGGATGACCTGCTGGACTTCCTCCAGCCCGGGCTTGGTGACGTGCTTTCGGCTGAAGATGCGGGAGGAGAGCATCGGCTCCTCCCGCAGCACGGTGTGTGCTCCCTCGCCGCCGTCGACGGCTACGTCCCGTACGCCGGCGACCTCAACGAAGGGCTCCTCCCCCGCCGCCGTGACCTCCGCGTCCATCACATCGAGCGCCAGCATGACCGCGCGCACCGGGTGGACGTCACGTCGCCGAGGTGCCCGGCCGCACGGCCGGGCCAGAGCACCCACAGGCACGATCCTCCGGCCGGCGGTGGCTGTGAAAATCGCTGTCCGATCATCGGAGCACGGTGATAGACATCCGGCGTGGAAAAGAATCTTGAGTTCCCTGACCTGTTGCGACTGATCGATGAGCGGTCGACCGCCTTCCGCGCCGAAGTCGCCGCCGCGCCCGGTCTCGACGCGCAGGTGCCGACCTGCCCCGGGTGGACGCTCTTCGATCTGGTGAAGCACCTGGGTGGAGGAGACCGTTTCTGGGCCGCCATCGTCGCCGCGGGGCCTGCCGATGCTCCCCCGGCCGAGGCCGTCGCCGCACGCGCCGCGCTGGAAGTGCCTCAGGAGCGTGAGGCCTTGGTGGCCTGGCTGGACGCGTCGACGCAGCTTCTGCTGGGCGCCCTGCGGGCGGCGGGGCCGGAGAGCGGTTGCTGGACATGGTGGCCCGCGTCGCAGTCACCGCAGACCGCCGACGGCACCGCCCGGCACCGGGTCCAGGAGACCGCGGTGCACACCTACGACGCCCAGCTCGCCGGGGGCGCCCCGCAGCCGCTGCCGGTCGGGCTGGCACTCGACGGTGTGGAGGAGTTCCTGTTCACCGTCTGCGCAACGCCGAGTGCCTGGCCGCACAAGCCCACGGCCTTCGACTTCCACGCCGCCGAGAGCCGCTCCTGGCGCCTCACCGTCGACGGCGACGGCGCACGCACCACCCGCATCCCCGCGCCCACCGCCGCGACCGGCGAAGACTCCGACGCAGCCGGCGCCTCCGTCCACGGCACGGCCAGTGAACTGGTCCTCTACCTGTACGACCGGATCCAGGCCGACTCCTTGCACGTTGACGGAGACGCAGGGCTGCTCGACCTGCTCCGCGCCTGGGAGCCCGAGGAGAAGTAGGACGTAGCGGGGGCTGTTGGCCGCGCCTCGAGCCGGTAAGACACGAGTCTTCTCCAGGTCTGCCAGTCGCGGCACCGGGCTCAAACACCCCCGAGGCGGCCTCGGGGCGTCACCAAGGCGACCCTCTACCCGGATGGCAGTGCGAAATTGTCCGTCCCAGCGGTCACGAGATAGCGACGCGACTGCCGCCGTCCCGATCTCGTCGAGAAGTCAGTCGATCGGGGACCGCGGCGGCTGCCGTGCATGAGGGCAGGGCCTTTGGGTGGCCCAAAGAGTGTCGAAGCCAACGTGCGCTCCAGGGGGCCCTGTTGTCGCACCTCTACGGCAACGCGGGAGCGGGGTCCACTTCAGCCACTCTCGCGTTTGACTGTCTGGCTCACAGGTTTGGGAACGCCAGAAACCACGGGGCGCGAGCGTCGGTATCCCACCGGCATGTCGGACGCCGAGGGGGCAGTGGTCCGGCCACTGCCGCCGGTGCCGGGCTGGCTGCGGAGCGCGGGGCGGGGCGGGGCGGGGCGGGGCGGGCAACCGGAGGCTTACTGCCACCGCGCGATGCTGGACGCGATCCGCTACCTGGTCGACAACGGCACGAAGTGGCGGGCCATGCCTGCCGCCTTCCCACCGTGGGACCGGGGGGGCGCAACCACGATCTGGTCCGCGAGTGGACCGGTCTGGACTCGGAGCCGGGCGCGGGCGTGATCGACTCGCAGCCGGTCAAAGCGGACGCGGTCGTCGGCTCTGACAGCCGCGGCTTCGACGGCGGCAAGCTGATCAACAGACGCAAGCGGCACGTCGTGGTCGAGACCCTTCGCCTGCTGCTCGCGGTGATGGTCACCGCGAGCGGATGTGGGCGACCGCGCCGCGGCCCAGGTCCCGCTCACCCAGGTCACGGCCGCGCACCACCTGCCGGCCCTGGTCTGGGCCGACGGCGGATACACCGGCAACCTCGTCGAGCACTGCCCCGCGGCCCTCGCCCTGGTCCTCGCCATCGTCAAACGCAGCGACGACATGCGCGGCTTCGTCGTGCTGCCCAAGCGGTGGATCGTCGAGCGGTTATTCGGCCACCTGATGCGAAGTCGCCGTCTCGCGCGCGACTTCGAGCGTTCCATCGCCAGCGCGGAGGCGATGGTCTACTGGTCAGATGACGATGCTCATGACCCGCCGCGTTGCCCGGCCACGTCGGGCCGCGCCGGTTGCATACCGGGAGCCGGCAGACCCTCGGAGGCGGCGGGGCCGACCACGGCGGCGTTGCCCGCGGCCAGTACCTCGCCAACGCGTGAGCCGGCGATGACCCACTCGTTCCACTCCCGCTCAGCCAAGGCCAGCTCCGCCTGGAGGCGGTCGGCCTCCTCCCGCAGATCGTCGACACGACGGCGAGCGGTGAGCGGTGAGCTCACGCAGTTCCAGCAGTCCCACGACCGACGGCAGCCTCGACCTCCACCAAAGCAACGACACGACACCACGGAAGTACGCACACAGCACCCCCAGCGCCACCTTCATCACGAGCCCGGGTAGCCGTGGCTGGGCGGGCGGGTACTCCCGGTCGGGCAGCCCGGCCACCACGAACTCGCCCCTGCGCAAACCGCTCCGACGTATGGATCGGCAACCGCAAGACGGGTCCTCAGCGGTCGGTACGGTCGAGCACACCGAACTTGTATGTCGAGAAGGGCACCCGCCGGGTACGAGGCAGCGACACCTCCACCAACCGGCCATCGTGGATCATCCACAAGCCGAAACAGCTGTCGTCCTGGTCATGTACCAAGACCTGAACCGACCACGGATCCGGCCACGGCAGCGATTCCAGATACGGCAGCAACTTGGTCCATCTCTCGCCCTTGCCGAACTGGATTACCCACGCATAGCACCAGTCCGACGGGCCGCTCTCCCCACCGAACATGTTGTCGTCCACACGCCGAAAACACTCGTACCACCCCCTCTCGTCATCCCGCCGGGTAAGCGGCTCCATCAAGGCCTCCGCCCCACGCGCCAGGACAATGACCTCTGCATCTCTACTCATCAGGCCAGTATTTCAGCCGACCGCCCACGCAGAGCAGTGAGTTTCGCGCAGCCACTTTCCCCCCACCGCACCCTCGCGGCACAGGCCACGCGCCGAAGGCCCGCACGAGATGACACCCACCCATCACGTCCAAGCGCAGCGGGCAGCGACGCACTGTCCGGACGGGGTCTGATTCGCTGCCGCGGCTCCCGCGGCCGACCGGCCTCGCGGAACGGATCCCTGGGTGCGCTGGCCCCGTCTACCAAGCCGGGCGCGGATCCCGCAGTTCCTCCGGGGTCTGCTCGGGTAGCCATATGTGTCCAACGTCCGTGCGCCACAAGGAGCCGGTGTGGGGCGAGGCGCGAGCTCCTGCGTGGGCGGTGCCAGCTTGCGGAAGCGCTCGGAGGTCAGGAGCAGCCCTTCGTCGCCCGTCATGCCTCGGTCTGCCCCCACATGAGCCGAGCGCCGCCCGGACTGCTCCACTCGCCCGTTAGCACCGACTGATCAACGCGGGCCGCGTCTCCACCTGCATCGGCGCAAGCAACGCAGGCTCATGCCAACGCGGCGACAAGAGCCGTCTACCGCCTCGCTGAAGCGCTCATCCACATCCCCACCCCACACGCCGGCTGAACGCGCTCAGAATAGGAGGCAGGTCCAGACATCCTTACGGAACCGGACGTGGGGTTGTTGACCCGCGCCGCCTCAGCCTGCAGCCCGCCTCCAACAGAGCTCCACTTCACCGCCCTCTACACCGGCTGGATCCGCACCTACGCCGGCGAGTAAGAACCCGGCCGCGAACTCGCCGAAGCCGACTGGATCAACACCCTCCACGCCTTCACCCCCCGCCTCCAGCTCGGCGCCTGCGCGACCGGCACCCACCAGGAACCACCGATTCGCGTCCCCCCGCCGCCCGGCAGCGACGAGGCCTTCGACCTGTACCTGGCGGTCTCCGACACGACGACCGCTCCCCCCGCCCACCCGGCGGCCGCCGAACTCGGCCGCCGCGAAGCCGAGCTGAACGCGCCGCTGTAGGGCCCTGGACAGCAGGACCGCCCCGGGCCCGTTTTCCGGCATCCCGCAACGCATCGCCGATCAGCAGAGCGCGCGCCGCCCGTGGCGCAGGACCCCATGGAGGTACCCGAGATGGCCATCGCCCGCCTTCGGGGGCGGTGGCAGGCTGGAGGGAGGGGGCTGGAAGGGAGCAGCGATGCGTCCGATCTGGTCTGGTGCGATCTCTTTCGGCCTGGTCACTTCTCTGAACCAGTGACGTCCTTCCGTGGAGGAGGTCGGGAAACCTGTGGCGCATGCCTACCGTCCCGGGCCAGGATGCGGTTATGCGTGACGTCCGGAGTGATCCCGAGTTGCAGGAGCTGGTTCGACGGTTCGTTACGCCTGATCGCCGATACCTTCGGTTGGGCGGGAGCCTCCACCGGCTGAGCCCAGTCGAGCGTTCCGTGTTCCAACGGGATCTCGCCCAGGCTGCCTATGAGATCACTCCCGCGGAGCTCGGCGTCCTCTTCGAGGGTGGTTGGCGTGAGTGCAAGACTGCCGCCTGGCTGGTCGCTGTGGCCCACAGGACCGAGTTCCGCGATCTCATCGGCCGGCTCTTGCTCGCCAGTGGGGGCCCGTACGCGGGGGCACGGCGTACTGTGTCGCCCTCGCGAAGTTCGGCACCGCAGCGGATGCCGACCTGCTCGCCGCCTACCTCGATCGCTACCTGTTGCGCCCCGAACTCGACTACGACCAGCCGACCGTCCTCGGGACGCTCCTGTACCTCGACGGGGTTCTCGGTTCCGACTCCGCATCGCGCTTCATTGCCCCGGGAGGACCGTGGGACCGGTGGCTAGAAGTCAGGGTCGCGGCAGCCCTCGACCCCTACGACTGCCGGCAGGGCATCGAGCAACTCTGCGCCTTCGCCACCGAGACCGCTGAGACCTTGGGCCCGCGGATCCAAGGGCGCCGATCGTCATGATCGAGCGAGACATCATTCTCAACGAACTCGCCCAGGGTCTGCGCCCGATGTCACAGGGCATTGAGTGGTTCGACGCGCAGGACTCGCAGGAGCAGTACAGGGTGCTCCTGTTCCTGCGCGAGCACTGCATACAGGCCCGCGCCGTTACCGAAGACGGATCGGAGAGCATCCGCCGCTCCGGGCTGCGCCCGACGCACACGCCCGCGGTGCTGGTCACCCGCGGCCAGATCAAGCAACAGCTTCAGAAGATCATCGACCTCACACCTGTCGATGAACGCCGAAAGGCGTTCCGGCTGCTGGTCGCGGTCCTCGCGGTCGCGGACGAACGGCGCCGAGCACGCTTCTGCTCAGGTGGATGCGGTCACTGGTGGCACAGCCTGCCCCTGGCTGGCGGGTGATAACGAGTCCCCGCGCCGTTGTTTCCGGTCCCGTGGCTTCATAGGCAGCCGGACGGTGTGGCTGCAGCGCCCATGCGCGCGAATCGTTGGCCTCAACCGATGACCGAACTCAGGGTCCCGGCCTGCGTCACCAGCAGGCCAGCTACCGCCTTCACGTCGCCCTCGACGCCCCGGTGGAGGTCTTGGAGGCGATCAACGTGGTCCTGCCGTCCGGGCTGGTCGTGCCGGACATCGTCGTCGCGGACGCGGGTGCCACCGCTGAGGACGGCGTCAGCATCGACGCCGAAGCCGTCCAGCTGATCGTCGGGCTCGTCTCCCCCGCAACAAGACCATGGACCGCAAGTTCAAGCCCATGCTCTACGCCGAGGCCGGCATTCAGCACTACTGGCGCCTCGAGTTCGACCCCGCCCCGCGCCTGATCGTCAGCGAGCTCGCCGACGGCCGGTACACCGAGAAGACGATCGCTCTGCCCGGTGCGACCACTCGCGTCGAGGCTCCGTTCGTCTTCGAGATCGACCCGGCCGGACTGACCGAGCCCAAGCGGCGCATCTGAGGCCGAAGCGGACGGGGCCGCGAGGGCGAAGCGCTAGGCCGGTGCCGGATGGAAGCGGAGCGTGGCCGGGGCGTGGGGTCAGGCGGCCTTGCTCAGCTTCTTCCAGTCGTCGTAGCCGATGCTCCAGTCGGCGTATCCGTTGCCGGGGCCGTCCACGTTCTTGATGGCTTCCCGCCCCTTGATCGTGATCAGGTCGCCGAGGATGGTGTTGTCGAAGAGCCACTTCGAGTCGGCCGGGGTCATGCCGATGCAGCCGGCGCTGTGGTTGGTGTTGCCGACGTACTTCTGCGCCTCGGGAACCCCTTCGTGGAGGTAGCCGCCGGTGTCGGTCACCCGCATGCCCCAGTTGACCACCACGTCGTAGTCCACCGGCCCGCGCACGGACGCGGAGGTCATGTGAACCTTCGGTTCCCGGGTCTTGAGTGCGTAGGTGCCCAGTCGGGACTGGCGGCCCTTGACGGGCTGCCCGCCGGACATGGGGATGGACTTCACCACCTTGCCGTCGCGCTCGACGATGAGCCGGTGGGTGTCGAGGTCGGCGGTCAGCTGCTGGTCACGGCCGATCTTGAACGTGCGGTCCAGGTCCCGGTCGAAGTGCGCACCGCCGGGGTCGACCGTGGTGAGCGTGCCCTTGACCGTGACGTCCGTACCGGGCTTCCAGGGGTCCTTGGGACGCCAGTCCAGGCGGTCGTGGCCCGAGGGCGTGGTGACCCAGCCCCAGGAACCCTCGGTCGGGTTCGACGCGGTGACCGTCAGCGCCTTCTCCACCGCGGCCTTGTCCTCGACCGGCTTCTTGAACTGCAAGGACACCGGTTGACCGGTGCCCACGGTCTTCCCTGCCCCCGGGACCAGGTCGAAGTCCAGTACGGCTCCGGTGGTCACCTTCTGCGGTACGGCCGCCTGCGGCGCCGCGGCGTGCACACCCGCCACGTCGGCGGACCCCTTCGAGTCGTCCGCCCGACCCGTGTCCCCGCCGGAGCCGCAGGCCGTGAGGAGCAACAGCCCGGCGACGGCGGCGAACAGCGGGACCGCGGGGCGACCGCGGCTCGGGGCGGAAGCGGCCGGGGTTTCCTGGGGGCGAACACGCATCATGGGGGGACTGCTCTTCTCTGGAAAGGGCTGGCTGGTACAGCTGTGAGGACGGCCGCCCGCAGACGGCCGGTTCTTATCTGCTGATGACCGTTGTGTGACAAACCGCAGGGCCGCCTCGTCGCGCATCCTCCGGGCCGGAAGCCGGGTCCCCGCTCATGGCTTGGGCAGGCGGTTCACGTCGATGACGGGGGTGCTGTCGGGCAGCAGGAGGGGCAGGGCTAGCCACAGGGCGATGAGGACCACGGCGGCGGAGTGGAGCGAAGCGCCCCCTGGCCGGGGTACCGAGGAACTCGGCAGCACCATGGTCCCGCCGAGGCAGGCGAGAAGGGTGTAGTCGAAGTCGCCCGGAATATCGAGGGCGCCCTCCCAGAAGTAACAACTCACCGTGTGTGGTCACCGAGGCCTGCGGTGCCTGGAGCCGGTACGGCCTTGGCTACCACACGTGCTGATAGGAGCGACGTGGCTGCTCTGGTGGGCCAAGCTCCCGCGACCGGCCCGATGTCAGTCACAGGTGGCAGGCTCTGCCTCTATGAACAAGCTGCAGTTCTGGCAGCTCATTGAGGCAGCCCGCAAGCAGGGGTCCGACCCGGACGACGGCGAAGCGGTCGCTCGCGAGGCGACCTCGCTGCTGGCCTCCCGGCCGGTCGAGGAGATCGTCGCCGCTGAGCAGGTGCTGTGGGACCTGATGGTCGACTCCTACACCAATCCCCTATGGGCCGCTGCTTACACCGCCAACGGTGGGTGCTCTGACGACGGCTTCGACTACTTCCGCGGCTGGCTGATCGCACAGGGCCGTGACGTCTTCGAGCGCGTGGTCGCTGATCCCGATGCCCTGGCAGACCTGCCCGCTGTGCAGGCCTCCGCGGCCAGCGGCGTCGATCTGGAGGCCGAGAGCGTACTGGTCGTCGCCTGGCACGCGCACATCGCGGCGACCGGTGATCAGCTCCCCACGAGTCCACGCACCATCCGCTTCCCGGAGCTGGACCCCACCTGGAACTTCGATTTCGATGACCGCGACGAGATGACGCGCAGGCTGCCCCGCTTGGCAGCTCTCTATCCGGAGTAGGCGGAAGGTCGCAGTCACAAGAGTCGTTCGTACGTCGTCCGCAGCCTAGGACCCCGCACTACGGACGGTCAGGCAGGCATCGGGACTGCCGTGTTCCCACCTGTGGGGCCAGGCCGAAGTAATGCGATGCCCTGCGATGAAGCACCGTGCCACAGGCACAGCATGTCCAACGACATCGCCTATCCCGTGTTCCGCACCCCCGACCTCGGGCTCGCCCTGAGCACCGTCCGCCGCCTCACGGAGTTCGGCCGCCGCGAATACTCTGAGGTCTCCGTGTCCGCAGAACTCTGCTCCGTCGCCGAGGTGCGGCGGGTGGCGGAGGATCTGCCCGGGGGGTGGTTCCGAGGGCAGGCGGAGTACGGGGAGTTCGATGGGGTGCCTTTCCAAGAGCAGCCCGTGCTGGTCTTCGGCGCCCAAGCGCCAGGCCTGCCGGCCGAACCGTCCGCGTACGAAGGACGGCTGCCGGTCGAGTGCTCGCTTCTCGACCAGCCGGTCGGCAGCATCGAGGACGCCTTCTCGGCAACGATCGGCCCGAACATCGGCGCGGTCCGATGGACAAGCCTGTGCTGGCCGGACGTGCCCGCGGCGGAATTCGTCGGCGAGTCCGAGCACACCGCGGTGACGCTCCTCCTCAACAGCCGTACCCGCCATCTCGACCAGTCGGCCGAGGACCACACGGTCCTCGGCCACATCCGAAGCGCAGTGTTCAACGGCCGCCAGACGCAGGAGCCGTATGCGCACTGGCTCGCCGCGCAGGTGGGGCTCACGATCATCGGGCCAGGACAGCGGTTGTGAAGCAGGCCGCGGCCACCCAGGAGGGTTTCGGTGACGGCCGTCGTCTCCCCCCGATCTTGAGGTCCACGGGTGTCTCTTCGCCTGGCCTGAGCACGCCCAGGTCCCTGCGTAGGCGGGCCTGGTCGGCGACGACGAAGGCATCCTTGGCGGCCGTCCGTCTTTGCCTGGCCGCCATAAGCGACCGACGCCTGATGAACGGCCAGGCCGACCAGATAGACCATCGACTGGTTGTGGCCGAGGAGCCGATGAGCCGATGAGCAAGGCGGCCCCGCCGTGGTTGATATCCACTGCCCGGAGACCGTCCTCGGCCTTCCGTGTCGATCACCGCGGGGGTGGTGTTCCCTGACCCCTTGCCGATGTCGATGCCGGCCCAGATCTGGGGCACGGCTACCTCTGCCAGTTCGTCGTCCCGCTGCAACCCCGCAGACGACCTCGCCGACGTTGTCCTGCTCGGCGATCGAGTCGGAAGTCGAGCGCTGTGAGAAGGCTCCCGTGGGGGGTGGCAGGGGGCGTATCTGCGTCTGGCATGATCGCGAGCCATGGGCAACCGGGTGTTCGACGCAGTGCTGTGTGATCTTGACGGAGTGATCCGCTTCTACGACCTGACCGAAGTAACGCGTCTGGAGCGGGCAGCTGGGCTCACCGAGGGCACCACCGCTGAGATCGGATTCGCCCCCGAGCGAGATCTGCCCCTGTTGCTCGGGCAGATCGGCCGAGCCCAATGGGCCGACTCCATCGCCGATGCACTCGCCGACCGGATCCCCGCCCAGCAGGCCGCCGAACTGGCCGCCGCCTTCGCCCACGCCCCCTTCCGCGCGGATCAAGATGCCGTGGAATTGATCGGGAGGGTGCGCGGCAGGATGCCCGTCGTACTGGTCACCAACGCGACCGCTTGGCTGGACGAGGACTTGGCCCTGCTGGGACTCACCGACCTCGCCGACCACGTGGTCAACAGCTCCCGCGTCGGCATCGCCAAACCCGATCCTGCGATCTACCAGATCGCCGTGCAACGAGCGGGCGTTCCGGCCGAGCGCTGCCTGTTCGTGGACGACACCCAGGCCAACATCGATGCGGCCCGCGCGGCAGGTATGTCCGCCGTGCTCTACCGCGACCCCTCAGATCTTCGCCAGGCACTGGCACCGGTCCTTTAGAACAGGGCGGGAAGGCGCCGGCCCGCCAGGACCTGTCCGGTGCAGGGATCGACTTCCATGAGGTTCACATCGAGACCAACGCTCACGATCTGACCCTGCTCTTCTCGGACCTCGAGGTGAGCGAGGTTCCGATCGGACATGCGCCCTTCGTCACGGACTGAGAACCAGGGCCTATGTGATCGTGTGACTCAAGTGGCTCCGGATCGTTCCCCCCGTCATGGGCGGGCGGATCTGAGTGCGGCGGAGTGGGAACGGCTGCGGCCCACAGCCGTGGCTTCCTCCTGACCGAGTGGATCCGCCCAGCCGAACAGGACGTGCCCAAGCCCATCAGCGGATTCGCCGGCTTCCACCGCCAGGATCTCGACGCCGTCACCACCGGAGTCCCCCTGCACTGGAGCTCAGGCGTCGTCGAAGGCCACGTCGACAGGGTCAAGACAATCAAGCGGGCCTACTACGGCAGGTCCCATGGTCTTCCCCATGTGGGCGTCCGCATCATCGGCCCGCAGCCCCTTGCCCGGTGGCCCTATGGACCACCGTCACTGGCGCGGCCGCCAGCGCCCAACAGCTTCCTGGGGGCGTGGTCGCAGTCAGAGCCTGACGGGCTTCGCTGCGCCCTCGGCCGCCGCCCTGTGCCCCGATACCGCGGGCTCCAGTGGCCGCCTGATGGTAGGTTCGCGGCCCGCAGATGCCGACGGGGGACCATCATGACGCCGACCACACAGCCGGAACCGCCCGGTCAGCTCTCGCACGGACAGCGCAGGGCACGCCGAACCGTGATCCGCGCGGGTATCGGGATGCTCCTGCTCCTGCTGCTCGGCACCCTTCTCGCCGGCCGGCCGTGGAACGCGCCCTGGTGGCCCGGCAGGACCGAGGTCGCCGCCGTCCCCGACCCTTGTGGGGTCCTCGACGAACCGGCCCGCCGGCTGCTGCCCGGTGTCATCCCCGCACGGGACCCGTGGGAGCGGGTGCTGGTAAAGCAGGAGGTGTGCGAAGCCAAGAACGAGGCGGCGACCCTCAGGCTCGGCTATGAGCGGTGGCAGTGGGGACACCTCAAGTCCCCCCAAAGCGGTGAAGCGGCGGCCCGCGACCGGCTCCAGAGCCTCGTGGACCCCAACCATGGCCAGAGATGGGAACCGGTGCCGGGTCTCGGCTCAGATGCCTACCGGAACAATTCGACCGTACTGGTGCGCGACGCCAATGTCATCGTCCGTGTCGCATACATCGATACCCGGCGGCAGTCGGCCGGCGCGGCGGCCGAGGCCGAGCACCTCGCCCGCGCGGCGGTGGCCGCGATCCGTCACTAGGGCGCGCCCCTGGATCCCGTAATCGCGGGCGCCGGACAGAGACCATGGCAGGCATGACCACTGAACATCCTGCCGAGCGGGGCGGCACCGGGCGCGACTTGTTCGCCGCCTTCTCCGAGCGGGCATCGAACGTCACCAGTTCACCCCTGTTCTCCTCCCTGTGCGTGCTCCTGCTCCTCGGCATGCTCGCCATGCACCTTCTGCACCTGCCACTGCCTTGGCTGATCTTCGTGGGAGACGTCGTAGCGGCCGGCAGCCTGCTGCTGCTCGCTCTGCTGACCAACACCGAACGGCGTGACGCGCACGCGGTGCAGCACAAACTGGACGCGATCGCAGCGGCACTGCTCGAACAACGCGAGGGCACAACCCACACAGCGGCCGACGAACTACGGCGAGTCATCGGCATGGAGGAACAGCAGTAGCCGGGGCCGGGCCACCGAAGACGCCCGCGGGGCCCGCTTCCGGGGCGGCCGGCCGCGAGCAAGAGGAGCCGCTTGCCGAAGACGACGGTGGCGAACGTCCGGACGTGGGGGGCGGGGCCATCGGCGGCTGGTTGGCTGTGGGCCACCCTCGGATAGGGTCCTGAGCGCCAATGGTCCGATCGAGGAGTGCCGGAATGACTGACATGACGCAGCCGCCCAGTGGGCCAACGGCGGCGACCGGCGACAGCGGACTCGTGGACGAACGGATACGCCGGATACGCCGGCGGCTGGAGCGGCTCATCGGCATCGCCGCCACGGAAGGCAATAGCGTACGGCCCCTGCGCAACGGGGACGCGATCTTCACCGCGATGCTGGACGCGATCGGAAGTGCCCGGCACACCGTCGACATGATGACCTTCGTCTACTGGCGGGGCGACATCGCACATCGTTTCGCGGAAGCGCTGACCGACCGGGCGCGTGCGGGAGTGAGGGTGAGGCTGCTGCTGGACGGATTCGGCAGCCGACTGATAGAGCAGGATCTCCTGGACCGGATGAGCGGGGCGGGGGTAGAGGTCGCCTGGTTCCGTAAGCCGCTCCTCCTCTCGCCGCTCAAGCAGAACCACCGTTGCCACCGCAAGGTCCTCGTGGTCGACGAGCGGACGGCTTTCACCGGAGGCGTCGGCATCGCCGAGGAATGGTGCGGCGACGCGCGCAACCCCAACGAGTGGCGGGATACGCACGTCGAGGTGCGGGGGCCGGCCGTCGACGGAGTCGCCGCCGCTTTTGCTCAGAATTGGGCAGAGTGCCACACGGAGCTCTTCGACGAGCGCGACCGCTTCGTCAGCCACGAGCCCAGCGGGAGCGCCATCGTGCAAGTGGTGCGCGGCTCGGCCAGTTTCGGCTGGCAGGACATGCAGACCCTGGTGCGCGTGATCCTGGAATCGGCTGAGGTGCGGGTTCGTCTGGCGACCGCCTACTTCGCCCCCGACACCTACTTCATCGAGCTGCTCTGTGCCACGGCCCGGCGCGGCGTGCAGGTCGAGATCCTCCTGCCTGGGCCCCATACGGACAAACGGGTGTGTCAACTCGCGGGCCAGCACCACTACGAGGCGCTCACCGCGTGCGGGGTACGCATCTTCCAGTACCAGCCGACGATGATGCACGCGAAGATCATGACCATGGACGGCGTGGTCGCCCTGGTGGGCTCCACGAACTTCAACCGCCGCTCCCTCGATCACGACGAGGAGGTCATGCTGGCCGTCATGGACGGCGAGTTCACGGCTGTCCTCGACGCGCACTACGACGAAGACCTCAAGGCCAGCGACCTGATCCGCCCGGACCGCTGGAAGCGCCGCTCGGTGCTCCAGCGCGCCCGAGAGACCGCGGTGCTCCCCATCCGCCGCTATCTGTAGCAGACGCCGGGCGGGGCACACACCCGCACGACCGGCGTGTGCGGCGCTCCTGCGCTGACGCGCGCCAGGTCTGTACGGGTGCGGAGCAGTTCACCGTGCCAAGGCCTTCGACGGGTGCCGGGTTTCATGCCTGAGAGGCAGACGACAATGTGGTCGGATCGACACCGGAGAGTTCGATGATCCGGTGGGCCGGCACGCCGGCGGCGAGTGCTCGGCGCAGCAGGGTGTCACGGTTGTCCTCGCCCTCGCGGAAAGCGAGCAGTTCCTCCTCGACGCTCGCCACGCGGTCCGTGGCGGCGGCACGGCGGAGTCGTTGCAGCTCCTCCTCGCCCAGGGGCACCGGGAGCCGCTCCGCGTCCTTGGGAATGAGGGCGGTCTCTTCCGGAGGTACCACGCGGACGGCCGGGGACGCGGGACTCACTCCCTGGGCCGAGAACCAGGCCTGCACGGCCGAGGTGCCCAGGCACTCCAGCTCGCCGACGAGAGCCAGCGGCGTTCCCTGCCAGCCTTCCGTGGTCGTGACAAGGAACAAGTAGGCGTCATCCGTCATCGTGGTCACTCTCCTGGCACACCGTGGCAGCAAACGATCACCCGGCGATTACCCCCTCGTTGCGGGGTCAAGCCGAGAAGTCCCTGCCGATCAAAGGTGCGAGTGGTGCACGGCGGGTCGGAGGCGGCTCCGCCGGGATCCGCGGGGTTCGTTCGCGTTGGGTCCACACGGGTAGAGTCGGGGCACGGTTGCTTGATGGCAACCTTTCAGGCGATGAACAGTGCTCTTGGGTCGACGAAGGCGAACTCACTCCTGCCGCCCCTGGGCGCGTCCGTCAACCATTGCCTCGCGTCCGGGCAGGCCGCCCGGACGAGCGGCCTGCCCTCCTACGACTGCTCCGCAAGAAATGACGCTCTCCATGACGAATTTCCTGGCTGTGGAGCGGGCGCTGCGCACTGCCGCACCGCACGATCTGCTCCGCACGGTTCGCTCCGCGCTCATGACGCACTACGAGGCCCTGGAGGTCGACCTCCTGATGGCCGACTACAGCCTGAGCGTCCTGCAGCAGGTCACCGCGCTGCCCGATACCGCAGAGCCTCTGCCCGTGCAGGCCACGCCGGAGGGCCGCGCTTTCGGCAGTCAGGAGCCGTACGGCCGGTACTCGGCCGAGGGCGACGCCATGGACCTGCATCTGCCGGTGACCGTGCGCGGTGACAGGCTCGGAATCCTCACGGTGCGTCTGCCCGATCACCTGTGTACGCCGGAAGCCGTTGGGGAACTGACGGACATCGCGGAGCTCCTGGGCCACGAAATCATCGTCGCGGAACGGGACACCGACCTGTACCTGCAGGCCCGCCGGGCAACCCGGCTCACCCTGGCCGCCGAGATGCAGTGGCAGTTGCTGCCCGGCCGGGCGTGCGCGCGTCCCGAGTACGCCATCGGCGCCCAGCTGGAGCCCGCCTATGACATCCACGGCGACAACTTCGACTGGTCCACCACGGCCGAGACGCTCACCATGACCGTCACCAACGGGATGGGCGAAGGCATCCAAGCCTCACTGCTGACGAATCTCGCCGTCAACGCGCTGCGCAACGCCCGCAGGGCCGGGGTCGGCATCGCGGACCAGGCAGCACTGGCGGACCAGGCCGTATTCGGGCAGTACCAGGGGCGGGAGTACGTCTCAACGCTCCTGCTGTGCCTGGAACTGTCCACGGGCCGCGGCCAGGTCGTGGACGCGGGCTCACCCCAGCTGTGGCGCTACCGGGAGAGATCCGTGGAGAGGGTCCACTTCGAGGCCCAGTTCCCCTTGGGCATGTTCGAGGAGTCCCACTACTCGGTGCAGCCCTTCGACGCCCTCCCGGGAGACCGTCTGGTCTTCGTCAGCGACGGCGTCTACGGGGCCGCGGACAAGGGCGGGGTGGCCTATGGCGAACGCGCACTCGCCCGCGCCATTCACGCCACCGGTCTCCTGCCCGCCGCCGCGGTGCCGCGCGCGATCCTGGAGGAGCTGGCCACCTACCGTGACACCGATGCCGACGACGACGCCCTGGTCACCTGCCTGGACTGGTTCGGCCGACCCGGCGCCTAGAGCTTCTCGGGATACCGCGCCGCTCGCAGCTCCACCCGGGATCCCGTCCGCCGGGTACCTCCATGGTTGTGCAGGTGCCGACACCGACGCAGGAGGGTCTCAGCCGGTGTCGGGCAGGGGCTCGTCCCGGTCCGGGAACGCTCCGAGCCTGATGTGGGTGGTGGCGGCGTCACGGAATGCGGCGAGACCCTGGGCCAGGGCGTGGCGATCCTGGGACGACATGCGCCGGAGTACTTCGGCAGCCTTGTGCGCGCGCAGGGCCCGGGTCTCCGCCAGGACGGCGGATCCACGCCGGCTCAGGGTCAGCTCCACTTCCCGTCGGTTGATCCTGCCGCGGGAGCGTTGCAGTAGGCCTGCCGCTTCCAGGCGGTCACACAGGCGACTCACCGCAGGTGGTGCGGAGCCCAGCGCCTCCCCCAGATCGCGCAGATTGATGCCGGCTCGTTGTTCGATCACCGTCAGGGCGCGCAGCTGTGACGGCGGGACCGGCCCCACCGCGGTTTCCTGGTTCGAGGACCAGAGGACTTCGAGCAGCTCCGCGACGGCACAGGTGTCGAGAGCACCCTGCTCTTCGACGTGTGAGGGGAGGGCTCGGGGCATCGCACCACTGTGTCAGCCGTGAGCCCTTTTGTCAGGTGGCGCCGCATGCGGGGCCGCCTGGCGGGCAGACGTCAGGCCTCGCAACCCGGCGGCACGGTGAGGTGTGCCGGGAGCTGCCTACGGCATCGTCGCAGGACGTGTGTGCACATGGTGCACATGCCGTGGGGAAAGCGGGCTGGAGGGGGGTGCGGTTGTGGGGAAGTGACCAAGTGGACGATAGTTGCCACTAGGCAACTGTCTTCTTCGATGTGATGAGGTGAGGGGTTCGCGCAGCGGGCCTTCAGCATTTGGTGAATTCCACCGAGGCCATTTCCGACCGTGCCCTCACGCGCAGTCCGTGGGGTGAGGCACCGTATCCGGTGCTCGTGACGGACGCCGAGGCGGTGCTGCTGTTCGTCAACGAGGCAGCCGGCCTGATTTTCCCCCGCGCACGCCCCGGCTCGGCCATGGTGGACGCGGTACCCGCCTGGCTCTCCTCAGCCCACGCGCGGCCACCCGGCGCCGCCATCCCCGCCGCACAGGGCCCCGTCGACGACCGCACGTACGAGGCTCATCCCACCGTGCGCGAGGACGACACGGTGGTGTGGTGGCTGGTCGACGACACCGACCACCGCCTCGCCCGCGAAGCACTTCAGGTGGAGCGCGAACGTACGGCCTTCCTGACCGAGGCCTCGAACCTGCTGCTGTCGTCGCTGAACCTGGAGCGGTGCATGGACGTCACGGCACGCATGGCTGCGGAACACCTGGCGGACGCGGCCCTGGTCATCGCTCCCACGCGCGGCCGCGAGCTGCCGGTGGTGACCTGCGTGCGCGGCAGACCCCCGTCCTCTGCCCGTATCACCGCCAACCCCGACCAGGTCCCGGGACTCGGCGAAGCGCTGCAGGGGTTTCCTCCGGTCCCTTCCCGCTGGATCGACCCCGCCACCGCTCCGGCCTGGCTGATCCCCGACGGATTCGGTGCCGTGGGGTCCATCGTCATCACCCCGCTGCCGGGTCATGGCGTGCCCGCGGGGGCACTGGTCCTGCTGCGCGGTGTCGGAACGACCGGGTTCAGCGCGGAGGAGGAGGTGTTCGCGAGGCTGTTCGCCGCGCGGGCCGGCGCCGCGATGTCCGCCGCCCGCCTCTACGCCGAGCAGACCTCGATCACCAATGTCCTGATGCGTGAACTGCTGCCGCCCTCGCTGCACCAGATCTCGGGTGTGGAGTACGCGGGCGGCTACCGGCCCTCCATGGACCACGAGCGGATCGGCGGGGACTTCTACGACGTCCACCCCGCCACCGTGGAGGGCGACGCGTCGCTCGTCGTCCTCGGAGACGTGTGCGGCAAGGGGCTGGAAGCCGCCGTGATGACCGGGAAGATCCGCAACACGCTCCACGCGCTGCTGCCGATAGCGCAGGACCACCAGCGGATCCTGAGCCTGCTGAACACCTCGCTCCTCAACTCCCACAACACCCGCTTCGCCACCTTGGTCCTGGCCTCCGCCATGCGGGATGGCAACACCGTGCGACTGCGACTGACCAGCGCCGGCCACCCCGCACCGCTGATCCTGCGCTCCGACGGCCGGGTCGAGGAGGCTGCGACCAAGGGCACCCTGGTCGGTGTGCTGCCCCGGGTCACCGCCGAGACCGTGCAGGTCACGTTGGCGCCGGGCGAGACCTGCGTCCTGTACACGGACGGGATCAGCGAGGCGCGCGGCGGCCCGATGGGCGGCACGCAATTCGGCGAGGAGAGGCTGTTCCGGGCCCTGGAAGAATGCGCGGGCATGCCGGGCGAGGCAGTGGTGGAGCGGGTGCAGATGCTCGCCTCCCAATGGGTGGGGGCCGGCCGGCACGACGACATGGCCGTCGTGGTCATTTCCGCACCCCGCACCAACCACCTCAGTGCGGTGGACGGCCGTACTCGGGGCAGGTTCACGGCATGACCATCGATACGGCAAGGCTCTCGGCACTCGGACTCCTGGCGGAACGCCTTTGGGAAGCCGCCTTGTGCGGCGACGAAGCGTCCGCGACCGCAGCGGTGCGCAGGGCGTTGGACGAAGGCCTGGACGCGGAGGGCGTACTGCTCGACGTGATCGCCCCCGTTCAGGGGCGCGTGGGCGAGGAATGGGCCGCCAACCGCATCACCGTCGCCCAGGAACACGCGGCGACCGCGATCAACGAGCGAGCCGTGGCCGCGGTCTCCCGGCACCCGGCGGCACGCACCGCGCACCGGCACGGGCGGATCACTGTGGCCTGCGTCGACGGCGAATGGCACGCCCTGCCGGCCCGGCTGCTGGCCGAAGTACTGCACCTGCGGGGCTGGCGGGTGGACTACCTCGGCGCCCAGGTCCCCATGGCGCACCTCATCGCGCACATCCACTCCACCGACACGGACGTCGTGGCACTGTCCAGCTCGATCCCCACCCGCCTGCCCACCGCACACGCCACGATCACCGCCTGCCAGGCCGCCGGCACCCCCGTCCTGGTCGGCGGCGCCGCCTTCGGACCCAACGGGAGATACGCCCGCCTGCTCAAAGCGGACTCCTGGGCCCCCGACGCCCGCACGGCCGCACAGGACCTCGCCCGCCGTCCGCTGCCCCGCCCCCGGCCGGACCACCATGTCATCGACGACCTCCCCCACCTGGCCGACCAGGAGTACACCCTCGTCACCCGCACCCGGCCCCAGCTCGTGCGCACGGTCTTCGACGGGCTGCTGCAGGCCTATCCGGCCATGCGCGGCTACAGCAACGACCAGCGCGAACGGACGGCCGAGGACCTCTCCCACATCGTGGAGTTCCTCGCGACCGCCCTCTACACGGACGACGCAGACCTCTTCACCCGGTTCCTGCAGTGGACCGCCGGCATCCTCACCGCCCGCGGGGTCCCTG
The DNA here is from genome assembly GCF_042870555.1 of Streptomyces sp. NPDC006487. Classification (NCBI taxonomy): domain Bacteria; kingdom Bacillati; phylum Actinomycetota; class Actinomycetes; order Kitasatosporales; family Streptomycetaceae; genus Streptomyces; species Streptomyces sp. NPDC006487. The sequence goes on from NZ_JBIAHN010000002.1 coordinate 121,094, forward strand.
CCCGCTCCCTGCCCCCGGCCCTGGACCTGCTCGGACAGGAACTCAAGGACTTCCCCCGCGCCACCGCCATCCTCAGATCTTCCCGCGCCTGTCTGACCAGCACCCACTTCCCCGCCGCCAGGACTCCCGTATGACCTTCGCACCGCCCAACCCGCTCCGGCTGACGTACCTCGACACGGACGACACCGTACGGATCGAGCTGCACGGCGACTTCGACTACGAGCGCGCCGACGACCTGCTCAACGCCGTCAGGCAAATCCTGGCGGACCGCACCGGCTTGAAGGAGCTGCACCTGCACTGCGGCAACGTCACCGCAGTGGACTCCACCGGACTGTCGACCCTGCTGATGATCCGACGCCACACCGACACAGCAGAAGTGCACCTGCGCATCGTTGACCGACCCATCTGCCTGGAGCGCATCCTCGAGCTCACCGGAACCCTCAATCACCTGACGGCCGGGCACACAGGTCAGAGGGCCTCCTCCCGCCCGATCCAGGAGGAGAACGCGGCCGCGGACGGAAACACCTGGTCAGAACCCCTTTCGATCTCCGCACCGGAGTAAGGTGAAGGTACCGGGAGTATTTCGCGCATCGGATGCAACTCAGGTGTCATTTCCGGCGATCAATACGCCGGGCCGTCGAACCGCGGGCGGCCCGGGGACAGGTCTCCATCATGACCGTCATCCTGGAACGCATCACACCCGCCACGTCACCCCCGCCTCCCACCGCCGCGCCTCCTCGCGCCGCTCGCCTCGTGCTCACGCCGAAGACCGCCCTCTCCGGGCAGCTGGACGGCGCCTGGTGGCCCCGCTCCCGTGACCTCGCAACCGAACTCCCCGCTCTCGTCGCCGCCTTGGCCGAGCCCTGGGGACGCATCACCCGCGTCACCGTGAACCCCACCCGCTGGCCCGTCGTCCCACACAAAGTCTCCGTGGCCGAGCACACCGTGCACGTGGGCTGGTTCGCCGAACAGGATCCCGACAAGCTGATCCTGCTCTCCTACACCGTCGGCCGCTGGGACCTCCTCGTCGTCCCGCCCCAGACCTCACCCGCCGCCGCGGCCCGCCTGATGGCCGCCGCCGCCGTCCCCGGCAGCGTCCTGACCGCCCGCGCACTGATCGCCGCCGAAGCCGTCATCGGCCGAAGGCCCGACCTCCGGAGCCGGGAAGACGCCTGGGAGAGCGAAGGCGGTGCGCGCGCATCAGACATCGGCTCCCTCGCCAGGCTGCCGGTCGGCCCGCTGTCCGCCGGCGCCTGGTGGTGAGCCTCGTCCGCAGGACGTCGCCGTAGCGGCAGCATGACGCCGGGGCATTGATCATCGCGTGCTGAGGCCGGGCGTCGCTGCACCCGGCGACGCCATGACGTCGGTCGAATCCCGGCGCCGGCTGCGCGCGGCCCGCCGTGTTCCCGACGTCGTCGTGTGTTCCCCCACCCGGCGTGCCCACCAGACTCCGCCACATCGAGGGACGGGTGTCACCCGCCTGCCACGCTTCGTAGTCGACATGATGCAGACCATCACGCTGCGTGTCAGCGTGAACCCACAGGAGTCCGTACCCCACACATCAAGAGGAGCAGCCGTCATGGGCGGTACGCAGGACAAGCATCAGGAGCCGGGCAAGGGCCGTGAGGCGCAGGAGCACCGTCGCCCCGGAGACCCTGCGCAGCCCCAGCCGGGCAAGCCGTCCCGCGAGCGGAGCCAGAAGCAGGGCCGGAAGCCGGGCGAGGAAGAGGCTTCACGTCCTCGCGAGGACGACCTGCTGCGTGAAGAGGACCTGCACGACGAGACGTTCTGACCGGAACGCCACTCGTCCCAGCACCCAGAGCCCGGCCGGTCCACAGTCACCCCGGCCGGGCCCTGTCACGTCGCGCCCGATGCCGACCTTGAGACCCACGGCCGCACACACGGCCGGACACCGCCCTGACTTGCCGGGCCGCCTGCGAACGGCCACCCCGGCTCACCGCCGGCATGCTCAGACCCGGCGCCAACAGGCCATGGCCCAGGAGAACAACCCGAACAGCACGAGCCCGGCGGCGACCACCATGAGAAGCCACGGGCCCGCAGGGGTCTGGGCGAACGCACGGAGCGTGCCGTCGACCCCCTTCGCCTTCGCCGGGTCGTAGCTCAGGGCGGCGTGCACGGCGAAGGCGCCGGCCGCCGCGAAGACGGCGCCGCGCGCCAGACCGCCCACCGCCCCGAGGATCTCGACCGCCGTGCGCACCTCCTGGGGCTGTCGTTCCATCGCCAGGTGCTTGCGGAAGGTACGGCGCGCCGCCTGGACGGCGATCACGACACCGCCGATGGCTATCCCCGCGCCCGCTGCCGCCACCCACCACGGACCACCGGGCACATCGAGCGCCCGGGCCGTCACATCGCGCGATTGCTCGTCGCCGGACCGGGCGCCCCCGCCGGCTGCGAAGGAGAGCACGGAGAACGCGACGACCCCGTAGAACACGGCCCGGGCCACCGCGGCCAGTCGCTTGCCGGGCTTGTCCCCGTCGGGGCCGGCCGCACCCAGCGCCGCCTCTGAAAGCCGCCACAGCGCCATGCAGACGAGGCCGATGCCGACGGCCCATACGAGGACACCGCCGAAGGGCTTCTCCGCGAGCTCCTGCAGTGCGCCCGTCCGGTCCGCCTCCCCGCCGCCGTTCACACCGAAGGCGACGCGCACCGCGAGTACACCGATGAGCACGTACAGGAGCCCGCGCGTCACCAGGCCGCACCGGGCCAGCACCCCCCGCGCCTTGCCGCCGCTCGATGCGGTCTCCACACCCTCACGTACCGCTCCGCCAGCCGTCATGCCCCGCGAGTACCCCGCATTCCCCTCTCCATGCCAGGCCCGGCGGGGCCACGGCTCGTAGGGAAGATCGAAGCCGCAGGAGCAGCGAGGGAGTTGTCGAGTCCGGGCGTTCCCCACCCGTGGTGAGCCGCACCCCCAGGGCCGGGGCCGTCGGCGTGGAAACGTTCCATAGGGTGAGCCCATGTCTGACACGCTGAGTTCGAGAAAGACCGCTTCCGCGCTACGGGCGTCCGCACGGGCCTCCGCCGAGTTGCTCCTGGTCCTCGCCATGACCGCCGTGACGTTGTGGCTCCTGGGTCGGATGTGGTCGGTGCTCTGGCCGCTGGTCGTCGCCCTGTTGCTCACCACGCTGACGTGGCCCCTGGTCGCCTACCTGCGCCGACGCGGGTGGCCTCCCGCCGTGGCCGCGTCCTTGGTGACCGTACTGTTCCTCGTGGTCGCCGCCGGTGTCGTGGCCCTGATCGCCGTACCGGTGGCATCGCAGGCCGGCGAACTGGGCGACGGCGTGGTCAAGGGGATCCAGCAGCTGCGCGGATGGGCTGCCGGGCCGCCGCTGAACATCGGCGACGCCCAGATCACCGCAGCGTTCGACTCCGCGGTCGACCGGGTCCAGCACAGCGTCGGCACCACGGTTTCGACGGTCGTCACCGGCGTGAGCACCATCTTCAGCGGCCTGGTCACCGCCGTCCTGGCGCTCTTCCTGATGTTCTTCTTCCTCAAGGACGGCCCGCGGTTCCTGCCGTGGCTCACCCGGCAACTCCCCGGCCGGCTCGCCACCGACGTCCCCGTCGTAGCCGAGCGCGGCTGGGAGACCCTCGGTTCGTTCGTGCGCTCCCAGGCGTTCGTCGGTCTGCTCGACGCCGTCTTCATCGGGCTGGGGCTGTGGATCGTCGGTGTTCCCCTGGTGTTGCCACTGGCGGTACTGACCTTCGTGTCCGCGTTCGTGCCGATCGTGGGCGCCCTGTTCGCCGGCCTGGTCGCGGTGCTCATCGCGCTGGTCTCGAACGGTCTGACGGACGCGCTGATCGTGCTGGTGATCATCATCGTGGTGCAACAGCTGGAGGGCAACGTCTTCCAGCCGATGATCCAGAGTCGCGGTCTCGGTCTCCACGCGGCGGTGGTCCTGCTGGCGGTGACGCTGGGGGGCAGTCTGGCCGGAGTGGTCGGCAGCCTGCTGGCGGTTCCGGCCGCGGCGCTGATCGCGGTTGTGTGGAGGTACCTGCGCGAGCAGCTCGTCGAGCCCGCGGCCGACCCGGGATCCGGCACGCGACCCGGCACGGGCTGAACAGGGCCCTGTGGATCCGTACGGCCACCCGCTACGGCGGGACGGTCGAGTCGGTCCTGTCGAGTCGGAGGGGGAACCGGCGGTCGGAGGGGGACGGCGTCCCGCGTCAGTGCGCCGCGCCCGTCGAGCGGGTGGCTGCGGCTCTACGGGGTGGCGAGCTTCGGAAAAGTGAAGGTGTAGCCCTGCGTCTTGAGCCACGGCAGGTACTCCTTGAGCGCTGCAACCGTCTCGCTGCGGTCGCCGCCCCCGTCGTGGAAGAGCACCGTCGGCTGTGCGGGCAGGTTTCCCTCCACGGCGGCGACGATCGCCGGCAGGCCCGGCCTGCTCCAGTCCTTGGGGTCCACACTCCAGCCCAGCGGCCGCATCCCGCTCCCGGCGGCTATCGCCCGGCTGTCCGGGGTGAAGGCGCCGCCCGGGGCGCGGTAGTAGTCGACGGCGACGCCCGGCACGGCCTTCTCGATCATGGACTTGCCGTCGAGGATCTGCTGCCGCTGATACGCGATGGGCTTGTGGTCCATGGTCACGTCGTGGTCGACCGAGTGGTCACAGAGGCTGTGCCCCTCGGCGGCGACCGAGCGCACCAGGTCCGGATACTGCTGCGCGCGGGTACCGATCATGCAGAAGGTGGCCTTGACGTGGTTCTCCCGCAACACTGCGAGGACCTGGGGCGTCCAGCGCGGGTCCGGACCGTCGTCGATGGTGATGGCGATGTCGTGACCCGGGCCCTGCGCCAGCCGGGAGATGCCCAGCGGCACCTGGGCAGGGCCGTGGGCGCTCACAGTGGATGACCGGCCCGCCGCCGACGGCTCGGCCTGCCCGGCGGCCGTCCCGGCCTGGCCGCTCGGGGCTGCGAAGGCCGGTGCGCCGGCGGCCGCCGACAGGACGAGTACGGCAGCGGTCGCCACGGCGGATCCCGCGCGACGACGGCTTACGGAACTGCGGGTGATGCCCATGGAGGCGCTCTTCCTTCGGACTCGGCCCCCCGGTCTCCCACTGCCGGTCCAGGCTAGGCCGTACGCCCCGGCGCCGTCCTCCCCCGATCGGCCCATCCGGAGACCCGGCGCGGACGGGACGTCCGGCCCGCGTGCCCGCGTCCGCCCCCGCCCGGCCCGCTCCGGAGCCGGGGCGCAGCAGGATCCGGCCGAGCATCGGCATCCCCGGCCCGTTCCTGGTTTCGCTCACGCAGCCCCTGCCTCCGGCTCTCACCGGTCGGTCAAGCCGGTCGGTCAGGCGGACCACTGCGCGTGCAGGGAGCGGGTGGGCGTGGTGGGATCGGCCGGGTGAAGGATCCCTTTGGTTGTGACGAGCCGGCATTCCTGGCATGTTCCGGGACCACGGACCGTGCGGCAGCGCGCCGCTTTGTCGCCTCACGGGCCGCCGACGCGGGCGAGCTGGCATTGCTGTTGGACATGCTCGGGCTCCTGCCCGATTCCGACCCACGGCCCGCACCGCGCGGTCCGAGGCGCAGCCCGCCCTGAGGCCACCGGCCGGTCCGAACTCGACCGGCCCGTACACCGGCTGACCGGTGCGTACTCATGCCCCGAGGGCGTCCTCGACGCTCGCGTGTACGGAAAGGACCGTATCGGCACCGGTCACGGCGAAGAGCCGGCGCAGCTGATCGCCCGGAGCGGCGACGCGCAGGGCCGTGAGGTGGTGCAGTCGCAGCAGCAGGTTCAGGAAGGAGGAGTCGCCGAAGGTGACGGCCCCGGCGTCCAGAACCACCAGCGGGTACCGGTCCGAGGCGGAGACGAGAGCCTCCTCCAGCGGAGCCAGCGTGTCCTGGTCCAGCTCTCCGCGGGCCGCCACCACCCACGCAGTGCCCGCCGCGTAGCCGCCCCCGACCACACCTGGCTGGAACGCGTCCCCTGCTCCGGTCATGCCCGCCTCCCGGCTCGCCACCTGTAACGTCGTCGTCAAGGGAGTATGCCTGGTCGCTCGTACTACGAGGTCGCCGCAGGGTGCGGCACGGCCCCCGGGACGCACGGAGTGGCCCGGGAAAGGAAGACGTGCCCTGCGAAGGGTGTAGGACCGATGAGCCGGGGCACAAGCGCCCGGGCAGCCGTCAGTCAATCGGGAGGGAGTGGCCACCATGCCTCGCTCGGCCACCGTCATGGGACCCATTCGCGCTACAGACACGCAAGCTCCGGCTCGTGACCGGGGCGTCGTGGGAGCGCCAACGCGGGACATGGACCACGTCGAGGTCGAGAACGCCCGCGAGATGGCCCCGACCGACGCCCGTGAGCTGTCGCGGCACTTCTTCGCGAGACTGCGCACGCTGGAAGAGGGCACCCGCGAGTACCAGTACACGCGCAACACCCTGATCGAGATGAACCTCTCGCTCGTGCAGTTCGCGGCGCGGCGCTTCCGTGCCCGTGTGCTCGGCGGCGGTCTCGACATGGACGACATCATCCAGGTGGGAACGATCGGCCTGATCAAGGCCATCGACCGCTACGACCTCGAGCGGGAGGTCGAGTTCTCCACGCTCGCCCTCCCCTACATCATCGGTGAGATCAAGCGCCATTTCCGTGACACCACCTGGGCCGTGCACGTACCGCGGCGCCTGCAGGAGCTGCGCACGGAACTCGCCAAGGCCCAGGAGGCCCTGAGCGACGTCCTGGGCAGGGCGCCGACGGTCAAGGAGATCGCCCTCCACCTGGAGTTGTCCGATGACGAGGTCATCGAGGGGCTGGTGGCCGCGAACGGCTACACGAGCAGTTCCCTCGACGCCGTCGACAGCGACGGCGATGCTGCCTCCTCGGCGAGCCGCAGCGCCCGGCCGGCGGCGGAACGCCACGGAGCCGTCGATCCCGGCATGGAACTCTTCGAGGAGTTCCACACCCTCGCGCCCCTGCTGGAGCAGCTGGACGAACGCGACCGGCTCATCCTGAGGATGCGCTTCGGCCAGGAGCAGACCCAGGCCGAGATCGGCGCCGAGCTGGGCATCTCCCAGATGCAGGTGTCGCGGATTCTGTCGCGCACGCTGGCCCGGCTGCGCACCGGCATGCTCGCGGAGTAGGAAATGGGGTCGGCGACGCATGCGGTGCCCACGAGGCCGCTGACCGCCCGGCCGCTGCGGGACCGGCCCGGAGCGCTGCTGAGCGGCAGCTGCGACCTCGATACCCGGCAGTGCCTGTCCGCCGCGCTCGGCGCCGTGGCCGCGATCCCCGGCCCCGTCGTCCACCTCGACCTCTCCGCCGTGGTCTTCCTCGACCCGGCCGCGGTCGCCGCCCTCGTGGGGGCGGCGGCCGCCCTCGGCGGACAGGGCCGGCGTCTGCTGCTCCACGACCCGCCGCACTCGCTCCGCGAGGTCGTGGAGATGTGCCCGTACGACGTACGGTGGCTGGCGCCCGAGGTGCTGGCCGACGCACGGCGCACGCACCCCACCCTGATCGAGGACGGCCGGGAACTGCCGAGTCCGGCCTACAGCGACGCGCCGGGGGTTTCCGCTGTGGACCACCAGCGGTGCGCGGGCGGAAGTCGTCGCCGAGATCCACGACGGCGGCCGCCTGGCCGGCCCCCTGGCGGGGCGACGCCGGCCCTCCCTCGCAGCGGCGAACGGCGGCCGCGGCCTGTGGATGATCCACCAGCTCTGCGATCTCGTCGAGGTCCGCGCCACGGACACGGGCTTCACCCTCCGGCTGCACATGGCAACGGCATGAGAACTGCGGCCGCCTAGACTGTCACGGTGCGGGGCCAGGGAGCACAGACCAGTATCGACGCGGGGGTGAAAGACATCGGTGGAGACCATCGGACCTGAAACGGGTGATCCGTTGAGCACGGGCCTTCCCGCCGGAGGACAGCGCCGCAGGCTCGCCCTGACGGGCGTCCGCGGCGCCGTGGCCAAAGGCCGCGAGTTCACGCGCGAGGCCCTGCGGGACTGGGGCTGGGACGGGACCGAGACCGCCGAGGACACCTTGCTCCTCGTGTCCGAGCTGCTGACCAACGCCTCCCTCCACGCGGACGGCTGTCACGAGCTCGTCCTCACGGCCGGGGAAACCCTGCGCATCGAGGTCTACGACGGCTCGACCACACTGCCCAGCGGTCACCCGACCCCACGGCGCGGCATCCCGGGCGGCCACGGCCTCTACATCGTGGAGCGCCTGTCCGACCGCTGGGGCTCGCACGCCCACGAGCATGGCAAGGCGGTCTGGGCGGAGATCGAGGCATCCCGGCTGAGGTCCGGCAGACCCACCGGTCGATGACCGGTCCGTCACCCGTCGGCGCCGTCGGCGCCGTGGGCGGCGTGGGCGGCGGGTTCCTCGCGTAAGGCCGCGAGGACGAACGCGTGTCCTGCGGGATCGCTGAACCTGCGCAGCGTCGTACGGTCGTCCAGCCGGGTGCCGTCCTCTTCTGCCGACAGCGGGCGCGCGCCGAGGGCCACGGCCTCCCGTTCGGCTTCGTCGAGGTCATCGGCCGCCACCAGGATCCGCAGATGGGCCTGCTGGGAGTCCTCCGGCGCCGGCCAGCTCGGCGGCAGGTGGTTCGCGTCGCGCCGGATCCCGAGAAGCACCACACCGGAGCCGCCGGTGACGAGGATCATTTCCCCGTCCCCGGTGGCCGGACCGGCCCCGGCTCCGAGCAGTTCGGCGTAGAACCTGGCCAGGGGTTCGGGCTCAGCGCAGTCCAGGACGAGAACGCTTGTTTTGAGTACGGTCATGACCCTCGTGTGCCCGGGGTCTTCGCCTGTACGCACACCGTACGGCCCTCGCCTGTCGGCGAGTTGGGTCGAAGTCCACCGGACGCGGCGCGGTCCGCGCAGGGGCCGCGGGCGGCGCCGGACCGGAGCTGGTGGTGGTCGTCCTCCTGGTACTGCTCCTGTTCCTCCCGTCGTCAGCCTGGCGCTGCTCACCAGGGCCCGTTTCAACGCAGGACGGGCCCCGGGGCCGGACGCCCGGCCCCGGGCCCGAATCGCTGCGGCCCGGGGGTCGGGGCATGCGGGTCCCGGTGCCGGGCGGCCAGGCGGGAGGACTCGATCTCCGCCCAGACCACCTTGCCCGCGCCGACGGGGTAACAGCCCCACCGGTCGGAGAGCCGCCGCACGAGGTGCAGGCCGTGACCGCCGGGGACGCCCGGGCGGCGTACGGCCCCGGGGCGCGGCACCTCTGTCTCTCCGTCGAACACCTCGATCCGCAGGGTCTCACCGGCGGTAAGTACGAGCTCTTCGCAGCCGTGCGCGTGCAGGGCCGCGTTGGTCACCAGCTCGGAGACGACGAGCAACGCGTCCTCGGCACTCTCTCGTCCGTCCCATCCCCAGTCCCGCAGGGTCCGGCGGGTGAAGTCACGGCCCTTGCCGACCGCACCCCGGACACTGCGCAGGGCGAGCCGACGCCGCTGGCCCATGACCGGGCCGCCCACGCGCACGCGCCGGGGATCGCCCTCGGCCTCTCCCGTCATCTTCACTGCCGTCTCACCCCGACCATTGACACTCTGTGTTCGTCCGGGGCGGTCGCCCCGTCCGCGGACCTCTCGGACTTCCCGGGCTAACCGGGCTTCCCGGGCTTCCCGGAGCTTCCGGATCTCCCGGACCGGCCGGATCGACCGTCACGACGCTGTCGCCCCCCGGTCCGCGTATGCCCGGCCTGATCGCCCGGACACGTGGACGCCGTCCCCGCGGTGGATTCCCGGTCGGGAGGGTTCTACCGTGAAAGCAGCACCTGGAGGGTCCATGCCCACCACCTCACCCCCGGCCCACCCGTCCCGGTCACCGCACCCGCCGCCGATGTCCCCGCGCGGACGCCTCGGAGCCGGCCGGGGCGGCGGCCGCGGCGGACCCGGGCGTGCTCCGGTGAGATGACCGGGTCCGGTAGGACCCGGCGGCTGTCGCCCTTCGGGCGGATACGCAGTGCGGGCCGCCGCGCGCGGGCCGGACGCCGCTGGGTGCAGATCCGGAACGTCGACCTGTGGCAACGCTCCCTCGGGTTCGCGGCGCTCGGGTTCCTGACCCTGGTACCCCTGCTCATCGTCGTTTCCGCGGCGGACACCCGCGGCGGGCAGGGGTTCGCGCAGTGGCTGGGAGACGGGCTCGGTGTATCGCCGGCCGCCAGGGCCGAGATCGAGCGGCTGTTCGCCCTTCCCGGCGAGGCCTGGCGGACCACGACCGCCTTCGGCCTCGCGCTGCTCGCCGTGTTCGGCCTGTCCTTCGGCACGATGCTGCAGAGCGGCTACGAACGGGTCTGGGACCTGTCTCCGTCCCGCTGGTGGGCCCGGTGGCGTCACGTGCTGTGGCTCGGCGTGCTGGTGGGGGTGCTCTTCCTCTCGGCGATCGCCCCGCCGTGGCGCGACTCCCCCTCCCGCGGCTTCGTCACGTTCGCGATCGGAACACTCTTCTTCTGGTGGTCCCAGCGCCTGCTCCTCGGCGGCCGGGTCCCGTGGACCGCCCTGCTCCCCGGGGCGGTGGCCACCATGCTCGGGCTGCTCGGACTGCGGGTCTTCTCCCGGCTCGTCTTCTCCCCGCTGATCGCGTCCAGCGCCGTCACCTACGGCCCCTTCGGAACCGTCCTCGTCATCCAGACCTGGCTCGTCGGCATCGGCGTGGTCGTGTTCGGGGGCGCCCTCGCCGGCCGGCTCCTCCGCGACGAGCTGCTGCACCGGTCACCTCCGGCGGAACCCGGCCAGTGAGGCGAGAGCCGGACCGGCCGGGACCGCGGCCCGTCCGCGCAGCGGGTTCGAGCTCCGCCGGGACCAGGCCGGGAACGGCCTGAACGGCGCGCCGCCGCCTCGGCCGCACGGGCCTAGGATGGTGCCTTGACCTGCGGGGCGCAGGTCAGGGGGCGGGCCCGGCCCCCGGGGACGCGTGGGAAGGAAAACGGTTGAATCGGTTCGCCCGGCTCGCCACCCGTGTGCTCGCGGTACCGCTGGGACTCGTATGCCTGGAGCCGGCCGGCGAGGCCGCCGGTGCGTTCCCCGAGTGCTGGCCGCCGGAAGCGAGACCCGACCAGGCGGTACTGGAATGCTGCCGCCGCGTCGCGGAGGACGGGCGGCCCCGGTTCCTGTCGAGGGCCGGTGACGGTACCGCGGCCTTCTCCTTCGCCGGTGTCCCCCTAGTCGGGAGTTCCGGCGAGCTCCTCGGCGTCCTCGCCGTCATGGATCCCGACCTCCGTGTCTGGAGCGAGGACGAGGTACAGGACCTCTCGGACCTGGCCGCCGCGTGCAGCGCCCAGGCCCGGATGCGGGTGCGCTCCGAGATCGGGCGTCAGGCCCGCGAGGCGGCCGAGGAAGCGGCCGTCGCGGCCGAGGGAGAGGCCTCCCGGGTGCACGAGCTGCTCAACCGTTCGGAGCTGCTGCTGCGGGCTTCCGAGGACCTCGCCGACACCCGCGGCCTGGACGACGTACGCCAACGGGTCGGAGACCTGGTCAGCGGGGACCTCAAGCCCGCGCGGGTCGACCTGCTCCTGGTCCGGCAGGGGATGCTCCACCGCGTGCCGAGTCCCGTCGACGGTGCCACGCCCCCCGGAGACGTTCCCGAACAGTTCGCGCTCGGCTCGCACTGGCCGGTCTCGCGAGCCGTGCGCGAGAACCGGATGGTCGTGGTCACCGGGCCGCATGCGGACCCCGACGCGGTCTCCGGCACCGTGGCGAGCCCTGGATTCGACACCCTGAACCTGCACACCGCCGTCTGCCTGCCCCTGCGCGGCACCCACGGCATACTGGGCGCCCTCGCCCTGGGGTGGGACACCGCGCACGAGATCGGCTTGGACGAACGGGCGGTGCTGACCACGCTCGCCGGTTACACGGCCCAGGCGGTCGAACGCGCACTGCACCTCGATGACCGCATCACGGCGGCCAGCCAGCTCCAGCGGGCCATGCTCACCGACCTCCCCGACACACCCGGTCTGGAACTGGCCGCCTTGTACCGGCCCGCCGCTCGGGACGACATGGTCGGCGGCGACTGGTACGACGCCTACCCGTTGCCCCGCGTGCCGGGCAGAGGCGGCGCAGGGGCGCTGGCCCTCACGGTCGGCGACATCACGGGACACGACATGCGGGCCGCCGCCCTGATGGGACAGGTCCGCAGCATGTTGCGCCAGGCGGACCACGACCACCCCGGCGAGGGACCGGAACAGGCCCTCAGCGCCCTCGAGCGGGCCTGCCGCCGCCTGAACCTGCCGGCCAGCGGCACCGCCGTCCACGCCCACATCCGTCCGGTGGGAGACGGGCACTGGCACCTGAGGTGGAGCAACGCCGGCCATCCCGCCCCGCTCCTGCTCACCCCGGACGGCAGGGTGGAACACCTCACCGCGCACGACGTCCTTCTGCACCACGCCCTGCCGCCCGGGCCCCGCACCTGCGGAACCCGTTCGCTTCCCCCGGGCAGCACTCTGCTGCTGTACACCGACGGGCTGGTCGAGGAACGCGGCACGGACATCGACGAGAACGTCGAGCGGCTCGTCCGAGAATTCGCCACGGCCCCTGCGGGGATCCGGCTGCACGCGTTGCTGCGCTCGCTCCTGGACACCATCGGGCCTCGGGAAGCCCAGGACGACACCGTCCTGTTCGCGGTGCGCGTCCCGGCCCCCTGAACCGCGGGGCGCGGGCCCCGTGGCCGGGCCCCGCGCCGAACGCCCAACCGATCGTGGTCCCTCCCCTGCGGGGACGGACGCCCGCCCAGGTGACGGCTCACCCGGACAAGAGCCGGGCCGTGACCCCGTGAGCCGGTTCCTGACCGGCCCCGGTGGCCAGCACGCGCACTTCCGACTGCTCGCTGATCTCCGCCTGGATGATGCCCGTGGCGTCCTCGTAGACCGGGTGGCCTCCCGGCCCCGTCCGGTCCGTGGCGGTCACCCGCACGACGTCCGGGCCGCCCTCGATCATGCCGGGGAAGAGCAGCTCGTAGGCACGCCTTACCTCGTTTCCCGGCTCGTCCGCCACCGGATCCGTTCGTCCCATCACCCTCTCCCCTCTGCGCCGGTGCCGGCGCGGGGCGGTCGCAATGAGTCCTCCGGTTTCATCCTCCCCCTGCCGGACCGATAGTGCTGATCGTGCGGCGACCGGCAGGCGGCCGCCACTGCACTGCGCCGGGGCGCACCGGTTACCAGTAGTGGCGTCGTCCGCCGACCGCGTGCCCGACAGAGCCCAGAATCCAGAGCACCGCGCCCACTACGAGCAGAATGATCCCGATGGTCCACAGGATGGAGATTCCGGTCAGGAATCCGATGAGCAGGAGGATGAGTCCGACGAAAATCATGGTGACCTCGTTCTCATGTCGGGAATTCGACGAAACGGTTGATCCGCCGGGGTGCCTTGGATCGCGTCTACCCGGGAAATTCGCCCTTAGCTGTAGATCGGCCCTGCGCTTCTGCGGCGGAAATTCCACCGCTCATCCGAGGAGTTTTCCGTGACCGGAGCCGGACTGGACGGCTTGACCGACGTCCTCGATTTCCCGATGTGCGCCGACATTTCGCCTCACGGCTCGGCTGACAGCCGCGTCCGCAGCGCGGAGTGTCCGTTCTCCCAGGCTTCCCGTACGTGTGCCCCGAGGCGGTCCTCCAGCAGGACCGTGGCCGCGCAGCCGAAGGCGACATCGGGCTCCAGGTGTGGTTCGTCGGCGAGCAGGCCGCCGATCACCTCGCGCCGGACGACCTGCTCGTGCACGGCGTCGGCCTCGACGTGTTCCGTGTAGAAGCGCTCCGCGGCCGGACCTGCCCCGCATCGCCGCATGGCCTTGGCCATGCGGCGCGAGCCGGGTGAGGAGGTCACTTCGACACAGGCGAAGTGACCCACCAGGGCGCCGCGCAGGGCGCGGTGCAGGCCGAACAGTGACATGAGGTTGACGGTGGCGAGCAGCGGGGCCGGGGCGCGGTCCAGGTACCTGCCGTACGTGTGGTCCAGGCCGAGATCGTCCATGAGGTCGGCGAAGAGCTGCGCATGGATGTCCGCCGCACGCCCGGCGCCGAACTCGTCGTATTCGATCGCGACCATGGCGGCCTTGGCCCGTCCGGTCAGCCGGGGCACGACCCAGATGTGCGGGTCGGCCTCCTTGAGGTGGTAGAGGGAGCGCAGGGCGGCGTACTCGCGCAACTGCCAGAGCTCGCCCTGCGTTTCGAGGAGGTGGCTGACGCTGTCCGTGAGGTCGACCGGCTCGACGAGGAGGGGTGCGAAGGCTTCCTCGACCGACCGGGGAGCGTCCGCCAGCTCGGTGCGCAGGGCGTGCAGGAACCGGGTCTCCATCGCCTGTCGCAGGCGGAGCAGATCCGGGTCCCATTCACGGTCGTCACCGACCCCTGCGAAGCCCCGGTAGTGGAGTTCGTAGAGCAGGTAGAGGGCCAGCTGGAGATCCTCTCCCCATGGATCGGCCGCGAGGACGGCGACCGCATGGTTCGTCGGAGGACGTCCCGTGTTCAGCGCTTCCAGGATGGCGTCCGACAGGGCGCCCCGGCCCCCTACCAGGATGGGTCCGCTCTCCGGCGTGGTGGCGGTCGTCGTCATCCGGTGCTCCTGTCCTGTGGGCCGTCGGGGGCGGCGGGGCGTTCGCGGGGGCGGTGGCTGGTATCGCACCAGGGGTACGTGCGGCTGCGGCGGCAGGTACACAAGGCAACCGTGAAGCGGTCGGACCGGACGACGCTCCCGTCGTCCAGGACGACCTCCACAGGTCCCTCGACCAGCACCGGACCCTGCGGGTCCACCACCACTCGGCGGGCCGCGCGGCCTTCACCGCGGGAGGTCCCGTCCCGCTCCGCCGGGCGGTCGTCAGGGGCGCCGGGCACGGATGACCACCAGCTCTTCCCACTCGTCCCCGTCCGCCAGACCCCGGCTCAGCAGCCATGCCCGCCTGGACCGCAGGACCGGGCCCCAGGGGACCACGGCCCGTGACACCACGCCGGCGGTCAGGCCGCCGCGCCTCAAGCGGTCCACGGTGCTCGCGGCCCCGCACATGCCCGAGTGCACCATGAGCAGGACCCCGCCCGGCCTCAGCAGCTCCGGGGCGCCCCCGCAGATCCGGTCGATGACCGCGCGGCCGTCGGGGCCCGCGTCCCAGGCGCGGGCGGCACCGTACGAACGCGGGCGGGCCCGCGGGCACGGTACGTACGGCGGATTGGCGAGTACGAGGTCGAAGCGCCGGCCCTGCGTGCGCGCGGCGAAGTCTCCGTGGAGCACGCGCAGCGGCAGCCGGCGGCGCAGCGCGTTGAGCCGGGTCGCGATCACCGCCGGCCAGGAGACGTCGACCGCCGTCACCCGCGCGCCGGCGGCGGCCGCGCAGAGTGCGAGGGCTCCGGTGCCGGTGCCGATCTCCAGGACCTCGGTGGCGGACCCCGGCTCCTCGCGGGAGAGGGCATCGGCCAGCAGTCGCGTATCGGACTGCGGTCGGTACACACCGGGCAAGGCGATCAGCCGCGCCGGATTGTCCCCGCCGGTCAGGAGCGTGTCGGGCATCGCGCACCTCCGGGGTCGGACGCGGTGATCCCCGCGGGGCGGATCGCGTCGGTGGATGGCACGACTGGCGACTGCCCGGACATCGGGGGCCTACCCAAAACCTGCCGATCTTCGGAGGATCACACGAGGAAAGGCGTGCTGAAGCCCCCTACGGGGTCCCTGCGAGGGAACAGGGTCAGCCCACCCCGTGGGGGGGTGCATAGCCATCGGGAAGATGCTGACGAGACGACGGCGTCACTGACGGCTCCGTCGCCCGATAGGCCTGGTCCACTCGGACCGCGGAGGCCGCGATGAGCCGCATGAGTTCCGCGCAGGACGGGTGGTCCTGCTCACCGGGGCGTGCGCACAGCGCGCACGACAAGGCGGTCGGGCGCCGTCGCCGGCGGCGCGGGCAGGCTCCGGCCCGCCGCGCCGGGTGTGAGTGAGCCGAGCACGCTGGGGTGCCGGGCGCCGGTGCAGGAGGGGAGGGTCGCGGGCAGACCGTGCGCGGTGAGCCAGCCCAGGACGGCGAAGGCGTAGGCCTCCTTCGTACCGGACGGCAGTCCGAGCTCGTCCGATGTCCGCAGCAGTACGCCCGCGTCGCCCCCGCCCAGTTCCTCCCGAAGCCACCGCATCAGCACCGGGTTGCGGGTGCCTCCGCCCGACGCGATCACTTCCGTCGCCCCGAAGGGCCGGACGGCGTCGGCGACGGTCCGTGCGGTGAGCCGGGTCAAGGTCGCGACGACGTCCTCGGCGGACAGCGGTCCGCAGGTGTCCAGCACCGCGCGCAGATAGGGCAGGTGGAACAGTTCCTTGCCCGTCGTCTTCGGTGCGGGCAGGGCGTAGTACGGCTCGTCCAGCAGTTTGCGCAGTAGCCCCGGGTCCACGGTTCCGCGTGCGGCAAGAACGCCGTCCACGTCCATGGTCCGCTCCCCGCCCGGGGCGCCCGGCTCTGCGAGCGCCCGCACCGCCGCGTCGATCAGCGCGTTGGCGGGTCCGGTGTCGAAGGCCAGCGGTGTGCCGCCGCCCGCCCCGTCCGCGACCACCGTCACGTTCGCGATGCCGCCCAGGTTGAGCGCCACGGGGACGCCCGGCCGCCCGCGCAGCCACATGACGTCGAAGATGCTCACCAGGGGCGCGCCCTGTCCCCCGGCGGCCACGTCCCGCGTGCGGAAGCCGGAGACGACGGGCCGGCCGGTCGCTTCGGCGATCCAGGCCGGCTCCCCGATCTGGAGCGTGCCGTGCACCCGGCCGGCTTCGGCCCAGTGATAGACGGTCTGCCCGTGCGAGGCGATCAAGTCAGCCTGCCCGTCGCACAGTTCACGGTCGGCCCGTACGGCCGCCTCGGCGAAGGCCTGTCCGATGTGCGTGTCGAGCCTGCACACCGTGGCCAGGTCCGTCGCGGCGGGTGGCAGCGCCCCGGCCAGCTCCGCCCGCAGACCCTTCTCGTACACGGTACTGATCATGCCGAGCGGCGTGAGCACCAGTGTGTCCCCCTCCAGCGCGAGGTCGGCGGCGGCCGCGTCGATGGCGTCGTACGAGGTGCCCGACATCAGCCCCACCACGCGCAGGGCGCCCGTCCTGCGGACGCCCGCCGACGTGCCGCTCACCGGAGCGGCCGCTCGTGGTCGTCGCCGCGCAGGGTCAGCAGCGCGGCGACGCTGACCGCGCAGGCGGCCGCGGCGTAGTACGCGGGAATGTCGGCGTCCCCGGTCCACGCGACGGCCCGGGTGATGATCAGCCCCGCGCATCCCGAGAACACGGCGTTGGACAGCGCGTACGCCAGACCCAAGCCCGTGTAGCGCACCGTGGTCGGGAACATCTCGGACAGCATCGCAGGACCGGGTCCGGCCATCAGCCCGACGGCGGCCCCCGCGGCGAAGAGCGCGGCCCCCTTCGCGTACACCGGCGCGCCCGGGTCCTGGACCAGGTTCAGCAGCGGCAGGGCGAGCACGGCCACCAGGAGCGCTCCGGCCAGCATCACCGTCCGCCGCCCGAGCCGGTCACTCACCGCGCCGGCGGGCAGGATGCTTGCCGCGAACCCCAGGTTCGCCAGCACGGTCGCCACGAGGGCCTGCTGGAACGTCGCGTTCAGCGTGTGCTGGAGGTAGGAGGGCAGAACCACCAGGAAGGTGTACCCGGCCGCCGACCAGCCCATGACCCGCCCGGCGCCCAGCGCGACGGCCCTGACCGTCTCCCCTGCGGGCGGTCTGCGCGGGGGTCCGGCCGCCGGGGAGACGGCCGAGACGAAGGCGGGCGTCTCGTCCAGGCGCACGCGCAGCCACAGTGCGGCGAGCCCGAGCGGCAGCGTCAGCAGGAAGGGCACCCGCCAGCCCCAGGCGTTCAGCTCCGAGAGGGTCAGTACGGTCGCCAGGAGCGCCGTCGTACCGGCGCCCGCGAGCAGGCCGAGGGAGACCGTGAACGACTGCCACGCCCCGTACCGCCCCCGGCGGCCCGGCGGCGCGCTCTCCGTCATGACCGACACCGCTCCGCCGAACTCCCCGCCCGCCGAAAGCCCTTGCACGATCCGCAGCAGCGTCAGCAGCCACGGCGCGGCGGCGCCGATGCTCGCGTAGGTCGGGAGCACGCCGATGAGCGCCGTTGCGCCGGTCATCAGGCAGATGACCAGGACGAGCGTCGGCCGCCGGCCGATCCGGTCACCGAGCCGCCCGAACACCGCCGCCCCGACGGGACGGAAGAAGAACGCGAGGGCGAAGGAGGCGTACGTCTTGACGAGCCCCTCCACCTCGCTACCGCCCTCGGGAGTGAAGAAATGGGCCGCGATGACGGTGGCGAGGTAGCCGTAGACGCCGAACTCGTACCACTCGATGAAGTTGCCGACGCAGCCGCCGAGCAGTGCCCGACGGGAACCGGCCCGCCGGGCCTCTGCCACGGATGAGCGGACCGGTCCGGGGGCGGGTGAGAGCATGGGGCAAGCCTGCTGAGCAGGTGGCCGCTCCACAAGTTCCGTCCGCCATATGCCGTACAGGGCGATGGGGCGGAGAGTCATATGTGACATCCTCCCCGCCCCAAAGGACGGGGATTCCTGGCTCACTTTGCCTTGCGGGACATGTTCCGGGACTTGGCGAGGAACTTCGGCTTGAAGTCCTCGACGGCAAGGTGGTCGAAGTCGCGGACGACGGCCTTGGCCCACTTGCGGCCGGTGCCCTGCCGCTGCCGGGCAGCCCACGGATGAGCTGGCCATGGCCACCAGGATGCCGATCCTCCAGGTCGCAAGACGAGGCGGTCCAGCTCGTCAGGCGGTGGCTACCTGCGCGGCGGCATCGCGGCTGCCCGATTCCCAGGGCGGGGCCACGGCCGAGTCGGTCCAGGCGGCCAGGGCTTCACCGTCGACGCAGACGATGCCGCACGCGGCGGCGTACTCCAGGGCGGGGGTGGTGTAGGTGCTCGTGGTGACGACGATCGCCACATCGGCGTCGTGCACGGCGAAGCAGGTACCGCCGAAGCGCTGCAGGTCCTGCGAGCCGACGCGGTTGGTGTCGGCGTAGCGCTTGCACTGAACGACGACACGCAGTCCGTCCGGGGTCGTGGCGATGACGTCAGCTCCCAGGTCGCCGGCACCGCCCACCACTTCCACGGGCGTGCACCCGTCACGCGCACACAGCGCGGCTATCGCGTGCTCGAAGCCGTCCGCGTCGGCCGCGGCGTGGTCCAGCGCACCGGGACCCACGTCCGGCACCCCTCCGACCGCGGGCACGTCCAGTGCCGCCGTGGCCTCGATCGGGTACGGATCCGTGTGCGGGGGCGGGCCGGGCTCCGGAGGGACGGTGGAACGCCGCCGGACGGGCGAGACGCTCCACTTGGCCAGTGCCACCCCGACCGCGAGGACCACCGCGGTGGCGACGGGTACGGCCCAAACCCCCGCCCCGGCCCCCGCGGCGGTCTTGAGGAAGACGGCCAGGCCGCCGACACAGATCCCCGCGAGCCCCACGGCCAGCATCACATCGCGTCCGAACGGCGCGGAACCGCCCCCGCCCTTCCTTCTGTCTTCCCCCGGCAACGTCATGCGGGAGCCCTCCCTCGATCGATTCGGACGCGCCGCGGTCCCGGACCCCTCGAGGTCCGGGACCGCGGCGGTGGACGCCGGGCGTGCGGCTCAGTGCTTGAAGACGTCCTTGATCTTTTCCTTCGCCTGGCGGGCGTCGCCCTTCGCCTGTTCGGCACGGCCCTCGGTCGTCAGCCGCTTGTTGCCCACCAGGCGGCCGGCCGTTTCCTTGAGCTTGCCCTTGGCCTGCTCGGTCTTGGCCCGGCTCTTCTCGTCGTTCGCCACAGCTGATCACTCCCTGAGGGACGGGGAACTCCTTGCCCGTCCTCGTCTGACCCGGATCGCGGCCCGCAAACGCGCAGGCGGACCGTCCCCTGGTCTGCGCCCGCATGGTCGGGATGGGACAGGGCAGGTGCAGGGCGATGCGAAGAGCGGATCGATGGGCGGCGGCATGCGAAGCGTAGGCGTAGAGGAAGAGCTGCTGCTGGTGGACGCCCGCAGCGGTGAGCCGCTGGCCCTGTCGGGGGCCGTGCTGGCGGCTGCGGACCGGTCCGTCGAACGTCAGCCGGAGGGCGACGAACCGCGGGGGCACACCTTTGAGAAGGAACTGCAGGAGGAACAGCTGGAGTTCGCCACCAAACCGCTGACCGAGATGGGCGAGCTCCTGAAGGAGATCACCCGCTGGCGGGGAGAAGCCGCCCGGCACGCCGCGTCCGCCGGGGCGCTCGTCGCGGCCCTCGGCACCTCTCCCCTGCCGGTCCGGCCATCGTTGAGCACGGGCAAGCGGTACGAGTGGGTCGGCGAACAGTTCGGCCTGACGGCGCAGGAGCAGCTGACCTGCGGATGCCACGTCCACGTGTCGGTCGAGTCCGACGAGGAAGGCGTCGCCGTCCTGGACCGGATCCGCCCCTGGCTGCCCGTACTCACCGCGATGAGTGCGAACTCTCCGTTCTGGCAGGGTGAGGACAGCGGGTACGCCAGCTACCGCAGCCGGGTCTGGAACCGCCTGCCGTCGGCCGGGCCCACGGACATCTTCGGGTCCGCCGACCGTTACCACGAGCAGGTGCGCGCCATGCTCGACACCGGCGTGCTGCGCGACAAGGGGATGATGTACTTCGATGCCCGGCTGTCCGCCGCCTACCCGACCGTGGAGGTCAGGGTCGCGGACGTCTGCCTGGAAGCGTCGACCCCGGTCCTCTTGGCGGCCCTGGTACGCGGACTGGTCGAGACCGCCGCCCGCGCCTGGCAGGACGGACAGCCCCCGGCCCGTATCAATACGGGCCTGCTACGGCTGGCAGCCTGGCGCGCCGGCCGCTCCGGGCTGGACGGCCCGCTCATCGACCCCCGGACGATGCGCGAGACGTCGCCCGCCGTGGCCGTCGAAGCGCTCCACGCCCACGTACGCGAAGCCCTGGCCGCCCACGGCGACGACGAACGCGTCCGGGAGGGCATCACCCGGCTCCTCGAGCAAGGCAACGGGGCGCACGTACAGCGCGCGCTGCTGCGTACGGAGGGCACGCTCGGCGCCGTGGCCACGCGCTGCGCAGAGATCACCGCCGAAACCTGAGCCGGATCCGGGTGCCGGCTCAGCGCGTGGCCGGGGGCGGCGGGGCCATGGCCCACCGGATCGTGCGGGTCAGAACGTGTCCGGACAGGCGTACGCCGGTTGCCCTCGGGCCCGTCGCGGGGTGCAGGCCGAGAATACCGGGAGCCCACGGTGGGAGCAGGCTGACCGCGTTCGCGGCGAGCAGTGAGTACGGGGCGCGGGCGGCCCGGGGCAGCGGTGGGTCGCGGAGGATGAAACGGGCCGCGTCGAGTGCCTCGGACGTGGCCCGCAGTTCCGGCCGGTACGCCGTCAGCAGGGATGCCAGCGCCTCCCGGTCACGGGGCGGCTCCACCACCCCCAGGGCCGTCGCCACGCGCGCGGTGTCCGCGACGTAGGCATCGCAGCCGGCCGCGTCCAGCGGGTGCGCGCCGAAGGATTGGTGGGCCCGCAGGAAGCTGTCGACCTCGGCCGCGTGCACCCAGCCCAGGAGGTGGGGATCGGCCGCGCGGTACGGCTCCCCCGCCGCGGTTGCACCCGTCACCCGTTCGTGGACTGCCCGGACCCGGTCCACGGCTTCCTGCGCGTCCTGTGCGGTACCGAAGGTGGTGACGGCCAGGAAGGTGCTGGTGCGCTGGAGCCTGCCCCACGGGTCCCCGCGGAAGCCGGAGTGCGCCGCGACGGCTGCCATGGCGAGCGGGTGCAGGGACTGGAGCAGGAGTGCGCTCAGGCCCCCGATGAACATCGAGGCGTCGCCGTGGACCGTACGGATGGGCCGCTCCGGGCCGAACCAGCGAGGTCCGGGCGTGTTGTGGATCCGGGCACGATTGGCGGGGCCCGACGGCCCGGCCACCCGGCTGAACAGCACCGAGCCGAGCCGCGTCCGCAGGTCCGCGCCTCCTGCCAGAGACATCTGCATGCAGCTGTCATACCCGCTCCGAGCTCGGCCCATCGCATCGACCGGATGTGTGCGAGGCGGATCTCGCCGGTCCGCCTCCCGTTGCCCGGACGACCGGTTACCGCATCGCGGCCTTCGCACGGCCGGTCAGCCGGGGGATCCCACGGATCAGCCTTCAGTAGACCCGGAACGGCTCCGCCCTCCGGAGAGGGGGAGCCGTTTCCGTACGGAGGGGGCGCGCCGGTCAGGCGTGGCGCCTGTTGCCGGTGACCAGCCGGTAGACCACAAGGAGGATGAGGGAGCCGACGATGGCGGCGATCCAGGTGGAGAGGTCGAAGAAGCCGTCGATGGAGTCGACGCCGAAGATGACCTTGCCGAGCCAGCCGCCGAGCAGGCCGCCCGCGATGCCGATGAGCATGGTGATGATGATGCCGCCCGGGTCCCTGCCCGGCATGAGCGCCTTGGCAATGATGCCTGCGAGCAACCCTATGAGAATCCAGGCCAGAATGCCCATGATGCGTCTCCTGCCTCGGTTGATAGAGCGGGTAATAGCGAGCGTCTGCACCGTGCGGAGATTTCCAAACGTCCCGGGTCCTGATCGTTTCCCGTGAGACGGGGTCATCAGCAGAGGCGCTCTGTGGAACACGCCGACGACGAGGGGATTCTCGCGGTGCGCTGTGAGTCCGATGCCACCCTGGCGCGGGTCGTGTCCGTACCTCGCGGATCAGCCTCGACGGGTCTTGGTCTTGCGCCAGCCGAAGGGACCGGGCAGATCCCAGGACGTGGTCCGGCGTCCCGTGCTGCTGTGTGTGCGGCGGGGGCCTCGCTTGCCACCTGTCGTGATCGACCACGACTTGCGGTTGATGTTGAGCCGGACACCCGGCAGGATCCTGAAGCTCTTGCGGAATGTCAGGGGCATGACCTCTCGCTTCCTTGGTGCGTAGCGACAGCGGCCCGAATGCTCGTGCCTTCGGGCCAGTTGACACGCGTGTGTCCGGCGCCGCACGTTCCATGCGGCTGGAAGCAGCGCAATCGCACACAGTGCGGGTCACGTTGATGCCAGCGGTACCTGGTCGCTCCGCTTCAGCCGACCGACCCGGTCGGGTTTCCCTCGTCACGTCGCCGAGACCGTTAGCCTGCGCGGATGGAGATCCATGCGGGAAGAGCCGTGGTCCACTACGTGGAGCACGGAACCGGTCGACCGGTGCTGATGCTCCACGGGGCCGGCGTGGACCACCGCGAGGCCGAGGCCTGCTTCGAGCAGGCGTTTCACGGCGTGGCGGGGCTACGGCGGATCTATCCGGACCTCCCCGGCATGGGCCGGACCATCGCTCCCGCATCGCTGCGCAGCGCCGACGACGTTCTCGACACTCTGCTCACCTTCGCGGAAGCCGTCACCCACGGGACTCCCTTCCTCCTCATCGGTCACTCGGCGGGCGCGTACTTCGCGCAGGCGATGGCCGCGAGGCGCCCGGCGCTGGTCGCCGGTCTGGCGCTCGTATGTCCGTTGCTGCCGGGACCGCGCGACGTGCCCGGACAGCGCGTCGCAGTCGGATCGGGTGAGATCGGCGACGAGGTCTTCCGGAGCTACTTCGTGATCCAGACCCCGGAGATGCTCGACCGGTACGAGCGCTACGTCGCCCCGGCCGCAGCGCTCGTCGACGAGGCGGCGCTCGAACGAATCGGCGAACGGTGGGCGCTCACGCACATCCACACACGGGCATATGAGGGTCCGGCCCTGATCGTCGCGGGGCGGCTGGACTCCACGGTCGGATATGCCACCGCCGCCGACCTCGTCCACCACTACCCACACGCCACGCTCGCCGTGGTCGACAACGCGGGACACGCCCTTCCTCACGAGAAACCCGAACTCCTGCGCGCCCTCCTCGTCGAGTGGCTCGCACGCGTGGAGAATTCGAGCTGACCGAGCAGGATGACGATCAAGTCCGCACTGCCGCAGGCCAGGACCATCCGTGTGAGGTGAGGACCAGGCCGTGGCGCACCGTGTGACCGGGCCGGTGTCGGGCAGGACGGCCGGACAGTGGTTCAGGGGGTGGCGGGGAGCAGGATGAACGCTGTGATCGTCTTGCCGTTTCCATGCGGCCGGATCTCCGTATGGTCGGCGATCTGGTTGACCAGCAGCCAGCCGAATCCTCCCGGTACGTCAAGGGGTGTTCCCGGCGTGCGAGGAAACGACGGGGATCCGTCCGACACTTCGACCGCCACGCATCCCGCGAGAGCCACGACGCGGAAGTCGCTGACGCCGCCGGCGTGGCGGTCCGCGTTGGAAACCAGCTCGGAAACGACCAGCAGCACGTCGTTCACCAGGTCCTCTCCCACGCCGTTCGCCGCCAGGACATCGCGGGCGATCGACCGGGCGTCCTCACATCTCAGCCCGGCCGTGCGACGTGGCGTATCCGGCATCGCCTCTCCCTTCATGACTCGCTTCTTCCCCTTCTGGTCCACTCAACCCGCCAGGACACCTGCCTCACCTCCCCCGGCCGGTCTGTTCGACCCGCCGACGGTTCCCCCTCCACCACCGCTCGCGCGCGGCGCGTGGAAAGCGCAAGGTATCTGCCCCGTTCATGTGCCCGCCGCCCGGGGGCATCCCTGGATCGTTGGTGACCGCTTGGATCGTCGGTGACCGCTTCGGTCGTTTTCAACGGCCTGTCCTTGTCGAACCGGCGCCGCAGGAAGGTTGGACGCCCGCCGTTCTCCACCGCCGCTGATGATCCCGACCGTGAAGGTCGCGCATACCGCTCCCAGACGCGGGCATCCGCACGACAACGAGCCGAGGTGATCGTGAGGACGAGGAGTGTCTGTGCTGCCCATCAACGTGACCGAGAGTGGCGTGCTGATCATCCGGTTGCGGGCCGATCTGGACATCGCCGGCCGGGCCTCAGCCGCCTGGGCGATCGACGGATACCTCGCCGCCCACCGCTCCGCACCCGTCATGCTGGAACTCTCGGACGCGCCGCTGAGTAGCGCCGCGGTGAGCACGATCCTGCGAACCCACCGCATGTGCCGCTCCGCAGGAGCGCCGCTGGCCGTCCTCGCGGCGACCGCCGAAACGCGCCGGGCGCTCGAGGCACAGACGGGGACCGAGGGGCCGGCCGTCCAACCCACCCGCGCCCTGGCCGCCACCGTGCTTTCGGCTGCCTCGCCCCCCGTAGCCACAGCAGCGTGAGCCGCGCCCTGGCCCTGCCGGGGGCTCGCGCCACCCGGTCGCCCGCACGCCGTGGGTAGGCACGGCGTGCGCCCTCCCCCCGTGCACGAGGAGATCCCTTCATGAGCACCACCCCGGTCCTGGAAGTCACCTCTCGCCGGTCGGTGCACGCAGCCGCCCGTATAGCCGTGGGTCTCCCGCATTCGGCGCTCGACGCCATGCTGGACGCCGCCTACGAGACGCACCGCCGTTTCCGGCACGGCGCGTTCGCCGAGCCGTGCCCGACCTGCCACGTCTCGGCGGGCGAGCTCTGCCTGGCGCGACGCAGTGTGCACACTGCCCGCCGGCTGGCACACCGTCTCCGGGAAACACAGAGCGGCCGGGGCATCCCTCCCGTCACGGCACGGTGACCCGCTCAACGGGTGCACCGCACTCATCCAGTCCCGCACTCACTCGGAGGGCCGGAGCAACAGGGCGGGGACGACAGCTTGTTGCTGTCGTCCCCGCCCTGCACTGCTTGGTGTCCGCGCGTGCTACAGACGGTGCGGTCCGTCGTAGTAGCCGCCGACCTGGCGCTGGTAGTCGGCATCACCGAGGTGCTTGTCCTTGTCGAACTCCGGAGCGTTCTTGATCTGCTCCTTCGTCCGGTCGACGTAGATCTTCTCGTCGTTCGGATCGATCCGGCTGATCGTGCCCGCAGGCAACAGGACTTCCTTGCCGAAGATCCACGGACCGGTGTCGACCACGATGTACGAGGAGCCGACTTCATCCGAGTGCTTGTCGACCTTGCCGATGGAACCGTCGCTCGCCTCGACCTTGTACCCCGTCAGATCCGACCCACCCAGACGGCCGGCGGTCTCGCGGTAACCCCAGAAATTCTCAGTCATACGAAGAACAACTCCTCCGGTCATGGAGGCGGAAGGAAATAGAAATCCCTACCGCATCCTTCCCTACTGCCTTCACGGCGGAACTCTCGTTCCGGCCCACCCATCGCTTGCCCCGTGTTTCGCCCGCTACACCGCTCGCTATAACCACCGGCCGCTGCTGCCCTTCGGGCGGGCGACGAAACCGATCACGACCCGCGCTCCGCACCCCACCCCGCCCTCCAAATGGCTTTTCACGTACCGAGTTCCGCCCTCCCGCAGCAGGGAATCCGGCGTCGGACGGCATGCCTGGACCGGGTATTGTTACCGGCGGCTTGGAACACCGCCCGCAGGCGGTGGGACGAGCCATTTCCACGCGGGCTCGCGAGCCAGGGGCGGACGGTGAGGAAACGATGATCGCGCGGGGCAGCAGGGAGCGGCCGGTCCACAGCATCGGCCATGGGGATCACGTGTGTCTGGCGTTCGCCGACGATTCCGAGCAGCGCCGGGTGGTCACCGCCTACGTGTCCGATGGGCTGAAGCGCGGTGAGCGCGTGATGTATTTCGCCGACCGGCAGGAGCCTGCCGTGGTGCTCGACTGGCTTCGTTCGGCGCAGATGGATCCGGACGCCGCGTTGTCCAGCGGACAGCTGCGGGTGGTCACTGCCAGCGACCGCTACCTGGTTTCAGGACGCTTCGACGCCACGGCGATGGCGGCCACCCTGCGGCAGGAAATGGAAAGTGCTGCGGCCTCTGGTTTCAAGGGATTCCGGGTCAGCGGTGAAATGAGCTGGGTTCTACGTGAGATCGCCGGCGCGGACCAGCTCACCGCATACGAGAGCATGGTCAGTTCGGTCTTCGAGGGACAGCCTGCTTCGGCCGTCTGCCAGTACGATGCCCGCCTCTTTCGCTCCAGTCAGCTGCAGGCCTACGACCACTGCCACCCCGGCACCGTGGAACTGTCCCCGCTCTACGAGGACGAATGGTTGCGGATCGTGCCCACCTTCGAGGCCGGGGCACGCACGATGCGTGTGATCGGCACCGTGGACTACCGCACGACCGGCGCTTTGGCCGCGGTTTTGGACGCCACCCTCGAGTGGGCCGGGGACGTGCGGGTGGACATGAGCGCGCTCGAGTTCATCGACCTGGCCGGCCTGCGCGCTCTGGCGCACACCGCCGAGCGGTACGAGCCGGGCCGCCACATGCGGGTGGTGGAACTCGCCCCGCTGCTGTGCCAGGTGATAGCCGTGGCCGGCTTGGACCAGCAGGACGCCCTGGTCGTCACCTCCCCGGGAGCCTCGGCATGAGCAGCGTGATCGACGTGACCGCCTCGCAGCCCGACCGGGCCCCCCGGTTGGTGCACCAAGGCCTGGTCTACGGGTCCGACGAGGCGTTCTTGGCCGCGACCGTCCCGTTCTGCCTGGACGGTCTCCAGCATGACGAGGCGGTCCTCGCCGTCACCACGCCCGCCAACATCGACCTGCTGCGTCAGCAACTCGGCAGTGCCGCCGGCGCAGTGCAGTTCATCGCGGCCGACGACTGGTACCAGACGCCTGGCAGCACCCTCGGCGCCTACTACCGCTACGTCGACGAACGCACGGCCACCGGGCGCCATCCCCAGGTACGCGTGATCGGTGAGCCCGTCTGGCACGGCCGCGACGCGTTGGAAACCGCCGAGTGGACCCGCTACGAGGCCGTCATCAACCTCGCCTTCGCCCACTGCCCGGCCTGGATCGTCTGCCCCTACGACACACGCACGGTCCCCGGCCAGATCGTCGCCGACGCCCGCCGTACCCACCCGCAGCTGGTGACCGGCCCGGCCGCCGAACCAAGCGGTCGCTACGCCCCTCCCCAGGGCGCCGCCTGGCACCGGAACCCGTCACCGGTTCCTGCGCCGGGAAGCAGCGCCACGATGCCCTTCGGCACCGACTTGCACCATGTGCGCTCGTTCGTCGCCCGGCATTCCGCGCAGCTGGGGATGTCCCCTCGGGGGGCGGAGCGTTTGACTTTCGCCGTCAACGAAGTGGCCACCAACGCCGTTCAGCACGGCGCAGGGCGCGGCGAAGTCTCGGTGTGGCGTACCGGGCACAAGGTCATCTGCGAGATCAGCGACCCCGGGCCCACCCGCTTCCCTGCCGATGCCGGGTGGACGCTCGGCTACCTGCCACCGGACCCCGGGCAGCCGCGCGGGCACGGCCTGTGGACCGTGCGTCAGCTGTGCGACTTGGTCGAAGTCCACACCGGCGCCCCGGCCACGGTCGTTCGCCTCCACCTGAACCTTTCCTGAACGGCCCGCCCGGTCAGTCGGGGAATCGGGACCCGCGGCCCGGCGTTGTCCCCCACATGGGCGATGCACTCCGGTACGGCCATGACGAGTTCGGCCCGTCCTCCTTCGCGACGGCCCGCGCACGCCTCGCGGCTGACCGCGACGACACGCTCCACCGGATGGCCGCACTAGGGCGCGACTTCGACGGGATCGTCGCGGCGAACGCCCTGGTCGCGGTCGACGACGAGCACGACCCCGAAGGGGCCAGCACGGCCTTCGAGCGTGCCCACGTGGCCTCCCTGATGGCGCGGGCGCACGACCATCTGGACGAGCTGGACCAGGCGCTGGAACGGCTCGAAGGGGGCGACTACGGGCAGTGCATGGGGTGCGGCGCTGTGATTCCGCCCGAGCGCCTGGAGATCCGGCCGGCCGCGACCACCTGTGTGTCCTGCGCCCGGTCCGACCCGCGCCGTGCCCCGCACGGCACCTGACTCCGGCGGTCTCTCGTCGGTCGGTTGCCTGACCGCACCTCATGCTGTCGCCACGTCCACGAGGAACGGCACTCGGCGGTTCCGGTCGGACGTACGGGCTCTTCAGCGAGCCAGGAACTCGTCGAGAAGCTTGTCGAGGTCGAGGAACTCCTCCCCGGCAGCGACGACCGCGTAGGTTTCGTCCAGGAAGCCCCTCAGCACGGGGGCATCCAGGAAGACAACCGCATCGTCCTGCTGATCGGGGCTCCGGCCGATCAGTTCGATGCGGAGTTCATCGCGGCCGGACTCCTTGTCGGGGCGGAATGCGACGTCGCCCTCCCCCACCGGACGGTGGAGCCCCTCGGCCAGCATCTGCCGGTCGAAGTGCCACCGTGCCAAGACGTCGGCACCGTCCAGGAACTCCGCCTGCACCACGTACGGGTCTCCACCGTCATACGAGAAGCGGGCAAGGAAATACACCTGGCCCGCCGGCGTCTTGAGGTGCACAACGATCAGAGCGGACACGCAGGACATGGTTGGGCCTCCAGGGTGGGCTGACAGCTACGCGCGTCTGCCCCGCTCCGCCCCCACCACACCGGACCGGTTGGGGAAACCGCGAGACTGCAGGCTCTGGAGACCTCCTGGTGGAGATCTCGACGGCGACGGCTTCCGCCGCGGTGGAGGCACATGAGGCTCCCCGCTGCAGCTGCACCCCCGAGCGGATGCAGCGCCGTGCGGCCCGTGCCGACGCGGCCGAGAGGACCGGGCAGCTGGTCGACCGGCGTGGGCGGGGGACGGCCGACGCTGCCACGGCGGCCCGGCACGCCGACGCGACACGAGCCGACGCGCGCCCTGGCGCCGGACGCCGGGGACTACGGTGGAGGAGTCCCCTGCGAGGTGAGCGCCATGATTCGGCCCGGAGCCGTGTCCACGTCTAGCCATGAGGTCCTCGGCGCGCCCTGCTGGGTGAGTCTGATGACCCGGGATCTCGATTCCGCCCGGAGGTTCTACGGCGCCGTGCTGGGCTGGACCTTCCGCGGCACCCGCCTCGGGGAGCGGTTCGTGCTCGCCTATCGCGACGGCGCTGCGGTCGCCGGCTTCGGGATGCTCGCCGACGATCTGTCCCTGCCCGCCGCCTGGACTCCGTACTTCGCCGCCGACGACGCCGAACTCGCCGCCGCCCGCATCCGCGAGCGCGGTGCGACCGTGGCAGTCGGTCCGCTGGCCTTCGGCGCGGGCCGGGCCGTGCTGGCCGCCGACCCCGCCGGGGCGGTCTTCGGCCTCTGGCAGGGCGCCGTCCTCAGGGACTGGCGAGTCGGCCACGGCCCCGCTCCTGCCTGGCTGGAACTCCGTACGCGTGACGCCTTCGCGGCCGCCATCTTCTACGGGGAGGTGCTGGACTGGGCCGGCGAAGCACCCGGAGCCTGCGTGGCCGCCTACGAACACGA
Organism: Streptomyces sp. NPDC006487; assembly: GCF_042870555.1. Lineage (NCBI taxonomy): Bacteria > Bacillati > Actinomycetota > Actinomycetes > Kitasatosporales > Streptomycetaceae > Streptomyces > Streptomyces sp. NPDC006487. The sequence continues at coordinate 151,185 of NZ_JBIAHN010000002.1, forward strand.
CCACGTCGTCCTGCGCCACGGCAACGACACGGTCGCACGGATCAGCGGCGGAGCCGTGGACGAGGACCCCGACCCGCACGTCCGCCCCCGGTGGCACGTCCATTTCCGGGTGCCCGACCTGGAGGCCGCCGTCACAGCCGCGACGAGCGCGGGCGGGAGCCCCGCCTCCCCGGTGGAAACCTCCGCTGCCGACCGGTCGATCACCCTTCGGGACCCCGAGGGGGGCCTGTTCACGATCCTGGCACCGCAGGGATGAGTCCCCCGGCCCCCGGGGGCGGCGTGCTCGTGCAACGGCGACGGCTGGGTAGCCGAGCCGCAGGACGCTGCCCGAGGAACCGCTGTCCGACTCCGGAGTCCGGAGTCCGGAGTCCGGGAGATGATCGGCCGGGGACGTGCTGCGCACCGGAGCGCGGACCTTCTCCGGGCCCGTGAGCCGGTCAGGCCCCTTCGCCGAGGACCGCACGGATCAGTTCCCGCTGCTCGCCGGTCAGGCTCGCCTCGTCGAGGTCGACCGTCTGGCCGTCGATCGTGATCCGGTAGTGGAAGCCGTCGGCGACCGGCCGCACGGCGCGCCGCGCGAGCCCCTCCCATTCCGCGGCATCCCGCCGGACGGAGGTGTCGATCTTCCGCATCTTGTCCACGCCGGTGAAACCCCCGGAGCGACTGACAGTGATCAGCATGGCCGTTCTCCTTCGGATGTAGAACCTGTCGGTGGATTCGCCTGCCCCCGATCGGGCGCCGCTCCCCCGCCGGGCCCGCGCCGCGGGGCCAACGGCTCGAACTCGTCGGTGCCTGGCCGACAGTCGGCCGGTGGGGCGGGGGCCCGCGGGTCGGCCGGGGGCGCTTCGGGTTCGGGTCCGGTGAGTTCCGGCTCCAAGCCCTCGGCCACCGCCGTGCGGCGCCGTCCGGTGTCGGACCGCCAGGCCTCGAAGACCAGCGCCGTCGCGGTGACCACCCCGAGGCCCAGCAGCCAGCCACCCACGACGTCGCTGAACCAGTGGACCCCGAGCGCGACTCGCGTGTAGCCGACGCCCACCACGGTCACCAGCGCGAGGGCCCAGGGCAAGGGACGCCAGGCCCGCGGAATCACCGGCAGCAGGACCAGCAGCAGGACGGCGCACGAGGTGGTCGCCGTCATGGCGTGGCCGGAGGGGAAGGAGAAGCCGGGCGCGTGGGCGACGGGGTCCGGCAGGTGCGGCCGGGCCCGCTCCACCGCGATCTTGACCAGGAGCCCGATCAGGCCGCCCGCGACCGCCGTGACGCCGGCCCAGGCCGCCAGCCGCCAGGCGCGCCGGCTCACGAGCCAGACCACGAGTACGGCGACCAGCAAGCGCATGGTGACCGGGTCCCAGACCCAGTCCGAGAGCACGCGCAGGCGGCCGAGTCTGTCCGGGTGAGCGAGCGCGGCGGCGTGGAGGCGTTCGGCCGCGCCCTGGTCCAGGCGGTGCAGTGGCGCCCACTGGGACTCCACCAGTACCAGGGCGAGGGCGAACGGTACGGCCGCCACGGCCGTCGCGGCCGCGGCGAGTACGAGTCTCGCGCCGAAGGTGGCGTCGGGTCCGGCGTGCCGCGCGAGCAGGCTCCGGAGCGGACCTCCCGGAAGACGCGGTCCGTGCGGATGACGTGGTCCGTGCGGATGCCTGCTGCCTCGCGGATGTCGCTGAACGCGTCGAGCACTTTCCGTGCGCCGTGCCATGGGGGGGCGGCTCCCTCTCGTGTGCGTGCGGCAGCGGGTCTCCGGCCGCCGGTGGCCGGGGCGGTCAGACCCCGGGGTCGTTCATGACCGGCTCCCTCACCCCCGCCCGTACGGCTTCCAGCTGGGCGGCGAAGGAGAGGCCGAGGAAGAGCGCCATCGAGGTGAGGTAGGACCAGAGCAGCAAGGACACGATGGCGCTCAGGGGCCCGTACACGCTGGTGAAGGAGCTGCTCTCGCCGATGTAGAGGCTCAGCCCCCAGGTCGCGAGGTTCCACAGCACCAGGTGGACGACGGCCCCGAAGGCCAGCCAGGTGTAGCCGGGTTGGCGCCGGCGCGGGGAGAGGCGGAAGATCGCGCTGGTGGCGAGGACGGCGAGCAGGATGCCCAGCGGCCAGCGCAGGAGTTCCCAGGCCCGTACGGTGTCGGGCGAGAGCCGGTACACCTCGGCCAGTGCACGGGTCAGGTGGGTGCCCAGCACGGTGAGGATGAAGCTGAGTCCCAGCGGGAGTCCCGCGAGGGCGGCCATCATCAGGCCCCGGCCGTACTTGGCGAGGAAGGGCCGGTCCCGCTCGTTGCCGTATATGCGGTTGGCTCCTCGCTCGACCTGGCAGAGGGCGGTGGTGACGTTGGCCAGGGAGAACAGCAGGCCCAGCCACAGCGCGGCCTGGCCGCCGTCGCCGGCGTGGCGTCTGCTCTCACTGAGCGCCTCGTCGACGACGGCCTGTCCCGGACCGCTGGTGAGCCCTCGGATGGTGAGCTCGGCAACCCGGCCGGCTTCCTCGGTGTGCAGCACCACGGACAGGCCGACGGCGGCGATGGCCAGCGGGACGATCGACAGGACGGTCTGCAGGGCGAGCGCGCGGGCGTGGCTGAAGCCGTCGGCGTAGCGGAAGCGCACGAAGGAGTCGCGGGCCAGGCTCCAGCCGCCGTAGCGGCGCAGTGCGGTCCATGCCTCGTCGGCGGACAGCTCCTCGCCGCTCACGTCGTGGCGTTGCGGTACGCGTCTCGCAGTACCCATCGTGTTCCTGCCTTCTGGTGGTGTTTCGTCTCGTGGAACCTGCGCAACGCGCGGAGCCCGCGGACCCTCGAGGCTTGCGGTCGGCAGGTGTCGCCGCAGGGCGCGTCCCGGCGAAGCTCATGACGGGGCGCCGGGGGCCGCCGCCGGAAGCTGCTCGGCGGGTGGGGACTGCGGCGCCCCCGGCGCGCGGGGCAGGTACACCCGCAGGGCTCCCGGTTCGATCTCGGCGGTGAGGCGGACACCATCGCTCACGGCATCGCCGTCGAGCTCGCGCGGCTGCGGTACGGCGCAGCGGACGTCGATGCGGGTGGCGCTGAAGTACTCCAGCGCTCCCCCGGCCTCGCTGCGCCCGTCGGGGGCGGCCGGACCGGGGCCTGCCGGCGGATGCCGGCGCAGCAGGCGGGACGCCAGGTGCCCGGCGGCGGTGAGCCATCCGGCGGGACCGCGCGGGTCGAAGAGCACCACTTCCAGGCGTCCGCTGTCCGGCCGCGCCGCCGGCAGGAGGGGCAGGCCGCCCTGCAGCGTCCCGACGTTCCCGATGACGACCATCCGGGCCCGGCGCCGCAGCCGGCGGCCCCCGTCGACGCGGACGGTGAGGCGCACGCCGGGATCGCGCAGGTGCCGCAGGGCCGAAAGGACGTACGCGGCCCAGCCCATCCGTGACTTGAGCCGCGGGGAGGCGTCCCTGACCATCGCGGCGTCGAATCCGGCGCCTGCCATGACCGTGAACCTCATCGGCTCGAGCCCATCGCCGCAGACCCGGCCGACGTCGATGCCGAAGCTCTCGCCGGACAGGGACTCGGCCAGGGCGGCGGCCGGATCCGTCGAAAGGCCGAGGTTGCGGGCGAGGAGGTTTCCGGTGCCGCAGGGTGCGACGGCCAGCGGGATCCGGGTGCCCGCCAGGATCTCGGCGCAGGCGCGCAGGGTGCCGTCGCCTCCGCAGACCACCACGAGGGCGGGGCGTACGGTGCGCAGCTCCTCCGCCAGGGTGCCGCAGGGGAGCTCGGCGGAGGTCAGGATCCACCGGAGCTCCCGGTGGCCGTGTTCGCGCAGGACGGCGGCCAGCCGGTCCGCGAGCTCATCCGGGCAGCCGTGCGGGTGGCGCACGACGAGGACCGCACCACCGGTGCCGCGCGGGGCGGGCACCTCCCGGGCGGGCCGCTCCGTGCCTTCGGGCTCCGCGGCGGACTGTCGCCCGTACAACAGCGCGAACCCGGTGATCAGCAGGGTCAAAGTGCCGTTGAGCAGGCCGCCCGCCACATCGCTGGGGTAGTGCATGCCGCGGTACATCCGCGACAGTCCTACGGCCGGCGGGATCAGCAGCAGGATGCCCGTCACCGCGCGGCGCCACGGGCCGCGCATGCGCAGCGCGGCGATCACCGCCAGTCCCCCGTAGAGCGCGAGGGAAGCGCCGACGTGACCGGAAGGGAAGCTCGACGTGGGCGGCGCGGCGTCCTCGTGGGGAACCGCGGGCCGCGGGCGGTCCACGAAGGCCGTCACCACCACGAACACCGCCGACTGCGCGGCCACCGCGACGCCGAGGAACAGCGCCTCGGTGCGCAGTGCGGCGCGCGGGAGGACGAGCAGGGCGACGATGCAGATCAGGGTCGCGCCGACGACGGCCTGCGTGCCTGCGAGTACGGAGAACAACTCCGCGACTCCGGACGTGGCCGGGTCCCGGCCCTCCACCAGGTCCCTGCCGATCGAGGCCTCCGCCGACAGCGGCCAGTGTCCGGCCGCCGGCCCGGTGACCAGCCGTCCCAGCCCGACCATCAGGGCCGCCTGCACGGGAAGGAGCAGGAGCGGTCTGACACCGCGCACGGAGGAACCGCAGCTTCGTCTCATGGATGCCTTCTGGCCCGCGACGACCGAAAGATGCGCGGTCCTTGGCTGCCGCCCCCGTACCGGAATGGGAATGGTCCCCGACTCGTCGAGTCGGGGACCGTTCGGATGCCGGGTCAGGCGGCGAGTTCCGGTCCGACCATGCGGCCGCCGAAGGGGCCACCGGTTCCGAAGGGGCCACCGGTTCCGTGACCTCGCCGGAGTGCTTGTCGGCCTTGCCGATATGGCCGTCGGTGGCCTCGACCTCGTAGTCGGTCAGATCGGTTTCTCATTCGCCCCTGTCAGAGTTCGGCGCGCGTGGCGGACTGGGCGGCGCGTACGGCGACGTTGGCCGCGTCCTGTACGAGCGGCGCCGCCGGACCTCCGCCGCCGGTCAGGGTCCAGCCGCAGAGGGCCGCCCAGGCCAGCGCGGCCGAGGCCGCCTTGGCGCGCTCGGTCCGGTGGGGCAGGAAGGTACCGAAGAGCAGTGCGTCCCCCGCGTCGATGGCGACCCGGCACAGTACGGCCGTGCGCAGCGCGCTGCCTGCGGGGACCGCGACCATGGCCGCGCCGATGACGGCGTCGCGGACGCCGAGGGCGCGGATCAGCAGTGCGGAGGAGCCCTGTTCGGCCAGGCCGCAGGGGCGGGCCAGCACTTTGGGTCGGCAGGCGACCGCCACGCCGTACCCGAGGGTGGCCACGCCCATCACCCGTGCCGCTGTGGTGCGCATCGGCGATCACTCCGTTTCGTTGGTGCTGGCTCATGGAATCCCGGCCGGCCGACGGCGGAATGCTCGTGGGCCGTCATCTCGTCCTCCTTTGGTGGTGCCGTCTTTCGGCGACTACCCCGTGCTATCGCCCTCAGACGCTTTGCGCGCCCCCGCGACCGGGCCGGGGTGTCCGTCGGCTGCGGAGGCTCGGCGGGCGGCCGCGGCGTCCGTACGTCGAAGGTCGACGCGGGCGGCCGCCATGACCGAGAGTGTGGGCGACGTAGACCTCTGCGCGGCGATATCCCTGACCCTGCCCGGCACCGATGCCACCTGCATCGCCCTGCCTGACCGCCGGCCGACGCCGAGCCCGCCGCTCTCCCACGGATCCGGTGGAGAGCGGCGGCCGTGGATTCGGCCGGCGGTCAGGGGCGCTTGGCGCACAGGGCCGCGTCCACCGCCCCTTGGAGGTGACGCAGACTTCCGCCCTCGGCCGCCCAGGTCGTGGTGTAGACGGTCACCGTGCCGCGGCCTGCCGTGGCGCGTCCCCCGCCCACCGAGTTGCCGGGGAGGTCGCCGCCGTGGCCCCAGTAGACGCCGCCGCAGCTGAGGGGGATCGAGGCGATGCCGTAGCCGTAGCGGCTACCCGCCGGGTAGACGTCGCGACCACCGACCGCGGTGGTGTCCCGGGTCATCTGCCGCAAGGCCCAGTCGGGCAGGAGGCGGCCGCCGAACAGTGCGTCCCAGAAGGTGTTGAGGTCCTTGGGCGTGGAGACGAGGCCACCGGACGCCCCGAACTCATACCCGGGGAGCTCGGTCAGATCCATCCGGCCGGCCTCCGGGGCGGCGGGGTGGATGCCGTAGTTGCGGGCGTGCGGTCCGCGCAGGGCCAGCTCGCCGGGTGCGGGCCAGTAGGTGTCGTTCAAGTGGAGGGGGCGCAGGATCGTGCGCTCGATGTACGTGCGGAACCCGATACCCGAAGCCTTGTCGATGACCATGCCGAGCGCGAGGTAGTTGGTGTTGGAGTACCCCCAGCCGGTGCCGGGTGCGAAGGCCGGCTTCTCCCCCAGTGCGAGGGCCAGGTAGTCCTCGGGGGTGCCCGGGCGGGTCCAGTCGACCAGTGTGGCGTACTCCGGTAGTCCGCTGGTCTGCTTGAGCAGCTGTCGGATGGTGATGGTGTGTGCCGCGAGTTGCGGGACATGGCGGCCGGCGCGGTCGTCCAGTCGTATCCGACCGTCCGCCACCAGGCGCATCACCGCTGCCGCGGTGAACGCCTTGGTGTTGCTGGCCAACCGGATCCGCCCCTGCTCGTCGGGCATGGGCCGGCCCGACTCGAGGTCCGCGACACCGGCGGTACGCGTCGTCCTGCCGTCGTACGCCAGGGCGCCCGGTACCTTGTCACTGTCCACGAGGAGGTTCAGCTGCCGCTGGACCGGGTCGAGTGGCCGGGCCGCCGCCACGGGTACGAACGCCCCGATGGTCGTCGCGGCGAGCAGGACTGCGGCGGCGATGCGCTTGCGGTACATGTGATTTCCCCCTGGTCGTGGCCCGACCGGTGTGAGCCGGTCAGTCGCTTGACAACGACTTTGCCAGGACACCGACCCAAGATCATTGCGCCCAGCCCCCGAACGGACGGGCAGCCACCCCCCTTGACACATCCCAGCCTGTCAGCAGCACGGTCGTGGCTTCCCGAAGAAGACCGGACCACCGAGAACACCGAGCCCCACCGGCTATGGGAATCCGAGGCGTTCAACCCCACACGTCTGGACACCTGCGGCATCAACGTCTACGTATGCGAGTGCCGCGTTACTGACGCAGGATCATCTTGCGTGGGAGCGCGAACCCGGCTCGACCGTAGAACTGCCTTCTGATCTTCTTGATGCGGTTCACGGCGCCTTCGATGCTGCCGGGGCTCCAGCGCTGGGGTGAGTGATCACCCGATGACCCAACACCTTCTTACGCGCCTGCTCGGCCCATCACGGGGTCGGCCCCGCAGTTCCCCGAGCCCCTGGTGGTGAGACGGTGAAGACCGTCCCGTAGGCCCGGAGGGTTTCGGTCGGGTCGCCGGGATGGCCTCGCAGGACGGCGTCCAGGAAGGCGAGGGTGGCTCCGGCGACGACGCGCGGGCTGTCGGTGCGGCCCAGGGTGCCGACGATCGAGGGCACCGGTGGCAGGTAGAGCGGCCCGTCCATGAAGGTGAGGTGCCCGGCGCCGGGGACGGCAAGCCGGTAGCTCGTCGTGGTGCTGTGCTCGAGGGCGTCCGTGAGGCGGGGCAGGTAGCGCGGGTCGGTGCCGGCGGTGATCTCCTGGGTGAGGGCGAGCACCGGCTGCTCGAGGGCGGGCGCGGTGGGGCCGTGGGGGTAGCCGTCCAGGTCGACGACGGCGCCGAACCGGCGGTCCTGCCGGGCCGCCTGCAGGGCGGCGGCACCGCCCAGGGAGTGGCCGGCCACCGCGACGCGGCCGGTGTCCAGGCCTCCGGTCAGCGGGTCGGCCGTCTCGACCCGGTCCAGACGTTCCAGCCGGGTGAGAGCGAAGCCGAGGTCGGCGGCTCGGACGGCGGTCCAGCCCGCCGCCAGCTCCTCGTCACGGTCCCGGTCCCCGCTGGAGGCGGTCGTGGCACGGATCGTGCTGCCGTCCGCGAGGACGACGACGGCGGAGTCGTACGGGTGATCGAGGGCGGCGACCAGGTAGCCGTGGCTGGCCAGCTCCTCCGCCCAGGCGGTGTTCTGGGTCCGCACCCCGCCCGACCCCGGGGAGAACAGGACGACCGGGAACCGTTCTCCCCCACCGGCCACCGGGGCGTCGACGACCGCATGGCTGCGAGCCCGCGGGACGCCGTCGACCAGGAAGCCGGGCAGGCCGACCCCGCCGGCGAGGGCCTCGGCGACGGTGCGCGCCTCCTGCTCCGTGCGTCCCAGATACTGGGCCCTCTGCGTGCCGGAGGGGCTCTTCTGCGCGGGGTACCAGAGCTGGGCAACGACCGTGCGCCGGTCGTCCGGATCGGCGGTGAAGCTTTCGGGGCGGAGCGGGTCGGTCCACTGCACCACCCGGGTGCCGACCGCGAAGTCGCCCGACGGCTCGGGGAACTCGGGCACGGGCAGGGCCCAGGCCGCCACCGGTCCGATGGCGATCAGGCCGGCGCAGGCCAGCGATCCCGGCAGGGCCAGCCACCAGCGGGCCCGCCACGCCGGTCGGCCGGTACGGCGTCGCAGCAGGGGCGGGACGGCGAACGCCGACGCCAGGGCGGCGCCGGCCAGAACCGGCAGCAGCTGCCAGCGGATCCCCACCACGCCCAGCGCGGTCGCGGACGCCAGGAGCACCGCCCCCGCCCCGATGGTGACGGGCCGGCGGGCGGCCGAGGGGATCCAGCGCGCCGCCACCAGCGCGAGGGCACCCAGCAGGACGAGGACTTCCGGAAGGGACATCGACAGCCCCGTGATGGTTTCGGTCACCCGGTCATGCTCGACGCCGGGTCGGCGCCGCCGCATCGGTCCCGGGTAGCCGCCGGTTGCCACTCCGGTGGCAACCCGGGCGGGCCTCGGTGCGACCGGAGTGGCAACCCCTCACGCCCCACACGCGGCCGCTCTGCGACCGTGGGAGGGGGTGGCCTCCTCCCCCGGTCGTACCTCGGCAGGATGCGGTCCGACCGTGGGCCCATGCGCGCCGCCGCCCCCGCGGCCTAGGCTCCGGCTGTACGCGCTGACGGTCCCGGTCGGACCGCCACGACGACCGATCGACGGGTGGGTGTGACGGTGCGCCACCGGGACCGGATACCGCCCTTGGTGTGGGACGCGGCGCTGCCGGTCCTCCTCCTCCTCAACGTCGTGACCGCCTACCCGGCGCGGGAGCTGCCCGTGGCCGCGGGGCTCACCGCCGCCCTGGTGCTCCCCCTGCTGTGGCGGCGCCGGGCCCCGCTCGCGGTGTTCGGCGCCGTGGCGGCCGCGGCCTTCGTCCAGTGGCTGATGGACGTCCAACTGCTCGCGGACATCGCCCTGCTGGTGGCCCTCTACACGGCGGCCACGCACACAGGCCGCCGCGGCACGCTCCTCGCCGGTGCCGTCGTGGAGGCCGGAGCCGTGCTGGCCTGCCTGCGCTGGGTACCGGACGGCGCGTTCCCGACCCCGTTCGTCGCGCTGTCCGCGACGGTCGTCGCCGCCGCCGTCCTCGGGGTGAACGTGCGGACCAGCCGGGCCTACCTCGCCTCCGTACGGGAACGGGCCGAACGGCTGGCGCTGCACCAGGAGCAGCAGGCACGGCTGGCCGTCGCCGAGGAGCGGGCCCGGATCACCCGCGAGATGCACGACATCGTCACCCACAACCTGTCCGTCATGGTCGCGCTCACCGACGCCGCCGTCTACGCACAGCACAGGTCGCCGGACCGGGCCACCGCCGCGATGCTGCAGATCTCCGAGACGGGCCGGCAGGCCCTCACCGACATGCGGCGCTCGCTGGGCGTCCTGCGGTCCGACGAGCCGGACGCCGAGCGCCACCCACTGCCCGGCATCGCCCAGCTGGAGGCGCTCGCCGACCAGATGGCCGCCGCCGGGCTGCCGACCGGCCTGGAGGTCCGCGGCGGCGATGCCCCTGTGCCGGCCACCGCACAACTCACCGTCTACCGCTTGGTGCAGGAAGCATTGACCAACACCCTCAAGCACACCCCCGCCGGCACCCGCGCGACGGTCCTGGTCGAGTGTTCGGCCGGAAGCGTCGGCGTGGAGGTCACCGACAGCGGCCCCCGGCCTGCGCTTCCCGCCGCCGCCCCGTCCGGCCACGGCATCCCCGGCATGCGCGAGCGCGCAGCCGCCTACGGGGGGACGCTTCAGGCCGGACCGCTTCCGAGCGGCGGCTGGGGTGTGCGGACCCGGCTCCTGCTCAACAGCGGCGAGACGAGCGCCCCATGACCATCCGCATCCTGATCGCCGACGACGAGGCGCTGCTCCGGATGGCCTTTGGCACGTTCCTGGAGGCCCAGCCCGACATGGTGCCGGTCGGCGAGGCCGCGGACGGGGCCCAGGCGGTCCGCCTCTCCCGTGAGCTGCGGCCCGACGTCGTACTGATGGACGTCCGGATGCCCGGGACGGACGGGATCGAGGCGACCCGTCAAGTCGTCGAGTGCTCCCCGCAGAGCAGAGTGCTGATCCTGACCACCTTCGACCTGGACGCATACGCCTTCGCCGGTCTCGGCGCCGGGGCCTCGGGCTTCCTGTTGAAGAACACCCGGCCCGAGGAGCTGCTCACGGCGATCCGCAACGTCGCGACGGGCGATGCGGTGCTCTCCCCGCGGATCACCCGGCGCCTGCTGGAGACCTTCCGTCCGCACCTGGCCGACGGGGGCACCACCGTCCGCGACGAGCGGATGGACCGGCTGAGCGCCCGGGAGCGCGAGGTGCTCGTCGAGGTCGGCCGCGGCCTGTCCAACGCCGAGATCGCGGCCGCGCTGTACCTCGCGGAGGCGACCGTGAAGTCCCATCTCGGGCGGATCCTGACCAAGCTCGAACTCCGCGACCGGATCCAGGCCGTGGTCTTCGCCCACGACAACCGTCTGGTCCCACCGCTCTGACGCCGGCGGGGGCTCAGAACAGCTCAAGTCGGTTGAAGGACAGCGTCTGTTCCGCACGGGCCGGCAGCCGCCGTGGCACGCATGTCGGGTGCGTGGCCGGCTCGCCGGGATCGGGCCGCGAGGGCCCGGTCACGGGCCGGTCCGCACCCTCACCGGTTCGAGTGGTTCTCCGTGCCGGCCGATTGTTCCCCACGCCCCCTCTCACCGGCCCGTATGCCCGTCGGGCAGGTCCGGCACGTCAATCCGCGCGTTTGCTCCCGTTGTTGCCGAATGCGAGAAAAGGGCGGCACAGGTGCGATTGCCTGGGGCAACGAAGGGAGCAGTACGTGGGCGGTATCACTCTGGTGACGGACGAGCAGGCCGCCCCGCGGCCGGCTCCGGTCCGCTTCGAGAAAGAGAGCCGTCCCGCGCCGGCCGGCCGGGGCACCTCGAGCGGGCCACCACCCACCGCCGAAGTAGGTGCGACTGTCGAAGAGTTCAGCCCGCGCCGGGTGCGGCTGGTGTTCTTCGGGCTGATGCTGGCGCTGCTGCTCGCCGCGCTGGAACAGATGATCGTCGCCACGGCCCTGCCGAAGATCGTCGGGGAACTCCAGGGCCTGGACCGCATGTCATGGGCCATCACGGCCTATCTGCTCACCTCCACCATCGGCCTGCCGCTCTACGGCAAACTCGGCGACCTCTTCGGCCGCAAGAGCGTCTTCCAGTTCGCCATCGTGGTCTTCATCATCGGTTCCGCACTGGCCGGCTGGTCGCGCACCATGAACGAGCTCATCGCCTTCCGCGCGGTCCAGGGCATCGGCGCCGGCGGACTCATGATCGGTGTTCAGGCGATCATCGCGGACATCGTGCCGCCCCGGCAGCGCGGCCGCTTCATGGGGCTGATCGGCGCGGCCTTCGGCCTCGCATCCGTCGCCGGACCCCTGCTCGGCGGGTTCTTCACGGACCACGCATCGTGGCGCTGGTGCTTCTACATCAACGTCCCGTTCGGGCTGATCACCATGGCTGTCATCGCCGTCGTGCTGAAGCTCCCCAAGCCCGCGGTCCGGCCCCGGCTCGACGTGATCGGCGCCGTGCTCCTCGCCGCGGCCTCGACCTGCCTGGTACTGCTGACCAGCTGGGGCGGCACCGAGTACGCGTGGGGCTCCCGGATGATCCTGGGGCTCGCCGTCGGCGCTGCCGGAACGTCCCTCCTCTTCGTGGTCGCCGAGCACCACGCGGCCGAACCGATCATCCCGCTGCGGCTGTTCCGCGACCCGGTCTTCGCGGTAACCGCTCTGGTCGGCGCTGTCGTCGGCATCGCGCTGTTCGGCGCCGCCAGTTATCTCCCTACTTACCTCCAGATGGTCGAGGGCGCCACCGCCACCGAGTCCGGGCTGCTGATGCTGCCGATGATGGGCGGGGTCGTCGTCGCCTCCATCGTCTCCGGCCAACTGATCAGCAGGACCGGCCGCTACAAGGTCTACCCGGTCCTCGGCGGGGCGCTGTCCACCCTCGGCATGGGGCTGCTGTCCCGGCTGGAGACCGGGACCACCCAGCTCGCGTACAGCCTGTGGATGGCCGTCCTCGGCGTCGGCATCGGGCTGGTGCTGCCGGTGCTGGTCCTCGCCGTGCAGAACTCGGTGCGGCCCACTGACCTCGGCACCGCCACCAGCGCCAACAACTACTTCCGGCAGATGGGCGGCAGCGTCGGCGCCGCCGTCTTCGGCACGGTCTTCGCCGGCCGGCTGACCGATGCCCTCGCCGACCGGCTGCCCGCCGGCGACGGGCTCCCGGACCCCTCCGCCATCACCCCGCAGCTGGTGCACTCACTGCCCCCGACCGTCAGGGACGCGTACGTCGCGGCCTACGCCGAGGCGATGCCCCGGATCTTCCTCTACCTCGTGCCGGTGCTCGCCCTCGGCCTGCTCATCGCCTGCTTCCTCAAGGAGAAACCGCTGGTGTCCCACAACGCCCCCGCAGCCGATTCGCCGCTCTCCGAGGCCCTCCCGCAGCCGCTCCCCGGTGAGGTCCCCGCCGCGCGGACCTCGGCGGACGCCTCCCAGCCCGGCGGGCTGCCGGTCTGCGGAACCGTCCAGCACCCCGACGGCAGCGCCGTCCCCAGCGCCGCCCTAACTCTGATCGACGTGAGCGGCCACCAAGTCGGCCGGGGCGCCAGCGGAACCGACGGACGCTATGCGCTGAGCGTGCGCGGCCCCGGTTCGTACGTCCTGATCGCGGCGGCCGGCGGCCATCAGCCGCAGGCGGTCAGCGTGACCGTGGGCGAGCGGCCGGTCGAGCTGGACGTGGTGCTCGGCGGCGCCGGGCGGCTGTCCGGGGCGGTCCTCACGGCCGACGGCACCCCGGTCCGCGACGCGGCCGTCACCCTCACCGACGTCCGGGGCGAGGTGGTTTCCTCCACCCGGACCGGCCAGGAGGGCAGGTACGTCATCTCGGAGCTGGTGGCGGGAGAGTACACCCTGGCCGCGAGCGCCCCGGCGTTCCGGCCGGCCGCACTGCCGGTGAGCGTGCAGGCCTCCCGCGAGACCCGCCAGGACGTGGAGCTCGCGGGAGGCGCGGTCCTGCGCGGCACGGTGCGTGCCGGCGCGGGAAGGCCGGTCGAAGATGCCAGGGTCACTCTGCTCGACGCGGACGGCAACGTGGTGGACACCCTGACCACCGGTTCGGACGGGACCTTCCGGTTCATCGACCTGCCGTCGGGCGAGTACACGGTCATCGCGGCCGGCTATCCGCCGGTGGCGACGGTCCTCCAAGTCGCGGGCGGCGGGCGCACCGAGCGGGACGTACGGCTCGGGCACAAGGACTGACAGACAGTCACGGAACGGGTCGGGCTGCCCTCGAGGCGGCGGCCCGACCCTCTCCCTCACGGAGGAATACGCCACCGCCCCCGACCGCTTTGACTGGCCCAGTTGTTGCACATACACGTGTTTAGGCAGTTTTGACGATGATGCCGGCGTCTTCGAGTGCGGTCGCCTCGCCGGCGGGTGCGGTGGTGTCGGTGACGAGGGTGTGCAGGAGCGTGGAGGGGCCGACGTAGGCGAAGGCGGTGCGGCCGATCTTGCCGCCGTCCGCGGCGACGATGGTGCGGCGGGCCACCGCGATGCTCGCCTTTTTCACTGCGGCGTCGTCGAGGTCGTAGGCGGTCAGGCCGTCGGCCGCGCTCAGTCCACAGCAGCCGATGACGGCGGTGTCGAAGCGCAGGGCTGCCAGGGAGGCGAGGGTGAGGGGCCCGACGAGGGCTCCCTCGGCGGCGCGGGGCAGTCCGCCGGGCAGCACCAGTGTGGCCGGGCCGGGTGGTTCGCTGAGCAGGTGGATGGCCTGCAGGGACAAGGCCATCACGGTGACAGGCCGTTGCCGCAGGAGGCGGGCGACTTCCAGGCAGGTGGTGCCGCTGTCCAGCACGACGCTCTCGCCGTCGGCGATGAGCGCGGAGATCTCGGCCGCGATCCGGCGCTTGGCGTCGACAGCCTCGTGCGCGCGCAGCGCGAAGGGCGGTTCCGCACCCCTGAGGAGCAGGGTGCGCGCCCCACCGCGGACGCGTTCGAGGACGCCCTGGGCAGCCAGGGTGTCGAGGTCGCGCCGGATGGTCATCTCCGAGGCCCCGGTCAGCTCCGCGAGCTCTTGGACCGTGGCACCGCCGGAGGCACGGACGGTCTTCGCGATCAGCCCGTGTCGGTCTGCGTTGCTCATAACGCGATTGAACACCACCACGGACCGAACATCTACATCGTTCGATGGCAGCTGTTACGAACATTGATAATGTTCGTTATGGTGGTTGTCATGGAACATTCCCTTCGATCCGCCCGCGTGGCGACCTACGTCTACTTCGTCCTGTGCGGCACCCTGATGGGCGCCAACTGTCGCTCCCGGCCCACCCCGACCGCATCGAAGAGCTGCGGCTCGCCGACATCGACAGCTGGTCACGCGTCGACGACCGCATGGTCGCCTACGTGCAGTCCCTGCGGGACAGCGCCGAGGTTGCCCTGTTGTCCAACATCCCCGCCGATCACGCGGACGCCTTCCTCACCGCCCAGCCCTGGCTGCACCACCTCGACCACGTCGCCTTCTCCGGGAAGATCCGCGCGGCCAAGCCGGACCCGGCGGCGTTCCGCCACTGCACCGCCGCCCTCCACGCCGACCCCACCGACTTCCTGTTCGTCGACGACCGCGCCGAGAACGTGCGCGCCGCGCGGTCCCTCGGCATGAAAGGGCACGTCTTCACCGGTCGCGATGAACTGGCGGCAGCCCTCCGCACCTGGCTGCCGAGCCACGGATGAGGCCGCCCACGCCCGCGTACGGCCCAGCCCGGGCGATCTTCTCGGGCTCGCTCTGGCCGATCGGGTGATGTACGGGCGCGCTCGAACGCCCGTCACGTCGGGCCTGGATAGCGTGGACCAGCGCCTTCCCTTCCCTTCCCGTCCCCGAGCCACCGCGGAGCAGGTCCATGACCACCACCCCCCTCACCTCACTGACCGGGAACTACGCCCTCGACCCGGCCCACACCCAGATCGGGTTCGTGGCCCGTCACGCCATGGTCACCAAGGTCCGCGGCGCGTTCAACGAGTTCGAAGGCACCGGATACTTCGACGGCGAGGACCCCACCAAGTCCACCGTGTCCGTCACCATCAAGGCCGCCAGCATCGACACCCGCAACGAGCAGCGCGACGGCCACCTGCGCACCAACGACTTCCTCGACGCGCCGAACTTTCCCGACATCACCTTCGCCTCCACCGGGGTGCAGCAGCTCGACAGCAGCAACTTCCGGCTGACCGGCGACCTCACCATCAAGGACGTCACCCGGCCACTCAGCATCGACTTCGAGTTCCAGGGCAGCGCCACGGACCCCTACGGCAACCTGCGCGTCGGGTTCGAAGGCTCGGCCCCGATCAGCCGCAAGGACTACGGCATCACCTGGAACGCCGCGCTGGAAGGCGGAGGCGTCCTCATCGGCGACAAGGTGGTGCTGGAGTTCGAGGTCTCCGCGATCCGCCAGCCCTGACTTCGGCCCCGCCCAGGACCGGCGCCGCGCTCACGTATCGCCGCGCCGGCCCCTTCCGGGATGGACCCGAATGAAGTCCTCCGTCAACGCACGTTCGAGGTGCTGGGGGATGGCGTTCAGGACGACTGGTCGCCGGAGGACGCCGACGGTTCGGGCTCGCTCGGGGTCGGCGGCAGCCCGGTGAGGAAGGTGCGGATCTCGTCGGCCTCGGGGACCGCGAGGACGGTGTACAGGTCAAGAGCCTGTCGGGCGTGGTCGTGGGCGAGGTCGATGCGGCCGAGGTCGCGGTGGACGTGGGCCAGGCCGTCGTGGGCGCGGGCCTGCTCGGGGCGGTAGCTGCACTCGCGAGCGATGGTCAGCGCGTTGTGGTGTTCGGCCGCGGCCTGGGCGAGGTCGCCCGTGGACCGGGCGGCCTCCGCAAGGGCGTTGAGCGACTCGGCCTCGTCTCCGGGGAAGTCGAACCTGCGGCTCAGGTCCAGGGCCTGGCTGTGATGGTGCCGGGCCTCGTCGTAGCGGCCTTGCCGTTGGTACAGCAGCCCGATGTTGTTCAGCACGACGGTCTCGCCGATGCGGGACCCCGTCTCGCGGTACGCGAGCAGCGAGTTCCGGTGGTGTTCGTGGGCCTCCTCGTACCGTCCTCGGCGTCCGTGGACGATGCCGAGGTCGGTCAGGCATCTGGCTTCACCACCGCGGTCGCCGAGCTCCCGGAAGAGCTCGAGCGACTGCGCGCAGTGGTCGTGGGCTTGGTCGTACTCCCGCCGCCGCCTGAAGACGGCGCTCAGGGCTTGCAGTGCGGCGGCAGCAACGCGCTGGTCGCCGTTTGCGCGGGCGAGGTCCAGGGCCTGTCGGTAGTGTTCGGCCGCTTGCTCGTATGCGCCGTGCCACCAGAAGTGCACCTGGCCGAGATCTATGAGCGTGCGGGCTTCGGCCGCCGTGTCGCCGCTCAGGCGGGCGGCTCGCAGCGCCAGGTCGCAGAGGGTCAGCGCATCGGCCTGATGGGCGTGGCCCAGCAGGTAGCGGTGCAGGGTGGCGGCCAGTTGGCCGGCATGCGGGAGCAAGTCGTGCTCGGCCGCGTACTGGGCCGTTGCCATGAGGTTCGGGCGTTCGCCGTCCAGCCAGGTGATCGCCTCGGCCTCGTCCCGCGGGGGCGGGGCCGGGGCGTCCCGCGCGGGGATGCGCGGCCTGTGGTTCTTGCCCTCGGGGTAGAGGTGGTCGACGGCCGCGCACGCCGTGTGGAGGTAGTGGTGGAACAGCCGCCCGAGGGCCTCCCGCTGCCTGTCCGGGGGTTCCTGGGCGGCCGCGGTGGCGAGGGCGTGTTCGCGCAGCAGATCGTGGAACGTGTAGCGGCCGAGCTGGTGCTGGCTCAGGACGTGGGCGTCCAGGAGGTCTTCCAGGAGCATCTCTGCCTCCTCCAGCGGGAGGTCGGCCAGCGCGGACGCCGCCTCGGGGCTGATGTCACGGCCCGGCTGGAGCCCCAGGAGCCGGAACATCCTCTGCTGATCCCCGGTCAGCTGCTCGTAGGACAGGGTGAACGCCGCTGCCACTCCTCGCTCCGAGGTGGACAGCTCGGAGAGCCTGCGGCGCTGGTCACGGAGCCGGGCGGCCAGGTGGGCGACGGTCCAGCGCGGGCGGTGGTGCAGGCGGGCGGCAGCGATGCGGACGGCCAGCGGCAGGAATCCGCACAGCTGGAGGACGTCGAGGACGGCCAGGGGCTCGGCGGCCGCCCGTTGGCCGACGATCGCCGTGAACAGTTCCAAGGCGTCCGCGGCGGGCAGCACGTCCAGGGACAGGGCGTGTGCCCCGTCCAGGTCGGTCAGCCGTCGGCGGCTGGTGATCAGGATGAGGGCACGGGAGGATCCGGGCAGCAACTGGCGTACCTGATCAGCGCCGAGGGCGTTGTCCAGCACGGCCAGCACACGGCGGCCGGAGAGTTCGGACCGCCACAGCGCGGCGCGGTCGGCGACCGATGCGGGTATCTGCTGCGTGGGCACGCCGAGTTGTCCAAGGAGTATCTCGAGCGCGGCACCCGCGTCGAGCGGCGCCTGACCGGCGGTGTGCGCCTGCAGGTCGATGAAGAGCTGCCCGTCCGGGAAGTGGCCTGCGAGGCGGTGCCCCGCGTGGACCGCGAGCGTCGTCTTGCCGACCCCGGCCATCCCGTCGATCGCCGAAATCGTCACGATGCCGCCTTTGTTGCCCGACCACAGGCGAATCAGGCCGTCCAGCTCGCCCTCGCGTCCGGTGAAGTCCGGGACGTCGTAGGGGAGGAAGTTGTTCCCCTGCGGCTTTGCCGATGCGGTGACCGGTGGCCGCAGATCGGGGGCGTCCCGCAGGATGTCCTGTTCGAGCTTGGTGAACGCGTGTCCGGGGTCCAGTCCCTGCTGATCGGCCAGGGTCGCCCGGAAGGTTCTTGCCACGTCCAACGCGTCGGTCTGGCGTCCGGCGCGGTGCAGGGCGAGCATCAGCTGGCAGCAGAGCCGTTCCCGCAAGGGGTTGGCGGCCGCGTGGACGGACAGTTCGTCGATGAGGTCGTCGTGCCGCCCCCGGGCCAGTTCCAGCTCGGCCAGCCGCTCGACAGCGGTCAGCAGTTGCCCGTTCAGACGTACTCTGGCGCTCTGGACGTAATGGGCGCTGATGTCGGCCAGCGGTTCTCCCCGCCACAGCGCCAGCGCGGCACGCATCTGTTCCGCGGCGTCTCCCGGGTCGCCGGAGGCGGCGGCCGCCCTGGCCGTCAGGCTGGTGAACTCGTCCAGATCGAGTTGCCGCGGCTCAGGGGTGATCACGTACCCGGCCGGTCGTGTGGCCAGCATCCCGTCGGCTTCCGAAGCGCGCAGCATCCGTCGGATCGCGGCGATCGTGGTCTGGATCTGCGCTCGGGCGGAATCCGGCGGCAGCGGCCCCCACATCGCATCGATCAGGCGATCCGTACTGACCGCCACCCCGGCATGCAGCAACAAGTAGGCGAGTACCGCGCGATGGCGGGGTGCCAGACCGGGTGCGTCCGAACCGGGAGCCACGGCCTCCACCGGGCCGAGGATCGTGAACCGCATTCCGTTACTCCCGGGGTCACCAGTGCGTGCATCGAAGAGGCATCGCGAATGTATCAAGATCGACCTGCATGGTTACCGGCATGTCACTCCACACCGTTGAACCGGAGATCGCGACCGGTGAAACCGCAGCTCTGTTCACCGCCACGCACCGGGCCCTGGGGGTCATCCCCAACCTGGTCAGGGTGATGGCCAACAACCCGGCCGTATTGAAGGGGTACTTGGGCGTCGTCTCCACCCTGAGCGCGGAGGGAACGCTGCCGGCGGACGTGCGCGAGAGCATCGCGTTGCTGGTGGCGCAGGAGAACGGGTCCGACTACTGCCTGTCCGTGCATGCGTTCCGCGGGACCAGGACGGCCGGACTGACGGCGGCCGAGGCCACCAGCGCACGCCGGGGCAGGTCCGACGACCCCTGGGCCGCCGCTGTGCTGGAGCTCGCCGCATCGACGGTCCGTGACCGCGGAACCGTTGCCGACCGACAACTGGCCGCGGCCCGGCGCGCCGGCCTGTCCGACGGGCAGATCGTCGAGGTCATCGCCCATGTCGCTCTCAACGTGTTCACCAACTACCTCGCCACGGCTTCCCGTGTCGACGTCGACTGGCCGCTCCTGCGCCACACCGACTGGACGAACGCCCGAGGTACCAGAAGTACCCCGAGTACACGAAGTGCTCCACGTATCCGACCTACGAATCCCTCGATCACGAAGGCCATCACCTTGCCCACACCAGTACAAGTCAGCCCGCTCCAGCACGTCTCGGCCGCCGAAGCCCTCGCGTGGCATCAGGTCGTCGCGGCCTCGACGGCCCACGACCTGCCCGGAGTACCGACGCCCGACCCCGGACAGATCCACGCCCAGATCACCCTGCCCGCCCTGGGAAGCCGTCGGCTTCTGTGGCTGGCCACCGATGCGGACGGGGTCCCCGTCGGAGTCGCCGGACTGCGGGTGTTCACTTCCCCGGGCCAGGAGCACCTGGCCGAGCTGGAACTCCACGTCGACCCCGCACACCGCCGCCGGGGAACCGGCTCCCTGCTGCTGGCAGCGGTCGTTTCGGCCTGCCGCGCCGAGAATCGGCGCAGCCTGATCGCCACCGCCGCGGCCGACGGTCCGGGCGAAGCCTTCAGCGGACGACGGGGCTTCCGCCGGGCACTGGCCTTGAGTCACCTCGTGCTGCGCCTCGACGAGATGGATCGGGACGACCTGCTCCGGATCGCCGATGCCAAGCACCCCGGGTACCGGCTGACCAGCTGGACCGGAACGGTTCCCGACGACCTCGCCACCGCATTCGCCGCCGCCAAGAACACGATGAACGACATGCCCGTCGGTGACCTGGACTACGGGAGCGTGGCGTGGGACGCGGACCGCGTTCGCGCCATGGCCGCGGTGGTCGCCGACCGCGGTGACACGCTGCTGACCACCGCCGCCGTGCACGACAGCGGCGCCATGGCCGGCTACACCGAGATCCTGATCCCCCACGGGGCGTCGCCGCGGGTCCAGCAGTACGACACGGCGGTCGTGCCGGAGCACCGCGGCCACGGGCTGGGATTGTGGGTCAAGGCCGCCATGGTGGACCGGCTTCGCGCCGAGTACCCCGGCGCCGTCGAGATCGAGACGGACAACGCCGACGACAACGTCCACATGCTGGCCGTCAACCACCGCCTGGGGTTCCGCTCCTACCGGCACACCTGCGAGCTCCAGCTCGACGTGCCCGCGACCTGATCCGTGGCCGCCTCCATCTCAGCCCCGATCCGGTCGCCGCCGCTCCGCGGAGGTACGGACGTCCTCCCGCCCGAGCAGCGCGACCAGCGGGCGGCCGGTCTGATCCTGGCACTCACCCTTTTGATTCGGGACACTGTTGATCATTCCCGCCGCCTTCACCGTCTCGAGTCCAGGGTGAAGGCAACACGATTCGCCAGACGACGAAACAGGAGATTCAAGAAGTGCGTGTAGTTCTGTCGACATATGGGTCGCGTGGGGACGTCGAACCGCTGGTGGGGCTCGCGGTGCGGTTGCGGGAACTCGGCGCGGAGGTGCGGGTGTGCGCGCCACCGGACGAGGACTTCGCGGAGCGGCTCGCCGCGATAGGCGTGTCCGTGGTGGGCGTCGGCCAGTCGGCTCGCGCGCTGACGACCGCGGCGCCGCCGCCGTCGAAGGCCAATCTGCCGCAGCGCGCAGCCGAATTGATGACCAGTCAATTCGAGGTGATCCCCTCGGTCGCAGAGGATTGCGACCTACTGGTCGCGACGGGCGCGATGCCGGCCATCGCCGGGGCTCGGTCGGTGGCCGAGAAGTTGGGCATCCACCATGTCTCCGTGGTCTTCCAGCAGCTGACGCTGCCCTCGCCTCAGCGCCCGCCGCTCGCGTACCCGGGGCGGCCGTTCCCACCGGAGGTGACCGACAACCGGGCGCTGTGGAAGCTGGACGCCCAGAGCATCGACGCGCTGTTCGGTGAGGCGCTGAACACCTGTCGGGCGTCGATCGGCCTGCCTCCGGTGGACAACGTCCGCGACTACGCCTTCGGCGACCGGCCGTGGCTGGCGACGGACCCGGTGCTGGATCCGTGGCCGGCGACGCCGGACCTCGACGTCGTGCAGACCGGTGCGTGGGTGCTGCCCGACGAGCGGCCGCTCCCGGCGGAGCTGGTGACCTTCCTCGAGGCCGGCGCGCCGCCCGTGTACGTGGGATTCGGCAGCATGGCCGTGCGCGGAGGCGAGCAGGCTGCGCGGGTGGCCATCGAGGCGGTCCGCGCACAGGGCCGCCGGGTCCTCGTCGGGCGCGGCTGGGCGGAACTGGGCCTCGTTGACGACCGGGACGACTGCTTCGCCGTCGGCGAGGTCAACCACCAGCAACTGTTCGCACGAGTGGCTGCCGTGGTGCACCACGGCGGCGCGGGGACGACAACGACGGCCGCTCGGGCCGGCGCTCCGCAGGTGGTGGTGCCCCAGCTTGCGGACCAGCCGTACTGGGCCGCCCGGGTGGCCGGCCTGGGCATCGGTGCAGCACACGACGGCCCGGTTCCGACCACCGAGTCCCTGTCGGCCGCGCTCAGGACGGCCCTGGACCCGGACACCGTCAACCGGGCCGAGGCCGTGGCCCGCACGGTCCGCACCGACGGGGCGATGCTGGCGGCAAAGCTGCTCGTCGACGCCGTCGGCTGAGGATGCCGAGACCGGCCGCAGGTCCCGATACTCCCCCGCGGCCCGGGCCGACGCCCCGCCACCACCGCCCGACACGAACCGGCCCAAGGGGCCCGGGGCAAGATCCGATCGGGTCCTGCCGCACGATTGCCGGCCGAGACCGGCACCCACAGAAATGAGAATGACGACATGCGCGTGCTGTTGATGGCGTACGGATCCCGCGGCGACATCGCACCGCTGGCAGGACTGGCGGCTGAGCTCCGGAACCGCGGCGCGGAGGTCCGCGTGTGCGCGCCGCCGGACGAGGAGTTCGCGGAACTGCTGGCCGGTGTCGGCGCCGAGCTGGTGCCCTTCGGGCGGGACGTGCGCGCGCTGCGGACGGACGCGCCGCCGTCGGACCCGGCCGCCTTCGCCGCCGAGCTGGTCGCCGCGCACTTCGACACGGTCGGCAAGGCAGCCGAGGGCTGTGACGTGCTGGTGGCAAGCGGTCTGATGCCGGCCGGAGCCCGGTCGGTGGCCGAGAAGCTGGGCATCCGCTACGTGTACGCCGGCTTCCACCCGTTCGAGATGCCCTCCGAGCACTATCGGCCGTCGCCGCGGCCCGGCCCGCCGGCTCCGCCCGGCATGACCGACAACCAGGCACTGTGGGACCTGGACGTCCACAAGGTGAACGCCCTCTACCTCCAGCCCCTCAACGCCCACCGCGCGGCGATCGGCCTCGCGCCGGTGGACAACGTCCGCGACCACGTGTTCACCGAACGGCCGTGGCTGGCGGTGGACCCGGTCCTGGGCCCCTGGCAGCAACTGACGAACCTCGACGTCATACAGACCGGCGCCTGGATCCTGCCCGACGAACGCCCCTTGCCCGCCGATCTGGAGGCGTTCCTGGACGCCGGCACCGCACCGGTGTACGTCGGCTTCGGCAGCATGCCCATGGGAACGGCTTCCGACATCGCCCGGACAGCAGTCGAAGCGGCCCGCGCGCAGGGCCGCCGCGTGCTCGTCTCCCGCGGCTGGGCCGACCTGGGCCTGGTGGATGACTCGGACGACTGCTTCGCCGTCGGCGACGTCAACCACCAGTCCCTGTTCCACCGGGTCGCGGCCGTCGTCCACCACGGCGGCGCGGGCACCACGACCACGGCCGCCCGGGCCGGTGCACCCCAGGTGGTGGTTCCCCAGTTCGTCGACCAGCCGCACTGGGCGGCCCGTGTGGCCGAGCTGGGCATCGGCGCGGCACACGACGGCCCGACCCCGACCTTCGAATCCCTGTCCGCCGCACTCGGGACGGCCCTGACCACGGAGACCGGAGCACGGGCGAAGGCCGTCGCCGCCACGATCCGCACCGACGGCACGGCGGTGGCCGCCAAGCTGCTCCTCGACACGGAGCACACAGTGCCGATGAGCCGTGAACAGATCTCCGCGATCGCCCACGCCGACCACCCGATCAAGTCTCCGCTCGCCGACGAGTCGGTCAGCGGCCTACTCGAACGCGGCCTCCCGCGGGGCGACGAGCGCGTGCTCGATCTCGGATGCGGCACGGCGGAGTGGCTCCTGCGCGCGCTGGCGAAGCGCCCACACCTGCGCGCCGAGGGCGTCGACGTCTCCGAGGTCTCCCTGACGCGGGCCCGCCAGGCGGCGAGGGAACTCGGAGTCGGAGACCGGCTGGTCCTCCACCAGCAGGAGGCCGCGGACTTCGGCTCTCCTCAGCCGTTCGACCTGGTGATCAGCGTCGGCGCCACGCATGCCTTCGGCGGTCTCCTCCCCACCCTCGCAGCGGCCCGCAAGCACCTGGCTCCCGGCGGCCGCGTTCTGCTGGGCGAGTCGTTCTGGGACCGCGCCCCTTCACCGGAGGCCGCCGAGATGTTCGGTGACCTCGCCGACCTGGCGACCACGGTGGACAGCGTCGTCGCCGACGGATGGACCCCCGTCCACGGCCATGTCAGCACCCGCAGCGAGCTGGACGCGTACGAGTGGGCTTGCTGGGGCTCGCTGGCCGCGTGGGCCCTGGATCACGCCGGCGATCCAGCTGCCGCGCAGGTACTCGAGACGGCCAACGCCGCGCGTTCGGATTGGCTGCACGGGTACCGGGACAGCTTCGGATTCCTCTGCCTGGTCCTGCGTCGAACATCGGTTTGATGCCAGAGGGCCGTCTTCAATCCATTCATCGGGCCCTGACGCCCAGGGCCGACCCGATGGCCGACGCCGAAGTGTGGCGGCCGGAAAGTGAGCACACAGATGCAACCGACGTTCGTGCTCGTCCACGGAGCCTTCGCGAACTCCTTCTCCTTCGCACCCCTCCAGGCTGAACTCGGCCTCCTCGGGCACCGTTCGGTCGCCGTCGACCTGCCCGGCCACGGGTTCCAGGCGACCTTCACCCGCGCCTACCAGTCGCCACAGGACCCCGAGGGGCTCGCCACCGCGCCCGGCTCGATCAAAGGCGTCACGCTCGCCGACAACGTCGCCCACCTCATCGGGATCCTCGAACGGGCCAAGCGCAACGGCCCCGTGATCCTCGTCGCCCACAGCCGGGGCGGCATCACGGTGACGGCCGCGGCCAACGCACGCCCGGACCTGATCGAGCGCATCGTCTACGTCTCGGCCTGGTGCCCCGTCCGCCTCGACGTCAGCGACTACTACGCCGAGCCGGAGATGGCCACGGTCGACCCCGCCGCCTTCGCTTCGGCGCTGGCGGGAAACCCCGCCGACCTCGGCCTGCTCCGCGTCAACTTCCGCACCGCGAACCCGGACGCGCTCGCGGCGTTCAAGGCGGCCTTCCTCGCCGACGGCACCGACGAGCAGTTCCACACCTTCCTGAACACCTTCCAGCCCGACGAGAACCTCGACGTCGGCGGCCACTCCGACCGGGCGCAGGCCGCGACCTGGGGTCGCATCCCCAAGACCTACATCCGCCTGGCCGACGACACGAGCCTGCCGCTTGCCCTTCAGGACCGGCTGATCCGGGAGGGCAACGAGCTGACGCCCGACAACCCGTACGACGTCCGCACACTGGCGGGCAGCCACCTACAGTGGCTGGTCTCCCCCGCGCCGGCGGCCCGGGTCCTGGGCGAACTCGCCACGCTCCCGGCCCCGTTCGCTCACGCCTGACCGGACAGCACGGGCATCACGGACAGCACGGGCAGCACGGGCAGTGCCGGCATTCCCCGCCCGGATCCCATGCGCGGTCCGGCCGGCCGACACGCAGAGGCGTCCACTCGCCCCGATCCGGTGGGGCCAGGAGCTACTGTCTGAGTGAGACCCCGTCGAATCCCCCCCTCGACGGGGTCTCACCGCATACCCGGAACAGTCGTCGAGCAGCCTTCATCGCTTCGGCTCGTCCGCACGGGCTCACCCGGTCAGGGTGGCAAGACCGGTGGTCACTGCCCGCGGGAGTCGATGAGGCGGCGCATTTTGCCGACCGAGCGTTTGAGTGTTTCCGGGTCGACGACGTCCACGGTGACCGATACCCCAAAGCCGTCCTTGACCGCCTTGGCGAGGATGCCCGCGGCGGCGGCGCGTCCATCCGGCGTCGCGTCCGGCCTTGCCTCGACCCGGACGGTCAGGTGGTCCATGCGGCCGCGCCGGGGCAGCTCCAGCCAAAAGTGCGGGGCGCGGGCGGGATGGCGGAGGTGTACCTGGCCCGCTCGCCCGGGCTGAGACTGCTCGCCCTACCGGCGGGGTGGGTTTCGCTGCTCTCGCTCGTTTCACTCGTCTCGCTCGGTTCACTGGTCTCACTCGTGCCGGATCTCAAAAACCCGTCACCCGAATCCGGATCTTCGTCACCGCCGGCGCCGACCAGACCAAGGAATTGATCGACCTTATCCTGGAGTGCATTCTTCGCTGCAGTCATGACTCTTCTCCCCAATCTCGCAGCGAATGAGCCAATGATGTGAACCTGCCGCCGCACCGAGTATGCCCGGAGGCTGACAAGGGGACGGGGCTTCGAAAATGCGCGAGGGCGTCACAGGGCGCCGCCTCCGGGGAACCTCACCGGGCTTCTGTGCAGAGCTTTCGCGGCCTGCAAAACTCAAGATACTACGGCTGGCAAGTGAGCGCCCGACGAACGTACTTGAAGCCTGCCGCCCGGCGCCTGGAGGCCCACCGATCTCGGCGCCGTCAGCGCGCCTGGGCGCCGGGGGCGGCCGGGGTGCGGGCGATGGCCCCAACGCCGAGGGCTCATCCGGCGGATCACGGGCCGAGCCAAGATCGGACCGAGGCGAGGGCCGGCCGGTGCCCTCATCATGTTGACCGCCCGCGGCAGGCAGTGCTGGAGTCGGGACGTGAACAGCATCCCCGCCAACCGGCGGCTCTGGAACCAGATCAGCAGCGCCTACCAGCACGAGCACGACCCGCAGATCGGCGCCGCACCCCGGCTGTGGGGCATGTACTCCATCCCCGATGCGCACCTGCACGCCCTGGGCGACGTCACCGGCAAACGCGTCCTCGAACTCGGCTGCGGCGCCGGCCAGTGGTCCAGGGCGCTCTCCGCCGAGGGCGCCACCGTGGTCGGACTCGACCTGTCCGAAGCCCAACTCGCCTCA
Organism: Streptomyces sp. NPDC006487; assembly: GCF_042870555.1. Taxonomy (NCBI): domain Bacteria; kingdom Bacillati; phylum Actinomycetota; class Actinomycetes; order Kitasatosporales; family Streptomycetaceae; genus Streptomyces; species Streptomyces sp. NPDC006487. Next base: position 177,701 of record NZ_JBIAHN010000002.1, read on the forward strand.
GCAGCGGACGCGATGGGAACAGCCCGCTACCCGTTGGTGCAAGGCGCCGCCGAACAGCTCCCCTTCGCCACCGGCAGCTTCGACCTGGTGTTCTGCGACTTCGGTGGCATCAGCTGGGCGCCCCCGCACCTGGCCGTCCCGCAGGCCGCACGCGTCTTGCGCCGAGGCGGACGCCTGGTGTTCAACGTCGCCAGCCCATGGTTCGAAGCTTGCTACGACGAAGCTGCCAGCCGCGTGACCACGACGCTGCAGCGGGACTACTTCGGGCTGAACACCATCGCCGAAGGCGACGGCGCGACCAGCTATCAGCTCACCTACGGCGACTGGGTCAAGGTCCTGCGCGGCGCGGGTCTGATCATCGACGACCTCATCGAGCCTCGGCCCGAACCCGGAACACCCAACGGCTACAACGAAACCGACCCACCCGACTGGGCACACCGCTGGCCGGCGGAACTGCTCTGGGTATCCCACAAGCCGTAGGGTCCGCCACGCCGATGCGTGAAGGCACCCCCTTGCCAGGCAGGCCCTGAGGACCTGCGCGCGTGAAACCGGCCTGTGGATACTGCGGCTACGCCACCTGGAAAGTACGATCAAGCAATGTCTGACATGACCGAAACCACGCCCGGCTGGCTGACCACGGATGAGCTTGAAGTGGCCAGGGCCCAGATGCCGATCCTGTACGTGACAGCGGTTCCGGTGCGGGTAGACGAGAGCGGCGAAGTCACCGGCATCGGACTGCTGTTGCGCATGGGTCCGGACGGCACGGTCAGCCGGACCCTCGTGTCCGGACGCGTCCTGCACCACGAGCGGGTCCGTGACGCGCTGTTGCGCCATTTGGAAAAGGATCTCGGCCCGGTGGCCCTGCCCCGCGTCCCCGCTTCCCTCCAGCCCTTCACCGTCGCCGAGTACTTCCCCACCGCCGGAATCACCGCCTATCACGACCCCCGCCAGCACGCGGTGTCGCTGGCCTACGTCGTCCCCGTGGCCGGCGACTGCCGGCCCCGCCAGGACGCACTGAACCTGGTCTGGTTCAGTCCCCAGGAGGCCGCCGACCTGGCCGTGCACGACGAGATGCCCGGCGGCCACGGCGTGCTGCTGAAACAGGCACTCGCACACACAGGACACACCTACTGAAACCGGGCCGACGTACGCGGCTCCATTCCCGCCCCGGCGTGCCCCGGCCCAGCGGTGTCCCCCGGCGGCATAGCGTGGGCTGGCGAGTCCCGGCATCGGAAGCGAAGGTGGCCGTACATGAGGTCGGAACAGAACAGCGGCCGGGATGTGATCGTGGTCGGTGCGGGCGCGGCCGGGCTTGCCTGCGCCGCGGACCTGGTCGCCGCAGGCCTCCGGGTCAGCCTGCTGGAGGGCTCGGACGCCGTCGGCGGGCGCATCCGCACCGACCGTGTCTCCGGCTTCGTCACCGACCGCGGCTTCCAGGTTTTCAACACCGCGTATCCGCAAGTGAAGCGTCGCCTCACGCTGCGTCCCCTGCGCCTGCGGCCGTTCACCCCGGGGGCACTCGTACACAGCGGAGGGGGGCGGCTCCTGAGGTTCACGGATCCCACCCGTCGGCCTCGCGAAAGCCGCGATCTGCTGCCCGGTCGACTGGCCTCGGCCCGCGACCTCGCCGCGCTCGGACTCCTGACCGCACAGGACGCGGTCCTGCCGGCCGGGCGTCTGCGCGCGCGAGCCGACCGAACGACCCTCACCGCTCTGACGGACGCCGGACTCTCCACCGAGCTGATCGAGACGTTCTTCAGGCCCTTCCTCTCCGGCGTGTTCCTGGAAGACGGTCTGGAAACCTCTTCACGGTTCTTCCACTTCGTCTGGCGCAGCATGGTCCGCGGCACCCTGTGTCTGCCCGCCGACGGAATCGGCGCCGTCCCCGCCCAACTCGCCGCAGCCCTGCCCCACTCCGTCCTGAGCACCGGCACCCAGGTCGCCCGCCTCACCGCCGAAGGGGTGGTCCTGGCGGACGGTACCGAACACCACGCGCCCACGGTCGTGGTCGCCACCCACCCAGCGGCGGCGGTCCGGCTGCTGCCCACGCTGAAGGTGCCCGGGGGCCGCACGGTCACGACCCTCTACCACGCGGCCGATCGTTCCCCACTGCGGGAGCCCACACTCCTCATCGACACCGCACGCCGGTTCCTCAACACCTGCGTGCTGACCGAGGTACACCCCCGCTACGCCCCTGACGGCCGGGCACTGATCTCCACCTCGGTCCTCGGCGCGCCCGACCCGACCGAGGAAGCAGTGGTCCGGGCCGCACTCGCCGAGGCGTACGGCGCCGACACCGACTCCTGGCAGCTGGTACACCGTTACACCGTCCACGACGCGCTGCCCGCGATGCCGCCTCCGATGCCGCTGAGCCGGACAAGCAGGTTCGCCCCCGGCCGATACGTCTGCGGTGACCACCGGGCAACCGGGTCGCTCCAGGGCGCCCTGGCCTCCGGGGCCAGGGCCGCCCGCGAAGTCCTGGCGGACATCCAGCACTGATCCCCCCGTGAAGGATGCATGGCGCCCATCAACCCGCGGTTCAGTGCTCGCAGAGGGAGAACTCCCGTTCGTAGAGCTGCTCGTTGTGTTCGTCGACGAAGAACTTCCTTTCCTTCATGAGTTCCTCGCGGTACGCCTTGGCCTGCTCCAGCGTCATGGTGGAGGTGTCGGACCAGGGCTGCTGCGGCGGCACGTCGGAGGTCGAAACGATCCGCTCCGCCGGGTCGACCAGGAAGAACGCGAGGATCTTGCGATGCCCCGGGCGGGTGGGGTCCGCGAGGCGGAACGCGTCCACGCGGTGCTGCAGGACGTTGGGGAAGGCCAGGCAGCGGCCCGCCGGGGTCGGTACCGATCCCAGCGCCTGGTTCAGCGCGTCTTCGTTCTGAAGGCCATAGACCTCGCACACCCCGGCGTCGTCGTTCTGTTCATACTCGGGGTCGTGGAGTGCGGACCGGAATCCCAGCCGGCTCTCGGTGATGTTCTCGCTGTCCCAGTAGTAGATGCCGGTGGACACGATCCGCTCGTTCAGCATGCCCTCGACGTGCCAGGAACCGCCGGGGTACTCGGGCTGGTCCGGGGTGAGGTGAACGGTGGCGAGTTTGACGATGACCTGGAGCCGGCGGCCGCGCAGGTCGACCCGCGCGGAGGCGTCGGGCAGCGCGGGCGGGCTGAAGGCCGGAGCGTCGGGGACGATCGGGCTGCGGTCCTCCCGCCAGGCCTCATAGGCCACTTCCCAGGCATCACGGGCATCCATGTAGGTCGCATTGTCGCTGTAGGACGACTGGCGCGGATGCTCCGGTTCCGAGTCGTACCAGCCGTAAGGATCGGCCTCGATCCGCAGGGGCCGCGGGTGCCGCAGATCGGTGAGCACGTTCTCGAACAGTGGGCGCAGGCGCGCGAACACGTCCGGCAGTACGGACGCCAGCGCGCGATGCGCCTCGGGGTGGACGTTGTTGACGTAGGAGCGGAAGGCGACGGCGCCGTCGTCACTGACGTCGACGTCCGTGGGCAGCCACTGGAACCTCTCCGAGAACTCGTACTTCGAGTAGTGATTCGTCGGGTTCCGCCAGGCCCGCTCGGGCCCTCCGCTCACCTCCCTCACCAGGCAGAACAGTGAGGGGTGCACGAGATCCAGCACCTGGCCGTCGGATCCGGGATGCCAGTCCAGCCCTGCTTCGGGCACCTCTTCCAGGACCCGGACCGCCTCACCCAACCGGGACCTGAGCTGCTCGTCGACGAGGTCGTCCGACTGCCAGACGCCGTCGACCGCGGACACCTCGATGCCCGTGCGCGCATCCCGCAACGCGGCGTAGTACCCCAACTCGGCGAGAACGTAGCGCACCTGCGCTTCGGTCAGGCCCTGCGCAACCGCTTCCCGTGTCCACCTGGTGGCGATGTCGGCGTCGTTCATCTTGTCGAACCACGCGGGCTTGGAGCGCAGGTGCGAGCTGCACTGCATCATCTGCAGCTCCCGCAGCGTCCGGGGCTCCGCGAACGCCTGGGAACGGGAGGTATGGAAAGGCAGGGGAAACGCGGACAGGCCGGTCACTTCTGGTGGTCCTCACAGTCGGGGTGCGGTGCCCGGAAGAATAGCCCTGCCCACTGACAGCACAGCCGCGGCCCCGGGCAGGACCGCCTTCGCCCCGAACCAGCCGACGGCTGGGTGTCCGGCGGCATCAACGGCCCGGGCGTGCGCGTGGTCGACGCGCTGTCGGGCCGTCTCACGGTTGAGGTCCACCGAGAGCCCTCCGGAGCGGCCGGTCCGCCACCACCAGCCGGAACTTCGGCCCTTGGCCGAGTAGTTGATGGGGCGAAGTGAATCCCGGCGCGTAATTCGCAGGCGTGCAGCCATGGGAGGGACCTATGGTGCCCGTCATGATGGACTGGAAGAGCGTCGAGGCCGCCGATTGTGCCGTACCTGGCGGCGGGTCCATGGACGATCTCGTGTGCGAGCTGTCCCGTGCCCTGGCAGATCCCGATCCGCTGGTCCGGGACGGTGCGCCCTACACCGTCCTGGCGGTCTGGATCGCCCGGGGGGTGATCGGGAGGTCCAGGCGGCTGGAGTTGGGGGACGAGATGGCCGCCCGGTTCACCGACCGGCGCATCCAGGCCCGTAGCTTCGCTCCGCTCGTGCTCGAGATGCTGGTGGCGGCGGGAGACTTCAAGGCCGACTGGGTCGAGGCATTCGAGGACTGGTACCCGGCTGAGGTGGATCTGCGCGGCCACGACGAGAGGCTCGGCTGGCTTCACGCGGTGGCGCACGGCGCGGATCTGCTGGCCGGCTTCGGCCGGCACCCCGAGGTGGCGCCGGTGCGGATGCTGGACCTTGCCGCCGCGCGGCTGACGGCGCCCACCGACCACGTGTACGAGCAGATGGAGGACGACCGCTTGGCCCGGGCCATCGCCCGGGTCCTCACCCGCACCGACCTGAGCGAACGCGACTCCGTCGGTTGGCTGGATCCGGTCGCCGACCGCTTCGGGGCCGACCGGATCAGCACCCCGGTGCCCGCCCACCTCAGCAACTGCCTGCGTACCCTGCGCCTGCTCTACGTCCTCGCCGACCGGGGCGTGCGGCCCGCGGGCGAACTCCCCGCGGAGCCGCTGCACCACCGCGACGCGGTCAAGTCCGGTATCGCCGCCGTTCTCGACCGGATCGTCAGGCGCTGAGCGCCGGTACCTGGTTCGGGCGGTCGGAGCGGAGTGTGCGGTGTGAGTCCTCAGGTCGGCATCAGGCCGCTCTGGTACGAAATCGCCACCGCTTGGGCTCGGTCGCGGGCGTCGAGCTTGGCCAGGATCCGCTTCACGTGGGTCTTGACGGTGGATTCCGCGAGGGAAAGCAGCTCTGCGATCTCGGTGTTGGACAGGCCGTGGGCGACCTGCCGCAGCACTTCGCGCTCACGGGCGGTGAGTCGCTCCAGGCGGGCGTCGGGCGGTGCCCGCAGGTCCCCTGAACACCTGGGTGCGGGCTGGGCTGCGAGCCTGGTCAGGATGTCGCGGGTGACGGCCGGATCCAGCACGGCCTGGCCGGCCGCGACGGTCCGTACGGCGTCGATGAGGCGTTCGGGGGAGGCGCGTTTGAGGAGGAAGCCGCTCGCGCCTGCCCGGATCGCACTCCACACGTATTCATCGTGGTGGAACGTCGTCAGAACCAGCACCCGGGTCGGCAGACCGGCGGCCACGATCCGCCGGGTTGCCTCGACCCCGTCGATACCGGGCATCCGTACGTCCATCAGGACGACGTCGGGGACGAGCTCGTGGCACAGGCGGACGGCCTGGACGCCGTCCGCTGCCCGCCCGGCCACCTCCAGGCCGTCCTCGGTCCCGAGGATCAGCTCGAGGCCGGCCTGGAGCAGGGCGTCGTCGTCGGCCACCACGATTCTGATCCGGCGCTCGTGGTCGGCCGCTCCTTCGGCCTGCCAGGTCATCGAACCGGGAGCGAGACGTGCAGGCGGAACCCGCCCTGCTCGCCCTGCCCGTGCTCGAGCCTGCCGCCCAGGACCGACACGCGTTCGGCGATGCCGAGCAGACCTCGTCCGGGCTCGTAGCCGTTGCCCGCGCCCTGGCCGTCGTCGCTGACCTCGATGTCGAGCCGGTCCCCCACCCGGCGGACGGTCACGTCGGCGGACCCGGCCCGGGCGTGCTTGACCGTGTTGGTGAGCGCCTCCTGCACGATCCGGTACGCCGACATGTCGATGCTGCTGGGGAGTTCGTCCCGGCCCGGATCCACCTGTGCCGCCACGCTGACCCCGGCCTGCGCCATCCGTTCCGTGAGACGGGTCAGGTCGCCGAGCCTCGGCCGGTATCCGGTCGGCTCGGTGCGGCGCAACAGGCCCAGGACCCGGTCGAGTTCCTCCAGCGCATCGCGGCCGGACTCTTCCAGTTGCCCGAGCACCTCGCGGGCGCGCTCCGGGTCACGGTCGAGCAGGCGCCGGGTGGCGCCCGCCTGAATCAGCATCACATTGACGGTGTGGCCGACGAGGTCGTGCAGCTCACGCGCCATCCGGGCGCGCTCCCCCGCGATCACCTCCTCGCGAAACCGGAGCTGAGTCGCGTCGCGCTCCTCCAGGCGCCGCGCGGCGCCGAAGCCGATGGCCCAGACGAGGAGCCACAGGAAGAGCACCCCGGCAGGCACCACGGACCAGACGTCGCGTTCCTGCTGTCCGGTGAAGTAGGCGATCATGCCGAGGAACGCGGCGAACGGACCGGTCCAGGCCCGCGTGCGACTCGCGTGCAGGCCGAGGGAGTACAGGCCGATCAGGTTCGCGTACGGGGAGAGCGGGTTCTCCAGACCCCACAGCGCTTCGACGGACAGGGCCGCGGTACCCACCAGGTACGAGGCCAGCGGCGCGGTCCTGCGGAAGGCCAGCGGTCCGGCGACCGCCGCGGCGAACACGACGGCGCGCGTCGTGCCCGGGCCAGGCCCTGCGGCCGGCGCCAATCGCTCGACGAGCATGACGGCGAGGAAGACCGCGGCGAGTGCGGCGTCCGCGGCGACGGGGTGGGCGAGCAGTGGCCCGCCCGTCGGCAGCCGCCACGGACGGGGCGGCCACCACGTGCTCAGGTGGTTCGCGGGTCGGCGCATCGCTGCCAGGTCCTTCCAGCCGCGGGGCGGGCTCCGGAAGCCGGCTGTCCCCGTTCGCCCGTTTGCCCTGTTGCCCGCACGTTAGCCGGGGACCGCGGGGTGCGCATCGTCCCTGTGGGGTACGCCGCCCCGGACGGCCACCCCCACAGGGGTCCACCGGGTGCCCCCGGCAGGGGACGCGGCCGAGACGGCTCTCTTCCTAGCGTGGCGAGCACGAACCGCACCCGCTCCTGGAGGACCCGTGAACCGCTCATCGGCAGTGTCGCAATGGCATCGCCCACTCATGCTGAACTCCGCGCTGATGTATGCCATTTCGCTGCTCTGCGCCGTCGCCGCGCTGATCGACGACCGTCAACTCCTCGGTGACTCAGTCTGGTTCAAACCGATGAAGTTCGGCCTGGCCTTCGGCATCTATGGCGTCACGCTCGCCTGGCTCCTGAGCAGGCTCGACAAGGGGAGACGGCTGGGCTGGTGGACCGGCAGCGTCATCGCGGTCGCCGGGATGATCGACGTCTGCGCCGTCGTATACGCCGCCGCCCACGGCACGTACAGCCACTTCAACGAGAACACCGACGCCGTCGCCCGGAGTGTCGCCGCGGCCTTCTCGATCGGCGTCATGCCGCTCCTCGTGGCGACCCTGATCATCGCGGCACTGGTGCTGCTCCAGTCCGGCACCGACCGGGCACTCACCGTCGCCCTGGGCGCGGGGCTCACGCTCGCTGCCGCCGGCATGGCCGTGGCCGTCTGGCTCAGCACCCGCTCCAGTGGGCCCCGTGCGGTCCAGGACGCGGCCGGAAACCCGGTCGTGCTGAGCGGCGCTCACGGGATCGGCGATCCCGACGGGCGGGGGATGCCGCTCACCGGCTGGAGCCTGACCGGCGGAGACCTCCGCGTACCCCACATGGTCAGCATGCACGCCATCCACGTCCTGCTGCTGGTCATCGCAGTGATGCACGTGTACGGGACCCTCTTGCGCCAACGGCTCGACGACGGGGTCAGGACCCTGATCGTCGGCGCCGTCGCGTGCTGGTACACGGGGTTGTTCGCCGTGCTCACCTGGCAGGCGCGGCGCGGCCAGTCCGTGGCGCACCCGGACCGGCAGACGCTGATCGCCCTCGCCGCGGTGACGCTGCTGACCCTCGCCTTCACCGCTCTCGGCATCGCCCTCACCACGCGGCGTGCACGGCGTGCACGGCAAGCTTGATCCGCCGGTCGGCAAGCTGTGTCCCCCCGCCGAGCTCAACGGAAACCCTGTACGTCCTGGACACCACGCCGCGGGTCTGGGAGGCGACGCGGTCGATTCGGCCGGGCGCCACTACGAGGCCAAGGCCCGCGGACCGGCAGTGCCGGGCGAGCTGTCCCCGACCCGCGCGGAGCGCATACGGGCATGATCGGAAGGCACGAAGCCCACTCACCCAAGGAGAGGGGAATCTCCGTTGGGCGAGCACTTTAGTGCCAGCGCCGGTAGATGCTGTCGTTGCTTGCGAGAGTGCAGACGTCGCCACCCTTTCCCTTCCCAAGATTCATCTTCGGATGTGAATCGCATCCAAGAGCGATGGCGAGCCTGATGGGAATCTCACCCCGATGTCGCGGCCTACTCGAAACTGCCAACGACAGGACGCTAGCCGCCCTTCGCGAGGGTGTGAGGCGGAGGTCGTGCGCTCGTTTATCCGCTAGAACCCGCGCCTCCCGGCCGAATAGGGCCGGCCCGCTTGCTGCCTGCCTGCCTGCCTGACCTGCAATCACGTTGGCGACAGGCACGCCCGTAACCTAGTGTTACCGGGATGAGCTCCCGATACGCCGCCCCCGACGAACCAGCCGAATTGACCGTCCGCTGCCAGGACGACCATTCCGTGTCTGTGAAGTTCTGCGACCTCTTCGACGAGGACGAAGACCTCGCGCACTACGCCATCGAGGTCTGCGCGGCCGGTCTGAACGCTCGCCTGGACGGCCTGCCGACCTGGAACTGGGGCGGCGACCTGGCTCCATTTCTGGAGAAGCTCACCGAGGACTTCCGGGGCTGGGACGGAGAGCGGGTCTGGCAGACCATCGACCGAGATCTCACGGTCAGAGCAGTCTTCCGCTCGGGCGGCCATGTCGGGCTGACCTGGACACTGCGTCCGTGGCAAATGTCCGTCGGCAGTTGGGAGGCATCCGTCACCACCTGGCTGGAAGCCGGCGAGCAGATGTCCGCTCTCGCAACCGATGTCCGGCACTTCCTCGGCCAGGAGGCAGGTCATCACGGCTGACATGCAGCTCGTCTGGACCCTCAACGGGCGCGGATGGGCCGACTGCACCATCACCGACCATCAGGCGGAGGCCGAGGTCACCGCCTCATCCATCTCCACGGCACCCGAGGACCTGCTGACGGCGATGGCCCGCCTCGTCACCGGTGAAGCGGAGGTGCGCGTGCAGTTCGAGGCGGAACCCACCGCGTTCCGCTGGATCCTTTACCGCGAGGGCACCGACCTGTGGATTCGTGTGCTGGAACTTGCCGACGGCAGCAAGCACGACAACGCCGGAATCGAAATCTGGTCGAGCCTGCAAAACATTGACAGTGCGGTCCGTGCTGTCGTCCGCTGCTTCGACGGGGTCGCGCAGAAGTACGGAGTGAGCGGATATCGCGGCAAGTGGGGCGAGCATTTCCCCCGCAGCGAACTCGAAGCCCTCAGAAAGGCCTGGCACAACAGCCGGCACATGGAGAACACCTGAGCGTCTGCGTAGGCGAGATACGGCTCTGGTTCCACTTCTTGTGACTCACGACAGAGCGTCACGCCTTGCGAGTGCACAGCATGGCGCGAGACGTGGACGGGTGACGTGAGCGTGTCCTGGCGAATGACCGGGGAGCCTGCGGAGAAATCCTGAACGCGGCCGGAGACAGCTCCGAGGTCCATCGCCGCACCGATGAAGTCAGCCCCCGCCGACGGCTTGCCCCTCGCCGACCTGGCGATCGTGAGTGGCCGGGGCCCGGCCTCGGGGCCGCGGCTGTGCGTCCTAGGGGTGGTAGAGCTCCTTGGCCCGGGCGGACTCGATGGGCTCGTCCTGGCGCAAGTACAGGAAGTAGTCCAGTTGCCACGCCTGTGCATGGTCGGCCTGGCGGTTGGTGGTGGTCACCCAAGGTGGGTAGACGCGGAAGGCCCTTTTCCCGCCGGAGCCGTTCTCCGACACGACGCCGTGTCGGCGGAGCGCGTCCATGGGAAAGACGAACTGGCCGAAGTGGTGATCGTCGCGACTGCTGATGACGAAGAGGTCGACGGGATCCGTGGCGGCGTAGGGCTGGATGGGGCCGGCCGGGGACCTCTTCCAGACGGTGACGAACTGGCCGACCTTCGTGGGGGTCGTCTTGGCGGCACGGAATCGGATGGCGAGGCCGTCCAGGGTGAATTCGTGGGCGGCGTACTCGGCACTCTCGCCCTCAGGGACCGGCTGTGAGCAGGTGAACCCGCAGGGGTCATAGACAAGGGCCTTCGCCGCAAGGAGATCGCTGTGAGCCTGGGTGGTGTCCGACCACGGTGTGAGGGCGGTGGGGAGGTGGTACGGGGGCTTGCGGGTCGTCGGCATTCGTTCACCCTTTCACGGGTGCTTGGACCAGGTCGACGACGTACGTTCCGACGGAGGCGGTCATCCCGTGGCGTCTGCCACGAACAGCGCGCTGTCGTCGGGGGCCAGGTCCCTGGCCGCGCACCGCCGTCGGGTTGGATGGCCCCGTGGTGAGACGACCCAAGACGAAGAGGAAGAGCCCTACCGTGGGCATACCGAAGGAGATCGTCCTGCTGACCGTTGGAGAGGGCGTGTGGCGCTACACGTTCATCGCCGACGAAGCGGGCGGCCTCGGCGGATGCGGCAGAGTGCCCGTGCGCTCCGATGCGACCGTTGAGGACGCTCAGGCCATGATATTCAGGCAGCTGGCCGATCTCACCCGCACACTTCACGGTGTTGAGATCGATGTCGCCTGGTCCGCTCAGGCCCCCGATTCATGGGTGGGGCATGTCCGGCACGGCCAGGGCCGGCCGCTGCCGTCACCCGATGCCTGAAGGTCACCCGATGCCCGAGGGCCGAGGGCCGCGGGAGGTCCGGAGCGATACGGCGGTGACCACTCATGCGCAGAGCGGATGTCAGTGGGGCTCCGGGTTTGTCCGTTGCCGGAAGGCTCGCCGGCTCCTCCTTGAGGGAGGCGGCCCGCACGATCCACCACCCCGTCCCGTGGGATGTCTTCGTCATGAGCGGGGGCCGAACGTGGACAGCGCAGCAGGATGGCCCCTCCGGTCAGGACTCCGGGCCGGGCGTTAGCCTCGGCAGATGATTCCTGCTCGTCCTCTCAAGGTCGTAACCCGTCACCGTGACGGGCAGATCCTTGCCTACGTGATGGACTCCGACAGGTTCGGGAGGCTGGAGCCCGCGGCTGTGTTCCGGCCGCGGGCCGGCGACGAGGTCGTGGAGTCGGTGGTCCGGCCCGATCTGGAGCGAGTCGTGTACACGACGCCGAACGGGGTCGTCTGCCTCACGCGCACCGGTGACCTGGTGTGGGCGTCGGACTTCGAGCCGCACTCCGACGTACGCCATGGCCACCGGCCCGGCTGCGCGCTGTCCTTGGACGGCCGGACGGTGTGGGCCTACCGGCCTGACGCGATGGCAGGACGCGGGGGCGGAGACCAGTGGGTCGTGTACGACGCCGATGGCGGGACGGTCCTCGCCCGCCTGGAGCTGGAGACGGTCGGGCACGGCGCCGGCCACCACGTGCACCCCGTGGACGGCAGCATCTACCTCGACATCGGTGAGGGCCAAGACGGCTCGGTCGTGCTTCGCGGCACGGCCGGGGCCTGCGGTGAGGTCGACTTCGTTCCGTACCCGTGGTCGGACCGCTGCCTGATCGGCCTGGCGCCGGGCGGGGAGCAGTTCATGACCGTCGACCACGGGCAGGCGGACGTCGCATTCCACAACCACCCGAGCGGCGACGTCCTCTTCGCTCTCCCTGTCGAGGCCTTCGGGTACGACCCGGAGGACACCTTCGTGGAATGGAGCGGCGGCTACCTGACCCGGGACTCGGCTGTGGTCACCCTCGGCGGTGAGACCGAGGACGGGGAGGAGTGGTTCCGCCACCACCTGATCGACGTGCGCACGGGCGCGATCAGCGGCGTGATGCCCGTGGAAGCGGCCCACGCCTACGACCTGGTGCCTCTCGGGGACGGCTCGTGGCTCACGGACGGACCCGTCCGCTGGTCCGGTGATTCTCTGCGGCCCGTACCCGTACCCGTACCGGCGCTCGGCGAGATGGCCTCCCTTCACGAGGGCGGGGACACCGCGCCTCGCTCGGCAGCAGACGAAAACACCTTGGCCGCCCAGTAGTCGAGATGCGACGATGCCGCTGTTCCACGGTGGAGGTTCGTTGTTCGTTTTCGTGTGCGCGGGGTGCGGTGCCGAGTTGACCGCCCCGCTGTCCCGGGTCCATCTTCCGGCTCACGCCCATCAGACGTACGGAAACGGGGCTCAGCTCCCGGTGCTCATGCAGTCCGGGAGCTACGCCGTCGAGCCGGAGCCCTGGGGGCCACCGTGGCGCAAGTGGGAAGAGGTCGATCCGGACGAAGCGGCCGCACGCGGTGTCTACGCCCGCGTCCACGCCCTGTCCGGCGGGGCGCCGGGCGCGATCGTCATCGCGCCGAGAGACGTCCGCGGAACCCGGCTGATCCCCGAGCAGCGCGGGGGTGCCTGCTGCGGTATCGACGGGGCCGACGGCCCGAACATGGCCTGTGAGGCATGTGGCCTGCTCGTGGCGACAAGGATCGACGACTGTTCGCTCTGGCAGGCGGTGTGGCTGGCCCCCAACGCCGTGCATCGCCTGCCAGTCGAGGGCACCGCCACCACCGAACCGCTCTCCTGGAAGGAACTCACGGAGCAAACGGAAGGCACGGCCCCGCTCGAGCCGATCGCCACGTGGGCAGGACCATGGAGCGGGTCGAGCCACTACTGGTCATGGAGCCCGCGATGGGAGGCGGCTGCCGGCCGGGCGCTCGCCCACCTCCTGGCGGCTTCCGAGGGACATCCCGTGACGGTCCCGAAAGGCCTGACCGAGGAAGTGTTCCAACGAGCCCTCGACGCCCTGCTTCCCGCGGGGCTGCCGGAGCGGCACGCCGTCCTTGCCGGGCCCGGGCTGCCTGCCCCCGACCCGGGTGCCGGCATCCTCCTCGTGCCGGTCCATCCGCAGACGGGTCAGATCTGGACGCCCGCTGGTCCGGCCACATCGGCATACCCGGTCCCGTTGGAGTTCGGGGTGTGGCTCTGGCTGGCCTTCCCCACGCCTCACCTCCCTGTCCCCATGGCGGGCCGCGTACCGGAGGACGTCCTGCGCGACGAACCGCTTCCGCCGCGCCCTGGATACCTCTTCCGCGCCGACAGGAAAACGTTCCTGCACACCCTGGTCCGATTGCCGGAGGTCCGTGGTGCGTGGCTCCGTGAGATCGTCGAGGATCTCGCGCGGCACAGGCGCATGGACATCTTTTAGGACCTCTCCGAGCCACCTCCCGTGGGGCGGACCTTCCCCTGCCACGGCAACTCCGGCCCGCCCCTGGGTCCGTCGCCGAGCAGGTGGGCGTGGACGGACGACGGTGAGGGGCCATCGGGCGATCGTTGAGCTGGGCACCGCGAGGCGGTCCCTTGGCTGAGGGAGAGCCGCCTGTGCCGCAGCCGGCCTGATGCGTTTGCGTCGGCTCCTCAGTGCCGTATCTCTTTGGCCTCGTATCCTTCGAGTCCTGCCGTGACGAGGGCGGGGACGAGGGCGTGCAGGTACCAGGCGAGGTCGGTGGACTCCGGCGCCGCCGGGATGCGCCGGCGGTCGATGGTGGGCGAGAACGAGGCTTCCGTGCGGCCGGGCATGAACATGAGCATCCCGCCGGTCCCCGCCTCCGGGTGGTAGAGGTTCACGGCCACGGTGTACGGCAGGTTCCCGGGCGCGTCCAGCCGTGCCAGCACCTCGCCGATGTCGCCGGGGGAACTGCCGTACCACTCGTACATGTCATCCACGTCGTTGATCATGTAGGTGACGCTTCCGACCGGGACCTCCGCCGACCAGCCCATCCCGGTGACGGCGTCCAAGACCGCGCGCACGGTGGTCGGACACGTGAAGGTGAAGTCGATGTCGGCGTCTCTCGATCCCACGGGGCCTCCGGCGGTCTGAGCGTGGCCCCGGATCCTCGCGCGTGGAGCGCACCGCAGTCGAGCCGTTTTCCGCGCTACCCCAACGACCCGCGCACGCGCACACGCCTCATCACGACCGGCCCCGGTCCGCTACCGGCAGTGACCCGACCTGGTCTGGACGGCGGCGATTGGCATCGGGCGTCTGAAGGTGGGGATGTCGTAGGGGTCGCCTAGGGTCCTGTCTCATGACGACACTGATGATCGACGCAGGCCCGGTCTCACCGGATGCCCCGGTCACCCGGACCGGTGGCATACCGCTGGCCCCTCCCGGGACCGAGTGGCCTTGTTGTTCTTCATGTGCCGGTCCGATGCAGTTCCTGGCCCAGGTGGTCCTGGACGGCGTCGGCGGCATCGCTCGGGAGGGGACGGAGGCGGAGGAGACGCAGGAGATGGGCGCCGGTCGCGGGATCCTCGCCCTGTTCGCCTGCCAGAACGACCCCGGCATGTGTGACGACTGGGATCCGGGCTCCGGTGGGAACCGGGCACTCCTCTTTCCGCCCGCGGGGCTTCGACCGCTGCCACCGCCCCCGCTCGGCGAGGACGTCGACGAGGGCGTGGTGACCCTCAGCACGGTCCGCTCGATCACCCTGGAACCGGGGAAGGAAGCGGACTACGGCCGAGCCCGCGACGCTTGGGCCGAGACGTCGGGCCGGCCGAAGGCCGACGTACTCGGGCAGCTCGGCGGAGTGCCCGCGTGGCTCCAGGGGGACGAGACTCCGTCATGCCCCTCATGCGATCGCCGGCTGCCCTTGATCGTTCAGCTTGAGGAAGGCCCCGCTCACAGCACGTCGATGAACTTCGGCGGCGGCGGCAGCGCGTACGCCTTCGCCTGCGAGCCCTGCACTCACGCGGTTTTCCTTTGGCAGTGCTGAATGAGGAGGCCGTCATGAGGAGGCTGTCATGAGGAGGCTGTCATAGGGGTTCCGGCGTTACGCGTCAGCAAGCCGGAGCGAGCAGGAAGAGGAGTCGTATGCGCCAAAGCCGCGTGCTGGAGTTCAGGGCGATGTAGGTGGTCCGCCGGCGCTCGATCTCCGTCCTGCGTTCCTCGTCCTGGCGCGTGATCTCGGCGGCCCGCTGCTGCAGGGTGAACTCCTGCAGCCGGGTCCGCGCGCTGACCCAGGCGGTCGTGATCGGGGCCAGGAGCGTGCCGGCCACACCCACGACGGCCACGAGCACGGCGATCATCTCTGCCTTCATGCTTCCTCCCAGCGTTGGAAGACGGTCCAGCTGGTGCTGCTGCGATCGCGTGCCCGGTCCGCCTCATGGTCTGCCCCCGCAGTCACGCTGATCGGCCTGTGCACCGCCGACGCTACGGGACCCACCGACCTTGCCCATAGCCCCCGCGCGACTCCAACGCCGTTCGCACGGAGGCGACTTCGGAGAGCGGGAAGCGGTGGCCGCAAGCACGGCCTCACCGGCGCGGAGTGGAACGCGGGCGGCTACCAGGACGCCGACATCGTGCGCGTCCCCGCCGGCTTCCCGGCCGCGCTCCCCACCACCTGACCTTCGGGCCCCTGACCGGCCACCGACAGCACCAAGGGCCCTGCCGATCGCCAGGGACCCTTTCCCCATGCCGTCTCGCCTCGCATCGCCGCGGCGTAGCCGCCCCGCTGCTCCTTGGATGACCTTCCTCCCGTCCGGCGCGGCGCCTTCGTGATGTCAGGAGGTGTGCTTCAGGTGGCGGACCAGCCACATCAGCATGGGGTCCAGGTCGGCGGCGGCCGAGAGGACCCGGTCGACCGCCTCGGAGGTGTGCAGCCACTCCTCGCAGCCGAGGGGGCGGGCGGCGATCAGGGAACGGTGGCGCAGCAGGTCCGTACGGGAGTGGTCCGTCGGGTAGCCGCGCGGAGGACGTTTCATCACGTCCCCGGAGACGTCGTAACCCTTCTTCCGCACGTCCTCCACGATGGCGGACAGTTCTCGGCCGCTCCCTTCGGAGGCCACGGCCTTGCGGAACCTGTCCACCTGGCCGGGATCGGGGTACCACCAGGCCCCTTGGATCCGCAGGCCGTCCAGGGCGAACCGGAGACCGATCTCGATCTTGCGGTCGAGCCGGATCACCGCGCTCTGGTTCTGCCACCACCAGGAGTCGGTGCGGTAGTGCCAGACGGAGAAGTCCTCGTATCGGGAGTCGGCGTCCGCGACCTCGTTGAGCAGGTCGATCATCGGCTGCCGGACCAGTTGTTCGCGGTCAGCGCGACAGCGCTCGCGGGTCGCGTGGGTCGGTTCGCCCTGGAGCTGGCACAACACGTCCATGGCCTGCTCAGGCCATCCGGTGAACTGTCCGCTCATGCGGGCAGATTAGCTCACCGACCTGCTCCTTCCCCGCTGTGCCGCAGAGCGGGGTGGTTGCGTGCTGTCTGCTGCCGGCTGTCGGCTGTCTGCCGTGGCAAGGCGAGCTTCGGCGGCATTGTCAGTGCCGGGCAGGATGATCGCCTACATGACCGAAAACAACGCCCTGCTTTCCCCTTCCGCCTACACGGAGGCCGTGGCCGCCGCCGTGACGGCTTCGGCCGCGTACTACGGAGACGGGACCACCCCGCTCGGTGACGACGAGTACGACGGGCTGCTGCGCGCCATCGCGGCCTACGAGGAGGCCCACCCGGACGAGGTGCTCGCCCAGTCGCCGACCGGGAAGGTGGCGGGCGGGGCGGTGCAGGGTGACGTGCCGCACTCGGTGCCGATGCTCTCCCTCGACAACGTCTTCGACGCCGACGAGCTCACCGAATGGGCCGCAGGTCTGGAACGGCGTCTCGGGCACCCTGTGGCCGGATGGTGTGTGGAGCCGAAGCTCGACGGCCTCGCGATCGCCGCCCGGTACCGGGGTGGCAAGCTCGTTCAGGTCCTCACCCGCGGCGACGGCCTGGCCGGCGAGGACATCACCCACGCCGCCGAAGCCGTCCTCGGTCTGCCGCCGCTCCTCACCCGGCCGATCGACGTCGAGCTGCGCGGCGAGGTGCTGCTGACGACCGCGCAGTTCGAGGAGGCCAACCGGATCCGGCTCGCCCACGAGGCCACGCCCTTCGCGCACCCGCGCAGCGGAGCGGCCGGCACCCTGCGGGCCAAAGACCGCCCCTACCGGATCGAGTTGACCTTCTTCGCCTACAGCGCGGTCGGCCTGGACGACCTCGGCCACCTCGCCCTGCTGGAGAACCTGGCCGCGCTCGGCGCGAACACGGCCGCCGGCACGGCCGCCGCCCCGATGCGATGCGAAACCGTGGAGCAGGTCCAGGAACGCATCGACGTGATCGCCGGCCTGCGCGCAGACCTGCCGTTCGGGATCGACGGCGTCGTCGTCAAGGCCGACACGGCCGAGGACCAGCGTCAAGCGGGCAACGGCTCGCGCGCCCCGAGGTGGGCGGTGGCCCGGAAACTGGCGGCCGAACACAAGGTGACGCGCCTGCTGGCGGTGGAGTGGAACGTCGGCCGGACCGGGATCATCGCCCCGCGCGCCGTCCTGGAGCCCGTGGTCATCGACGGGGTGACGGTCACCTACGCCACGCTTCACAATCCGTCCGACATCACCCGTCGCGGCCTCATGATCGGTGACCAGGTGTTCGTCTACCGCGCCGGCGACGTGATCCCCCGGGTCGAGGCACCGCTGGCCGACCAGCGCACCGGCGCAGAGAGCCCGATCGTCTTCCCCGAGGTGTGCCCCCGCTGTGGCGACGCGATCGACACCTCCGAGCAGCGGTGGCGGTGCGTGCGCGGCCGCAGCTGTCAGGCCGTGGCCTCGGTGATCTACGCGGCCGGCCGCGACCAGCTCGACATCGAGGGTCTCGGCGGCACGCGCGCGATCCAGCTGGTGGAGGCCGGTCTGGTCAAGGACGTCGCCGATCTGTTCACGCTGACCCGCGAGCAGCTCCTCGGTCTGGAGCGGATGGGCGAGACCAGCGCCGCCAACCTCCTGGCCGCGATCGAGACCGCCCGCGGGGCCGCATTGAGCCGCGTGTTCTGTGCCCTCGGTGTCCGCGGCACCGGGCGTACGATGTCCCGCCGGATCGCCGCGCACTTCGGGTCGATGGCCGCGATCCGGGCTGCCGACGCGGACGTGCTGGCCGGGGTCGACGGCATCGGCACCGAGAAGGCCCGCGTCATCGCGGCCGAACTCGTCGAACTCGCCCCGCTCCTCGACAAGCTCCAGGCTCAGCAGGTCGGCACGCAGGTCACCGAGCCGCAGCAGCCCGCAACCGGCGCGAACGAAGGCACGGACGGCGGCGAGGACTCGGCGGGCGGCCCGCTGGCGGGCCAGGCCGTCGTGGTGACCGGCTCCATGACCGGCCCCCTGGCGGTGCTGTCCCGGAACGAGATGAACGAACTGATCGAGCGGGCCGGCGGAAAGGCGTCTTCGTCCGTGTCCAAGCGCACCACGCTCCTGGTAGCGGGCGAGAAGGCCGGCTCCAAGCGCACCAAGGCGGAAGAACTCGGCATCCGCATCCTCGACCCCGAGGAGTTCGCCGCCCTCGTCGCCGACCTCCTCCCCACCACCTAGCCATCGCCGCCCGCAAGCCCGGCCGCCACGGGCGGATCCGAGGGTCGGGCGTCGACTCAACCGGCGACCCGAGGTAACGGCGGATGCGGTGCGGCGGGCCATGCGCCGGCCCTCGAACATGGACCGTGCGCCGCGTCCCTGCGAGGACGCGCACCGGACGTTCGAGGCGGAGCCGCTGCGTCAGGCCGAGGCCGGGTGGTGGCCGTTCGGGGTACCGGCAATACGCTGCGGGGGGGCGTACTGGCAGATGTGGGCCCTGTTCGCGGGAGCTCATCGACGAGGCCTTGGCGTACGCGTACTTCTCGCTGACCCTGCTCGGCATCTTCGCCGAGGAGGTATTCGGCCGCCGCGGGCGGAGCGCGGCGGCACCCGGCCCGGACGGTGATCCGGAACTGCTGGCCGAGGCGCGCACTTTCCTCTGCGACGAGAAGCCAGGACTGCCAAACGTTGGGAAGGGCGCACGGCAGCCTCCGTATCTTGGTGCCATGACGAACCGGGAAAAGGCGAGGCGCACAAGGTGAACCGCTGGGGTGACCCATCAGGCCCTGCCCCGGAGCAGCGGGGGCTTCGCCAGGAAGTGTGCTGGTGCTTCGACCAGTCCAGGCCGCATCCGCGCGCCCGCGTCGGATTTCACACCCAACGGCAAGACACCTCTTCGCCGGGTTGGCAGCACCTGCTGGAGCTGGTGGACGAGGCAGCCGCCGACGGGCGCGAAGAGTTCCGTCCCCTGATCGAGCTCAGCCCGGAAGAGCGGCGGCAGGTCATCACCCTGCCACCAAGCATCGGCACGCTGACGTCGGTCAGGCACCTCGTGCTCTACGGCAGCAACCTGGTCCGGATCCCGCCCGAGATCGGAGCCATGACGAGCCTGGAAGAATTCACTCCGTACACCTCGTACCGGCTGCACTGGCTCCCCTACGAGATCACCCGATGCCAGAAGCTGACCCGTAGCACGGTGAGCACGCGCGCGCTGTTTGGCAACGAGAAGCTGCGAGCACCCTTCCCAAGGCTTCAGTCGCCCCGAGACTCCGTTGCGAACCTCGACCTGGAGAACCTGGATCCCCTGCGTTGGGGCGCCACTGCCATTCACGGCTGCAGCGTCTGCGACCTTCCGATCGCACCGGGCGGACTTCATCAGGTGTGGATCTCGCTGCGCGTAGCCACCGACGTGCTTCCTCTACTGGTCAGCGCCTGCTCACCAGCGTGCGTCGCCCAACTGCCCGGCGGCGTGAAGGGCTACATCCCCACACCTCACAGGGGTGGCCGAGTTGACCAACCGGCGTCCGGCCGGGACTGACCAACCGAACGTCCTCGCCGCCCGCCGTTCCATGGAGATGCGAGCGGGCGACGGGGCACTTCTCACCGAGCTGATCGACGGGTTCGAGACCGAGGCCGGGATGCAGCCCGCGGGCGATGCCTTCGGCGGTCTCATCCGGGGGTTCTTCCGGTTCGGGCCGATGCAGGACCGCTTCATCGGACGGTCCACGAACGCACGCATCACCGTGACAACCGGCCTCGTGACCTGGGACGCCTTCGAGCAACCGCACCGTACTAGCCGCGACTGTGCGGCAGTCGGTCGCTTCCACTTCGACCGTCACCCCTACGATGACGCCTTGCGGGCCTTGCGGGCCTTGAGCGCGGTGATCGGCGCCGCCGACGACGACGCGCGCGCCTGAGCTCCGCCAGGCGCGGCTCGCTGGGCTACGGATGGGAAAGCAGTTGATGGAAAGGTTCGAGGCAGAGAGCATGGCGCTCATGCCTGGTCAAAGGGTGCGGGCCAGGGTCCTCAGCCATCACCCGTGGGGTGTGCTCGTTGAGATCGCTGGTTACGAGAACGCCGGTCTGTCGGCCTCCATCGACATGATCCAGCAGTTCTCCCGGATCACGAGCAGCCATGACGAACTACTCGCTCTCTTTCCGCCCATCGGTTCACACATCGATGCAGTGATCGAGCAGATCCGCCGCTGGCATCCGCCGGTATCAGTGCGGCTCACCATCCGGCCTGCGGACGTGGAGTCGCTGACCTGGAGCTGCGACTTCTGTGGTGAACGGATCACGTTGAGCCCAGGTGGAGACGCCCTCGTCCTGGACTCGCGCAGCATCGACGGTCCAGGAGCCCACACCATCATCTCCCACCGGCACTGCCTGGCCGAGCGAATCCGCCCGGAGAACGGCGGAGAGCAGGCGCGAGCGTTGAAGGTCGGGAAGATGTGCTGAGGTCGTGAGGCCCGGCCCACCGGCATGACTGGGCTCGGCAGCTCATTCGCCGGGGGGCAACCGGTAGTTCGGAGCAGCCTGCGTTCGCTGTCCGATGCCAGGCTCGTCCAGATCGACCGGCGTCCCCAGAACGGACCCGGTCCCGCTCTCCACGGAATCGAACGGCGACCCCGTCGTGCGGCCAGACCTTCCGAGTCCCCGGAGAGCTGCGCCGGGGGTACGTGTGGTTGATGGCCGAGGGCACGGGTGTCAAGATCATCCGATGTAGCGGCAGACCACCGCACCGGTGGCCTGATGAGCAACGACCAACGGGGAGTGCCAGTTTTGAGGTTTCGCATAGGTTCGAGTGCGGCAGTGCTGGTAACGCTGGCGGTTCTCTCCACCGGCTGTGGAGGCGCCGGCTCCGATACGGCGACGCCGAAACCGGCCTCCGGCAACAGTGCCGGAACAGGATCAGGCTCGGCCGGCTCGGCAGTCGGCAAGGCGGACTTCGACACCGTCTTCAAGACCGAAGAGAAGTTCAAACAGGCGCTACCCGACCCGGCGTCGATGGCCGGGTGGAGGCCGCAAAACGCAAGCGCGAACATCGAAGAGGCGCCCGGAGCTGGCGAGAGTTGCGGTGCTGATGCCGACTGGTACTGCGCCAGGATCGCGCGCGGCGAAGCGAACTTCGAGGCAGTCGGCGAGGAAGCCCACTTCGACATGACGGCTTTCGCAGACAAGAAGGCCGCCCAGGAGGCCTGCCGCAAGGAGGCCAATTGGTCGGCCAAGTACACCAAGGCGCAGGTACCCCCGGTTCCCGGTACCGAGAGCCACGCCTACTACCGCAACGTCGGCGGCCTGGACGGCCTCTTCCTCATCGTGTGCCTGGGCACGGTCGTCGCCGAGGTGACGCTGGAAGGGGAAGGCAGCTCCCTGGACCCCGCCACTGCCCATTCTCTGGCTCAGGTCTTCGTCCCCCGCATTCAGAGGGCCGCCGCGGCATCCTGAACCACACGGAGGCGTACTCACGCGCACCGGTGTCCGCTGACGCATCTCAGCGGACACCGACGTGTCCGCCGGTTCCTCTGCCCGGTCATCTCGTGCGGGCGGCGGACCTTCGCGGAACAGCTGCCGGGCTTGACCCGTCGGTACGGCCGGCGGACCGTGCGCCTGCGATCGACGCCGGCCGAGCCGGTGCCCGCATGGCGAGAGTCTTCGGCGTGGCCGTCAGCCGCAGCACGCACGGTGCTGAGGCTCCTCGAAGCCTTGCCCGACAGGGCCAGCCGTCCGGCGAGACGACCTCCCCGGCCGCCACACCTCGCCGCCGACATCGACCGCAGAACCCAACCTTGTGCACCAAGCCACCCGCATTCAGCGCGCGGCCCGGTCCGCGGCTTCCCGGGTGATGTCGGCGTAGAGGCGGAAGAGGGCCGGGTGGGCTTCGCCGCCTTCCCGTTCGTGCAGGGCCGCCCAGCACCGGGCGACGAGCTCCCGGGCCCGGGTGCCGGGCCAGGGCTGGGGCAGGAGCTGGGGCGGCAACAGTGGGTCGGGCTCCATGGCGCGGGTGAGTTCGGCGGCGAGCTCGACCGCGATGGTGAGGAGTGCGGACGGGGCGAGTGCGGCAGGGCCGGTGAGCCGGGCGAGGCGGGGCATGGCGATGCGGCCGAGGCGGTGGTAGCGGTCGGCGATCTCTTGCAGGGGCCACAGGCGGCGGGCGAGTTCGACCGGGTCTCGGGTGTCGCCCTTGCGCAGGTCGGTCGTGGTGAGAAGGGTGAGCGCACCATGGGCGCCGAGGCGGTGGGCCGCTTCTTCGACGTACGGTTCCCAGCCGTTGGCGCAGACGTACAGTCCGCCCTGGAGCGGAGCGCCGCCGAGGTGGACGAGCGTCTCGCGCAGGGCGTCCCGGGACGTGCGCGCCGACTCGGGCACCGCGAAGGCAGCCAGGTGCCAGACGCCGTCCCAGGGAGCGAGCCCGTCGTCCTGCTGGAACGCGTGCCGGAGGAAGTCCGCGTTGGGAGCCAGGGCGCGCGTGGTGTCCGCGGTCGCGTGCAGCTGCGCCTTGCGGCCACGGCCCTCGTGGGTGAACCGGCCCTCGGACACGAGGCGTTTGACGCACAGCCGCACCTGCTGGTCGCTCATGCCCAGGGTGTTGGCGACGGTGTAGAGCTCGTCCGCGCCGACGGTGCCGTCCTCGCGGATCAGCGCGTGGACGAGCATGCGGGTGGGGACCTCGACGTGGTCCGTGTCGTCCGTGTCGTCCGCGTGGTTCGTGTGGTCCGCTTCGGCGCTCACAGTTCCTCCGCTCCTCTCGTTCCGACGGGGCGACGCATGGTGGTCACCGCGCCGAATCCCAGCAGCCCGCGCAGGTAGGGCGTGTCCTCGGTCCGCACGGCCGTGAAGCCGCGCCGCTCGTACAGGGCCCTGGCGCGCGGATTGGTGTCGATCACGTCCAGTCTGATCTCCCGGCAGTGCTGCTCCGCAGCGAGGGCGGCCACTTCCTCGATGAGCAGGCTCCCGACGCCGCGCCCGCGCATGCCCGGGTCCACGGCGATGCCGTCCATGACGAGCTGTCCGGGGGCCGGGTGGCGTTCGAACAGGGCGAGGAGCAGGAGTCTGGGCAGCCCCCGCAGGTGTCCGTACGCCCGCAGGACGGCGGAGGCCGATCCCCCGGTGAGGGCACGGCCGCCGAGCTGGTAGCCGGCGAGGCCGACGAGCTGCCCGTCGAGGAGCGCGCACACCGCGCGATCGGCGTTCAGGTGTGCGGCGATGAAGGGCACCGCCTTGTCCGGCGGGTTCAGGGCGGGGCCGAGTTTGCGGCCGAAGGCGTCCCAGTACATCTCCGCCGCCCGCCGCTCGGCGCCGGCCGGAAGACCCCGCCGGACCGTCATCACCGGTCCAGTGCCGCTGTCCGTCGTGTCCAGTCCCCGTCCCAGTCCCATGCCGTGCCCTCTTCTCCCCTGCCGCTGCAATCCGGATCCTAAAACTATCACTTCTCAGACGATCGTGCTTGTGATGATAGTTTTAGAGGACTCACCCGAACAGAGGCGGTCAGATCCCATGCATCCCAAGACCCAGCCGCCCCGACGGCGCGGGCTCCGCATAGCCGTGTGGTCACTCGTCACGAGCCTGGTCGCGGCCGCCGGCCTCGTCGGCGTGGTGCTGTGGCAGCACTCCTACGCCATGGACGAGCAGCGGGTGTCGATCCGCCACGGCGGCCACACCCTCAACGCAGTACTGGCCACCCCCAAGGACGGCCGCAAGCGCCACGGCCTGGTCGTGTACGTCCACGGCGACGGCCCCGTCGACGCCACCCATGACGACGGGTACAAGCCCCTGTGGGAAGCGAACGCCAAGGCCGGCTACGCCTCCCTCTCCTGGGACAAGCCCGGCGTCGCGGGCTCGCCCGGGAACTGGCTCGGCCAGTCCATGGACGACCGGGCCGACGAGACGGCCGCCGCCATCGCGTGGGCGCGCGCCCGCCCGGACATCGACGGCGACCGGATCGGGCTCTGGGGCGTCAGCCAGGCGGGCTGGGTCCTGCCGAAGGTCGCCGCCAAGACGCCCGTGAGCTTCGTCATCGCCGTCTCGCCCGCGATCAACTGGCTCCGGCAGGGCCGCTACAACCTCCTCGCCGAACTGCGCGCCGGCGGCGCGTCAGCAGCCCGTACCAACGCGGCGATCGCCAGGAGCGACACGACACGGCGGCTGCTGGAGCGCCATGCGACGTTCGAGGAGTACGTCAAGGCCATGGACGACGACGCGGACGGCATGACCGCCGACCGCTGGGGTTTCATCTCCAAGAACCACACCGCGGACGCCACGCAGGACCTTCGCGCCCTGCGCGGCGTACCGGTGCTGCTGGCTCTCGCGGGTCATGACATCAACGTGGACACCGCCGACACGGAGCGCGTCTACCGCGAGGTACTGGACGCAGGCGGTGCATTGACGGCCGAGCACTACCCGGACGCGACCCATTCACTGCTCAAGCAGTCCATCGAGCAGTCGGACCTCAAGATCACGCTCACTGCGCTCTTCTCGCCCCGCTCGCTCTTCGCGGACGGATTCCTGGACGGCCAAGGACGGTTCCTCGCGGATCTCGACCGAGGCGGCGGCCATGCCACACCGTGACGGTCCGGCAAGACGACACCGGTGAATCACCAGGTGACCGACGTCGTCGTCACGGCCGTTGCCTCCGTCGGGTCGCAGGTTCGAGCGACGACCAGATCGCGCAGGTCGAGCAGGTCAGGCAGGTAGGGCAGGTCGAGCACCGAACCCGGTCTTGGTGGGTCAGCGGGCGAGGGAGACGGCGAAGGGCTGGAAGCCGTGTCGGCGCAGGACGTGGGGCACGACCAGGATCATGGCCTCGGTGGCGCGGGCCGTGGTGATGTCGCCGAGGTCCTCGATCAGGTCGGGCGTCCACCCCAGGTCCCCTAGCAGGCCGGTGACGGTCTTCTTCGCGTTCTGGTCGTCACCCGAGAGAAAGGCGGTCGGTGGGGTGGTCAGGATTTCGGGGGCGGTCATGACCATGAACAGCATGGTGTTGAGGGTCTTGACCACATGGGTGTCGGGGAGCGCGGCCTGGAGCTTCTCGGCGAGGCTGCTGCCGGGGTAGCACAGGTCGCCGGGCAGGCCGTCAGGCGCGTCGCGGGTGGCGTTGGAGACGTCGATGAGGATCTTGCCGGCGAGTTCGGTGCGCAGGTCGGTGAGGCGGTCCAGGGAGCTGTCGCCGGGCGTCGCGTTGATCACGATGTTCGCGGTACGGGCGGTGGTGCGCTGGTCGGCGAAGGCGACGTGTGGGGCGAGCCCGATGGTGCGGGTGGCGGTTTCCTCGGGGTTCTGGCTACCGAGGGTGACGTGGTGTCCGGCTGCGGAGAGCTTGCCGGCGAGGTTGGTGCCGACGCGGCCGGCGCCCAGGATGCCGATGTTGGTCATGCGGTGATGCTCCTTGCGGTATTGAGCGGAGAGTAGGGAGCGGGGGGCGGGGAGAGCCGGTACGTCCGGTCAGGCGATCGGAGCAAGGACCTTGAGGGCGGCGGCGTGGATGCCCGGTGCGGCGGCCAGGAAGTCGCGGCTGGCGGTGTTCCAGGGTTCGCCCGTCAGGTCGGTGACGGTGCCTCCGGCTTCGGAGACCAGCAAGGCGCCGGCGACCAGGCCGGAGCGGACGTCGGAGAACTGCCAGAACGCGTCCATGCGTCCGGCGGCGACGTGGATGAGCTGCATGGTGGCGGGTACGGACACGCGTACGACCAGGCCGTTGACGAGCATGGCGGTGACGGAGTCACCGATCCGCCGGAAGGTGCGCTCGTCCTCGCCGGGCTTGGCCTGGCCGGTGCCGATGAGTGCGGCGCCCAGGTCGGTCTTGGCGGACACCTTCAGGGGCAGGTTGTCGAGGTGGGCACCGCCGCCTGCGACCGCGGTGTAGGTGTCGCCGGTCAGCGGCAGGTGGACGACGGTGAGTACCGGCTGGTTGTCGCGGACGAGGGTGGCGGTGACGGCCCAGTCGTCCAGGCCGTGGACGTGGTTGATGTTGCCCTCGGCGGGGTCGACGACCCACCACTCGCCGGGCGGGAGCGCGCCCCCGGCCAGCTCGTCCTCGGCCCACTGCGACCCCGGCCGGGCCCGCAGCAGGGGTTCCCGCAGCACGTCCAGCACCGCGTCGTCGTTGGCGTGGATCTCGCCGACGACCTCGTCCAGACTCACGCCCCGGGGGTGCGAGGTGTAGCGGTCGCGCAGTGTGACGCCGGCGGTCTTCACCGCGGCGGTCACTTCGGACAGGAGCGTCGTACCGGCGGCGAAAGGCATGGCTGTGCTCATGGTGGGCTCCCTGAAATCGGTCTGGGCGGGGCGGTTGTCTCGCCCCCGCACTTCGAAGGTAGGCCGCCCGATCATTAACAACAAGTGCATGCTTTGCACTTGTAGAGTTACTGCCATGCAACTGGATTTGAACCTGCTCACGGCCCTGGATGCCCTGCTGGAAGAGGGAAGCGTCGCCGGCGCGGCAGCACGCCTCCACGTCACGCCACCGGCGATGAGCCGCTCCCTGGGCCGCATCCGCAAGGCCACCGGTGACGAGATCCTGGTCCGTACCGGCCGCAGCATGGTCCCCACCACCCGCGCGCTGGCCATGCGCGCCGAGGTCCACGCCCTGGTGCAGCAGGCCCACCGGCTGCTGTCCGCGCAACAGGAACTCGACCTGGCGGCTCTGGACCGGGTGTTCACCGTGCGCTGGCACGACGCCCTGACCGCCGCATGCGGCACCGCACTGACCACGGCCGTCCACCATCAGGCCCCCGGCGTCCGGCTGCGCCTGTCCGCCGAACCCGGGACGGACGACGCCGAGCTGCGCCGGGGTGAGGTCGACCTCGAATCGAGCTCCGGCGCCCCGACGCTCCCCGACATCCGCCACCGCCTCGCCGGCAGGGACCGGCTGGTCGTCGCCGTCCGTCCTGGCCACCCGCTCACCGAAGGCCCGCTGAGCCTGGAGCGTTACGCGGCCGCCGAACACCTCACCGTTTCGCGGCGCGGAAGCCTGCGCGACCCGATCGACGACGCCCTGGCCGCACGCGGCCTCGACCGACGCGTCGTCGCCGCCGGGCCCACCGCAGCCTTCGCACTGCAACTCGCCCTCGACACCGACCTGGTCGTCACGCTCCCCGACGCGGTCACCCGCACGGCCCGGGAACAACTCGGCCTGGCCACACTGCCGCCGCCACTCCCGCTGCCCGACGTACCCCTGCACCTGCTGTGGCACCAGCGCTACGACAACGACCGCGCCCACGCCTGGCTGCGAGACCTCGCCACCGAGACCGTCCAGGCACTCTTCACACCACCGCCCGCGTCGCAAGAGCCCCTCACCAACCGGACTGGGCAGTGACGAATGCACAAGGAGGATGCGGTGAGCGAAGAAGCGCGTCGGGCGAGTCTGCCCGCACGGTGCGGGCGTGACCGTGATCGTTGACGCGGAGACCGGCAGGGCCCGAAATGTAGCCTGCGCGGCCTGCTGAACATGAACATGAACCCGAACCGCAAAGAGCCCCGTTCACCTGCCGTCTCGTCTGACAGGTGGGCGGGGCTCACGTGTGGTCGGGCGTGCGCATCGGGTACCCCCGTGCGGCTTTCGCTTGGGCGCGTGCCCTGTGCCCGCGGCGAAGGCTTCCTCGCCGCGGGCACAGGGCACAGCAGCCGCACCGACGGCCACAGGCGGAGGTGCGGCTGCCACGCCTCAGTAGGATCCCGTGCGACCCGACCACTGGTACGGAGACCGGTCGAAGTCACCATACGCGTAGCTCGTGACGTTGTGATCGCCGAGCATCCGCGTGTAGCAGGACGTGCCGCCCAAGGGCACGGAGCAGGTGTAGGACGCACCGTCGCTGTTGCGGATCACCTTTGCGTGCCCGGGTGAGTTGTCACCCGGGTACTCGTACTTCGCTTGCGAAATCCGTGCCCAGATGGCCTCGCAGGAGTCGCTGTAACGGAGTTCCAGGACCGCCGGCCCGATCGCGGCCGAGGCGACGGTAACGGCATCACCCTGGCAGTACGCGGCGGGGTCCAGCCCGCTGCAGCCGTTGTTCCAACACCCCCCGGCAGGGGCCGCCTGAGCCGCGGTGGGCAACAACGCGCCGACCGATCCGAGAAAGAGGGCAGCGGCAGCGGTGGCCAATCGGATGCGTGCGGACATGGTGATGTCCCTCCTGATGAGTGGATGCGGGGCTGCGAGCAGGTTGTCGCCGCGACCATCTGGACTGCCACCTTGCGTACGCGCACCAAGGCTCCTCGGTGCACGGGGTACGTCCATACGTCCATACGCCCGATGGCGGTGCGTCAACTGTTCCTGTCTTCAAGCCAGTTGGTCGCAACCTGTCGTGACCCAACGAAGCTAACGCCGCTTCCCGGAGTCAGACGATCCCTGGAAATGGGGGTTTCGCCGGTCGACGTGATGCGGTAACAGACGCGGGTGACCCCATCGACCCCAGCCCCACCGAACGGCGTCGAGCTGCGCCGGGCCCAGGCGAGGATCGCGAGGCTGTGCCGCGAGTTACCGGACCCGATGACGCTCTTTGCCCGAGTGAGCGACATCATTCCCGCGGCGGTCCGAGCGGACGGTGTGTGCGGGCTGACGCTCGACCCGGCCACGCTCCTGCACACCGGCGGATTTCACCACAGGGGCGTGCCTCATGCCCACCTGCCTCGGCTGCTGGAAATCGAGTACGGCGAAGAGGACGTCAACCAGTTCCCCGGTCTGGTGAAATCCGGCAGGATCGCGGCGGGCCTGTGGCAGGCCACCCGGCAGCGCCCGCACACCAGCTCCCGCTACCGCGACGTCTACCGCCCGGCCGGGATGGGCGATGAGATGCGTGTCCTTCTGCGCAGCGGCCGTACGGTGTGGGGTGCGCTGGTTCTGCACCGCGGCGGCGACCGGGCGCCGTTCAGCGACGGCGAGATCGCCACGGTGTCGACGCTCGCACCGTCCATCACCGAGGCACTGCGCGGCGCGTACCTGCGCCACGACGCCGCCGCCGCGGACTCCGAGCTCCCGGCCGCGCCGGGCCTGTTGACGTTTCACCCCGGCGGCGAGCTCGACAGGGTCACCCCGGCGGGGCACGCGTGGCTGGAGCAGTTGGCCGGCGCCCCTGCCGAGTCGGCCGCGCCGCTTCCGCAGCCCGTACTTCACGCGCACAGCATGGCCCGCACGACGGGCGATGCCTCCCTGCGCATGCGCAGCCGGAGCGGCCGGTGGCTGTCCGTCACCGCCGTACGCATGGACGCGGACGGCGGTGTCGCCGTCATGATCCAGCCCAGCAGCCCCGGGCACATCGTCGGAATCATGATGGACGTGTACGGCCTCACCCTGCGAGAACGGCAGATCGCCCAGCTGGTCACCTACGGGATGTCCGACACCGACATCACCAAACGGCTCGGGATATCCCCGCACACCGTCAGGGACCACCTCAAGAAGGTGTTCGACAAGACCGGGACGAACAGCCGCGGGAGGCTTCTCCAGCTCCTCTACTTCAACCACTACCAGCCGGACATCGAAACCGGTCGCACGATGGGAACGCACGGGTGGTTCGCCGCGACCGACCGCGCGCCGGCACAGAGGAGCCCTGGGGCCACCGATGGATGCTGATGGGGCTGGGCAGCCTTCGCCCCAAACCAACCGGACCTCCCGCTGTGCTCTCGGCGGCGCCTCGGCTGCCGAACCCGGTGCCCGTCAGCTTTGCCGATTGCTGTCCTCGTTGCTCGATCCCCGTCGCCGGCACCAGCGCATCTAGGCATAGCCGGCCGCGGCCATGGCAGCACCACCGATGAGCTCGGACGGCAGGTTCGTAAGCAGGCCTAGAAGATTTCCCGCAGCACCTTGCACGCCGCTTTAGCCGGCCCTGCCTTGCCCAGGCGGGACACGATCGACGCCCTGGTCGAGATACTCGGAACTCGAGCACGCAGCACGACGCCGGAAGACCAGCTCCTGCGGTTCGACACGCTGTGGCAGAGGGCCGCACTGACTGACGTGACGGAGGAATCCCTCCTCAACCTGCCTTTGCCGCTGGGCGCGGCGGGTGACGTGCCATTTGACCTGATCTCGCTGGTCAGGCAGCAGTTGGCGGGCCGGCCGGAGGACAGCGACCGGGTGTTTGCCTTGCTTCTGCTCGCCGCCCTGAAACCCGGCGAGACCAGTGAGCGGCATGACAGGACCATGGACCTCTTCAGATTCCTGGTAACCGAAAGGTTCGGCCAGCTGCGGCAGCCGCCACCTCCCCTTGCGGCCATCGGGGGTGCTGATGACGATGTCATCGATGCGGAGATCGTCGACTGAGGCGGTTCCGCGGGCAGAGGACTGCCCTGCCCCCCATGATCCGGTGAGGTCTCCGGGCTGTCCCATGGTGGGGCGAGCGAGGTGCAGAAACGGTCAGTCACACCAGCCATTGATCGCCTTCCCAGGCCCAGGTCTCCTGGAGCGGGAACGGTGCCGCGGGACTCCGGTCGGCATGGTAGGGCCAGCCTGGAGTGAGCCGGCCCAGAGGCAGCAGGCCACCGTCCTCCCGCGGTCCGATCTGGGATCCGGTGGCGATCTCCGCGACGAAGGTCCGGTACGGCTGCGGGAGCACAGCCCCGTGCTCGGCTTCCCACGCCGAGACCGCCTCGTATCCGAGCCATGGGGGACATGCTCGCAGAAGGAGCCGACCGAGCCGCTGCGGGTGGCCGTCGACGCCGGATGCTGCTGCCCCGCGCGGGCGGGGATGGCCCCTGCCGCCGGCTACATGGCGGAGCGCAGCATTCCCGCCGTCTTGGCCATGGCGGCCTTGGCCGCCTCGTCGGTGGCCGTTCGTGCGGCGTCCTCGAGCAGGAGGGCGGCCGCCTGGAGGAGTCCGATGTGGACGGGCACGGTCTCCAGCCCGGTGAGCGCGGCCATGGCCTGATCGGTAGCGCTCTGTGGGATAAGGGTGCTGACGCCGCGTCCGACGATCCGTTGGGACTGCGTAGGTGTACTCACGGGATGATTCTCGCGGGTCTCCGGACACCGAACTGCCCACGTGCGCGAGCGGTGGGCTTACTGTCGCAGTCCCGGACGGCGCCCGACCGCCCGATCGCCCGATCGCCGGGTCGGTGGGAACGTACGCCCGGGCAGTACCCGTTGCCGGGCCTGCACCGGCCGCGTGGGATCAGCGACTGGTCCTGGCGGAGCCCGGTGGCGAGAGCAGTGGGTGCTCCCGGGAGCGGTCACCACACTTCGATGGACCATACGTCGCCGACCTGATGGCCGTCCGGATCGGGATCACCCGAGCCGTAGGGGCCGGGATCGACGATGACGTGAATGCGGGCAGCCGACTCGGCCACCCGGTAGCAGTGCATGTCACGCGATACGTCGTCGAGCTCGACCGTGTGGCCCAGAGCCCGGACCGCGTCCTGCAGCGCTCCGAACGGGACCCTGGGCGCGAACTCCCCGTAGTCCCGTGAGAGCGGCGCCGGTACCGTGCTCGGAGACTGGTCGTGAAGGAGACGTTGGATCTTGATGCCGAAGCCGAAGCAGGACATCCGGCCCTGCGGGTCCGGCGCGAAGTTGATCTCCACGAGCCCGTAGTCCCGTCGTAGCAGCCCTCCACCGAGTACATCGAGGAAGCCCGTACCCACAACGGCTTCCCAGCTGTCGGGGTGCGCGCCCACCCCCGCTCCGAGCACGTCGCAGCGCGTGGCGACATGAGCGTAAAACTCAAGAGCGGACACGTGTCGGCCCCTTCCTCGGCTGTGCACACAAAGCGTCTTGGACGATAACAACAACCGGTCTCACCCGCAGGGCCTGACCTGCGCAGTCAGCCTTCGGCGAGACAAGCTGCCCCGTCAGGTTCGAAGAGCCCGCTCGGTTCGATGCCGACGCCGCGCCCAGGGGCGGAGTATCCCGAGGCTGGGCCGCGTCGTTGGACAGGCGTCCACACACCCCCCGCTCCCCCGGAGTTCCGAGCGATGCCCAGGATCCTTCCCGTCGCGGCCGCGCCGCTTGCACTCGCTTGTCTCCTGGTGGGGGTGGCGGCGCCGGCGGCCCCGGCTGACGGGCGTACCGAGTGCGTCACCACCTCACGAGAGCTGGACATGCCGCAGGAGTCGACGCCCTGGCCCGACAACTGGACGTTCCGTACGACGGTGTGCGCTCAGAGGAGCGGGTCGACCGTGACCGCGTACGCCACGCTGAAGTGGACAGCGCCGCGCGTCCTCGCACGTCAGGTGTACATCTTCGACAGCGCGAGCATCGACGTGGGGATCGCGCGCACCGCGAAGGGCCGGCGGCTCATCAGCCGCGCGTACGACGTGCACGACCGGCTGGAGAAGGGCAGTGGCACCTACACCACCGGCAGGGTGAGCTACCAGGCCGGCGCGGGCCGTGCGGTCGGCCAGGCCGCCCTCCACCTGAACTGGAACAACGACGGCCACGGCACGGAGACGTTCCTTGTCCGCGCTTCCCCCTCCGTTTAGGGGAGCCGGGTCCACGAACGGGGTGGGCGACCATGGCGATATCCACGGGCGACGGTGCACGTTGGCAAATGTCCCGACGTAAAAGCCCCTGGGTGGCTGGATGGCCGCCCCAGGGGCTTTTGCGTCGAGCAGAGCGGGTCAGCCGGTGACCGCCCCCGTCGCGCCGCTGGTCGCGGTGCCGGACAGGTGACCGGTCCGGTTGGCCGTCACCTTTACGCTGATTCGCTTGCCGCGCTGCGTGCTGGTCGGGGTGAACGTGGAGCGGGTCGCACCGCTGATGAGCTTGCCGTCCGCGTACCACTTGTAGGTGTACGAGGTCGGTGTCGGGGTCCACGTACCGCGGTTCGCGGTCAGCAAGCTGCCGACCTTGGCCGTGCCCGTGATGGACGGGGCCTTCGTCGCCTTGGGTGCGGCTCCCTTGACGAGTACGGCGGTGCTGGTGACCTTCACCTCCGGGTGCCCGGCCTTGCGGGCGGTCACCACCACGGTGAGCTGCTTGCCCTGGAGCGTCGACGGCAGGGTGTACGAGGAGCCCGTGGCGCCCGAGATCGACTTTCCGTCGGCGTACCACCGGTAGGTGTGGGAGTCGGCGGCCGGCGACCAGGAGCCGGTCGTCGCCTTCACCGTGCCACCGACGACCGCGGTGCCGGTGACGGTGGGGGCGGCGGTGGAGCGGATCGGGGCGACGGCGGTGACCGAGCCCTTGCCGTACTCCATGCCGTGCGCGAACACGCTCACGGACAGCGGGCCGAGCGGGGCCTTCGTGAGGTCCAGGGCGACCGTCATGCGGCGCCGGTCGGGGGCGACGGAGACGGTCGTCGAGCGGGCACGGAAGCTGCCGTTGCTCAACTCGACCACGGTGTCCTCACGCAGTGCGCTGCCCGTGACGGTCATGGTGACCTTGCCCCGGCCGACCGTGGACGGGCCCACCGTGCCGATGGTCCGCTCGTCGAGGCCGCAGGGGATCATGCGGCACGTCGCGTCGATCCGCACGGCGGTGGTGGCCTGCGCGGGCTTCTCCGGCAGACCGATCACGAACGTGCTGGGCCTGGAGGCCTTCGGAGGGGCGGCCGTCGGGAGAGAACAAGCGTAGTTCTGGCCCTCGCTGGAATACGACCGCATGCAATTGCTCTTCAGGTCTGACCGGTCGTACAGCCAGGGCGTCGGTGACTGCTCGAAGGTCCCGGCGGGCGTGAATCTCAGGTCGAAATAGTCGCCGGTCGCCGTGGGGAGCACGGCGCAGATCGCCGTCTTCTGCTCGCTCAGGGTGGCGGTCAGCGGCCCGAACCCGTAGCTGACGTTCGGGACCTTGACGCACTCGGGGGCGGGGCCGGCCGCCGTGCCGATGCGCAGTGCGTCCAGCCGGTAGGCGGGTGCCGCGGTCTTGCCCTCCGGGACCTGGACGAGGACCTGGTAGCGGGTGGAGCCGGTGACGGCGCAGCCCGCGGCGAAGTAGTCGCAGACGACTTCGCCGTTCGCCTTGTACCCGATGAGGTGGGCGGTGCCCTGCGCGTCCCGGGCGTTCAGGTGCAGGGTGTCCGC
The DNA here is from genome assembly GCF_042870555.1 of Streptomyces sp. NPDC006487. NCBI lineage: Bacteria > Bacillati > Actinomycetota > Actinomycetes > Kitasatosporales > Streptomycetaceae > Streptomyces > Streptomyces sp. NPDC006487. The sequence continues at coordinate 212,173 of NZ_JBIAHN010000002.1, forward strand.
GGCGTCGGCCGTGGTCACCTGGTGGCACAGGAAGGTGCCGGGCTTGGCCGGTACGCCGCCGGTGGACGGGCCGCCCACCGCCGCGGCCGCGGTCGGGACACAGCCGCGCGCGGTGGCGGTGACGTCGAGGCGGGTCAGGGCGAACTCGGCGGGTACGTTCCGGCCCCGGACGAGGACGGTGTGTGCGACCTTGGCCGTCAGGGGGCAGGTGTAGAAGGAGCCGTAGGCCGTGCTGACGGAGCAAACCGGCTTGCCCTTCGCGTCCAGGACGCTGACCGTCGCGTGCGAGTCGCCCGAGACACGCTGGATCTGGAGGATTTCTTCTGCGGAGTGGTCGTTGGCCGCAATGGACAGGCAGTCGGCGAAGACCTCCGCACTGTTCTTCACGCTCATCCGCGCAGGCTTCCCCGTGAAGTCGCCGGGGACGAAGGTGCGGCAGGCGCTCGGCGCGTCCGTGCGGTGGACGACGAGACGGTAGACGTCGCTCTCCCCCGCCGGGTCGAGCTTGGAGACGAGGGCACGGTACGGAGCGGTGCCGCCCAGGACGCAGGTGCCGTCCGTCAGTCCGTTCTCACAGAACGCGGCTCCCTTGGCGTCGACGACGCTGATGGACGCGGCACCATCGGACAGGACGGCGACGTGGGCGCCTTGGGTTACCGGCAGGTTCAGGCAGTCGACCTCGCCGGGGACGGCGAACGTGCCCTTGTGGTCGCGCGCGAGCGTGACCCCGTTCTCGCAGCCCGCCGTTGCGGTGCGGGACAGGATCCGCACGGCGATGTCCGTGCGGAGGGTGTACGAGGCGCCGGCGGCGAGCGAGCAGTCCCGCCCGTCCGTGCAGACGGCGGAGCCGTCCACCGCGTACACCGCGATGCCGGAGACCCTGCCCTCCGCGTCGACGCCGTCGGCGTCGTAGCGGCCGGTCGCGGTCGGGGTGAACGTCCTGCACCCGGTCTGCGGGGCGGCCTGCGCGGGCGCGGAGCCGTACGAGGTCATCGCCACGGGCACGCAGCCCTCGGGGTTCGACAGACGCCGGACCTTCAGGCTGTACGCGGCGGGGAAGCCTCCGCTCAGCCACCGGATCTCGGCGAGGACGCGGTAGCCGCCCACCCCTGCGGGCAGGACGCAGTTCGCACTCTCGCAGAGGCGCTTGCCGGTGCCGTCCGTGATCCAGTACGTGAAGTCTCCGTACTCGGCCAGCTGGAAGTCGGCGGCGATCCGCTCGCCGGGAGCGGCGGTGAACGCGTGGCAGACGATGCCGAGGCGGTCCGCGGAGAGCCCCGAGGTCGGGGCCGAGTCGTAGCGGGTGCCGGCGACGGCCGGACATCCGGGGGCGTCCATCAGCGGGACGAGGGCGACCCGGTTGGTGATGGGCTCCCAGTGGCTGTTGTAGACGGAGACCGTGTACGTACCGGCCGCGAGCTCGCACCAGGAGCCGTTCGGGTCCCCGCACGCGACCTGGCTCCCACCGGAGGTCCCGGAGGTCAACGAAGCGTAGGCGTACTGGTCGGAGGCGAGGAGCCGGTGCATGCCCGGCTTCGTCACGACGACCTCGAAGCAGGCAGTGCCCTGGGGCTCGATGGTGGCGCTGCCGACCGCGCTGCCCGGATCGCCGAGGGGCGCGAGCGCGAGCGGCGCGCAGGGCTCGTCTGCCGAACCCGCCGGGGTCGGCGGCGCCGACTCCGCGGCCTTGTTCGCACGGGCCGGGCTCGGGGAGCTCGCCGGGATCGCCGGGCGGTGCACCGGTTCAGCCTTCGACTCGGGCGCGGGCGCCACGCTCATGGGCGCGGCGGCCGCCGGCGGCGCGGCGAACGCGTTCGCGGCCGGGATGGCGGGCGTCAGCAGCGCCGCCAGCAGAGCGGGGACCAGCAGGGTCCTCGCGGATCTGAACCGTGCGCGCGGACGCGCGGAGTTGAGCATTTCGTTCCCCCCGGAGCGATTTCGGCCATGTGAATGTCACATGGCTGGCACACTCTACGGTCAGCCTCGAACCCGCCTGGCACGGCCACCCCCCGGTTGACCAGGCGGAACACCGAACTCCGGGTAGCGCCGCGGCCGGGTCACAGGAGAACCTCACGGCCCGGGTCTTCATCGCCACGTGCCTCCGGCGCTCGAGCCGAGCCGGCCGGACCGACCGCCGGCCGGGCGGGGCCGCCGGCGCCGAACGCCTCGGGGCCGAGGTCCGAGAGCTCGTGGCGGCTGGTGGCTGCCGGAGGGCGGGGTGCACCTCGCGCGCCAGAACGTCTCCAGGGAACTGGGCAACGGACATGCTGGCCGGCCCAGCTCCGGAGGGTTCCGGCAGCGTCGTCCCGGCCGATGGCCCGGTACGCGTCGACGGTGACGTTCTGCGTCCAGTACGGGCCGGCCCGTGGGCCGCGCCAGGCCGCCCACGGCTCGGACTCTGCCCCGGGAGCGCCGGTCGACGACTCGGAGTCGATCGTTCAGTCGGGTAGTTCCCACACGGTCGTTTGAAGTTTGACCTGGCCGCCGTTTCCTGTGCCGGGTGTGAAGTATCCGACCCGGCCGGCTTCGGTTCCGAAGCAGGCGGAGCGGCCTGCGGGGACGTCGGCGGTGCGTTGCCCGAGGTTGGTGTTCAGGAGGTCGACGCATTTTTGGCGGTCGGGTGTCCCGGGACCCTTGAAGGCGACGATCGTGTTGCCGACGTAGCGTCCTGGATCGCAGCCGAGTTGGCAGGACAGTCCGAGGTCCCCCAGCGGTGCCCGCTGGGGCGGGACGGGATCCAGGAACCAGCCCGTCGTCGGGATCCCGGTTTTGCTGCCGTCGTCCAGGGTCAGCGTGCCGCGCCAGCGCACGCGTACGGCCTCGGGCACGGTCGGGGCGGGGGGTTCGCTCGCCGGGGGCGGGGTGGAGCTCGGCGGCGGGACGGGTGCGGGGCCGGATGAGGGAGGGGTGGAGGCCGGGGCGGGCGGCGTGGGGGAAGACATCGGCGTGGGCGTCGGTGAGGGCGTGGGGCTCGGTGAAGGGGTCGGGGTCGGGGTCGGTGTGGCGCTCTCGCGCCCGGGTCCGGCGTCGGCTACCGGGCTTTGTCCCGGGGCCGGATTTCCCCGCTGGAGCAGTACCGCTCCCCAGATGATCGCGGCCACCGCGATCAGAACGGCGGCCAGGCCGGCCAGCGGGAGGCGGTGTTTCCAGAGGGGAACAGCCTCGTCACCAGGGCCGGGAACAGGCTCGGGGAACGGCCCCGTCCCAGGGTGGGGCACGACTTCAGCGGAGCCTTCGCCGGGAAGCCGGGCCACGAGGCGGTCGATCTCGCCCAGGATCCGCTGCCGCTGTACGGCCAGGTGGCCACTGAGCCGCTCCAGCTGCGCCGCCCGAGCGTCCACCCCGTCCGAGGCTTCCGTGCCGGCCTGCGGGTCCTGCCCCTGGTCGGCCGGCTCCGCCAGCTCGGCCAGCAGCCGGGCGGTCTCGGCCTCCCGGTCCTGTACCTCCCGCAGCGCCCGCTCCTGTTCGTAGAGCGCGGCCCGCTCGCTGTTGCGCCCGCCCACAGGGCCCAGTGCCCGCTCGTACAGGGCCGTCACCAGCTCACGTACGGCGGTGGTGAGCGGGGCCCGCCCGCGCCGGTCCGCCTCCTCCAGCAGCGCCTCCACGTAGGCACTGCGCGGCAGCCGGTCCCCGTTCTCGTACCGCGAAACCGAGGTGATGCTCCCCCCGTGCAGGGCGACCATCGCCCGCTGGGACAAGCCCGCGTTCTCCCGCAGCAGCCGCAGCTGCTCCCCCAGCGCCCGCGCCGCCGCCACGGAGCCCGGTTCCCCGGCCCCCTCCACGCCGGAACCTGCCCCACTGCGGCCATCGCCCTCAGACATGACTGCTCCTGCTCCCCCGAAGCCCACGGAAATCTTCCCCACCGGGAAACCACCTGCTCCCAGGAGGGGACACCGAGCCTAGGCGCGAAGGTCGGTCACAGAGAGCCGATACCGGCCAACTTCCCCACCCGACCGCACACCTGACCACCGCGCACCAGCCCACCCCGCGCACCTGCCCACCGCATGCCGGCCTCGGCATGACCCGACGAAAGGAAGACCCCGTGTCCTCGATCGCCCTGGCCGTACTCCTGCTCCTGATCCTGGTGACGCTGCTCCTGGCAGGCACCATCGGGTACGCCGTCCACCGCCACCCCGCGCTGACCGCCCCGCTGACGGCGGCCGGGATGGCCGTGGCCCTCATCATGACCTGCGTGTGCGCCATCGCCGCCCGCTGACGTGAAGTCCGGGCGTCAGGCGGGCCGAGGCGCGAGCTGCGGAGCCGGCTGCGCGGCGTTGGTTGCCGCAGCGGCCGCGCCCGCGCCGGGGGCGTTGCGGGTCTCGCGCATGATCAGCAGACCGCTGCCCACCATCAGTGTCGCGGTCAGGCAGTGGACGCCGAGCGCGGTGGCCACGGAGCCCCCGTGGGCCAGCACGGTGGTCATGTCACCGTACGCGGCGAGCGCTTCCACGAGCAGCGCCCAGCCGAGCGCCCGGCGGTGGCCCGTCACCAGCAGGATGCCCAGGACCAGGGCCAGGACGACGTCGCGGATTCCCTTGACCACGAGGAAACCGCCGCCGTCGCCGGAGGGCGGGTTCGGCAGGCCGAAGCCCGCCGCCGTCGTCTCCGGGCTCAGGACGTACCCCGTCCCGAACCAGAGGATGAAGAAGATGAAGACGGCGGCCAGGACGGTGTTGATCTTCTTCAGCGACATGGTTCTTCCCCTTGTCAGTCTTCGTCTTGTGATTCTTCGTCAGTTGGATGAGCCAGTACGGGGCCGGCCCGCGAGCTCAGACGAGGGCGGAGACGAGCAGGGTGAAGGCACCGATGATGACGGCGACGCGGACGTAGTGGAAGCGTTCCCAGCGGTGCAGCTGCTCCTTCCAGTCGGCGGGCCGGTTCTCGGGGGTCCAGGTCTTGTTCAGGTTGTTGATCGGGACGAGCAGCAGGATCGACATGACCACGCTGAGCATCAGCAGCCCGCCGGCGGTGACGACGAGGCCGATGCCGTCCTGGTCCGATCCGGCGATGGCCCAGATCACGACGAGGACGAGCGAGCCGATGTACCAGACCGGCATCAGGGCACCGAGCATCCGGCCCCCGTGGGCATGGCCGAGCTGGCGGCTGTCGTCGGGGAGTGCGTTGAGGATCCGGCTCATGACGAAGGCGACGGCGAACTCCACCCCCACCATCACGCCGACGAGCACGGTGGTGACGACCGCGAGTGTGCTGAACATGGCGACCTCCTGAGATCTAGCGTTGCTAGGTGATGGTGCAACGCTAGTACTACTGCCGCTCTCATGTCTAGCGATGCTAGGATCGAATCATGTCGGTACAGGAACGCAAGCAGCGCGAACGGGCGGAGCGTGAGCGCCTCATCGTGGCGACGGCCCGTGAACTCGCCGAGCAGCAGGGCTGGGACGCGGTCACCACCCGCCGGCTCGCCGAGCGCATCGAATACAGCCAGCCCGTCCTCTACAGCCACTTCCGCGGCAAACGGGAGATCATCGGCGCCGTCGCCCTCGAGGGCGCCGCCGAGCTGGCCGCGGCGGTGCGGGCCGCAACCGCCGCCGCGGACGGCCCGCGCGAGCGGGTCGCCGCCCTCGCGCACGCCTACCTGGACTTCGCCGCACGCAACCCGGCGGTCTACGACGCCATCTTCCAGCTCGACGGCGGTCTCGCGTTCGCACACGAGGACACCCCGGAGCCCTTGAAGGACGCCTTCGCCGCGCTCCTGGAGAGCCTGGGCGAGGTCGCCGGGGCCGGCGTCCACCCGGGACTCTTCACCGAGACGTTCTGGGCCTCCCTGCACGGCCTGGCCACCCTCACCCGGGCGGGACGGCTGCCGCCGGAAGACGCCGCGCCGAGGGTAGAACTGCTCGTGAACCGGCTCGCCGTGGCCGTGGTCTGACACACCGCCCCGGCGGGAATGCGGCCAGGTCCTTCGGGCCCCCGCCGCTGCCGGCCTGCGCCAACACTCCCGGTCCGTCGCAACTGCTCAGCAGGGAGCGCGTCAGCTGTCCCGATTGCGGCCCGGGCATTGAGGGCTGCGCGTGTCGAAGCGTTCGACTTGTCGATCGCGTCGAGGACGTCACTCCAGCTCTCGTCGCACACGTTGTTGGATCCCTTGCCGTACCCGTCGTCGCGCACACGCGGGCGGCCCGGTCGGTCAGTCCGTGTCGATGACTCCTACGATGACAGGGGTCCCGGCTTCCACGGTGCGGCTGACGGTGCAGAGTTTGTCGTGGGAGGTTCTTACGGCGCGCGGCAGGATGGCTCGGGCCCGGTCGCCGGCCTCGCCGCCGGGAAAGCGGACGGTGAAGGCCGCCTCGAGGTCGGTCATGTGGTTTCCGCCCGCATCCTCGGCCTTGTGTCCCTCGACGGCGACGGAGAAATGAGTGGGTTCGGCGTGCCGGGTGGTGGCGACGTCCACGTCGGCCGCCGAGCAGCCACCGATCGCGGCGAGGAAGAGCTCGACAGGAGTGAAGCCTCCACCGGATCCGGTGGCGAAGGTGATCGTGTCACCGCGGGAGTTGGTCGCAGTGAACATGCCCGGACCGGTTCGCTCCACGGTCACGGAGCGCAGGGAATCAGCAGTCATGACATCGACGGTAGCCCCACCACCACGCACAAGCCGTGCCACACGGCCGAGCGGGAGTCCGTACGGGCGCCACGGGGGTGGGATCGCTCCGGGGGGGTGGATCGCTCCGGGGCCGGAGGGCTTCGGGGTCGTAGGGCTTCGGCCGGATCAGGAGGGGTGGACGGCGCGGACGTGGTCGGCTGAGAGGTGGAGTTCGTACCGCGGCGCGGCGTCGCCGGCCCGGGGACGTCGGTGGCGAACAAGGGCGCGCCGCAGGGCTCCGGCTCGATGGCGAAGCGGCCTGACGGCACGGTTGCCGGCGAGGGGCCCGGCTCGTCCGCGTCTCCGCTCCTCCCCGCATGCCAAGCGGGAAACAGAGCGGCTCCGTAGCCGTGTTCACCGGGTCGCGATGTAGGCGTCGGCGTTGGCTAGGGCCGCTTCGGTGGCTCCTGCCGTGAGGGCCTGCCGTATCAGGGTCCAGGGGGCCTCCGGTTCCTGGCCTGCGAGTTGCTGCAGGAGTTCCGCGGCGAGGGTGGTGGCCCGCTGGCGGATCATGGAGGGGATCCGGGAACGGAAGTACGCGAGGTCCTGGGCCATCATGTGGGTGGCGAGCAGGGTTCCGTGGGGCGGGTTCTCCACGGTGACTTGCTCCAGGAGCCGGATGGGAAAGTCCTCCCGCCCGGCCATGCGGGCGATCAGCGTGGCGGCCACCGAAGGGGCGAGGTCGAGCGTGCCGGCGAGGGCCCGGGCCGTCACCCGTGTGGAATCACCCTGGGCGGATGCGGTCTCCATCAGGTACAGCAGGTCGGCTGCGCTACCGGTGTTGAAGCGCAGGAATTGGAGGAGGACCCGGGCGGCGACGGCGCTGTCGGCGCGGGCAACGTGCAGGAACGACACCGTGATCCGGTGTTCCGGGGTGTTGTGGTCGGTCAGGCTCCAGTCCACGGCCACGGCGTTGAGGACGCGGGCGGTCTGTTGGTGGTCGCCCGCCGCCATGCGGTGCAGGACCTCGGTACGGTGGGGCAGCCCCATCAGCAGGTCGGCCGGCTCTTTCGCACCCTGGCTGTCACGCGCGGCAGCGAGCAGGAACTCGGCGGCGACCGGCGCCGGCGACCGCGCCAGCAGCGCCTCGGTGGCCCCGAATCCGATGGTCATGAAGCTCACGGCGGTGGAGGCACGGACGACGGCGAGTGCCTGGGAGCGGGGCACGGCCTGCAGGACGTCGGTGGCCAAGGCCGTGTCGTCGTCGGCGAGCCGCCGAAGGACGACGGCGGCGAGGTCCGAGTGGCCCCGCAGGACGAGGGCCCCGAGGACGGCCGCCAGCGTGCGCAGGTCCTCCGCGTCGCTCTGACGCAGGGCCAGGACCCCGTCGGCGGCGTTGGAAAGGTGGACGCCGTCATGCCCGAGGCTCATCCCGCTGAAGATGTTGGTCCGTCCCCCGTCATTGTCCGGATCGGGCGTGGCCCGGACGAGGATGTCCGTGGCGGCTTGGGCCACGTCACCGCGGCGGACCAGCAGTGCCAGGCGCTTGCCCTCGAAGGCCGTCGGGTCGAGGGCCTCGATGCTCACCGCGGGTACGGCCGGCTCGGGCTCCTCCACATCGTCCGGCACGTCGATCGGAGGGTCGGGCGGCAGATGACGTCGTACCGCGGCGGCGACGTCCTCCGCACAGTCTTCCAGGGCTTGCATCCAGGTATCGGCCGTGTCCCGGCGCCCCTGTGCGGCTGCCGCCTGGATCACGGCGGCCACCGCGCTCGGACTGCGGCTCCCGAGCTCCTTCAGTACGTCACCCACACCTGATGCGTCGACCAGGCCGGCATCGGCCAGGTGCTCCGCCACCAGCTCGTACCGGCCTTCGAGGACGAGGCCCAGCAGCGGAACCAGGAGCCCGGGACCGGCCAGGGGCCCCTCGGGCGCCGGCGGCGCCGTGGCCGTGATCGTGGCGGGCGCGGTGGTCCGTGCTTTCTCCCAGAGCCCGTTGACCTCCTTGAGCCAGCCGTGCCGGTCCTGGCCGCCCGCCTCCTCGATGCAGTACCTCACGACCAGCTCCACCACGTGCCAGTCGGGTTGTGCCTTGTGCAGCAGACGGTCCAGGGACTGCCTCGGCATGCCCCGCCTCTGGGCCGCCTCGGCCAGGGCGCCTCCGGACTCGTTGACGATCTGGTGGATCCGCGCGATGAGCTCGTTGGCCTCCGGTGACCCGTACGCCATCCGGGCCGGGTCCTCGACCAGCTTCCGCCCGGGCCGGCGCTTCGGAGTCAAAGTCATCGAATGTCCTCCTGCTCGCGCGAGCCTCCGTGGCTCCGGACAATCCTCGCCCGCGCTGACCGTTCGCGTGATGACATTCGACAAAGTCACGAAAGTGCAGGTCAAAGCATTGACCGGCTTGGTGAATATTTTCCCTGCGCCGTAGAACTGGAGGCACCGACAAGGCCCGCCGGGCAGGCTTCCGCACCTGTCCCCCAACGGGCCCCGGTCCTCACAAGGGAGGGAAACCATGCTCGACCGTAAGCCGCCCGCCGGCAGTGGGCAGCCGCCCCACACCAACGACCCGGCCCACCACAGCCGCCCTCGGGGAGGTGCCGCGTGAGCGCGCACGCCCTCCTGCTACTGCTCCTCGCCCTCACGGTGCTCCTCGTGCTGTGCGCGGTCATCGGCGTCCTCGGCTACGGCGCCGCCCGGTTGGGCGGCGCACCGGTGACCACCGCCTTCAACCGGGGTGCGTTCGTCTTCTTCTGCGCGCTGACCCTCGGCCTCGCCCTGGCCGGCATCCTCCTGCCCCTCATCACCTAGGCGACGGAGGGAAGCGTGTCCTCTCGGAGGGTGCACACCCGAGAGGACCCACACCTCGCCATGACCATCACCATCACCATCAGCAGGGATCTGATTACTTGCAGCAGGCATGAAATCGCCGCTCCCCGACCGCGCGGCACCCAGTTCCGGTCCCCCGCGGCGCGGGCGCGGTCGGTCAACGGCGCACCCGGTAGCGCAGGTGAAGCACCCTGTCGCCCTGAATCACCACGTCGGGATCCTCCAACAGGTGCTGCGCGCGCACCGACCCGAAGAAGCGCTTGCCGGCGCCGAACACGACGGGTACGACGTCCATGCGCACCTCGTCGATCAGGCCCGCGGCAAGCACCTGGCCACCGACGTCGCCGGCGGCGACCTCGACCACGCGCTCACCCGCAAGCTCCTGCGCCCTGGCCACGGCTGCCTCGACGCCGTCGACGAAGCGAAACGGTGCCTCGGGGTCCCAGCCCTCGGGTTCCGGCCGGTGCGTCACGACGACCATGTGGTCGATCCCGCCCGGAGGCTTCCCGTCCCAGCCGTCCGTCAGGTCGAAGACGTGGCGGCCGACGATCGTGACTCCGATCTGGTCCCAGTACGGCCGGGTGTAGTCGTAGGACGTCTGAGACACCTTCAGCTCGCCGCTCTCGTCCAACGGGACATCGCCGCTGGACAACCAGTCGAACAGTGGTCCGGGCTGGTCATTCTCGTCCGCGACGAAGCCGTCCACCGACACCGAGCCGTACATGACCACCTTGCCCACCGGGCTCCCCTCTGCTTTGGGGTGCCCCAAATTAGCGTCTCGTGAGCTGTCGCTCCCGTAAGCAATCAAGCAGTCGGCGGTGGCCGGCATCGGGCTCTTCCCGCGCCGCGTGTGCGTCCTTGACGTCGGCACCTTGGGCCCTTTGGGGGCTTTAGGTCCTTTGGGGGAATTCAGCGGCGTCTCACCCGGAACCATCACCGTCAAACACGTAGATTTGCGGAAATGTCGGCCACTGCGCGCACCACTGCGAATCGGTATCCCGAGCGGGTCACCTACGAACGGGACGCGGTCTACGCGATCCTCGACGAGGCCCTCGGCGTCCATGTCGGCTTCAACACCGATCTCGGCCCGGTGGTCATCCCCACCCTGCACATGCGGGTGGGTGATCAACTGCTCCTGCACGGTTCCGCGTTCGGCCGTTTCATCACCACCGCCGCCTCGGGCGCACCGCTGTGCGTGACCGCGACGCTGATCGACGGGGTGATTCTGGGCCGGGCTTCCTCCCATCACTCGGCCGCCTACCGCTCCGCCATGATCTTCGGCACCGCCACGCCGATCGAGGACGAGCAGGAGCGCGCCGACGCCCTCGCCGACGTCGTGGAGAGCGTCATCCCCGGCCGGCTGTCCGGCCCGTATGCCGCCCGCCGCCCCAACGTCGAGGAAGCCCGGTACACCGCCTGCCTGACCATGCCGATCACGGAGTTCTCGATGAAGGTCCGCGAGGGATTCGCCCGGGACGAACCCAAGGACGACCAGGTCGAATCCTGGGCGGGCTGGATTCCGCTGACCACCACCCCCGGCACCCCCGTCCCCGACGCGATCACCGGCGACCGTTTCCCCGCCCCCGCCTACGACCCGTCCATCCACCGCTTCCGCCAGAACTGACCACCCCAGAACCGGCCGCGCCACAACCAACCGACCACAACCGACGCACAAGCCGACGGTGAAGCCGACTCCGCACTTGCCGGGCGGCGGAGACGTGGACATCAGCGACGAGGAGCAGCCCCGCGAGCACGGTGGGGGCCCGGCTGCCGCGGCAGCCGGGCCCTCACCGTCATCAGCCGGTGACGTCGACGTAGTCCTCGCGGCTCCTGCTGGCGAAGTGGGTGGTGCCGTTGTCGTAGAACTGGGCCTGCCAGGTGCCGTCCTTCGTGGCCGTGAACCTCCGGCCGAAGGTGCCGTCGGCGGCGGTGGTGGTCGATCCCACGTAGCCGTAGGAGGTTCCGGTCCCGGCGGGCTTGAAGTAGAAGCGCACGGTCTGGGCCGCGTACGGCCGCCAGGTCGTGGCGGACGCGGCCCGCTGCTTGAGCGTGCCGGTGAGCGTGAGGTACTGGCCCTTGCGGACCGGCTCGGGGTTGGCGTTGAACTCCGCGACGGTGGTCACGGTTTTGGTCAGCCGGAAGCGCGCCGACGTCGACCCTGCGAGGTCGGGCGTGCCCGCGTACCGCAGCCGCCAGTAGCCGTCGACCGGGGCGTTCTCCAGCGCGGGCATGGTGAAGTACCGGCCGATGACGGTGTCGACGGTCTTACGGGTGGACCAGCCGGTGCGGCCGTCGGCCGAGTACTGGACTTCCACCTTGGCGGGGCCCGGCGCGGCCGAGGTGGCGCGCTGGACGAGGATTCCGCCCGCGTACACGTTCCGGTACTTGTCGATGCTCATGGCGACGTTCGTGAAGGCGGTGCCCGCCGTCACCTTGGCAGTGATGTCGGCGGTCGTGGAGGTGTTGAGCCACGGCTGCTGGTAGGCGGCGGCGACCTTCCAGGCCGAGGACTTCAGGACCCTCTGGGTCTTGGTGAACCGACCCGTGGCATCGCTCGCGAACCCGGACACCGTGGTGTTGGGGATCGTCAGCCTCATCGGCGTGGCGACCGGCTTCTGCGTGCCGTCCTTGGCGGTTCGCGTGATGGTTCCACCGATGGTGACGTCATCGCCGTACGGGGCCGTCACCGAGCGGGAGCCTTCGTCCAGGGCTATCTTCACCTGCTGGCGCTCGACCGTGGGGGCGACGGCCGCCCAGCCCTTGCCGTTGTCGGTGGAGTCGTGCTGGAGGCTGATCCCGGCCGAGCTCTCCGTACCCGTGAAGTCCACCGGCGTCGAGAGATGTCCGGCGGCGTCGGTGGAAACCGTCTTGGACCGGCCCTCGAAGGCGACGGTCACCTGCTTGCCGGCGAGCGGAGTGCTCTTCCCGTCGCGGGGATCGCGAGCGACCAGGTCGGCGGAGACGGCGGTGCTCAGGCTGTCGAGGGAGACCGCCTTCGGCACGGCGGCGTTCTCGAACCTGGCGAGCGCGCGGTAGTCGAGTTCCGCCACGTCCTTGTGGAGGATCGGCTCGCCCTCGGTGCCCTTGTACTCGACGTCCACGGTGTAGTAACCGAGGTCGGCGAGAACCAACGGACCGGACCGGTAGAAGTCCTCCGCGCAGGAGGTGTCGCAATCGCTGCTGTGTGTGAATTCCTTGACCGTCTTGACCCGGGTCTCGCTGCCCTTCTTGCGAAGGTGGGCGACGAAGTCGGGCATGGCGCCGAGGGACATGAGCTCGATACCGGCAGGACTCGCATAGACGTTCATGGTGCCGACGGGATCCGCGGCGTACGCGGTTCCCGGTGCGAGCAGGGTGCCGAGAACGGCGGTGGTGGCGACGAGTGTCGCTGTGGTGAACCTCTTCAAGACCTCTCCCAGGCGATCATCGGTAATCACTTGGTGTGACACCTCAGCCGGCGCCCTGGTTGTACGCGGCGTCGTACGAACTTGCTGGCCGGGAAAGACACTTGCCGGGCTGTCTTGAGGGCGGCTACCGACGAGGCGCCTACCACGCGGGGCTGACGTTCAGCAGGCAGCGGGCGCCTCCTTCGCCGCGTCCGGCCTACCGCTTCCACCGCGTTCGGCAGACCGCCCGGACGCTTCGGCTTCGGACTGTCCACGCTCCGGGCCCTGTCCGCGACCTGGGAAGCGCACTGCCATCCCTTCCACGTGCGCTTCGTGGACCCAGCGACACGCGCGAGGGCCGAACTCAACGAGAGACAGCCTGCGGTGACGGTCAGCAGAAGATCAGATCGACTTCCTTCTCCAAGCAGTACCTGATGACTGCGACCAGTTGGCGGACGTCGTCGACGCGTCGCTCGAGAACCGGGTCCCCCACCTCGTGCTGCCGCTGGTCGGTGATCGCTTCCAGCCTGGGCAGCATCGCCGCGCATCGAGCGTGCGCGATGGAGCCTTCGTCGTCCGGATGGTCGAGGAGCGGTGCCAGCGGGGTGGAGACGCTGCTCCACGTACGGTCGCCACCGAATCCGTTCATCTCCGCCAGAGTGAACCCCTCCGTCAGAGCCAGCCACTCCCGGAACATGTTGAAGCCGGTGTAGGACCAAGAGACGTCGGGGCCGGTCACGTCGTCGTCTCCGGGGGCGAGCATGAGCCCCATCCTGTTCCTCCTTGCCTGCCGGAGCCCCAGGATCAGTCGCGCGGAGACATGTCGGCAACCGGAATGCTCACAGATCGCCGCACCTGCCCCTGCGCGAGGCCGGCACACCCAGAGCCGGCGGCGCGTCGGCAGCGAGGGCAGGAGCGGAGGCGGCGGTCGCCGCCGGGGCCGGGTACGCCGCAGGGGGTAGACCGGCTACCCCCGTGGTGGGCTCGAAGATCAACCCGCGGTGGGCCGAGAAGGCTCCCCCACCCGGGCTACGTTTTCGCCGTCCCGTGCGACGTGGACCAGACGACGGAGGAACGATGAAGATCACGACGAAGGCCGCCCTGACCCTTGCCGCGGTACCGGCCGCGCTGCTGCTCATCGCGGGGCCGGCCTCGGCCGGCTCCGGTTTCGAAGTCACCGGCACCGGCGGTGACATCGGCGGCGCCTGGGCGCACGGATACTACGGGAAGGCGGCCGACGGCCGGGTCCACCTGAGCGGCGAGCTCAAGGACACGGCGAGCGACGGCAAGGGCGCGGCGCTCAGGATCCACGCGGTGTACTCGGACGGCGGCACCCGTGACCAAGAAGTCTGGAACACCAGCGGCAACCAGGCGGTCGTGGGCATCGGCGAGTACACCTTCGCGGGGAACGTGCGTCGTATCGAGCTCAAGGAATGCCTGTTGTACCGCGGGGGCGACGGCAGCATCCACGTCGGCACCTGCGCCGCCGGCGCGGAGGTCCTGTACTTCTGACGCGTCTCCGAACGCTGCAGCGCCGGTCCACTCCGCGCTCCAGGGGACGCCGGCCGCGCCCCTGCACGGCGTCGCCCTCAACTGGGCGGGGCGAGCACCGGCGCTCACCAACGGACGGCTCGGCGAACTCGGCGTCGAGCCCGGACGGGCCCCGCCGTACCGCAGCGAAGACACCCGCGGCCGTCACGTCCGGACGGGGCGCAGCCGCCCTCCGGGCGGATGCGCCGACCCTCGCGCAGCACCTGAGGTAGGCCGAGCGGGCGGCCGGTGGAGAGCTCAGGCCGGCTGCTGCGAAGGGAGCACCTGGGTGTTGATGTTGATATAGCCGAGCTGCGCCGGAGAGTCGGCCTGACCGGCGGACTCGCCCAGCTGGACGGCGATGCCGGCGGCGAGCGCGGTGAGCACAGCAGCGGCGAGCAGGCGTGAGACGCGCATACGTTCCCCCATGTGATTGCGGCCCACCCGGTCGGCGGGATCGCAATTGCGATAATCGCAAGCGCGAGGCCTGCACGACAAGCCCGAACTCGGCACGGCTCCCGGCCTCGGCGGGAACGAAGACGAAGGTCACCGCGTCGACCTCCACCATGCCCTCTGGAGCCTCCCGGCAGGGCGTGGCCCTGGCCGCGGTCCGGCCGAGTTGGTTTTCGGTACCGCCTTCTTCGTGCGAGTGGACCGGCCGTCGTGCCAGGAGACGGTGCCGGCCGACGTCCTCTTCTGGAGACGGCATGGTCAGCGGTACGGGCTCCAGCGACCGAAGCGGGCCATCAACTTGCGCGCAGCGTCCTCGTCGAGCCCGAGGGCCGTCGCGGCCCGACCGGTGTCGAGGTCGTTGGCGGTGCCGCGGGCGGCCCAGTATCCGACCCGCTCCGCCGTGACCTCCAGCCGGCGGGCCGCCCGCACGGCGGCGACCGGGGAGGTCTTGGTCAGCTTGCCGATCTCCTCTTCCAGGCTCTCCAGCAAAGTGGTGACCGTCTCCGGCAGGGGGACGGCCCTCGCCTCCACCTGATCCGTATGCGCGGCCCAGTCTTTGAGGCAGGCATCTGCCTGGTCCTCCCCGCCGTCGTCGAGATCCTGGTCGCCTATCGCCTCCCAGTCCAGACGGCGGGCGGTGCCGGCCCAGCCACAGGAACACACCGCGCGCAGCGCCGCCGCCCGCGGTGTGTGAGGCCAGCGGCCGTCGTAGACGGACCACTGTGAGACGGACTGCCCTCCCGGGCCTGAGGCGCTGTCGAAGTAGACCGGATCAGGGACGGTGCCGTCGGCCAGGAGCACCCCGACCGCGCCCGCGTGGGAGGAACCGAATTCTTCCGTGGTCCATGTCTCGCGCCTGTCCTCGCCCATGGCACTCCTCCAGTCGGCCGTCCCGCGATGCCCGGTGCCACCGGCCGGCGGCACTGGTGTACGACAATGCCGCAGCCATACCGGCCGCCGGTCCGAAATTCACGAACAACTCACGTAGTCAGAGCCGGTGTGGTTCAAATTCCACGGCAAAAGTGCGTCGACCCTCGTCTGCGGGTGGCGCCGGGGTCCCGGTGATCCGTCGGCTCCCGGCAGAGCGGGGCGGCCGGCTCGCCGACCCGAGGGGGGGCCTCCACGTCTCGCCGGCAACCGTGCACGGCGTCGCCGGCCCACTGCATCCATGAGCCGGGCGGCTCACTCGGTTGCCTTCCGCCGTGGCCCCGGTCGCCGCGTAGAGGTCGAGAGCGGGGACGTCTTGGTCGTCGTGCCGGCCCGGCGATTGTCGGAGTGGTGTCCTTTGCGGGGTCATGCCGCCGGCACAGAATGAGTCCGGGGCGGGCACCGTGTTACGCCCCGTTCGCTTGTGGAGGGGAAGTTGATGTTACGTACCGTGGCAACGGTGGCTCTGACGGTGGCGGCCATGCTGCCGATGGGGCCCGCACAGAGTGCGCAGGGCACGGCCACAGCCGGCCGGGTGATGTACGAACTGCAGCCGCCGGAAGGCTACGCGTCGACGGCGGCCGAGTTGTTGAGCGAGGCCGGCCACGTCGTCGGTTCGGCCCGCGACGCCCGGGGCGAGAAGTTCGTCCAGGTCCGGTGGGCGCCCGACGGTACGGTCACCCCGCTCCGCGGTCTCGGCGGTGACTGGCTGTCGCCGAGGGCCGTCAACGACGACGGGATCATCGGCGGGAGTGCCTATACGCCCGACGGCAAGCAGCACGCCGTGACATGGGACGCCTCCGGCACGGCGAAGCGTCTCCAGGAACCCGAGGGCTACCTGCAGAGCATCGTCGAGGACATCAACAACCAGCATGTGGCGATCGGCACGGCGTCCCTCTACAGCACCACCTGGGCCGTCCGCTGGGACCGCGACGGCAAGCCGACCTTCCTGGAGCAACCGCTCTCCTCCGTCGGCAGCCTCGCGACCCGGGTCAACGACAACGGGGAGATCATCGGTTCCGCCCGCTTCGCCGGCACGAGCAACACGTCCGCGGTGCGCTGGGACGCGAACGGCAAGGTCATGTACCTGGGCGCCAGCCAGTTCCCCTCCCCCGCAAGCGCGCGGGACATCAACAACCGCGGAACGGTCGCCGGCGACACCTACGACCCGGTCGCGGGCGGCCACCGGGCAGCCCGGGCATTGCGCTGCTGCGTCTTCCGCGTCATGACGGGAGCGTCCGACGGCAGCGGTGCCTACGAGCTGAACAACCGCGACGTGGTCCTCGGCTCCACCAAGATCGGCGACCGCATCGAGACCGTGCGGTGGGACAACAGCGGCGGAATGGTCGTGATGAAGCCCGCCCCCGGCACTTCCTGGCGCACCGTCCACGCACTCAATGACCCGGGCCTGGCCGTCGGAACCTCCGACCAGCGCGCCGCCATCTGGGACGCCACCGGGAACGCCACCCTCCTGCCCGACGAGACGCCGGGGCGGGTCCTGAGGAACTCCCTGGCACTGACGATCAACAATGCCGGTCAGATCCTCGGCCGCGTCTCTTACTGGGACGTCCCGGAGCACGCGGTCATCTGGCGCTAGGACTCCGGGCTCCGTCCACGTCAAGGAAGGTGGCCCACTCCTGGGCGCGCTCAGCCGCGGCGCCACGGACCGTAGAGAGCGGTGGCGGCCCCCGTGGTCATGGCCCAGTAGCGGTCCCCGTAGGACCAGTGCCACCGCTCGGTCAGGTAGTTGACCATGCAGGGGGTCGGCGCCTCCGTCGCCAGCCGCGCCACCGAAACCGGTTTCGCTGTCCCCGACAAGCCGGTCCCTTCCCTCTTCACCGTGCGGCAATGACCGGCTCCACGGGGGAGACGGGAAAGATCCGGTCGTGGCCGCCTCCAGAGGCAGTCCCAGCGGCGTCCAGAAGGGCGGCACGGCTGTCGCCGACGAGCAGATCGTCTCCCTCACCACCACGCAACGTGTCGTTCCCGCCGCCGGCGACGCTCTGGCCGATGCCCCGGACGCGCCCGATCGGGACGGAGGCGATCCGGCCGACCGGAACCCCCTTTCGCCGCTGCGCACCACCGTCCCGTGAGCGCGGGAGGATCGGCGAAGACGCGCGCCTCTGCGGATCGGGGAGGACGGAGGGCCACTATCGGTACATGACGACGCGAGATGAAACGGGCCCGTTCGGCCCGCAGAGCCAGCTGCCGCCGCTTCCGGAGGACTGGGAGCGATGCCTGGCCGTGGCGGCGCATCCGGACGACATCGAGTACGGTGCGGCCTCGGCCATCGCGCGCTGGACCGCTCAGGGCAAACGGGTGACGTACCTGCTCGCCACCCGTGGTGAAGCAGGCATCGACCGTCTGCACCCCACCGAGGCCGGTCCGCTGCGCGAAGCCGAGGAGCGGGCCGGAGCCCGCGAGGTCGGCGTGGACACCGTGGAGTTCCTCGACCATCGCGACGGCGTGGTGGAGTACGGCCCCGACCTGCGCCGCGACATCGTGCGCGCGATCCGCCGGCACCGGCCCGAGGTGGTGGTGACAGGCGCGTTCACCGTACGGATGATCGCCGGTGTCACCAACCAGGCCGATCACCGCGCGGTCGGCCTCGCGGCCCTGGACGCCGCGAGGGACGCGGGCAACCGCTGGATCTTCCCGGAACTGGCCGACGAGGGGCTCGAGCCCTGGGGCGGCGTCCGCCTGGTGTGCATGGCCGGCCCAGAACGCCCCACGCATGCCGTGGACGTCACCGGGGAACCCCTGGAGCGCGGCATCGCCTCACTGTCGGCCCACGCCGAATACACCAGCGGGCTGGGCGAACAGAGCTTCGAGCCCCGCCCGTTCCTGACCTGGGCGGCACGGATGGGCGGCCCCGCACTCGGCGTCGAAGCCGCGGTCCTCTTCGACGTACACCACCTGGCCTTCGAGGGGAAGCCGCCCTGGGAGCAGTAAGCCCGGACCCCATCCTGCGCGCAGCGCGCGCAGCCCGCGCCGGCCGCCGAAGTCCGCGCCCGGTCCTGGGCATCGGCCCTGGGGGGGGTAGGTCCGGGGCCTCCGGGCGGGTCCTGCTCTGTTGGATCGCTACCGGCTCGCTCGCCCTCTTCCACCTCTACGGGGGGGGCGGACTGCAGGTGGTCCGGAAGCGCGAGCGGCTCCCACCGATGACGGGCCGGGGGCACAACGCACCGATGCCGGCCGTGCGCGGGCGGTGACGCCGGGGGCTGGTGTCGGTGGACGGCGTGCGGTTTCCTGGAAGGCGTACGCACAGAGCGTTGTGGCAGCACGACCGGTCCCGCACCGTCGGTGACCGTGGCACCTCAGGACAGCCGCCAGGCCGAGCCGATGGGGGAACTCCATGACCGCCGCGCACGAAGTCCCGGACCTCCTTTCTCGGGAGTTCGCCGAGAACCCGTACCCGGCCTATCGGGCCATGCGGGAGAAGGCGCCGCTCTTCTGGCACGAAGGGACGCAGAGTTGGGTCATATCGCGCTACGAGGACGTCGAGAGGGCCTTCAAGGACAAGGAAGCGCTCTTCACCACGGACAACTACGCGTGGCAGGCCGAGCCCGTGCACGGCAAGACGCTGATCCAGATGAGCGGTCGCGAACACGCCACGCGACGCGCCCTGGTGGCCCCGGCCTTCCGCGGCAACGAGCTCCGGGACAAGGTCGTTCCGGTCATCGAGCGCAACGCCCGTGAACTGATCGACCTGTTCCGCGACTCCGGATCCGTCGACTTGGTGAGCGGGTTCGCCTCGCACTTCCCGATCTCGGTCATCGCCGACATGTTCGGACTGGACCGGTCCGGCCAGGCGGCCCTCGGCAACTGGTACCGGGCCTTCGTGGCGTTCACCGCCAACCTGTCCGGAGACCCGGAGCAGGCGGCCGAGGGCACGCGGGCCCAGGCCGAGTTCGCCGCGTACATGCTGCCGGTCATCAGGAACCGGCGGGAACACCTCGGAGACGACCTGCTGTCGACGCTCTGCACCGCCGAAGTCGACGGCGTGAGCATGAGCGACGAGGACATCAAGGCGTTCTGCAGCCTCCTCCTCACGGCGGGCGCCGAGACCACGGACAAGGCGATCGCCGGCCTCTTCGCGAACCTCCTGGCCAACCCCGACCAGCTCGCCGCAGTACGGCGCGACCGCGGACTCCTCGACCGTGCCTTCGCGGAGACCCTGCGCTACACCCCGCCGGTCCAGATGATCATGCGGCAGACCTCCGTGGACGTCACCGTGAGCGGCGGCACCATCCCGGCCGGCGCCACCGTCACCTGTCTCATCGGCGCGGCCAACCGCGACCCCGGGCGCTACCGGGACCCGGACCGCTTCGACCTCTTCCGCGACGACCTGGCGGCGACCACGGCCTTCTCCGCGGCAGCGGACCACCTGGCGTTCGCGCTCGGACGACACTTCTGCGTGGGTGCGCTGCTGGCCAGGGCAGAGGTCGAGATCGCCGCCAACCAGCTCCTCGACGCGATGCCCGATGTCCGGCCGGCCCCGGGGTACGACCCGGCCGCCGAGGGCGTCTTCACCCGCGGGCCGAAGTCCCTGCGCGTGGAGTTCACACCGGCACCGGCACCATCACCGGCCGTCGACTGAAACCGAGGCGACCCTGGCCGCGCCGCTGGGGTCATCGGCCGGTCCGGTCACGTCCGGCCGCCCGTCTCTCCCCGCGGCCGCCCCGCCCCGGCGGGGGTGTACTGTGCCAGTGGATTGAACTCGTTCAATTCCAAGACCGCCCGGGAACCGGGATCGAACTAGGGAATGCGCAGTGATGCGGAAGATGACGGGCAGGCGGGCCCTGTGTATCGCGGGGTACGCGACGACAGTCCAGTAT
This sequence comes from Streptomyces sp. NPDC006487, assembly GCF_042870555.1. Taxonomy (NCBI): domain Bacteria; kingdom Bacillati; phylum Actinomycetota; class Actinomycetes; order Kitasatosporales; family Streptomycetaceae; genus Streptomyces; species Streptomyces sp. NPDC006487. Next base: position 232,677 of record NZ_JBIAHN010000002.1, read on the forward strand.
GCGGCCATCGGCATCGTCCTGATCGTGCTGTCCCTGCTGACCGAGGGGCTGCCCATCGAGCCCAGCGACTGGCTGTACGCGCTGGTGTGGCTCGGCCTCCTCAGCCTCGTCCTGGGGATGCTCCAAGCCGTACTGTTCGCCGCTCCCACTGCCTTGATCGGCGAAGCGCTGGCCCGGCGGTGGCCCGGCGGCCGGATTCTGTGGCACCTGGCACCCGTCCCCATCCTGCCGCTCGCCCCGGCCGCCTTCGCCTACACCTTCGACGGCGCGGCCTGGCAGTGGTGGGCATACCTGACCCTGCTGGGCTGCGTTCCTGCTGTGGTCACGGGGCGGGTTCGGGTCCGGGCGGCCCCGCTCACCTCCTCGATCTAGAGGCGGCTCGCACCGCGGCGCATCCGGTGTTCTGCATCGTGCGCCCCGAAAGAACCCAACCGAGCCCTTGGCGATTCCGGCAGCCGGCATGTGCGAACCGCCACTGAGATCAGCGCGTGAGCGTCCGCCTGCCCGGTCTCGTCTCTCCTGCCCGGTGTCGTCTCTCCTGCCCGTGTCGTCTCTCCTGCTCAGCGCAGTTGCTCGGCCAGTCCGACGATGATGCCCGCCGGGCCGCGAAGGTAGCAGAGCAGGTAGCTGTCCTCGAACCGGGCGATCTCACCGACGAGTTCGGCGCCGTGCGGCCGCAGGCGGGCCACGGTGTCCTCGAGGTCGTCGACGGCGAACATGACGCGGTGCGTGCCCAGGATGTTGTGCGGTCGGTCGCGCGGCCCGGCGGTGATCGCCGCAGGGCTGCGGTACTTCGCCAGTTCGAGCCGGCTGTGACCGTCGGGGGTGCGGAGCATCGCGATGTCACAATGGACGCCGTCGAGGCCGGCGCACTGGTCGGCGACAAGGCCCGCGACCTCCGCTTTGCCCTCCAGCTCCATCCCGAGTTCCACGAAGAACGCGACGGCGGCGTCCATGTCCTCGACGACGATGCCGACGTTGTCCATCCGCTGAATCGCCATGGCGGCTTCTCCTTCGTTCTCGCGCGGCGGGTCGTGGCCGCTGATGTCCCTGGGTCGGAGCCGGTGGCAGCTTCTCGACATCCTCAGACTCCGGACTCCGACAATTCTGGATCGCGCCTCAGCACCGCCCCGGCACCAGCGCCACCGGGGCCCGGTCGTGTCCTGTCGTGTCCGGTCGTCCGTGCGGCCGGGTGCGGCCGTGCACGCCGGTAACACCACCCCTCGCGCATCTTCGCGCCGGGTCGACTCCCCTTGCCCACGGGCTCGTCAACGGAAGAATCAGTCGACCGCGGCACTGACCACCCGTCCGCGTTGGCCCTCGCAAGGAGTTGAACCATGTCCATAGGTCAGATAAGGAAGCGCGCAGGACGTGCGATCGCGGTTGCCGCGGCCTGCGTCGCGGTGACCGTCGCAGTGACCTCGCCTGCGGAGGCTGCCGCGCCCAAGACCGGCAGCCTGACCAACGCCTACGCCGCGCCGACACCGTACTCCCAGCTCATCGGGGGAATCTGGAGCGGTGCGCCCGTCACGATGTACTGCTGGGTGGACAGTGTGTGGTCCAACGGCACGAACCGCTGGTTCCGAGTCCAAGGCGCGGGCTACAGCCCCTACACCGGCCGCCCGATCATGGTCACCGGCTACGTGTCAGCCACCAAGATCGTGAACCAGATCCGCGTCGGACACTGCTGACCACCGTTCCGCAGGCAAGCAGGACCACCGCCCATTGCCATGTTCCCGACCGCATGGCAATGGGCGGCAACTCGCGGTGACGGAGACCGCCCTCCACAACGACTGGGAGCGGGCCCACCCGCCATCGGCGTAGCCCCGTCCGTGGGTCATGATCGGGTCTCCGTGGGGCGGCCGCCCCCTCAGAACCCGGTGCCGGCCGCTTCGACCAGCGTGACCATGGCCTTGACCGCCTTGCGGTCCGCGAGTCCTTGGTCGCGGCACAGGGAACGCCACGAGGTGAACGCCACGGCATGGCCGATCAGCGCCCGCCGGACCGGGTCGTCGGCCTCCGGCCAGGCGCCGGCCAGCACCTCGACGTACTGCCGGGTCATCTCCTCCCGGGCCTCGCGGATCGGCTTGGGGACGGCGTGCTCGTCGCGGATGACCAGCGACAGCATCGGCTCGCCCGCGCGATAGAAGCGGTAGAGGTCGGCCAGCCCGGCCGTCAGTCGCTCTACGGGGTTCTCGATCACGCCCCATGCTTGGGGCCGGGGCAGCTTCTGCCGCGACAGCCAGTGTCCCGAGCACGCTTCGAACAACGCCGTCTCATCCGGGAAATGCCGGTAGACGGTCAGCCGAGTGACCCCGGAGCGCTCGGCGATCGCCGCGATGGTCGTCCACGCCGGGCCCGCGGTGCCGTGGAGATGCACGGCGGCCTCGATGATGCGCTGCCGCGTCCGGCCCACGTCTTCGGCGCGCTTGCGCATCTCGTAACCACGCGGTTTCGGTGAACGGCCCTGTTCGCTCAACTCTTGACATCCCGGGGTCCGCGGTGAAGCCTTTTAATGGAACACCAGTGTATCTCCAAATTCTGTCGAGGAGTGATCGCCATGACAGAGCCGCTGGCCCCACCGCTCACCATCGTCCGCCCCGGCGAGGGGTCCGAGGCCTTCCTCGGCTCGATCGGGGTCGCCTTCAAGTTGTGGGGTGCCGACACCGGCGGTGCGGTCTCCGTCGTCGAGCACCCCTTCCCGGTCGGGGCACTGGTCCCGCCACACCTGCACACCAGGGAGGACGAGTACTCGATCGTGACCGGGGGCGAGATCGGGTTCCGCTCCGGCGACCGCGAAACCGTTCTGGGCCCCGGCGGCTACATCACCAAGCCGCGCGGGGAGCTTCACGCGATGTGGAACGCCGGCTCCGTACCGGCCCGCATGATCGAGATCATCAGCCCGGCCGGGTTCGAGCACTTCTTCCGCGAGCTGGCCGAAATGCTCGCCGACGGGCCGCCGCCGCAGGACGCGTTGCCGGCGCTCGCCGCCAAGTACGGGCTCGAATTCGGACAGCCCGCCTGGCTGCCCGACGTCATCGCCCGGTTCGACCTGACACCGCCCGGCGCCTGACCGAGGAGGGGTGTCCGGACTATTCCGCGTAGTCGTTGCCCTGGAGGTGGAGGGAGCGCAGGGCCGCCTCCAGCGTGAAGCGGTGCTCCGGGTCGGTGATGCGGTCGCCCAGGTGTGCGTCCAGGTTGCGCAGGCGGTAGCGGACCGTCTGCGCGTGGACTCCGAGCAACTCCGCGACCTGATCGGCGGGGCCCCGCGTGGAGATGTGGACGCGCAGCGTCTCGACCAGGCGCCCGCGCCTGGAGCCGGTGAGGCCGCTGAGCGGGGCCAGTTCGCGGGCGGCGATGTGGGTGACGAGCACGGGGTCGGACAGGAGCCACAGGGTTGTCAGGTGGTCTTCGCAGTGCACGACCTGTTGATCGGGCACGATCCCGTCGTCGATGAGCTGCAGTATCCGCCTGGCCCACCGGATGGAGTCGGCCGCCTGCGGTGGTGGCACGGTCAGGCCTATGACGGCCGGGGCGCCCGACAGGGCGGCCTCGAGCATCGCCAGTCGCTCGGGGGTGAGCGGTCCGGGGATCAGCAGGTGCGGCTGGGGCATGCCGAGGTCGGCGAGGACGTCCCGGTCGAGACATGTCCGCATGTGGTCGGGCGCCGGGGCGCGCAAGGCCACCAGCGTGCACTGGGCGGGGAGTTCCCAGGACGCCTGCTCGCACAGCTCGGCGATGGTCGCCTGCGGCAGGGGCGACCCGACGAGGATGAGATGGAGCAGTTGCCTACGTAACGCCGACACCTCGGAGGCCGCACGGGCCTGGACCTCCGCGTACCCCTCGCGCGCGATCGCCTCCAGCTCGTCGACGTACGCGAAGAGCGCGTCCGCGAAGGCGAGGATCAGAGAGGGCGACAGGTTGTACCGGCGGCCGAGTGTCTTGGCCCGGCGCAGCGCGATGCGCGCGCCGAGCCGGTAGGCCCCCTGGAGGGTGTCGAGGTCACGGCCCTCGTACGCCTCGACCCGGCCGAACTTGCGCAGCAGCTCGTCACGCAGGACCGAGCTCGTGCCGGGGTCCGCGACACGGTCCACGAACGTGGCCAGGGCCTGCTCCACGCCCTGGCGGATGGCGTCCGCGTTGGGGCCGTTGAGGAGACGTGCATACACCGGATAGGCGCGCTCGACCTCGACGCGGATCTCTTTGATGAGGCCCGGAACCTCGGGCCTCATCAAGGCGGCGAACTCTCTGGGGAGCGGATCGAGCGGTTCACCGAGGTCCGGCGATGGTGCGATTGAGGGCATGACCGACCCCTTGCTCTCCTGCGCGCCCGGTGGGGCGTGGCGTGGCAGTGCCCTGTCTGACTGGAGGGCTCGGGCGCGTCCGTAAGGTGCGTACCTTTGTGCGGTGCTGACGCTAAGTCAAATTGCCTGTGCTGTACACCACTTGAGCACGAGCCGCGCAGGAGGGAGGGCCGGGGCGGGTGAGATAGGCCGGGAATCGGCGCTCGGTGACTGTTACTTGACGGCGGAGTGCCAGTTCCGGGCGAGCTGCGCGCCCGCGTCGGGGGCCACCGTCCCCGGGGCGTAGAGCCCGCCCAGGAAGGTCTGGGTGTTGTTGAGGGTCAGGCTGTTCTTGCCCGCCGCCGACGGCAGACCGGTCTTGAGGTTGACCGCCGCGTCGATCAGCCCGAACAGACCCAGGCCGCAGCCGCTGGCGCCGGGGACGGCGAAGGTCGTGTCGTACTGGGTGGAGCCGAGGAGGTTGAGGCGGCTCATGTCACCCTCCTCGTTCGGGCTGCCGTCACCGTTGAACCGTTCCACGCCGAACTCCGGGTAGGTGAGGTTCTTCGGTTTCAGGACGATCGGGTTGTCCTTGGTGCCGATGTAGCAGTTGCTGCCGAGGAACGGGTTCTCCAGGTGGATGCGGACGGGGATGTTCACGATCGTCTGGTCGGTGACGACGCCCGCTATCTGGTCGAAGTTCGTGGGGGTGCCCACCGACTCCAGGGTTGCGGTGATCTTGTTGAGCTTGCCGTCCGTGAGCTGCTTGCAGATGGCGGTGATGCCCGGGATGTTGCTCGGACACATCAGCCCGAGGAGGCCACCGGGCACTGTCGCGGAGTCGGCGATGATCGCCCCGGAGGCCGGCGCGACGACACTGCTGGTGCCGTCGGAGTTCTGGACGACGCCCATCTGGAGGTTGCTGTTGGCGGTGACGACCGTCGTGTTGCCGAGTTTGATGGATCCGCTGGTGGAGTAGGAGACGACGCACTGCGGTGTCTTCTCCAGGCCGTCCGCCCCCAGCATCGCCGACGAGTCGACGGGGCAGCGGGTGAAGGGACCCCACGCGCCGTTGAGGGCCGGCGTGGCGGCGGTCGCCGTGCCGAGGGAAGCGAACGCGCCGAAGGCGGTCAGCGCCGAAACGGTGACGAGCCGGGTGCGTGCGGAGACGAGTGGCATGTCGGTGCCTTTCGATGACGGGGGACGTTCAGGGTCGTGGTGCGGGGGTGCCAGGATTCCGGGGGTGCGCAGGACCTCCGGACGGTCGGTGGCAGGGGTCAGCGCTCCGGTTTGGGGACCACGTACGGCTGACGGTCCTCGGTGCACTGGCCATCGGTCGGTACCTCGACCGTCACCGCACAGGTCTGGCCCTGGATCTGCTTGATGTGGTTGCCGGGGCCGGAGATGGAGGCGGTCAGCAGCCGGTCCAGGTCTTCGCCACCCGCCCCGCAGCCCGTGAAGGCGGGGATGGTCACCTCGCCGGTCAGCGGCCCGCCGGAGGTCAGGAGGTAACCGGTGGCGTCCGTGCTGTTGATGAGCTGCCCCTTCCCGAGCATCACCAGGTGCGGGCCCGGGTACGTGGCCGGATCGGGCTCCGGAGAGCTGAGCGGGGTGTGCGTGCGGCACGACGGGCCGACGTCCAGGCGTGTGCCGTTGACCTCGACGTCCAGTACGCGCAGGACGAGAGGGGCCCGTATGTACGTCTCCGCGAGGTTGTCCGGGAAGACGAGCAGGATGTCCGAGGCCACGTTCATGGGCCCGGCCTGTTCCAGGACCATGGTCGCCGTCGTCGGGGTGAAACCGAAGGTCAGGAAGGTGGACTTGAACGGTGGTGTCTGTTTGCGGCCCTGGTAGTCGAGATAGGCCTCCGACTTCTGGAGCAGGTGCGGCGGGCTCCCGTCCGGCGGGAAGGCGATCTGCGGGTCACCCTGCTCGATCTGCACGCACGACACCGGAATCAGGGAGGCACCGCTCAGTTTGCGGACGTTGGCGTAGCCCGTGATGTACGCGTTGAGGGACTTGGCGGTCGGGTTCTTCTTGACGCAGGCCGGCGCCGGAGGCCTGGCCGCCGACGAGCCGACGTCGCCGACCTTTGGCGCCGTGCCCGTCCGTCCCTTCGCCCGTTCCGTGGGGGTCCGGGGCGCCGACGGCACCTTCGGGGAACCGGAGAACGTCGGGGACGCGGGGGACGCCGGACGCCCGGATCCCGGGCCCGCGGGGTGCGACGGGGAGGGCGTGCCGCTCGGGGCCGGGGTCGGGGCGGGAGTGGTGGTGGCCTGCCCCACCGGCACGGTGGCCAGCAGGCCGTGGCCGTCCGCGTCCTTCGCGAGGGTGCAGGTGAGGGAGAGGGACGCGGGAGTGGCGGGCGCGCCGTCGGCCGTACCAAGGGCCAGGTCGACGCCCAGGTCCGTGGCCGTGAGGGTGAGGTCGCCGTTGACGACCGCCGTCACGGCCGGGGCGTCGCCGGTGGTACTGAGCGTCAGTGAGCCTTCGGCGGGAACGGCGACGGGCCGGGCGGGGCCGGTGCCGCGCCAGAGTGCCTCGACCTTCGCCCCGCGCTGGGCGACGTCGAGGGCCAGTCTGGTCTCGGGCACCACCGTGGCGGCCTTGAGGGCCGTCAGGTCGGCGACGGCCCCGGCCGGGAGCTCGACCGTCGTGGTGACCCCGGTGGGACGGATCGCCTCGCCGGCCGCAACCCGGTCGGGGAGGGTGGCCGCGACCCGCACCGCGACGCGTTGCGGCCCCGAGGGCAGGGCGCAGTCGTAGGGCAGTTGTGCGGTGATCTCCTGCGAGCCCACCGCGGCGGCCGCCGATGGGATCAAGGGGGCGAGCGCCACGAAGGCGGCGATCGCCGCACCGCGTGCGCGGACGCGCGTTGTCCGCAGGGCGGGACGGTGGCCTCTCATGCCTGGCTCCGCTCGGGGATCGTCCGGGAACACCGACGACCGGCTTGGCCGGCCGGCGCGTCTGATCGGCGTCGTGGGTCGGCGAACGCCCGGCCGGTCCCACCGGTCGGGCGCACGGACCCGGGGAGTGTCGGCGACACTCCCGCACGCCTTACGGGTTGGAGCCGACGATGGTCGGGATGACCGTGGTTCCGGTCTTCTTGACCAGGTAGGCGCCGGTGAAGATCGGCTTGGCGCCGACCGGTACGGCGCTGCCGCAGTTGGTCGACGAGACGACGTTGAGCTCCCCGCTGACACTGGAGACCGCGAGCTTGCCCGTCGAGTTGGTGTAGGTGCCGGACGCCTTGCCCGTCACGCGGAAGACGCAGGCACCGACGGTGACCTTGGCGTCGACGTTGCCGATGTACCCCTTGGTGACGCCGGTCGCGGCGGTGTAGTCCTGGGCCACCACGGTCCACGGGGTGGTCGCGACGGTGGTCACGTTGCCCAGGACACTGGTGCAGGGGAAGCCGGTGGCACCGAAGTTGATGGCGCTGATCGAGCCGACGGTGGCAGGGTTGCCGGTGGCGCTGGCCATCGAGCCGGAGGCGCCCGACTTCGTACACGTCATGGCGATGCCGTTGACGCTGAGGACGATGTTCCCGCTGTTCGTCGCCGTGAAGGTCGAGGGGGACGGGTTGACGGTCCACACGGTGGACGGCACGGCCGATGCCGGGCCGGCCGCCAGGAGGAACGCTGCGGTGGCGGCACCGGTGACGACGGCGAAGTTTCTGATGCTCTTCTTCATGACTCTGGGACTCTCCTTGGGGATTGACCGGCAGAGGTGGGCCGCGCCTGTGCAATAGGGGAGACACAGACGGCCCGCGGCTCGGTGTTCCTCGGCCGCGACGCTGACGTTACTTGCGGGAAACTTGGCTGAACAATGGCGTAGTTCAAGATTCTTTGAAGAGCCCGCATTAACTGTTCACCGGGTGAGCGGTCGCCTGCGTCGCATTAGCCCGCGGGTGCGCAATGTCGATAATTCCGGTCGATCGCACACCGCACTGCCACATCTTTCCGCCCGGCAGAGGGTTCGCATCGCGATATTCGAAGGAAACGCTCTCCCGCATGACAAGTGAGCGCATGCATATGTAATCCGCGTGACAAGCGGTGCGCGGACGCGGGTGATCTCGCGAAAAACCCGGAACCTGCATATTGCCGTCGGATGTTACCCGGCCGTAGCGTTCCGGGTGCGACGCTCGCCCCCTGGTTGGCGGCCACCGAAGGCAGGAGTCCTGACGGGCGGGTCCGGCCCCGCCTCCCGGCAGGACCGGCCCCTTCTCGGCGGGGTCCCGCGGGTCCGGCTCACGGACCTACGGGGCCCCGTTGTGTCTCTCCGGACACAAAGGGCGCACCCGGCTTTGTTCACGCGGTGACAAATTCCGGGCCGCCGGGCCGAATCGGTGTCACACCTATTGTCCCGGTGATCGTGAACGACTTAACGTGCGGCCCGAGACGGACTCGCGGCACACGCCTGCTGGAGGTGGTATGGGAATCGAAATAGCTGTTGAGGGTCTGACCATGTCCTTCGGCAAGCAGAACATCTGGCAGGACGTGACCCTGACGTTGCCCGCGGGGGAAGTGAGCGTCATGCTCGGCCCTTCCGGCACCGGGAAGACGGTGTTCCTCAAGTCGCTCATCGGTCTGCTGAAGCCGGAGCGGGGACGCGTCCTGGTAGCCGGAGTCGACATGGTGAACAGTCCCGAGCGCGACATTTACGAGGCCCGCAAACTCTTCGGGCTCATGTTCCAGGACGGCGCTCTCTTCGGGTCCATGTCCCTCTTCGACAACATCGCCTTCCCCCTGCGCGAGCACACGCGGAAGAAGGAGTCGGAGATCCGCCGGATCGTCATGGAGCGCATCGACGTCGTCGGACTCCTCGGGTCCGAAGGCAAGCTCCCCGGCGAGATCAGCGGCGGTATGCGCAAGCGGGCGGGGCTGGCCCGCGCGCTCGTGCTCGACCCGCAGATCGTGTTGTGCGACGAGCCGGATTCCGGCCTCGACCCCGTCCGCACCGCCAACCTCTCGCAGTTGCTGATCGACCTGAACGCGCAGATCGACGCGACGATGCTCATCGTCACCCACAACCTCGACATCGCCGCGACCGTCCCCGACAACATGGGGATGCTCTTCCGGCGCAAGCTCGTCACCTTCGGCCCGCGCGAAGTGCTGCTCACCAGCGACGAGCCCGTCGTGGCGCAGTTCCTCGCGGGACGGCGCGAAGGCCCCATCGGGATGTCCGAGGAGAAGGACGAGGCCACGCTCGCCGCCGAGGCCGCCGCGCCCGGCCCCGCACCCACCACGCCCCGGGTCATCGTCCCGCAGCTGGAGCCCTCGCCCGGACTGCCGCGGCGCCGGGCGGTCCTCAGGCGCCGCGAGCGCGTACTCGCCCTGCTCGACACACTGCCGCCCGCCGCGCGCGCCGCCATCGAGGACACGTACGCCCCCGGGGCTCAGACTCCGACCCTGCGCCTTCCGGCCACCGGGAGCGGCTCGTGATCACGGGCGCGCTGCGGCAGACCGGCCGGCTCTTCGCCCTGGCGGCAGAGGTGAGCCGGTCCGTCTTCCGACGGCCCTTCCAGTTCCGGGAGTTCGTCGAGCAGTTCTGGTTCATCGCCAGCATCACGATCCTGCCCGCCGCACTCGTCTCCATCCCGTTCGGCGCGGTGATCGCCCTCCAGGTCGGTTCGCTCACCCAGCAGCTGGGCGCGCAGTCGTTCACCGGAGGCGCCAGCGTCCTCGCCGTCATCCAGCAGGCGAGCCCGCTCATCGTCGCCCTGCTCATCGCCGGCGCCGGCGGCTCCGCCATCTGCGCCGACCTCGGCTCCCGCAAGATCCGCGAGGAGCTCGACGCGATGGAGGTCATGGGCGTCTCCCCCGTCCAGCGCCTGGTCGTGCCGCGGGTGCTGGCGACGATGGGCGTGGCCGTGCTCCTCAACGGCCTGGTGTCCGTCGTGGGCACCCTCGGCGGCTACTTCTTCAACGTCATCCTCCAGGGCGGCACCCCGGGCGCCTACCTGTCCAGCTTCTCCGCGCTCGCCCAGCTGCCCGACCTCTACATCAGCGAGTTCAAGGCCCTGGTCTTCGGGTTCATCGCGGGCATCGTCGCCGCCTACCGCGGCCTCAACCCGCGCGGCGGCCCCAAGGGGGTCGGCGACGCCGTCAACCAGTCCGTCGTCATCACGTTCATGCTGCTGTTCTTCGTGAACATGGTGCTGACGGCCATCTACCTCCAAATCGTCCCGCCGAAGGGAGGCTGAGGCCGATGGCCTCCCCGTTCGTCTGGCTCGACCGGTCCGGTGACCAGTTCCTGTTCTACGTCAAGGCGCTGGCCTGGATCCCGCGCACGCTGCGCCGCTACCTCAAGGAGGTCCAACGGCTGCTGGCCGAGGTGGCCTTCGGTTCGGGCGGCCTCGGTGTGATCGGCGGCACCATCGGTGTGATGATCGCGATGACCCTGTTCACCGGCACCGTAGTCGGCCTCCAGGGGTACGCGGCCCTCGATCAGATCGGCACCGCCGCGTTCACCGGGTTCGTCTCCGCCTACTTCAACACCCGCGAGATCGCGCCCCTGGTCGCCGGGCTCGCCCTCTCCGCGACCGTCGGCGCCGGCTTCACCGCCCAGCTCGGCGCGATGCGGATCAACGAGGAGGTCGACGCCCTCGAGGGCATGGGCATCCGCTCGATCCCGTACCTGGTCACCACCCGCATCATCGCGGGCGTCGCCGCGATCATCCCGCTCTACGCGATCGGCCTCCTCTCCTCCTACGTCGCCTCCCGCTACGTGACCGTCCTGTTCAACGGCCAGTCCCGGGGGACGTACGACCACTACTTCAACCTGTTCCTCTCCCCCACCGACGTCCTGCTGTCGGTCCTCAAGGTGCTGATCTTCAGCGTCATGGTGATCCTCGCCCACTGCTACTACGGCTTCCGCGCCTCCGGCGGTCCGGCCGGAGTCGGCGTCGCGGTGGGCCGGTCCGTGCGCAATGCCATCGTGATCATCAGCGTCACCGACTTCTTCCTGTCGCTGGCCCTGTGGGGCGCGACCACGACCGTGAAGGTGGCGGGGTGAGATGAGCAGCCCACGTGGTGAGACCCTGAGTCGCCGGCTCGCCGGAGTCGTCTTCCTGCTGGTACCCGCGCTCCTGGTCTGGCTGGCGATCGCCGTCTACGACAAACAGTTCACCGCCAGCACCCCGATCACCGTCGAGACGGGCAGCGTCGGCAACGAGATGCACCCGGGCGCCGAGGTCAAACTGCGCGGTGTCGTCATCGGCGAGGTCCGCTCCATCGACGCCACCGACTCGGGTGCCCGCCTCACCCTCGCCATGAATCCGGCCACCCTCGCCGACGTCCCCTCCGACGTGCGCGCCCAGATGCTGCCGACGACCCTGTTCGGCGAACGCTTCGTGGCGCTCGTCCCGCCGCCGACGCCCTCTGCGAAGCCCATCGACGCCGGGGCCGTCATCCCCGAGGACCGCTCCAGCAACGCCGTGGAACTCCAGCAGGTCCTGGACAACGTCCTTCCGATGCTCACCGCCGTCCAGCCGCAGAAGCTCTCCGCCACCCTGTCCGCGGTCTCCCGCGCCCTCGAAGGACGCGGCGACAAGCTCGGTGCCACGCTCGCCCAACTGGACTCCCACCTGGAGAAGTTCAACCCCGAACTGCCCACGCTCAACCGCGACCTCCGGGAACTCGTGAAGGTGAGCAACCTGTACGCGGACGTGGCCCCGGACATCGTCAGCGCGCTCACCGACTTCACCATCACCAGCGGCACGCTCGCCGAGAAGGAGAACGAGCTGGCCGGCACCTTCGGGGCCACCACCCGCACCGCCCAGGACCTGACGGCCTTCCTGCGCCAGAACAAGGACAACATCATCCGGCTCAGCGCCACCGGCAGGCCGACCCTGGAGCTGCTCGCCGAGTACTCCTCGTCCTTCCCCTGCACCTTGCGCACCCTCGCCGAGTTCGTGCCCGCCATGGACAAGGCGCTCGGCAAGGGGACCGACCGGCCCGGCCTGCACGTCAACGTCGTCACCGTGCCCTCACGCGGCGCGTACGTACCCGGCCGCGACACCCCCTCGTACACCGCGGGCGGCGGTCCGCACTGTTACCCCGTGCCCTACCTCGGTGTCCCGGTGGCGCCCGCCGCGCGGGCCTCGGCGGCGGCCGAGCAGAACCTCGGGCCCGCCAACTCCCCGCAGGAGAACGAGTTCCTGAACGAGCTCCTCGCCCCCGCGGCCGAGAAGCAGCCCGGCGACCTGCCCGACTGGAGCAGCCTGCTGGCCGGACCCGCGTACCGCGGCACGGAGGTGATCCTCAAATGACGAACGACCTCGCCCACACCCGACGGCGCCCCCTGACCGGCCCGCTGGTCAAGTCCTTGATCTTCGTCCTGGTCACCGCCCTCGCCACCACCGTGCTCGCGCTCAGCATCGCCAACACCGGCGTGGGCTCCGGCACGCGCTCGTACAAAGCTCTGTTCACCGACGTCACCGGGCTCATCGACGGGGACAGCGTTCGGATATCCGGCGTGAAGGTCGGGGAGGTGACGGACGTCCGGGTCGTCGACCGGCGCACCGCCCAGGTCAGCTTCAGCATCCGCGACGACCGCACGCTCCCCGGCTCGGTGACCGCCTCCGTGAAGTACCTGAACATGGTCGGTCAGCGCTACGTGGCCCTCGACCGGGGCAGTGGGGACGTGGACGGCGTCCTGCGGCCCGGCTCCACCATCCCGCTGGACCGAACGAAACCCGCGCTCGACATGACGCTGCTCTTCAACGGGTTCAAGCCGCTCTTCGAGGGCCTGTCACCGGGCGACGTCAACGACCTCGCCGGGTCGCTCGTCCAGGTCCTCCAAGGCGAGGGCGGCACGGTCGACAGCCTGATCCGGCACATCGGTTCGCTCACGCAGACCGTCGCCGCCAAGGACCGGGTGATCGGCCAGGTCGTCACCAACCTGAACGTCGTCCTGGACACGCTCAACACCCGCGAGGCCGCCTTCGGCGACCTCGTCGTCACCCTCCAGAAACTCGTCACGGGCTTCAACGACGACCGCAAACCCCTCGGCAAGGCCGTCCAGGCGATGGGCGACCTGACCACCGTGACCGCGGGACTCCTCGAGGACGGGCGCGCCCCCCTGAAGCAGAGCATCGGCGAACTGGGCCGCCTCTCGAACACCCTCGGCGACCACGCTCCGCAGATCGAGGACTTCCTCACCAGGACACCGGCCAAGATGACCGCCCTGGCACGGCTGTCCTCGTACGGATCGTGGTTCAACCTCTACCTCTGTGAGGCCCGCGTGAGCGGTGTGAGCACCTCCGACGGCTCCACGCCGCCGACCGGCATCGTCGTCACGGAATCGAGGTGCCGCGGATGAGCCGCCCGCCCAGGTGGACCCCCGTCAAGGCCCGCAACCCCGTCGCCGTAGCCGTCGTCGGACTCGTCGCGCTCGCGCTGATCGCCGTCCTCGCCTACAACGTGGACCGCCTGCCGTTCGCCGGCGGGGGCACCGCCTACAGCGCCGACTTCACCGAGGCCGCCGGCCTCGGCACCGGCGACGAGGTGCGCATCGCCGGGGTCAAGGTCGGCTCGGTCACCGGGGTCGCCCTCGACGGGCCCAAGGTGAAGGTGACGTTCGAGGTCGGTGACGCCTGGGTCGGCGACCGTTCCACCGCCGCCATCGCCATCAAGACGCTGCTCGGCGACAAGTACCTGGCCCTCGACCCGCTGGGCTCCGGCCGCCAGGACCCCGGCAGCCGCATCCCACTGACGCGCACCACGTCCCCGTACGACGTGACACAGGCGTTCCAGGACCTGAGCGGCACGGTCGACGCCATCGACACCAAGAAGCTCGCCGAGAGCTTCGAGACGATCTCCGACACCTTCAAGGACTCGCCGCCGAACGTGCGCAGCGCCGCCACCGGCCTGTCGGAACTGTCCAGGTCCGTCTCCAGCCGTGACGCCCAGCTGTCCCAACTCCTGCAAGGGAGCCGGACGTTCACCAAGACGCTGGAGGGCAAGAAGTCCAGCTTCGAGACGCTCCTGGAGGACGGCGGCTCACTGCTCGGCGAGCTGAAGGACCGGCGCGACGCCATCCACGCACTGCTCACGGGCAGCCGGGACCTGGGAACGCAGCTCAGCGGCATCGTCGACGACAACGACCGCCAGTTGGGCCCCACCCTCAAGGCCCTCAGCCGCGTCACCAAGGTCCTGGAGAAGAACAGCAGCCAGCTGGAGAAGACCCTCGCCCTCGTCGGCCCGTACTACCGGCTCGTCGGCAACACCCTCGGCAGCGGCCACTGGTTCGACAGCTACCTGTGCGGAGTCGTCCCCCGGAACTACCTGCCGGAGGCGTCACAGCCCAAGACCGGATGCCGGCCGCCGCAGCAGAAGGCGCCGGCGAAGGGGGGCGGTGCATGATGACCACACCCAGAAGGCCCCTCGTCATCGGGCTCGCCCTCGTGGTGCTCGCGGCCTGCGGCCTCGTCGCCGTACGCTTCCTCGAGTCCGACGGCACCCGTGTCACCGCCTACTTCGACCGCGCCGTCGGCGTCTACGCCGGATCCGACCTGAGGATCCTCGGAGTGCGCGTCGGCGAGGTCGAGTCCGTACACCCCGAAGGCACCCGGGTACGCGTCCGTCTCCGCGTCGACGAGGGCGTACGCGTCGCGGCCGACGCACGTGCCGTCATCGTCGCCCCCAGCATCGTCGCGGACCGGTACGTCCAGCTGACTCCGGCGTACGGTTCGGGCCCCGCCCTCGCCGACGGTGCCCTACTCGCGGCGTCCCGCAACCGCACCCCCGTCGAGATCGACCAGCTGTACGCCTCGATCACCGAGCTCGGCAAGGCCCTCGGACCCGACGGCGCCAACGCGACCGGCGCCCTGTCCGGCCTGCTCGAAACCGGCGCCGAGAACCTCCAGGGCAACGGCGACGCGATCGGGACGTCCATCCAGGAGTTCGGCAAGGCGGCCAAGACCCTCGACGGCAGCAGCGACGACCTGTTCACCACCCTCAGCCAGCTCCAGACGTTCACCACCATGCTCAAGGACAAGGACGGCGACGTCCGCACCGCCCAGGAGCGCCTCGACGACGTGGTGACCTTCTTCGCCGACAACAAGGACGACCTCGCGGGCGCCCTCACCGAACTCGGCAAGGCCCTCGCCCAGGTGAAGACCTTCATCCAGGACAACCGGGGCGAGCTGAAACAGAACGTCGACCGGCTCGTCCCCCTCACCCAGGCCCTCGTCGATCAGCGCGCCTCCCTCGCCGAGGCTCTCGACGCGGCCCCGCTCGCTGCGGACAACGTGGTGGGTGCGTACAACGAGAACACCCGCACCCTCGACGGCCGGGCCAACCTCAACGAGATCAGCATGGGCGGACCGCTGCTCCCGCTGCCCGTGGCCGGCGGCTCCTCGGCCACCGGCGGGAAGGGGGACCGGTGAAGCGCCGCGCACCCTTCACCGGAAGGGCCGCCGGGGCCGGGATCGGCGGGGCCGTCGCCCTGGGCGTGGCCTTGGTCCTCGCCGTGACCATGCTCCCCAGAGACCTGCCCCGCTTCGACGGCATCGAGGACCTGCCACTGCCCGGCGGCGCCGATCTCGGCTCCCACCCGTACACGGTCACCGCCGAACTCGCGGACGTGCTCAGCCTCGTCCCGCAGTCCGCGGTCAAGGTCAACGACGTCGCCGTCGGCCGCGTCACCGAGATCCGCCTCGGAACCGGAGACTGGACGGCGCGCGTCACCATGAAGATCAACGGCGACATCCGGCTGCCTGCCGACGCGAGCGCCCGCCTGCAGCAGTCGAGCCTGCTCGGCGAGAAGTTCATCGAACTCACCGCACCCGCCAAGGACACGGGCGGCGCGCGTCTCGCCGACGGCAGCACGATCCCGCTCGCCCGCACCAGCCGCAACACCGAGGCCGAGGAGGTCTTCGGCGCCCTGTCGTTGCTGCTCAACGGCGGCGGGGTCAACCAGCTGAAGACCATCACCAGGGAGCTGAACTCCGCGCTCGGCGGACGTGAGCCCGAGGTCCGCTCCATGCTGGAGCGGGTCAATACCCTCGTGACCAACCTCGACGCGCACCGGGACGACATCACGCAGGCGCTCGACGGGGTCAACCGGCTCTCCGCGACCCTCGCCGAGCGGAAGAAGGACGTGGGAACGGTCATCACCAGCCTCTCCCCCGGCCTCAAGACCCTGGAGAACCAACGGGGTTCGCTCCTGACCATGCTGCGCGCCCTCGACACGCTGTCCGGTGTCGCCGTCTCCACCATCAACGCCGGCAAGGATGACATGGTCGCCGACCTCAAGGCCCTCGCGCCGACCCTGAAGGCACTCGCCGACGCCGGCGCCGACCTGCCCGACTCGCTCCAGGCGCTGCTGACGTACCCCTTCACCGACGAGGTGATGCGGGGCATCAAGGGCGACTACCTCAACACCTACCTCTACATCGCCGCGGAACCCGGCACCCAGGTCATCCCGCCGCTCGTCCCGCAGACCACGCCGAGCCCGACGCCCACCCCGGCGACCGAGCCCGGCGCCACCGCCCGCGAGGGCGCGTCCGGCGGCCGGGCCACGAGGCCTCCGTCCCCGCTGCCGCTGCCGCCCGTCCAGAGCGTCGGCCCGGCCGGGCCGGCATCCTCCCCGAGCGCACCGGGCACCGCCACCGGAACGAAGGACGGAGGGAAGACCCGGTGATCACCCTCGCCGTACGGCTGAAGAACCTCGCGTTCCTCGTCATCGCCGTCCTCGTCCTCGGCTACCTCGGCATCCACTACGCCGACCTCGGCCGCTACGTGGGCGTCGCCGACTACTACACCGTCAACGTCCACCTCGCCCGCACCGGTGGCCTGTTCCCCCACTCCGACGTCACCTACCGGGGCGTCTCCGTGGGGCGCGTCGGCGCCATCGACCTCACCGCCGACGGGGTCGTGGCCCGGCTGCGCATCAAGAAGTCGGCCGCCCGCGTCCCCGCCGACGCGAAGGCCGTCGTCGCCGGGCTCTCCGCCGTGGGCGAGCAGTACATCGATCTGCGGCCCGACGGCGACCAGGGCCCCTACCTCGCGGAGGGGGCCCGCATCGAGCAGGCCGACACCGAGGTCCCCGCGCCCGTCACCGACCTCCTGTCCAGCATGAACGACCTCACCCGGTCCGTTCCGCTCGACTCGCTGCGCACGGTCGTCGACGAACTGGGCAAGGCGTTCGAGGGGCACGGCGACGATCTCCAGGCCCTGATAGACGGCGGCAGCGCCTTCGTGCAGGCCGCCGACCGCTCCCTGCCCGCGACCACCCGCCTCATATCGGACGGAGAGGTCGTCCTGCGCACCCAGGCCGAGGAGGGCCGGGCCATCCGCGACTTCGCCACCGGGGCACGCGAACTCGCCATCACCCTCAAGGGATCCGACGGCGACGTACGGCGGCTGCTCTCCGTCACTCCGGGCGCGGCCACCCAGATCAGCGGCCTCCTGCGCGACCTCGACCCCAGCCTCGGCGTGGTCCTCGCCAACCTGCTCACCACCTCGGAAATCGCCGTCACCCGGCAGCGCGGCACGGAGGAGCTCCTCGTGAAGTTCCCCGCGGCCGTCTCCGCGGGCGCCACCACCGTCGACGGAGGACGGATGAACCTCGGCATGGCCGTCACCTTCTTCAAGCCCCTGCCCTGCACTTCCGGCTACGGCGGTACGCGCTACCGCAACGGCCTCGACCTCGGCACCGCACCCGCCCTCAACACCGGTGCCTCCTGCGCCAGTCCGGCCTCGTCCGGGACGAACGTCCGCGGCTCCGCGAACGCCCCGAAGGGCGGCCCCGTCCCCACCCCGGCCCAACCCGGTTCGCTGCCCTCGGGCAGCGCCGGGTCCGCCGCCTCGCCGGGCGCGCCGGCCCTGCCCGGCGCGCTCGCACTGCCGGGCCAGAACGGCGGGCCCACCGACATGGCCGGGCTGCTCGGCCTCGGCGCCGGGAGCGGCCGGTGAGGCGGGCACGCGTCCTGGCCGGCGCCGGACTGGCCGTGGCGCTCGCCTTCTGCGGGACCGGCGCCTGGACGTACGCGCGGGCCCGTACCGACGACGGGCTCGCCTTCAGTCGGGAGCGGGACGCCGTCCTCGCCCAGGGCCGCGATCGCATCGCGGTGCTCAACACCCTGGACGCGTCCACGCGTGAACACGCGGAGGCCGGGATCAAGGCGTGGCAGGAGGCTTCCACCGGGCCGCTGCACACCGAACTGGGCGCCACCCGGCCTGCGGTGGGCGCCTCGGCTCGCGCGGCCGTCACCGAAGCGGCCGTCACCGCGCTGGACACCCGGGCGGGTACGGCGAAGCTCATCGCGACGCTGCTCGTCGACGTCACGCCCCAGGGCACCTCGAAGACGACGAGTGACCGCAAGCGGCTCGAAGCCGTCCTGGAGCGTACGGGCGACGCCACGTGGAAGGTCAAGGCCCTGAGCGCCGTTCCGGTGGCGAGCGCGGACGCCGCCGGTTCCGGTACCGCTACCGGGGAGAGCGAGGCGAAGTGACACGGCTGCTGCGGAAAACGACGGACAGACACTCGGTGGCCCCGGCGCCGGCGCCGGAGGTGGCGGACGTGGCAGGAGGGCCGGAGGGCCCGGAGGGCCCGGTCGCAGAAGACACGGCGGTGGGGTCAGCAGGCGTGGCGGCCGGCCCCGGTGGGGAGGATCCGGCCGACCGCGCCCCATCGGAACCGGCCGACACCGAGGCGGAGGCGACCGGACGCACGGGCGGCCGATGGCGGAAGGCGGCCTTCGCGGCGGCCGTCGCCGTCCTGCTCCTGGGCGGAAGTGCCTTCTTCCAGGGCGCGCATCACCTGCGCTCCACCGCCTCCGCCCAGAACCGTGCCCTCACCGACACCGCTGCGACCGACCGGGTGAGCGGCGAAGTCGGTGACGGCCTGGCCAGGATCTTCTCCTACACCCCCACCGGCGCCGACGCCACCGAGAGATCGGCTCGCTCGGTGCTCGCGGGGCGGGCCGCCAGGCAGTACGGCGACCTGTTCGCCCAGCTCCGCGCGAACCTGGAGACCCAGAAGATCACCCTCAGCACGCAGGCCGTCCGCACCGGAGTGATCGAACTGGACGGGAACACCGCTCGGCTACTGGTCCTCCTCGACCAGACCTCACGGCGGGACGAGGGTGCCACCACCTCGGCCGCGGCCCAGCTCACCGTCACCGCGCGGTTCCACGGTGACCGGTGGCAGATCGTCGACATCAAGGCCCGCTGAAAGATGAGCGGGAGAGAAGAGCGCCCCATGACACGCACGGTCCGTGCCCGCACGGGCACCCGGCCGATCCTGGCCGCCGCCCTCGTGCTCACCCTCCTCACGGGCGGCTTCGCCGCGTGGGCGGCCCAGGACTGGTACGGGGCAAGCCATGACGAGTCCGCCGCGTACGCCGTCCAGCGCGACCAGGTGCTCACGGCGGCGGAACAGGCCGTGCAGAACCTCAACACCCTGGACCACGCCAAGGTGGACCAGGGGCTCGACCTGTGGGAGTCGTCCACGACCGGCGAGCTGCACGACCAACTCGTGCAAGGAAGAGCGGAGTTCACGAATCAGGTCAAGGCGGCGAAGACCGTGACGACGGCCCGGGTGCTGTCGGGCGCCGTGACCGAGCTGGACGACCGGGCAGGGCGGGCCAGGGTGCTGGTCGCCCTGCGCATCACGGTCAAGGCGGCCGACGACAAGAGCAGCGACAAGGACAGCCGCATGCTCGGTGAACTGACCCGCACCGGGAGCCACTGGAAGCTCAGCGCGCTGGGCCAGGCCCCCGTGGGCGGCACGGCGACCGGCTGACCGGCCGCCGTACCGCGAAAGCCGCCCGCACCCGAGAGGACACGCACGATGTCGACGACCCGCCACCTCATCAACCGCCAGCGCCGCCGTCAGGCCGTCGGCAACCAGCCGGTCCCCGCGGAGCGCGCGACCGCCGGCGCGCGACGGCAGGGGGCTCCGGAGTCGGTCCAGGAGGCTGGTGTGACCGGCACGGACGGGGGCGGAAGGAAGTACCTCACCCCCCTCCTGATCCTCTGCGCGCTCACCGTCCTCCTCGGCGCCTTCGCCGGATTCGCCCACAGCCGGGCCTCCGCGCTGCGGGACGATCCCGTGCGCGAGAACACCGCGCTCACCGACCTCGCCCGTACGAGCGAGATCAAGGGGCAGACCGCCAAGGCCGTCGCCTCCCTCTTCTCCTACGACCACGCGAAGCCCGCCGCCTTCGAGAGCGCGACGAAGACCCTGCTCACGGGCAAGGCCGTCACCCAGCACCGGGCGCTCTTCGGTGACGTCCTCGCCCAGGCCGAGAAGCAGAAGTCGGTGATCACCACTGCTGTCACGGACAGTGCGGTCGAGCGGATCGACGGCGACCGGGCACGGGTCCTGGTCTACGCCGACCAGAGCAGCGTGAGCACGGCGGGGACCGAGAAGCAGAACGCCCAGAACCAAGGCGTGTACGCGGGCGCGATGCTCGCCCTCGACCTGGTGGACCGCGACGGGCGCTGGCTCGTGGAGGGGATCGACACCTTCGGCCGCTGAGCTCCGCCGCCGGGCTCCGCACGGGTACGACCGTGAAGACCGGGCTGCTACAGCAGGACGGCGCCCGCGACGGTCGTCGCCGCACCGAGGAGCAGGCCCAGGATGACGAAGACGATGTCTTTGACGGAGGAGAGGCGGGAGGCGGCAACGTCCAGGGTGAACTTCTCGGGGTCGCCGGGCACGTAGTGGACCGCCAGTTCCCGGCCGTACGCGGCGGCCGGGTCCTTCGGCGGAGTGGGGAGGCGGGCAGTGACGGTCGTTCCCTCACGGGTCGTGAAGGCGATGACCGAGGCGTAGCTGGTCCAGGTCCCTTCGTTGTCGTCATGGACGGACTTGGTGACGGCGATCAGACGGCCCGGAACGCTGACGGCTTCGGCCAGCTGAGCGGCCTCCCGGCGCGCCAGACCAAGGTCGTGGCGCAGGACGGACACCATGGCGACGGTCAGCGGCCCGCCGGCGCCGAGCAGTGCCCACGGGTAGCCGTGGCGGATCGCGGTGTCGGTGACCAGCGCGGCGTACAGCAGGAAGACCGCGAAGTTCGGCCAGCCACGCCCGCTCAGGCCGTCCTCGAGCGTGTAGGTGACCTCGAACCGGTGCGGGTCGCCGGGCGGGTGGAGCACCGCGACCTCTCGGCCCACCCATACCGTGTCCAGCTGGATTCCGCGCTCACCCTCGTACCCCAGGGTGAGCTCCTGCCCTGTGGCGGTGTCGGGAAAGGCGATGACCACGGGTATCCCGGCCGTGCCGGGGGCCCCGTGTGCGGGAGCCCGCACCTCGACGATCCGCCCGGTCACCCGAACCGCACGCTGTCCACGGGTGGCCCCGGCCAGCGACCATCCGTACCCCAGCAGCGCCCATGCGCCGCACACCGCGCAGGCCAGCAGCCGGATCACCTGCCAGTCCATGACCGGGCCCCCTGTTCGTCGCCGAGCGCAAGATCTACCACGCCCGGGCGACAGCGGTAAGTGGTCCGGCCAACCGTGTCCGTACGCGGATTCGGCTCTGGAGCGCCCCCTCGGAATGCGTGAGGGGGTGGTGGCGCCGCGGCGCCACCGCCCCCACACGTCATCTCATCTCACATCACTGCTTCAGCGAAGGCCCGCCTGGTTGCGCGAGGTGACCTTGCCGTTCTCGAAGAAGAAGCTCGCGACGCCGAAGGTGCTGCTCTGCTCGCAGTCGTAGATCGCCATGGTGTCGGTGCGGGACTGCGACTGGGCGACGCGCACGCAGGTGCCCTTGCCGGCGATCTCGTGCATCTGGCTGATCGTGCTGCCGACCTTGATCTTGCCGTACTTGGTCTTGGTCATCTTGCCGTTGGACTCCAGGCCGTCGAGGTAGACCTGGCCCTTGATCTCCAGCTTGCCGTTCACGAAGTCGAACGTAGCGCTGCTGTAGGGCTTGTTGCCCTTGCACTCGTAGTGCCGGAAGGCAACGCCGCCGGAGTCGTCACGGCTCTTGAGCTTACAGGCGCCGCTGTCGGCGATGCTGTGCATCTTGGCCGTGGTGGTGCCGATCTTGATCAGGTCGTACTCGGCCTTGCTGATGGTGGCGGTGGTGGCAGCGCTCGCGCTCGGCGCGGCGACGAATGCCAGGCCGGCGGCCAGCACGGGCGCGGCGAGCAGGTGCATGCGGGACATCGGGATCCCCCCAGGATCATCGTCCTGCGAATTCAGGACTTGATCATGGTGCCAAACCCGGACACACGGATGAAAGTCTTCCGGTTGTCGCAGTTTCAACGGACGCGTGGCGCGATTCTTACCGGCTGGGCAGCCGGGGGTAATGTCGTCCGGTCACGGACGGCAATCGGATCGTCCGTTCAACCCAGGGGAACCAACATGACTGATCTGAACTCGCTGCGGGCAAGCCTTGCGTCAGGTGAGCACGAGTTCGCCGACACCTTGGCTTTCGTCGCCGCGCACTACGCGTATCAGCCCCAGGCGTTCCGCAACGGGGACCTGGAAAATGCCGCGGGCGAGAACGAAGGTTCCTGCAAGACGCTGGGACTCGCCCTGCTGGAAGGGCTGAGCGACCAAGAGGCGCTGCTGGCTTTCGGTGAGCACTACCGCAGCGTGCTGGCGACGCCGAACGACGCCGATCACGCCAACATTCGCAACCTCATGGCCCATGGCCTGGCAGGGGTGGCCTTCGCCGGGCAACCGCTGGCCCGCAAGAGCTGATCAGCGAGATCCTTCGTGAAGACGTTCAGGGCCGCGGCGCCGGTGATCTCCCCCATTTCCCCGTCGCCGTAGACCTGGACGACCTGGACGAGGACGACTCAGTTCAATGCCCGGCGGTAGAAGGCGATCTTCTCGCGGACGTGGGCCTGCTGTCCCCGCAGGTGGACGATACGGTCCTCCACCTGCGCGTCGTGCTGTTCCAGCAGGGCCAGGCGCTCGGCGAAGGTCCCGTCACCGTCGCGGACGAGGGCGGCGAACCGACGCATCTCGGCGATCGGCATCCCGGTGTCACGCAGGCTGCGCAGCACGGCCAGCCACTGAAGATCGTGCTGGGTGAAGCGGCGGTGGCCGGTGTGCGAGCGGTGGACGGCGCCCAGCAGGCCGATGCGTTCGTAGTACCGCAGGGTGTCCAGGCTGAAGCCCGACCGCTCAACCGTCTCGGCCGGGGTCAGGTACTCGGTCGTGGGTGCGCTCATGCGGAGATCATGCCATCGGCGACAGCGGGGCGCCGAGTGGTTTGACCTGGACCGCGCTCCAGGTGGCACCGTTCCTTCCGCGGCTCCCGGCTTCCCACGCCGACGGCCCGGCCGCACCCCCTTCCGCAGAGGAACTCCCATGCGTTTTCGTACCCTTGGCCTGCGCGCGGACGGCACCCCCGGCCCCACGGTGAGCGCGCTATGCCTCGGCACCCTGCCGTTTGGCACCCGCATCGACGAGCAGCGCGCGATCGGCCTGCTGGACCGGTTCACCGAACGTGGCGGCACCTTCATCGACACCGCCAACTGCTACTCCTTCTGGCTCGACGGCGCGAACGGCGACGAGAGCGAGCTGGTGATCGGACGCTGGCTCGCCGCACGTGGCAACCGGGACGAGGTCGTGCTGGCCAGCAAGGTCGGCGCCCGTCCCACCGGCCCCGGTGAGTGGCCGGGCACCGCGGAGGGCCTGTCGGCGGCGGCCGTCCGGGCCGGCGTCGAAGGGAGCCTCAAGCGGCTCGGCACCGACCGGCTCGACGTCCTGTACGCGCACATGGAGGACCGCCGGCCGGCGCTGGCCGAGACGGTCGCGGCGTTCGGCGGACTCGTCGCCGAAGGCACCGTCGACGTCCTGGGCGTCAGCAACCAGGTCACCTGGCGCATCGACCGGGCCCGTGCGCTGGCCCGCCGGCAGGGGGTGGCCGGATACGGCTGCGTACAGCAGCAGTACACCTACCTCCGGCCCCGGCCCGGCGCGACCTTCGGTTCCTGCGAGCACGCGACGCCGGAGCTTCTCGACTACGTCCGCAGCGAACCCGGCGTCACGCTGCTCGCCTACACCTCGCTGCTGGCCGGCGCGTACACGGACCCCGCCAAGCCGCTCCCGAGCGCCTTCGATCATCCGGGCGCGGTGGCCCAGTTGGCCGCGCTGCGCGACGTGACGGCCGAGACCGGAGCGACCGCCAACCAGGTGGTCATCGCCTGGCTGCTGGGTGGCGACCTGCCCGTCCTGCCCGTCGTGGGCGCCTCGAACGTCGCCCAGCTCGACGAGGCCCTGGACGCCGTTGAGCTGGATCTGACCCCGGCTCAGCGCGCCCACCTCGATGACGCGTAGCGGCCGGACCATCTAGGCAGATTGGTCCAGACCTTCTAGGGTGAACCTCCGTCACATCCCGCTGCACGTAATCGTCTTGGAGTGTTTGATGGTCTCGCGCCGGTCCCTCCTGGTTCTCGCCGGATTGAGCGCGGGGGCGGTCACCCTGCCCTCCGTGCCCGCGCGGGCCGCCGGGCAGGTCATCGATCTCCCCGCTCCCACCGCCCGGCAGCCGGTGGGCACCATCGACCTGCACCTGGTCGACCACGATCGTGACGACCCCCTCGCGCCGGACCGCAGGGCGCGCGAACTCATGGTGCAGCTCTGGTACCCCGCGCTCACCACCGCCGGCTGCCGCCGGGCCCCGTACACCACGAGCCGGGTCGCCGCCGCCCTCGAGGCGGGCCTGCCCCTCACGGCAGGCACCCTGGGGGCCGTACGTCCGCACGCCCGGACCGGCGCACCGGCCGTGCCGGGCGCGCTGCCGCTGGTGCTGCTGGGACACGGGCGCAAGGGCGGCCGCAGCAATTGCACCGCCCTGGCCGAGGAGCTCGCCTCGTACGGGTACCTGGTCGCGGGCATCGACCACACCTACGACGCGGCGGTGGTGGAGTTCCCCGACGGTCGGGCCGTCCACAGCGTGCTTCCCGAGGAGTCGGACGACTGGGACCGCCAGGAACGCCTCGAGATAGGCGCGCGCGTCGGTGACCTGCGGTTCGTGGCCACGGCCTTGACCCGTCGGCGGCGGGGGCCCCGCGCGGACGCCGGCAGGATCGGCGTCGTCGGGCATTCCATGGGCGGAGCCGCCGCCGCCGAACTCCTCCGGGTGGACGACCGCTTCACCGCCGGGGTCAATCTCGACGGCGCCCTGTTCGGCTCGCCGGTGGCCGATCTGGGGCTGGATCGACCGTACCTACTGCTCACCGCACTGGAAGACCACGACACCTGGAGGCGCTGGCGCGAGCACCAGCGCGGATGGGGCCGCCAGCTGCGGGCGCGCGGCACGGGGCACCTCACCTACACCGATCTGCCGCACTTCGCCGTTCCCGGCGGACTGGCGGAGTCCTGGCCGGCCGACCTGTACGCCGAACTGCTCGGGACCCTGGATCCTGCCCGCTCGACGGAGCTGATCCGGACCTACACCCGCCTGTGCTTGGACCGGTTCCTGAAGGGCCGGCCGTCCCCCCTGCTCAACAGCCCCTCCCCGCGCCACCCGGAGGTCGACTTCCGCTGGACCCGCGGCTGACGACGGCGGTTCCCGTGTCACAGCTGGGGAACGTACGGGGCGAGGCCGACGATGAGGATGGACCGCTCCCCCGGTCCCGGGTCGGAACCCGCGCGAACCGGGCCGACGTAGTGGCTGACCCTGTGGTCGTGGACGGCGTAGCCGTCCAGGGGGTCGGTGAGGGTGAAACCGGTGTGGATGTCCGCCCACGGGTCCTCGGGCCGCAGGCCCGCACTGCCCGGCGTGGCGATGACGTTCTGCCCCCCTGTGACGTTGGTGCGGCTGATCAGGTGGGCGAAAGTGAACGTGGCGGCCGAACCGCCGTCCTGGTGCAGGCAGTCGGGGGAAGAGACGGCCTCCTGGCCCGGGCCGTCGACGCCGAGCCTGATCAGGTGGACCCCAGCCCACAGCGGCCGTCTCGTCAGGTCCTTCAGGGACAGGACCTGCGCGATGTCCCAGCGCAGGAGGCGCATCAGCAGGGCGTTGCCGCGCAGCGCCTCGGGGATGTCGGGGAGCACACGGAGCTTTCGCGGGTGCTCGGGGTCGTCCTCGCCCTGGGAGAAATTGGTGACCGTACCGTGGACGGGGTCGGGGGTTCCGGGAATCCAGGACAGTTCGTCCTTCCACGGCAGGTACACGGCGTGGGAGTAGCGGCGGAACCGGTTCGTTCCGGGAGCGTACGGGTCGGGCGGCAGAGTCGCGAAGCCCTCACGGATCCGGGCCAAGTCCCCGGCATCGGAGCCGTCCGGGACGATGCCGAGCTGCTCGGCACCGTAGCGGGCGAACCCCCGCTCACGCAGACCGTCCGCTCCCGCCGCGCCAGGACCCCCGGCACCAGAGTGCGACCGCCGCTGGGGCTCGGCATTTCCCACGTGTTCCTCCCACAGGTCACCACCACGGCCATCGCTCCGGCGGCCGTGCCGACCTTACGCACACTTCCGCCTCTTCCCCGCCACCCGGCTCCCCTCGAGGGGGCCCGTGACCACACCCTCAGAACCCCCGTCGGGCGGGGTTCAGGTACGCCGCTCCTCGCGGGCGGGACCGGTCGTGGCCAGCAAGGTGGCGGCGGCGAGGACGAGCAGGGCGAGCAGGACGGCGCTCCACAGCGCGCTCTCGCCCTCCAGAGCCGGGGAGACCCGGCGCTCGGGGTCGTAGGCGACCTTGACCTCACCGCCGACGGGGGCGGCGGCGCGGTCGTCCTTCAGTTCCGAGGGGTAGCCGCCCGGGCAGCGCAGCACGTGCTGGTAGACGGTCTTGGGTCCGGGACCGCCCTCCCCGAACGAACCCTGCACCTTGGTGCGCACTTCGGCCACGGTGCAGGTGGCCGTCTCGGCGCGCGCCGTCGCCTGATCAGCGGCGGTCGAGGTCAGCAGCAGCCCCAGAGCCAGGGCGAGGGCACCGAAGAAGGCGCCCGTGCCGTCGACGAGCAGGAAGTAGGCCCCCGCGAGGGCGGCGATGAGCAGCGCGCCGACCGACACCGTGACCGTCATGGACGGTCCATGGGGCGCCGTGAGCGCCCCATGCGCCCAGCCGTACACGAGAACCGCGGAGAGCGCGGGCAATGCCACCGCGACGCGCCACACCCGCCGGCCCGTCTCCTCCATCCGCACCACCCCCGCACCGGGGGACGTCGGACGGCCCTCCCACGGTTGCGGAGCACGGCCCCACCACGGCTGGTCCCGCACCGAAGACGGGCGCCGGACGTGACACCGCAATGACTCCGCCGCCGCCGTCTTCGCCGAACCACCACCTCGACGCGGGTGCGCCCCGGGTGCTCCCGGTCAGCGGCGGCCGGTGGACAGGATGACGAGGAACTGGCCGCCGCCGGCCTGGATGTCGGCGGTCACCGGCAGGCCCGGAACCAGCCGGGAGAAGCGGTCCACCAGCCAGTCCGCCGTCTCCTGGGCGTCCTTCCGGGTCGGGCAGCGGCCCACCATCTCGCGGCCGCCCTTGCGCTCCAGCCGCTCGGCAACGGTGATCAGCGGCGCGGGCTCGACCACGTACAGGCGCTCCGGCCAGGCGATGACCACCTTGACCGCGCCCTTGCGGGTGTTGCACCCGCGGTGCGCGAGCCGCTCGGCGACCTTGGCCTTCCGGTCGGCGGTCCGGCTGTCGACGCTGGGCCCCCGGGGGTCGTTCACCGACTCGTGGGGGTCGACCGGTTCGTCACAGACCCAGCACTGCCAGCCGTCACGCTCTGCCACATCATCAAGGAGACTCACCCGAGCAAAAGTACCTGCCCGGGCGGCGCTCCGCTCACACAGGGCCTGAAACGCGGGTGCCGAGACACCGGCTCGACCCTGAGGAGTTCTCGACGCCGGTCGGACCGTCGGCGAGCTGACGCCTCATGGAGCCGTATGGCTGCTGCTGCTCCTGGCGAGGAGGGCCCCGACGGACCGGGTGAACGGCAAGAGCCGCAGACTGGGGCCCATGGACTCAGGACTCGCCGCACTGTTGGGCGCCGCTGTCGGTTCCGCCACGACCCTCGGGGCCGCGATCGTCAACGGCCGTGCTCAGGCGCGGTCTCAGCACGCCCAGTGGAGGCGCCAGAATCGCCGCGCCGCGTACGCCGGTTACCTCAGCGCTCTCCACGACCGCGACATCGCCATGGACGCCGTCCTCGACGCGCTGCGTTCCGACCGGCCCGACCTTTCCGACATCGACGAGAAGACGGGCCGCTTCGTCGTCCTGGCCCGCGAGGTCCACCGCGCCGGCGAAGTCGTCATCCTCGAAGGGCCGGCACCGCTCGCGGTGGTCGCGGAGCGTGTGGCCAACGCCTCCAGCGCACTCTCACAGGTCATGCGGCGGATGGCCGAGAACGCCCGCGCGGGAAACACCGCCCGCAAGGCCGAAGACACCGCCCTTGCCGCCGAACGGGAGCGAGCCCTCTACCAAGCCGTCAAGGACTTCCGTCTTGCGGCACGCGGCACTCTCGGCAAAGCCGACTGACACTCGGACTCTTGCCCCGGCCCCTCTCGGGAGGGCGCACAAGCGGTGATGCCGCCGCTCAGTGTCCGCGCACGCCGGGTCCGGCGCGTCGGGGGTCTCCCGGCCGCCTTCCCGGGTGGGCCTTCGCCGGCGGGTCCTTCGGCCGGGGCAGCCCCGCACGAGCGCGCGCACCGAGGTCGGCCTGCTCCCGGTCACGCCGGGCTCGTCCGGCCTCGGGAAGCGGCCATGGCGCCACTGCGAAAAGGCTTTGGCGGGCCGGGGCGACCGCTGCTAGCCTCCCGGAGGCCGTGCGAGAGAACGAGGAGGTGGTACCCGTGAACGCAGTATCGACATGGGTGCTCTCCTCCGGGGTCACGGTCGGGCGATAGGTCGTCCGGGAGCGCCACTCTGAGCACTCCCGAAAGGCACGACCGTGCACTTCACTTCCGAACAGCGTCTCGACAACGGCGTTCTCGAGCGCGAATTCACCCTCGGCGAGATCCCGGGCACTCTGTGGACGCCCGAATCCGCCGCACCGGCCCCGCTGATCCTGATGGCCCACAACAACGGGCTGCCCAAGAGCCAGCCGCGCCTGGTGGCCCGGGCCCGGCACTCCGCGGCGTCCGGCTACGCCGTGGCCACCATCGATGCCGCCGGGTGTGGTGACCGGCCCCGTTCCGCCGCCGACGAGCAGGCTCGCGACGAACTCCGACGGGCGATGCAGGCCGGTCTGCCGGTCGACGAGATCTTCGAGACCCTGGTGGGCTCGCTGGTCGAAAGGGCGGTCCCGGAGTGGCGGACCACTCTGGACGCCCTCCTTGCGCTGCCCGAGATCGGCGGCCCGGTCGGGTACTCGGGGTGGACCGCCGTCGGCATCCGGCTTGCGGTGGTCGAGCCGCGCATCGCGGCCGCCGGTTTCTTCGCCGGGGGTTTCGTGCCTCGCGCCCAGCGCGAGGAGGCCCGGCAAGTCACCGTTCCGCTGCTGTTGCTGCTGCAGTGGGACGACGAGGGGAACCCCCGGCAGCGGGCCCTGGACCTGTTCGACTCCTTCGGCAGCAAGGAGAAGACGCTGCACGCCAATCCGGGCGGGCACGTCGGCACCCCGTGGTTCGAGGTGGAGGACGGGGTCCGGTTCTTCGGCCGGCACCTGACGTGACCCCGAACCGTCGGGCCGACAGCAGACGGTAGACGGTAGACGCTGCTCCACCATCAACGCCTCCGTCAGCCGGTCGTGTCCGATGCGGCGCGGAGTCCGCCT
Organism: Streptomyces sp. NPDC006487; assembly: GCF_042870555.1. Classification (NCBI taxonomy): domain Bacteria; kingdom Bacillati; phylum Actinomycetota; class Actinomycetes; order Kitasatosporales; family Streptomycetaceae; genus Streptomyces; species Streptomyces sp. NPDC006487. The sequence goes on from NZ_JBIAHN010000002.1 coordinate 262,605, forward strand.
CGGCGTCCACGAGTGCGAGCTGTGTCCTGCGGATGAGGCTCCGGAAGGGAACGGAGAGGTACGGATTCCGGGCGGGCCCGGAATCGCTCGTGCCTCTCCGTCCCTGATCACGCACTACGTCACCGCCCACGACCTAGGCCGGCTCGGCCGGGTCGTGGGTGATCAGGTCTCCCGGCTGGCACTGGAGGACGTCGCAGATCCTGGACAGGGTGGAGAAGCGGATGGCCTTGGCCCGTCCGTTCTTGAGCACGGACAGGTTGACGACGGTGATGCCCACGAGCGCGGACAGTTCGGTGAGCGTCATGCCCCGCTCGGCGAGGACCCGGTCGAGGTGGATCCGGATCGCGTGGATTTCCTCTTCGGGCATCAGATGGTCCCTTCGAGGTCCTCTCGCATACGCACGCCCTCACGCATGATCTTCCCCAAGATAACGGCGGCGATGCCGGGGAGGATGAGCACCTGCGGATCGGAGACCGTCAGGCCGGAGCCTCCCATGGGCACCATGCTGTCGACGAGCCAGGACTCCGACCAGCCTACGACGAAGCCCGTCAGCGGTGTGCCCACGGTGACGGACCAGCCGAGAACGGTGAGCCGTCGCGCCACCTTGTTGGTGAACGGCCCTTGGGACACCACGGCATCCAGCAGTCGGGAGAAGAGCAGCAGAGCGAAGGAGGCGAACAGCATCCAGGGCAGTCGGCTTCCGAGGTCGGCGGCGCGCTGCGCCGCGGAGGGGCTGTTCTGGCAGAGCCGCGCGGCGCTGCTGGAGGCGTCCACACCTTGGCCGACCGGCAGGCCGCCCTCGAGTGTGGCGTTGGCCCAGAAGCCGGTTTGTACGCAGACCGCCCCGTCGTCGGTCAGGTGCAAGACGGCCGTGCCGATGAAAGTGAGCCCCCAGAGAATGGCCAGCCCAAAGGTGAGTGTGGCCAGGATCTTCGTGAATCGCGTGTTCACCGCGTTCCCCCCTATCGATTTTCGATATGCCAGAGACTAGCGGACCATATCGATAATCGACAAGTCACCGACGGCTGGAGTGGTGGCGATCGGCGGCGGGCCGAGGTCTCGGGGATGGGTCGCAGATGCAACTTCTACAGAATGTTGACGCGCCTCTATCGGAAAGACGTCGTCCCGATGGACGATTCAGGTAGCCCGCCCCGCTCATCTGACCATCCGTCAGCAGGGGCAAGGCCGATCCCGCCCTCGTTTCGTTGGGAGGCCACACGCCATGAACCCGATCAGCGAGTGTCCCGAACCCGTCTCAACCTCCTTACCGGAAGTACGTGCGCCTTCGCCGCAGGCAGCGGCGCCCAGCCGTCGCCGCCTCCTGGGCGGCCTCGCCCTGGCCGCGGCCGCTCCGCTCGCCCTGGGCGCGGGGAGGAGCCGGCCGCAAGGGGGAACACCCCCGGGCCGGACCGTCGTGCTCAGGAACGCCGCACTCGCGCTGACCATGGACCCGGCTCTCGGCGACGGCCCCCTGGGGACGGTCCCGGACGCGGACGTCCTCATGCGGGACGGTGTCATCGCGGCCGTGGGGAAACGGTTGCCCACACCGCCCGGCACACAGGTGATCGATACCGCCGGTCAGCTGGTGATGCCGGGGTTCGTCGACGTGCACACCCACCTGTGGCAGTCCTCGATGCGGGGCGGCTGCGCGGACCGCGACCTCTTCGGATGGCTGGCCGACTGCAACCGGGCGACGTTCTCCCGGATCACGCCCGCGGACATGTACCGCTTCGTCCGGCTCGGCGCCCTCGATTCCGTGCAGTCCGGCGTGACCACGCTCGTGGACTGGGTGGACGCGCTCCCGTACGACACGACGGTCCAGTACGTGCGGGCCCTGGCCGGCACGGGCGTGCGCTTCGCCTACGCGATGTTCCAGGCCGAGCGGGACGCCTCGCTGATCACCCGGACGAAGAAGGAGCTCATCGACCCGCTCCCCCTCGCCTCGGCACAGGTCGCCACCCACGCGGCACGGGCCATCAGGGGCCTCAACCAGCTGCACTGGGAGATCGCCCGCGATCTCGGGGTCATGCTCAACAGCCACGTCCTGGAACGTTCCGAGCAGCACGCGGACGACCCGATCGGCACCCTCACGGACATCGGCGCGCTGGGTCCGCGGCTGCTCATGAACCACGCGATCCACCTCACCGACGAAGAGATCGCCGCGGTCGCCGCGCACGACGTACGGGTCGCGCACTGTCCGCTCAGCAACATGCGCCTCGCCTCGGGGATCATGCGGCTGCCCGACCTCGGCCGACGCGGCGTCAAGTCCGGGCTCGGCCAGGACGGCGGGACCAACGACTCCTCGGACTTCTTCGCCCTCATGAAGACGGCCATCGGGCTCCAACGCGCCCGCTCGCTGGATCCCTCGGTGTTCCCCCAGGTGCACGACGTCCTGCGCCTCGCCACGCTCGGCGGCGCCGAGGCGATCGGCATGGCGGACACGGTGGGATCCCTGAACCCCGGCAAACGCGCCGACGTCATCGTGATCAACCCCGCCGCCCTCAACTTCGCGCCGCGATTCGACTGGATCAACCAGATCGTCTTCAACGGCCGCCCGGAGAACGTCCGCGCGGTCTTCGTCGACGGCCGTCCCCTCAAACTCGACGGCCGTCTCGTCGACGTCGACGCCGACCGCGTCGTACGGGAAGCGGAATCCGCGGCCACCCGCCTGCGCTCCGCCTCCTGAGCCCTTGCGGAACAGCAGGGCCCCGGGGGCGCCGAGCGCTCCCCCCGGGGCCCTGCCCGGTCATTCCCGCATCCCCCTGCGAAGGTCAGGCCGTGTGATCAACGGCCTTGGAAGGACTTGACGTTGTCACCGAAGCTCCAGCCCTTCGAGCCGTCCCAGTTGACCGACCACGTCATGAGACCCTTCAGCGAACCACCGAAGGCGTTCCACGACTGGCTGACCAGGCTCGGCGTCATGTAGCCGCCGCCCGCGCCGGGCTGGGCCGGCAGGCCGGGCACCTGCTTGTCGTACGGCACCTTGATGGTGGTGCCCTGGATGGTCAGGCCGTTGTTCAGGCAGGTGGTCTGGGCGGTGAAGCCCTGGACGGTGCCGGCCTGGTAGGAGTCACCGGAGCAGCCGTACATGCTGCCGTTGTAGTACTGCATGTTCAGCCACCACAGCCGGCCGTTGTCCGCGTACTTCTTGATGATCGGCAGGTAGGAGCCCCAGATCGACCCGTAGGTGACGCTTCCTCCGGTGACGTACGCGGTTTCGGGAGCCATCGTCAGGCCGAAGCCCGCGGGCATCTGGGCCAGGACTCCGTCGATGATGCGCACCAGGTTGGCCTGGGAGGCGGACAGCGTGTTGATGTTGCCGCTTCCGGTCAGGCCGGTCTCGATGTCGATGTCGATCCCGTCGAAGTTGTACTTCTTCAGGATCGGGACGACGGTCGCCACGAACTTGTCGGCGACCGTGCTCGAGCTCAGGTCAATGCCTGCGGTGGCGCCGCCTATCGACATCAGGATCGTCGCTCCGGCCGCCTTGGCCTGGCACATCTCGGCGGGGGTCGCGACCTTGACGCCGGCGTCCATGCCGTCCTGCCACTGGACGGTGCCGTCCGAGAGGATCACCGGGAAGGCGGCGTTGATGACGTTGTAGCCGTGCGCGGCGATCCGGCTGTCCGTGATGGGGACCCAGCCCATGCCGGGGTGGACGCCGTTCGCGGCACCGTCCCAGTTCTCCCAGTAGCCCTGCAGGACCTTGCCCGCCGGCTTGGGCTTCGTGGGGCAGGTCTCGCCGGGCGGGGCGGTCGTCGGGGGTGCGGTGGTCGGGGGCGCCGTGGTCGGGGGCGCGGTCGTCGGCGGCGGGGTGGTCGGCGGGGTCGTGGTCGGGGGCGCGGTGGTCGGTGTGGGGCTGCTGCCGCCGGGGCCGGTGAGCGACACGTCGTCCGCGTAGTACGAGGGCTGCCCGTACCAGCCGTGCAGGTAGACCGTCACCGAGGTGGTGCTCGGCCCCGTGGTGAAGCCCACGCTGAGCTGGCCGTACGAAGGGCTGGTCGGCGTCCAGGTGGACGGTGTGCCGGTGATCCCGGTGCCGGTGGCGCCCAGGTAGACGTAGCTGCCCTGGACGTAAGCGCTCAGCGTGTACTGGGAGTTGGGCTGCACGCTGACGGTCTGGACGCACTGGGCGTTGTCCTGGCCGCTCGGCGTGGCCTTGAGCGCGGAGGCGCCGGCCCGGACCGGACTGCCGACGACGACACCGGAGCCTCCGGAACAGGTCCACGAGGAGAGCCCGTTCTCGAATCCGGGGTTGACCACCAGGTTGGGGGCCGCCTCGGCCCCGGCCGCGACGGCTCCGGCACTGACGGTGCCTGCCACGGCGAGGCCGGCACCGATGACGGCGGCGGCGCTCACCCCTGCGAGGGAGCGGTTCAGGACGGTCGGTCCGTGCTTGGCGCGGCCGGCCCGGTTCCCGGAAGGGTCGGTGCCGGCCGTCAGGCGCGGAGTACGTGATCTCCGACGGAACATGGTGCGCTCCATTCCCGCCGAGCGTCATGGGCATGACCGACGCGTGGGGGCGTGACGCCCGGCTGGTGGGTGAGGTGGGGACAGGTGGGGCTGTGCCGGACCGGATCGTAGGAGGAACGGCACGGCCGGTCAATAGGTCTGGACCAATAGGCGGGTTGTGGCGTGGTGCGGCGAGGGCGTCCGGCGATGATGCGCTCCGCGCTGTCGGCGCGACGCCGAACCTGCCTGCCCACGGCGGGAGTACGACCGCCCCGCGCGCTGAGGGCGCGCCCGGGAACCCCGGCCGGGGCTGCTCAGGAGGACGACCGGGGCCCATGATGGCGAGATGGCAGTCGGCGAGGATCTGCTCTGGGACGCGTCGGACCGGAGCACACGGACTGTTCCACGGCTGCGGCGCATGGCAGTGTCGGCCGGCTGTCTCGGCTTGTCCGGCCTGGCCCTGTCGGGAGAACCCGCTGTCGGGTGGGTGGCCGGTGCGGCTGTGGCCCACTTGCTCGTGGAGCTCGCGTACTGGGCCTGGGACCGGCGGCGCGTGGTGGAGGCGCGGATCGTCCCCGGCGAGGCCTGCGGTCGTGCGAGGCTCCGCCTCCGGCATGCCGGAGGACGGATCACGGAACACGACCCCGACCAGGTGTCCCGGGTCCTCATCATCTACGACGACGTCGACGGCTCGGCGAAACTGCGTCTGCGCTTGCGCTTGCGAAGGAAGCGGCTCCTCTTCGGGCGTCCTGGTCGCCCCCCCCCCGGTCGCCGGTCGGTCCGCAGGCACGCCGATCACCTGCGGACGGAGGTCAGCCGGTCCCGGATCCGCGCCGGTGAACCAGCAGGCTGGAGGCGAGGTCGCGTACGGTCGCCATGTCGCTGAAGGGGAGCAGGGTTTCGCCCACGATCTGGTGCGGTTCGCTGCCCTTTCCCGCGATCAGGACGATGTCTTCGGGCCGGGCGGCGGACAGCGCGAAGGCGATGGCTCGGCGCCGGTCGGCGGAGCGCTCGTACGGTGTCCCGGTGCTCTCGATGCCGGGTGCGATCTGGTCCAGGATCGCCTCGGGGTCCTCGGTGCGGGGGTTGTCCGAGGTCAGGACGCACAGGTCGGAGTGGGTGCCGGCGATGCGGCCCATCTCGGCGCGCTTGGTGGTGTCGCGGTCACCGCCGCAGCCGAAGACCGTGATGACGCGGCCCTGGGCAAAGCCCCTGATGGCGGTGAGGACCTTGTCGAGGGAGTCGGGCGAGTGCGCGTAGTCCACGATCACCGAGGTGCCGGCCGGGGTGACGAAGCGCTCGAACCGGCCCGGTACGGGCGGCATCTGGGCGAGCGCGGCGACCAGTCCCTCCAGGTCGTGCCCCAGTACCCGGCAGGCGGCCAGGGCCGCCAGCGCGTTGGACACGGAGAACCGGCCCGGGACCGGCATCACGGCCTTGTACTCACCGCCGGCGTGGTGCAGCGTGAACCGCGTGCCGGAGGCGTCCGCGATCAGGTCCGTGGCCCGGAAGTCGGCCTCCGCGTCGAGGCCGTACGTCGTCACGGCGCCGGGCATCAGCGCGCGGATCCTCGCTCCCACGGCATCGTCCACGTTGACCACCGCGTGCCGGCACAGTCCCTGGAACAGCCGCATCTTGGCGTCCGTGTAGTGGGCCATCGTTCCGTGGTCGTCGAGGTGGTCCTGGGTCAGGTTGGTGAAGACGCCGACGTCGACGAACGTCCGGTCCATCCGGTACGTCTGCAGGGCCATCGAGGTGGCCTCCAGCACCACGCTGCCGGTGCCCTGGTCCCGCATGCGGCCCAGGAGGTACTGCAGGTCGGGCGATTCCGGTGTGGTCAGCACCGAGGGAGGCATCGGGATCACCTCGTCGCCGATCCGGCTGCCCGCCGTCCCGATCACTCCCACCGATGCACCCTCGGAGATCTTGAGGAGCGACTCGACCATGTAGGAGATGGAGGTCTTCCCGTTGGTCCCGGTGACCGCGACCATGTCCATGTGCCGGCCCGGCTCGCCGAAGTAGCGGGAGGAGACCACGGCGGCCGCTTTGCGGGTGTCGCAGACCCGTACGAGGCACACCGCCGGCAGCAGCTCCCGCCCGGGGGGCACGGCGGCGGCTCCCGCCTCGTCGACGAGCACGCCCACCGCCCCGCGCGCGAGCGCCGCACCGATGGATTCGGGGCCGCCACCCCGATGGCCGGGCACCGCGATGAAGAGGGAGCCCGGCACCACCCGGTCGACGTCGAAGGTGGTGCCCGCCGTGATCCCCGTCGACTCGGTGTCGCCCTGGATGACGTGGTGTTCATGGCCGGTCAGCAACCCGCTCAACTTCACGGTGGTCCCTTCGGAGGCGACTACGGCCCGGCGCACGGCCCTAGCCTGGCGGCAGAGCCGACGGAGCGTCGGACCTGCGGTGGTGGGGACGGAGAGGGCGATGCGTCGCCCTGGAGGCGACGGGGCCGGGCCCGACGCGTCGGCCGGGCCGGGCTGCCGGGGCAGGGCCCGTCGCTGAGGATGGTGCGGCGCGAGGGGTAGGGCCCGGGCGCGATGGGAAGGCGCTAGCCGTGGCCGTGCAGGACGCCGCGGCCGACCGTGGGGGCCTTGCCGTCGGCGGCGGTCCGGAGGGTGATGCCCGTCCGGCCCGAGGTGGCCGCACGCACGCCGGGGGCGGCCTGCGGCAGGCACTCCCCCGTGACGCGTCGTGTGCGGCTCATGGGCCGAGTGTACGTGCGCTCACACGGTCCGTACGCCGCGTCTGCTCGGCCCCCGGGGGGATCCGCCCCTGTCTCGGCTCCGCAGTCGCCGCTCGCGCACGAGGACGACGGACGTAGGACGATCTCGGATCGGCTCGGTTCCGCATGGTTCCGCACGGATCAGCTCGGATCAGCTCGGATCAGCTCGGATCAGCTCGGATCAGCTCCCAGGAGGATTTGGATGCACAGCCTGCCCTTCGACCGACCCGGCCGCTTCTGGCGTGGGAACCTGCACACCCACTCCGACCGCTCCGACGGCGCCCTGTCCCCGGCGGCCACGGCGCAGTACTACCGGGACGCCGGATACGACTTCTTGGCCGTCACCGACCACTTCCGCCCCGAGTACGGCTTCCCGCTGACGGACACCACCCCGCTGCGCACGGAGGACTTCACCACACTGCTCGGAGCCGAGCTGCACGCGCCCCGCACCGAAACCGGCTCGTCCTGGCACATCGTCGCCGTCGGGCTCCCCCTGGGGTTCCCACCGCCCGGGCCCAAGGAGACCGGGCCCCGGCTGGCCCGCAGGGCACGCGCCGCCGGCGCGTTCGTGGGCATGGCCCACCCGGCCGCTTCCCTGCTGAGCATCGCGGACGCCGAGAGCCTGGACGCCGCGCACGCGGTCGAGGTGTACAACGCGCTCGCCGCGCGTGAGGACAGAGGAGACAGCTGGCACCTGACCGACGTCCTCCTCAACCGTGGCCACCGCCTGAACGCCTACGCGGCCGACGACGCACACCTCCAGCCTCAGGACCCTCCGGGCCGTTCCGCCTGGGTCCAGGTCCGTGCCGAGTCCCTCGACCCGGACCTGCTTCTGGCCGCGCTCAAGGCCGGGCACCACTACTCCTCCACCGGCCCCGAGCTGGTCGATGTCAGCCTGACCGGCGAACACGTCACCGTCCGCTGTTCCCCTGCCCGCAAAATCCTGATCACCGGAGGCGCACCCGGGGCGCAGGTCGTCCAGGGCGAGGCCCTGACCGAGTGCACCCTGCCGCTGGCGATGTTCCGGGGCGGCTTCTTCCGGGTCACGGTCGAGGATGCGGCCGGCGGCCGGGCCTGGAGCAACCCGATCCGTCCGGAGCCCGCAGCCGGCGCCGTCCCGCGATGAATGCACGTCCCCGCTGACGCGTCCGCGGTGGCGGCCGGCTAACGCAGCGGTTCGTTCAGCTCTACGGAGCGCAGCGCCGCCGCGAGGGCCGCCCCGTCGCCGACGTCGAGTGCCGTGTCGGTCAGTTTGATGACGTGTTCGTCTCCGTGCGCCCGGGCCCGCTCGAAGACCTCGTCCGCGGTGAAGGTGCCCGGCGGGGTGTAGACGACCGGGGTGTCGGGGGCGTACATCGCGGTCACGGCCGCGGAGGCCGTCCAGGCCGCTCGCAGACTGGGCGCCCACAGGGCGGGCGGGAGGGCGGGGAGGGTGCGCAGGACCGCGTTGGGGGCCGTGGCGGCGTGGACCAGCAGGATTTCCTCGCCGTGGCCGTGGGTGGCGTAGCGGTGGGTCGCGGCCCGCACCAGCTCGACGAGGCGCAGGCGCGCCTCGTCGGGGTCGGCGACCGCGGCCGCGGCCGCCCACACCGGCAGGCTCGCGACGCGGCCGAGGCGGTCGGGGAAGGTGCCGTGCCGTTCGGTGAGGGGTGGTACCGCGTCGAGGGCTGCGTCCGCGCCGCCGGTGCCGGTGCCCGGTAGTGGGGCGAGGTCCGCGATGGGGTGGTGGCGGGCGGCCCAGTAGCCGAGGCCGTGGGCGAGTTCGGCCAGGCGTGGTGCGGTGCCTTCGCCGGCCAGGAGCGTGCGCACGGCGTGGCCCACCCGGATCAGCGGATGCGTCGAGCCGCCGTACATGCCGGGGAGGAGCCGGGGCCACCACTGCGCCAGCACATCGCGCCAGGGCCGGTCGGCGATCTCGCGCTCGAAGTGGTCGATCCAGTCGGCGGCGCGGCGCGGGTCACCGAGCGCGGCACGCCAGTTGGTGGCCGTGACCGGCTCGACGCGCGACGGGAACTCTTCCAGTTTGCGGGCGTAGAGATCGAGCCAGCGGTGCACCGTGCCTGCCTGCCCGCGAGCGGAAAGGGCCTCGACGGCCATCGGCGCGTGGTTGGTCAGCCGTCCGAGCCGCTCGGGGCCCGAACCGTGCAATCGCTGGAGCGCTTCGTCGAGTATGCCCGTCGTATCCATGACGACGACCGTAAGCCCGGCACTCCGAACGCGCGAGCTCCGTGGCGAGCCTTCCGGGGGCGGAGGACCTGCGGACCCCGCGCACCCGGAAGGGTGCGAACACCGGCGCCGGTGTCCCGCCCTCAGGCCCGGAGCCGGCTCGTGGCCAGGGCTTCCTTGACCTCGCGCACCACGCGGGCCGCGTCCTCGGGGTTGTGCACCACGTCCGTGTGATTCATGTCGATGACGAGCACCTCGCTGGCCGAGTAGTGCTTGTGCACCCAGTCGTCATAGCCGGACCACAGCGTCCGGTAGTACTCGACGAGGCTCTCGTCCTGCTCGAAATCGCGACCGCGCAGGCCGATGCGGTGCAGGACCGTCTCGAAGTCCGCCTTGAGGTAGACCATGAGGTCGGGTGCCTTGCGGTACGGGAGGCCGTCGATCTCGCGCATCATCTCGCCCAGCAGTCCCTCGTACACGCGCATCTCGAGGGAGCTGATCCGGCCGAGGTCGTGATTGACCTTGGCGAAGTACCAGTCCTCGTAGATGGACCGGTCCAGGACGTTGTCGCCCTGCTTGTACGCCTCCTTGATCGCGGCGAACCGCGTCTGGAGGAAGTAGAGCTGCAGGAGGAAGGGGTAGCGCTTCGCCTGGATCTCCTCGGGGCTCGCCGTGTAGAAGAGCGGGAGGATCGGATTGTCTTCCACGCTCTCGTAGAAGACTTCGCTGCCCAGCTCCTTGGCGAGCAGCTCGGCGACACTCGTCTTGCCGATTCCGATCATGCCTCCGACGCAGATCACTGACATACCTCACTTCTCCCTGGGGGTCTTCTGTTCGCGGGCGCGCGGGCCGGGCGCCCCACCCCACTGAGACGCGGGTCGGCGGTCGCTCGATTCCCCATGATCGTCGTGATCTTCATGATCAGCGTCATGCGGTCCCTGTCCGGGCCGAAGCCCCGGACGCAGGAATCCCTCCCCGACGGGCCGGACCGACCGGCCCCCTGGGTGTCGCGGACAGCGACGAGCCACCACCCCGCGGCCGCCTTGAAGCATAAATGACGCCGCGCCGCACGCCCGCCGGTGTGCCGACGCCCGCCCCACCCCGCCCGACGCCCGCCCCACCTCGCCCTCCGGCATCAGCCCCACCCGCCCTCCTCGAAGTGCTCGTCAGATCAGCCCGCTCCAAGCATTGACTGACATTTTCGTCAGTCCCTCCTGTGAGCGCACCCGATCGCCCCTGGAACGCCAGGCACGCCGACGGATTCATGCAAGCCCCCGCGTACAGGAGCCCAAATGGACCCGGTTGACTCACCCATGCACGACTCCGCATCTCCTGCGGGCATCGAACAGCACTCGATCGACCGGGTGCCCCTGACGGGCATCTTCCCGCCGCTCCGTCCGACGCCGGTCCGGCCGGCGACCGGCGAGATGGTCTCCTGTCCGACTTCTGAGCAAACCGTCCGGAGGCCCTGCCGAGGGAGGGGCGGCAGCGAACGGCCGCCGAAATCCTCGCGTGTTACCTGCCGGTAGGCAATGATGGCGGGCGACCATCCACACGGCGGAGGCTGAGGCAGCGGTGACGACTTTCGACGAACGGACCCTCGTACACGCGTTCCGGGACGACGCGCTGGGAGAGCACGACGCCGTCGGTCTCGCCGCGGCGATCCGGCGGGGCGAGGTCTCCCCCGCGGAGGCCGCCCGGGACGCCGTGGAGCGGGTGCGGGCGGTCGACGTACGGCTCGGCGCGGTCCAGGTGCACGTCGAGGGCACCGCGCACGCCGCCGGGGCGGGCGGCGCCTTCGCCGGGGTGCCGACCTTCGTCAAGGACAACACCGACTTCCGGGGGCTGCCCACGGGCCACGGCAGCGCCGCCTTCCGGCCGCGGGCCGCCCGGCGGCACGCGCCGTTCACCCGGCAGCTCCTGAGCAGCGGCGTCACGGTGCTGGGCAAGACCCGGCTGCCCGAGTTCGGGTTCAGCCCGACCACCGAGTACGACGGCGCGGAGCCGGTGCGCAACCCCTGGCACACGGACTACTCGGCGGGCGGTTCGTCGGGCGGCAGCGCGGCGCTGGTCGCCGCCGGCGCCGTGCCGATCGCGCACGCCAATGACGGCGGCGGCTCGATCCGCATACCCGCGGCCTGCTGTGGACTCGTCGGCCTCAAGCCGTCCCGTGGCCGCGTCGTGCCCAGTGCCCTGGGTCGCCAACTGCCGCTCGACATCATCTCCGACGGAGTCGTGACCCGTTCCGTGCGGGACGCCGCCGCTTTCCTCGCCGCTGCGGAAACGTACCGGCGGAGCCCCGGTCTCCCGCCCGTCGGCCTGGTCGAAGGCCCCTCGGCGCGCCGGCTGCGCATCGGGTTCGTGCTGGACTCGCCGAACGGTGTGCACTCCGACGCCTCCACCCGGGCGGCGGTCACGGAGACCGTGGAGAGGCTCGGAAAGCTCGGACACACCGTGGAGCCGGTGGAGTTGGGGATGGATCCGAGTTTCACCGACGACTTCCTCACGTACTGGGGGATGCTGTCCTTCCTCCTCGGCGTGACGGGCCGGACCCTCGGCGCGGACTTCGACCGGCACCGCATGGACGGCCTCAGCCAGGGCCTGCGCGAGGAGTACCTGCGGAACTGGCGGCGCACTCCCGGGGTCCTGCGGCGGCTGAAGCGCACGCGGGAGGCCTACGCGGCGTCCTTCCGCGGGCTCGACCTCGTGATGTCGCCGGTGCTCGCCCACACCACGCCGCCGATCGGCCACCTCAGCCCGACGGTTCCCTACGCGAAGCTGATCGAGCGGATCCTCGCGTACGTGGCCTTCACGCCGGTCGACAACGTCGTCGGTACTCCGTCGATCTCGGTGCCCGCCGCGAGCGCGACCCCGGACGGACTGCCCGTCGGCGTCATGTTCGCCGCCCGTCCCGGGGGTGAGCGCAAGCTGCTGGAGATCGCGTTCGAGCTGGAGGCCGACCGGCCGTTCCGGCGCATCCAGGACCACTGACACAGCCGGCAGGAGACGTACGGGGCCCGCGGCCGCTATCCGGTGGCCGGTGGCAGGTGCTCCACGCGGAGGGGCTCGAAGGCGATGCGGGTCAGGGATCCGTCGTCCGCCCAACGCACCTCGATGGAACCTTCGTCCGCCGTCACCCGGGTGAGCGCCCCGGCGATCGGCGGCGGATCCGGCTCGCCCGTGCCGGTGAGGGCGACCAGCGCCGCGTACGGGCCCGTGCGCTCGGCCCCGGCCGTCAGGCGGGGCACGCTCGCCCACCTGGTGAAGGCGGTACCGGCCGGCGCCCTCGCCTCCTCCCGCGCTTCCCAGCCGTGCACCGGGTGGAGCTCCGAGCGCAGTGGCTCCTCGGGCCCCGTGGCCCAGCCCGTCTGTTCCACGCGGGCTCCGTACGGAGCTCCGTGCACCCGGTGCACGCGCAGTTCGTGCCGGCCACGGACGAAGGTCACGCTCTCCACCCGCAGGCCGGGGACCGTGGGCGCGCCTCCCGGGAAGACCGGCCTGTGCCAGGACGCGGCCCAGCCCCAGCCGTTGCCCTGTCCGGTGCCCAGCGGATGGATGCGCCGCCGGACACTGCGGACGCCTGCCACGGCCACGGCGAGGTGGTTGTCCGGGGTGTTGGCGCCCGCGGTGGGGCCGCTGCGGGTGGAGTAGGCCTGGCGGGAGTAGAGCGGGTCCTCGTCGCGGGCCGCTTCCGGCTGGTCCGGCCCGACGTGGTCGCTCCCGTGGTTGTGCAGCCGTACGATCCCGTCGGCGCGGGTGGTCTGGATCAGCAGCCCGGGCGCGGACAGGGCGAGCACCTGGTCGGGTCCCTCGCTGGGCGCGGGTTCCTCCGTCGCCGTCCACAACGGGTGCGTCTGCGGGGCGAGCAGGCAGACGAAGGCCTTGGAGGCCCAGTACGGCGAGGCCGGCCCGGAATAGTTCTGCAGGGTCGCCCCGTGCGGGCCGTGCCATCCGAGGCCCAGCAGGCCGTCGGCGCCGACGGCGCCCCGGTCGAGGAAGTAGCGCAGCGATCCGCTGATCAGGCGGCGCGAGGTGCCGGGGGTGAGCGGGGTGTGCCCGGTGACGGCTCCGAGGCCGATGGCGGACGCGGCGGCGAAGCGGTAGGTGAGGGAACGCCCGAAGTGCATCGGCGCCCCGTCCGCACCGAAGAGGAGGGAGAAGCCGTCCAGGTGGGCGTGCAGGCGGTCACCGTGCGGGGCCGGCCGGGCAGCGCCGTCCGCCCGGTCCGGCGAGGCGTCCAGGTGGCGGTCGAGCACCGGATACAGGTGCAGCGCCCAGCCGTTGTAGTGGTCGAAGGCACGGCCTTCCCCGTCGGCGTACCAGCCCTGGCCCGCGTACCAGCCCTCCAGGAGGTCGAGCGCCCGGCTGCGGGCCCTGGCCGTCTCGGCGTCGCCGCGGCCCACGGATTCCAGGAACCCGGCCACGGTGTACGGAAAGAGGTACCAGTTGTTGGGGGCGGGCACATGGCGCAGGGCGCCGCGCAGCCAGTCCTCGGTCCGGTCCTGTACGGCACTGTCGAGGCGGTCCCACAGCCACGGCCGGGTCAGCCGGAGTCCGAGGGCCACCGAGGCCGACTCGACCATCGGCTGGCCCCCCGCGTGCAGGTCGCGGATGACCGGCCAGGACTCCGCGTCGTCACGGCCCGGCGTGCGGGTTCCCGCCGCCAGGCCGTCCGCGTACCGCTCCAGCCAGCCGTACGGGTCCTCGCCCCCGGCCCCGGACACCCGGAACGCCGCGGCGAGGAAGGTGCGCGCGTACCCTTCGAGCCCGTCGGAGCGCACCCCGGAGGCGGACGGCGGTCCCGGCAGGTCGAGCAGGGCTCCGTGCGGCGTGGCCCAGCGCCAGGCGGCGCGCAGCAGCCCGTCGGCCACCGCCTCCCAGTGCGCGCGCGTGTAGCCGGTGTACGGGCTCAACACGCGGTCTTCGCGCGGCAGTCCGGGAAGGGTCATGCGGGGATCTTGATCGAATGGCCCCGGCGGGTCAAGGGAGCAGGTCAGGAGAGCGGGTCAGCAGCTCGAGAGAGCCGATCAGGGCGGGGCGGGGCGGAACGATCGGGCGGGGCGGGCGTTCAGGCCGAGGCGTCCCAGGCCGTCGTCAGCCCGTCCAGCCACGCGGGCGGCAGCTCCGCCGCGTCCCACTCCTCGCGCAGCGCCTGCGGCTCGGCGAGGAGCCGCTCCAGTACGGCGATGCTCGTGGCGGAGTGGACGAGCGAGAAGCGGCCGTGCACCGTGATGGCGCTGCCCGCTCCGAACCTCGCGAACAGCCGCCCCAGCCGGGCCCGGTGGGTCCCGGTGAACTCCGTCAGCCGCCCCGCGTACCGGGCCCGCTGTCTCGTGCTCATCGTGGCGAGGACGGCGGTGAGCACCTCTTCGGTCGCCTCCGGATCCAGCTCCGAGACCTCGGTGAACGACAGGTACAGGGGTGTGAGCGCCACTTGGGCCCGCTCGACCTCCATGCGCCTGGCCCGCGGGCGCTGTGCGGCCGCTTCCTCCTCCCCCTCCGGGCTCACCACCCGGAGCAGGGTCCGCTCGGTGACGGCGCCCAGCTCGGCCAAGAGGTCCCCGGCGCCGTCGAGCCATCCCGACTCGTACGGCTCGCCCTTGTCCCCCGGCGCGCTCCGGTCCCGGCCGCTCAGTTCCCCGTGCGCGAGCGCGAGCGTGCCCGCCTCCAGCAGACCGGTCAGTTCGAGCGCGTCACCGGCAGGGACCCCCGCTCGTGCGAGGAGCTGGAGGAGCGTCGTCCTCGCGTTGTCGACACTGACCTCGTCCGGCCACTGCCGTCCCTCGTCGGCCCCGCTCATCAGACCCTCTCCGTTCTCGGCCACCGCACCGCCCAGCACTTCATTGTGACCGGGCGCCCTTCGAGGAGGCCGGACCCGGCGGCGGCGGTTCATCCCCACGGCTGCGGAACCGGCTTCCTGAGCTGCGACTCTATGCGGCGGTGCGCCGATGTCGAGAACTTTCCCGGCATCCGGCAATCTACCCATAACCCGCCCGGGCCGTGGCGCCCGCCTTCACCGACGCCCCCGCCCCTGAGCCACTACTCCTCCCGCACGTACGCCCCCGCGCGGGCGGCCGCCGACGCCGCGGCCGCGCAGCGGTCGGCCGCGGCGTCGTCGAGCGGGAGGGCCGTGGTCAGGAGGCGGTAGTAGAGGGGGGCTGACACCGCGCGGATCACCTCGTGCGGGTCGGTGCCCGCGGGTACCTCGCCGCGGGCCACGGCCTCCCGGACGCACGGCGCCCACTCCTCGACGCGCACCGCGTAGAAGCCGTGCAGCGCTCGCGCCGCCTCGGGGTCGCTGGTGGCGGCCGCGATCACCGCCTTGAACAGGGCCCCCTGGCGGGGGTCGGCCAGGGTGCGGCACACCAGCCGGGCGTTGGCCGTCAGGTCTCCGGGGAGCGAGCCCGTCCGCGCCCGCGGAAGGGACTGCTGCGCCATGTCCAGCAGCAGGTCGGCCATGAGGCCGGCGACGGTGCCCCACCGGCGGTAGACGGTCGTCTTTCCGACGTCCGCGCGCCGCGCGACGTCGGCGAGGTCCAGGTGGGCAAAACCCCGTTCGGCGAGGACGTCCTCGGCGGCTCGGAGCACTGCCTCGCGCACCCGCGCCGTCCGCCCGCCGGGCCGCGCACTCCCCGGCCCCGACGCCGGCACGGACCCTGGCTCTGATCCTGGCCCTGGCCCTGGCCCTGGCCCTGGCCCTGGCCCTGGCCCTGGCCCTGGTTCGGCCGCGCTGTCCGGCCCGGCTTCGGCGAA
This sequence comes from Streptomyces sp. NPDC006487, assembly GCF_042870555.1. Lineage (NCBI taxonomy): Bacteria > Bacillati > Actinomycetota > Actinomycetes > Kitasatosporales > Streptomycetaceae > Streptomyces > Streptomyces sp. NPDC006487. The sequence continues at coordinate 278,707 of NZ_JBIAHN010000002.1, forward strand.
CTCCATAACGGGACTCCAGTTCCATTAACTCTCGGGACTTGCTACGCTCGGGCCATCTTAACGGAACCACGGCCCCATTAGATGGAGCCGCGGGTGAGGAGAGGATGCGTCATGGAGTACAGGCGGCTGGGTGCGTCCGGGCTTCTGGTCCCGGAACTGAGCTTCGGAGCGGGCACCTTCGGCGGGCAGGGACCCCTCTTCGGCGCCTGGGGCGACACCGGAGTGCAGCAGGCGCGCCGCATGGTGGACATCTGCATCGACGCCGGGGTCACGATGTTCGACACCGCCGACGTCTACTCCGCGGGCGCCTCCGAGGAGGTCCTGGGAGCCGCCCTCAAGGGGCGCCGGGACCAGGTGCTCATCTCCACCAAGGCCGGTCTGCCCATGGGCGAAGGCCCGGACGGGGCGGGGACCTCCCGGTCCCGGCTGATCACCTCCGTGGACGACGCGCTGCGCCGCCTGGACACCGACCACATCGACCTCTTCCAGCTGCACGCCTTCGACGCGGGCACTCCCGTCGAGGAGGTGCTGTCCACGCTGGACGACCTGGTCCGGGCGGGGAAGATCCGCTACACCGGCATCTCCAACTTCTCCGGATGGCAGGCGATGAAGTCCCTCGCCGCGGCCGACCTGCACGGCCGCCCGCGCTACGTCGCCCATCAGGTCCACTACTCCCTCGTCGGCCGCGACTACGAATGGGAGCTCCTGCCCCTCGGACTCGACCAGGGGCTGGGCGCGATCGTCTGGAGCCCGCTCGGCTGGGGCCGGCTGACGGGCAGGATCCGCCGGGGCCGGCCACTGCCCGCCGGCAGCCGGCTGCACGACACCGCCGACTACGGCCCGCCGGTCGAGGACGAGTACCTCTACCGCGTGATCGACGCCCTGGACGAGATCGCCGGGGAGACCGGCAGGGCCGTCCCCCAGATCGCCCTGCGGTGGCTGCTCCAGCGGCCGACCGTGTCCTCCGTCATCATCGGCGCCCGCAACGAGGAGCAACTGCGCCAGAACCTCGGCGCGGTGGGCTGGGCGCTCACCCCGGAGCAGATGGCGAAGCTCGACGCGGCCAGCAGCCGCACGGCCCCCTACCCCTACTTCCCGTACCACCGGCAGGAGGGCTTCGCCCGCCTCAACCCTCCGGCGGTCTGAGGGGCACCTGGCGCGCCGGCCGTCAGCCGAGCCAGAGGACGTTCAGGACGGACAGGCGGTGCAGGGGCCCGTTGATCCAGTAGGTGAGCGACAGCCGGCCGACGGACGCCAGCCGTACGTCCCGGCCCTCGGGGTCTGCGGGGTTCCACTGGTGGAACCCCCAGGGATCGGCCGCCGCGGCGTCCAGGATGTCCCAGACCATGTCCTCGGCGTGCTCGGGCAGGGCGGCCAGAGCCTTGGCGGCGGGCGCGGAGAAGCGGATCGCGTACGGCTGTCCGGTCACCGGCGGCTTCTCCGCGGCTCGGACATGTCCACGAAGTCGCTGTCGTCGCAGCCGGAGGCGAGGAAGTCGTCGACCGCCGGCGCGGAGGCGAGGCGGGCCTGCCAGGCCTGGACGGTCTCGTACAGGGCGGCGAGGGAGAACGTGCGGCGGGACTCCTCCAGTGCGGCGGTCCACTCCTCCTCGAAGGCCGGCACCCACTGCGGGGCACGCCGGTCGGTGCGTAGCCGATCGAGGAGTTCTGCCGGGGCTCCCGGAGCGGGGACGTACGGCGTGGCGGTGACCTGGTCGGGCTGCGCGCTCATCGGCTCTTCCTCCCTGTGGGTCGTACCGCCACGGTACGCGGGCGGGGAAGCCCGGGACCCGGGCACGGGCGGATCCCCCGGCGAAGCCGCGCATGACGCTCGCTCAGGGCCGCCCGGGCGCCTGCAGGAATGCGGCCACGGCGGCTCTGGTGAGGGTTCGGTAGCGGTGCTCTGCCGTTTGGGCGGTGAAGTGGCCCGCGAGTTCCAGGGTGATCGAGCCGTGGGCGGCCGCCCAGATGATGTCCGTGACCTCGTCGACGTCCACCGCCGGGCGCAGGACGCCGGCCGCCGCGCAGGCCCGTACGGCTTCGCGGAGGACTTCCAGGCTGGCGGCGGCGACCGCGCGGGCCTCGGGGGTGGGGGTGAAACCGGGGATGAGGCCGGCGAACATGACCTGGTACAGGTTGCGTTCGGTCAGGGCGTTCGCCCGGTAGGCGCGGCCCAGGTCGGCCAGGTGGGTGGGTGGGTCGGCGGACGGGGGGACGGCTTCCAGGCTGCGGCGCAGGCGGGCGAAGCCTTCCCGGTACAGGGCCTCGGCGATCCCGTCCTTCGCGCCGAAGTGGCGGTAGAGGACGGTGGTGGAGCAGCCGGCCTCGTTGGCGATGCGGCGCATCGTCAGGGCGGACGGACCCTCCGCGGCGAGGAGCCGGGCGGCCAGGTCGAGGAGGGCGGCGCGGAGCGCTTCCTGGCCTTGGGCCTGGGTACGGGTGTAGAGGTCGCCGCTCATGCCTGCTGCCAGTCGCCGAGGGGGCGGTAGATCGGGATGCCTGCTTCGGTGAGTGCGGTGCGCTTGGCGAAGTACTCGTCGCCCATGGGGTCTACACCGCGCAAGGGCATGGTTCCGCGCCAGATGGTGAGGTCCTCCGGTGCGAGCTCTTCGGCCCGCGTGAAGTGCCGTTCGGCTTCTGTCGCGCGGCCGCCCCGGTGGAGCCAGAGGGCCAGGGCCGCTTCGGTACGGGCCGACTGCTGGGTGGCCGTGGCGCGGCGGGTGTGCCGGGCGACGTCCTCGCCGGACAGTCCGCTCTCTCCCGTGAGGACCCAGCGGTCCAGCGCGGCCAGCGCCGCACCGGAGTCCAGACCCGACAGTTCGCGGAACAGGTCGGTCGCGAACTGGGTGTCGTGGGGGCGGGCCACCTTCCCCTCTTCGTCGATCCACAGGACGGTCGGGACGTTCAGGACGTCGTAGAGGTCGGACACGACTCCGTCCGTGTCGATGAGTGCGGGGTGGGTGACCGCGGCCTCGGCGATCCACGGCGCGGCGTCGTCGGCGCGGCGGTCCACCGCGACGCTGAGCACGCTGAAGCCGTGCTCGGCGAGAGCGGCGTGACGGCGCTCCCACTCGGGGAGGTCGTAGCGGCAGCCACACCAGGAGCCCCAGAAGACCAGGGCGACCTTGCGGCCGCGCAGGTCGCTCAGCGAGTGCGGCACGCCGTCGACGTCGGGGAGGGTGAAGTCCGGGGCGGTGGCCCCGGCGAGGGCCTGCGAGCGCTCCTCCGCGGAGACTCCGAGGGCGATGACCCCGGTGTCGGTCGCGACCGGGCGGTCGAGGAGCCCGGCGAACGCCACCGGATCGAGCAGGCCCTCGTGTTCGGCCCGGGCGGCGGCGGACGAGGGGACGCACAGGTCGCCCCGGCACCAGCCGTGCGGCTTGCGGACCCAGCCGAGGGCCTGCTCCGCGGCCTGCGGGGTCAGGAGGATCCGGCCTCCCGGGCCCTCCTGCGCGACTACGACCGTTTCCCTCCCGTCGTCCAGGATCGTGATCTGCATGGCGTCCATGGCAACCCCCCGCTGCGCTGGTACGGAAACTTCGTACGGAGAAAGTAACAGTGTTATCTCCTGCGCGGCAAGGTCGCCGGGCGGGCCAGTCCGAGCCAAGTGACCTATGAGCAACCAGAGTTCGGCATGGGAGGCCCGATCCGAGCCGGCCGCCGTCGCACGCGGTCCCCCGTTCGCCCGCCGCGGCTCGGTTGCCTGCGGTGTCCTCCACCGAGCCCCCGACGGCTGAGAGCGGCTCCGCCGGCGGAACCACTCTCGGACGGGTCCCGTGCCGATGTCCCGGAGCTTCCGTACGCTGGCGGCATGCGTACGCGTCCCACTCTGAGCTGGACCCCGACCGCGGACCTGCCGCCCGGCACCACGGACCCGGGGCCGGTGGCCGACGCGCTGCGGGCCGGCGGGGTGCTGGTGCTCAGCGGGGCCGGGATGTCCACGGAATCGGGCATCCCCGACTACCGGGGTGAGCGCGGCAGCCTGCGCCGGCACACGCCCATGACGTACCAGGAGTTCACCTCGAGTGCTCGGGCCCGGCGCCGGTACTGGGCACGCGGCCACCTCGGCTGGCGCACGTTCGGGCAGGCCGCACCCAACGCCGGACACCGTGCCGTCGCGGCGTTCGGGCGGCACGGGATGCTCTCGGGCGTGATCACCCAGAACGTCGACGGGCTGCACCAGGCCGCCGGCAGCGAGGGGGTGGTGGAACTCCACGGAAGCCTGGGCCGGGTGGTCTGCCTCTCCTGCGGCACCCTCAGCCCCCGCCGGGAGCTCGCCCGGCGGCTGGAGGAGGCGAACGCGGGCTTCGCACCGACGCCCGCCGCGCTGAACCCGGACGGTGACGCCGACCTCACCGACGACCAGGTCGCGGACTTCCGCCCGGCGCCCTGTGCGATCTGCGGCGGCATCCTCAAACCGGATGTGGTGTTCTTCGGCGAGAACGTCCCGCCGGAGCGGGTCGGGCACTGCCGCGACCTGGTCGACGCGGCGACTTCACTGCTGGTCCTGGGGTCCTCGCTGACGGTGATGTCCGGGCTCCGGTTCGTCCGCCAGGCGGCCCGCGCCGGGAAGCCCGTACTGATCGTCAACCGGGACCCGACCCGCGGTGACCGCGACGCCGCCACCCGGGTCGCGCTCCCCCTGGGCGCGACCCTGACCGCCCTGGCCGACGGGCTGGGCGTGCCCCTCGACGGGCTGAGCGTCCCCCTCGACGAGCAGGCCGGGCACCACTGAGGGGTGACCGCTCGCCCGGATGTGCCCGTGGAGGCGGGGACGCGCCGCCACCTAGAGTTACGCGCTGTCCGCTACGAGGGAGGCCCGTCATGGCCAGCGCGTTTCAGGAGCAGAAGCTCAGGGGGATGTTCGCCGCGTTCGACGCGGACGGTGACGGTTATCTGCGCGAGGAGGACTTCGCGGCCCTCGTCGACCGCTGGAGCCGGCTTCCGGGAGTCGGTCCCGGGACGGAGCTGCGCGTACGCGTGGAGACGCTGCTGATGGGCTGGTGGGCGGCGCTGCTCGAAGCGGGGGACGCGAACGGGGACGGCGCGGTCGACATGGGTGAGCTGCTCTCCCTCGTCGACAGGCTGCCCGCGATGGTCGCGGAGGTCACCGCGACCGCCGACACCGTGTTCGCGGCCGTGGACTCCAACGGCGACGGCCGGATCTCGCCGGAGGAGCACCACCGGCTCGTCGAGACCTGGAACGGGCGGCCCGTCGACATGACGGGCATCTTCGAACTGCTCGACCTGAACGGCGACGGGCACCTCAGTCGCGATGAATTCGCGCTGCTGTGGCGGCAGTTCTGGATGAGCGACGACCCGGCGGAACCGGGCAACTGGCTCTGCGGCCGGTTCCCGCACTAGACCGGCTCCCGCACCAGGCCGTCCCCTTCCGAGCCTGCCGGCCGGGCCCGCCGCGTCAGGCCAGCGGGCCCAGCACCTCCTGGGATTCGATGAGTCCCTGGTCGCTCGGAGGCGTCCCGTCGCCGAAGACGCGTACCGCCTGGCGCGCCCGGAACTCGGCGTGCGCCTCGGCGGGCTTCGCGTAGCCGTGGCGGGTGCGGGCCTGTTCGGGGGTGAGGACCTCCTTGGTGCGGGGAGGCACGCCGAGCTTGATGGGCGCCACCACCTTGACCGTGGAGGGGGAGAGCATCCCCAGCAGGAACAGTTCGACACGAGGGCTGAGGTGGGCGAGCGCGAAGGACGTCCGCATGACCGGTACGACGAGGACGTCCAGGAGGCGTGACTGCCGGATCTGCGCCATCTCCCGCATCCAGCGCGGCATGGTGGCGATGGTGGCGATCCGGTGCGTCCTGGCCACGGCCAGCCGCGCGGGCCTCATCCACCACGGGGTCGGCGGGAGGACGAGGTCGGTGTTCAGGAGGTGGTTCATGGCCTGCCGGGCGATCGGGCTGGCCTCCAGCCGCGGGCGCATGTGCGCGAAGTAGGCCCGGATCCCAGCGCGGTCGCGCGGGACCTCGTCGGGCGAGCAGGTCTGGAACTCCGCGGCGAGGGCGCAGGATTCCCAGTACTCCTTCTCCTCCTCGGCGGTGAGCTTGCCGGGCCCGTACTTCTCGTAGGCGTAGAGGATCGAGTGCCAGCCGGTGAGCTGTATCCACAGCTGCGAGGCGGGGTCGTTGGCGTCGTAGGTGCCCTCGCCGTAGGGGAGTTGACCGATGGCCTTCGAGTGGACCTTGACCAGGACGTCCGCCGCCTTGCACACCTGATCCGTGCCGGCGAAGGCCACCATCGCGAAGTAGCGCAGCGTGCGGTCGTAGCGGGTGCGCGTGCGGTCGTAGATGCCCTGGGTGCCGTGGACCGCGGCCACCAGCGGCGGGTCGAGCTCCTCCACGACCACGGAGCGCTGGAAGCCCACCGTGGGCGCCGTCGGGTAGCTCCACACCTTCCAGACCACCGATCCGGGACCGAAGAACCCGTAGTCCTCGTGCGGTTCGACCTCTTCGCCGTGCAGTCGGGCCATCGGACCGCTCCCTCGTGTTCTCGGCGGCGGGTACGCCGCTCCCCCAATAAGACAGGACTGTCTTAAATTAAGACACGACTGTCGTAAGATGCCAAGGTGTCGACACCGACGTCTCCAAGCGACAGGCCGCGCAGGCGGCGCCCCTACGCTCCGCGCGTCCCGATCGCCGAACGCCGCGAGCAACTCCTCGACGCGGCCCTCGCCGTGATCGTGAGCGACGGCTACGCCCGGGTCTCCATCGACGCGATCGCCAAGCGGGCGCAGGTCGCGCGCTCGGTGGTCTACGGGGCGTTCGACGATCTCGACGACCTGCTGCTCACCCTCCTCGACCGGCAGCAGGAACTCGCCTTCACGCGCCTGCTCGCGAGCGTCCCCGACACCCGCCGCACCCGCGACCCGGTCGACATCGCCTGCGAGGCGGTGCACCGGATGGCCGCCATGCTGCGGGAGGACCCGGACACCTGGCGTCTGATCCTGCTGACTCCGGCGAGCACCCCCCCGGCCGTCCACGCCCGCATCGAAGCGGACCGGGCGCGGTTCCGGCGCCGGGTCGCCTCGTGGATCGGGTCCGCCCCGGCCGCCGAAGGGCCCTCCGAAGGGCCCGCACCGGACCCCGAGGTCCTCGCCCACGCGCTGGTCGCCTGCGCGGAGCACTTCGCGCGCCTCGCGCTCACCTCCGGCGACGCGATCGACGCCACCCGGCTCGCCGGCCAGCTGCGGCTCCTGCTCGGCGGCATCTGGCCCGCGCCCCCGGCGTAGCTCTCCCCCGCGCGGGTGAAGCGCACCGCGGAGCGGCGCCGCCGGCCGCGGCCTCTCCTCGGCCGGCCGCCACGCCGGGCCCCCGGTCCACGCCGGACCGGCCGTCACCGCCCCATACTGGGCGGGCGCGCGGGGACCTGGCCGCGCGATCCGCCCCGCCGCCCCGGGACCAGGCCCGCCGCCCGTCCCACCCCAGGTTCCGGGGGTGCCCGACCCGTCGGGAGCAGGAGTCGACTCCGCAACCGCGTCCTTCGCCCGAAGACCCGCCTCCACCGCGCAAGCGCTACGTCCTCGCGGCCGTCGGGTGCGCCGCGGGGATGGTCGGCCTGGACCAGACCGTCGTCGCGGTGGCCCTCGACCCCATGGCGCGCGGCCTCGGGCTGACCACCTTCATGATGCACGGCGTGGTCCTCGTCTACGTCCTCGCGCTGGCCGCGTTCGTACCGGTCGGAGGCATGCTGGCCCGCAGGTTCGGCCGGCTGACCACCTTCCGGGTCGGCACCGCGGTCTTCGCCGTCGCGTCGGGACTCTGCGCTCTGGCCCCGTCGGGTGACGCCGCCGAGCCGTACCTCGTCACGGTGAGGGCCGTACAGGGCATCGGTGGCGCGCTGATGATGCCGGTGGCCACGTCCGTGATCGCCGACGTCTACGAGGAACACGCCCGCGGCAGGGCGCTGGCCGTCTACGCCGGTCTGGCACAGCTCTTCCTCGTCCTCGGCCCGATCGTCGGCGCGGTCCTCACCCAGCTCCTCGGCTGGCGCTCCGTCTTCCTCGTCAACCTGCCCGTCGGAGCCGCCTGTCTGTGGATGATCGCCAGGGCACGACTGAGCAACCGGGCGGAGGGCGGTTCCCTGTCCGTGCTTCAGCCCCTCCTGGTGATCTTCTCCCTGGTCACGCTCATCCTCGGTCTCTACCAGTGCGGCGTCTGGGGCTTCGCCAACGGCAAGACCCTCACCGTGCTGGCGACGGGCCTCGTGGCGATGGGCGTGGCGGCGCGCCTCATCCTGAGGTCCCCGCGCCCCCTCCTCGACCTGCGGCTGCTGGGCATCCGCCCGTACGCCGTGGCCGTGGCGCTCACCTTCCTGGTGCAGGCACCCCAGCTGATCGTGCTGGTCCACGGCACGGTGTACCTGCGCCAGGCGATGGGCCTCTCGCTCCTGGCCACCGGGATCGCCCTGCTTCCCCTGGTCGCGGCCTCGGCGGCGGGCACCTTCCTCTCCGGGTACCTGCTGGAGCGTTCCCGCTCGGTCCGGGTGCCCGTCCTGCTCGGTCTGACGGCGGCCACCGTCGGCGCGGTGGCCTGGACGGCCGTCCTGCCGTCGCGCGAGTACCTCTGGCAGGTCCCCGGGATGCTCCTCGCGGGGGTCGGGATGGGCCTGCCGGTCCCTGCCCTGAGCGCCGAGCTCATGCGAGCGGTTCCCCCGGCCAAGCGGGCCGACGCCTCCGTCCTGCGCCAGAGCATCCGGCAACTGGGCGGGGCGGTCGGGCTGGCGGCGGCCGGGGCCGTCGTACTGGCCGCCAACGAGAACACCGCCGACGCGGCGGGTGTCATCGGCGTCGACGCCACCTCCGCGGCCTTCGCCGTCGCGAGCTGCGTCCTGGCCGTCACCCTGCCGCTGGCGGCCATGGCCCTGCCGCCGCGCAGGGCCCGTACGGGCGGATGCCGGAGCGCGGGCCGGGGACCCGGCCCCCCGCCGCCGTAGGGGCGCACGTCGCTGGCGTGCACCGGCTCCTTCAGCGCAGCCAGACCGCGGTGTCCGGGGGCAGGGCTCCGTTCTCCACGTGCCCGCTGGAGAGCAGGACTTCGACGTGCTCCGGAAGCGGAACCGGGCCGTCCGAAAGGTTCACCAGGCAGCGTACGGAGGGCTCCGGCCCGGCCGCGGTGCGGGCGAAGGCGAGTACGCCCGGCTGGGCGGGAAGCCAGGTGAACCGTCCTTCGAGCAGGGCCGGGCGGGTGGCTCGCAGCGCCAGGGCCCGGCGGTAGAAGCCGAGCGTCGAATCGGGGTCGGCGCTCTGCTCGCGCACGCTCCGGGCGGCCCACTCGGCCGGCCGGGGCAGCCAGGACTTCGCCTCCGGCGCCTCGTCTCCCCACGGGAGGGGGACCCGGCAGCCGTCCCGGCCGAGGTCCTCGCCTCCGGTCTGGAAGAACGTCGGGTCCTGGCGGAGAGCCGGCTCGATGCCCTCGACCTCCTCGAGGCCCAGCTCGTCGCCCTGGTAGACGTAGACGCAACCGGGGAGGGCCATCGTCAGCAGGGCCGCGGCCCTGCCCCGGCGCCGCCCGAGGCCGAGGTCGGCGGGGACGCCGTGCACGCGGCGGCCGTCGAGCGCGTAGGAGGTGTCCGCGCGTCCGTAGCGGGTGACGTGGCGGGTGGTGTCGTGGTTGGAGAGGACCCAGGTGGCGGCGGCGCCGACCGGGGCGTGCTCGGCGAGGGTGGAATCGATGACCGTGCGCAGGGCCGTCGCGTCCCACGGGCTCTGGAGGAAGGGGAAGTTGAACGCCGTGTGCAGTTCGTCGGGGCGCAGGTAGCGGGCGAAGCGCTCCGGGTCGGAGGTCCACACCTCGCCCACGAAGACCGGTTCGTGGGCGTAGGCGTCGAGGACCTTGTGCCAGGCCCGGTAGATGTCGTGGACGCCGTCCTGGTCGGCCCAGGGAGTGGGCCCGCCCTCGTGGTCGGGCAGCGCCGGATCCTTGACGAGGTTGTCGGCGACGTCGATGCGGAAGCCGTCCACGCCCCGGTCGAGCCAGAACCGCAGGATCGACTCGAACTCCGCGTGAACCTCGGGATTCTCCCAGTTGAAGTCGGGCTGCTCGGGGGCGAACCGGTGCAGGTACCACTCGCCGGGCGTGCCGTCGGCCTCTGTCACCTGTCGCCAGCCGGGGCCGCCGAAGGCCGACTGCCAGTTGTTGGGCGGAAGTTCGCCGTGCTCGCCGCGGCCGGGGCGGAACCAGAAGCGCGCGCGCTCGGGCGAGCCGGGGCCGGCCGCGAGGGCCGCGCGGAACCAGGGGTGCTGGTCCGAGCAGTGGTTGGGGACGATGTCGACGATGACCCGGATGCCCAGGTCATGCGCCTCGGACAGCAGTGCTTCGGCCTCTGCCAGGGTGCCGAACACCGGGTCGATGTCCCGGTAGTCGGCGATGTCGTACCCGCCGTCGGCCATCGGGGAGGGATACCAGGGGCTGATCCACACCGCGTCCACGCCCAGCCGGCGCAGGTACGGAAGCCGTGCGCGGATCCCGGCGAGGTCACCGATGCCGTCGCCGTCGCCGTCCGCGAAACTGCGCGGATAGATCTGGTAGATCGCGGCACTCCGCCACCAGGCGCAAGGTGCCGCGGATCGTGGGTCGTCGGCCGCGCTGAGGTCCTCGGGGTTCGCCATGCGGCGAATCTAAGGAGGCCGTTCCACCGCGTCAACGGACGAACCGAATCTCATGATCGCAATCGATCGCCGTGAGGGGAAAGGTACGGAATTCCGCAGGGCCGGTGTCGCGCGGGGGGACGGGAGGGGTTCATGCCGCCGTACCGGCCGGGGCGGTCCGGGAGCGGAAGGTGCGGCGGTAGGTGTCCGGCGGGACGCCCACCGTGCGGGCGAAGTGACGGCGCAGGGTGGTGGCGGTGCCCATGCCGGTGGCCGCCGCGATGGTGTCGACCGTGTCGTCGGTGGTTTCCAGCAGTTCCTGGGCGTGGCGGATGCGCTGGGTGAGCAGCCACTGCAACGGGGTGGTGCCGGTCACCGACTTGAAGTGGCGGCCCAGGTGGCGCGAGCTCATCCGGGCCCGGCGGGCCAGGTCCTCCACGGTGAGCGGCTCGTCGAGGCGTTGCAGCGCCCAGGGGAAGAGGTCGGCGAGCGGGTGGTTGCCGGGGGCGGGCACGGGGGTCGTGACGAACTGGGCCTGGCCGCCGTCGCGGTGGGGCGGGACGACCAGGCGGCGGGCGATCTTGTTGGCCGCGGCGGAGCCGTGGTCGAGGCGCACGAGGTGCAGGCACAGGTCCATGGCGGCGGCCTTGCCGGCGGAGGTCAGCACGCTGCCGTTGTCCACGTACAGGACGTCGGGGTCCACGGTGACGAGCGGGTGGCGTCTGGCCAGTTCCTCGGTGTGTGCCCAGTGCGTGGTCGCGCGCTTGCCGTCCAGCAGGCCTGCGGCGGCCAGGACGAAGGCTCCCGTACACAGGGAGGCCACGCGTGCGCCGGCCCGGTGGGCCGCGCGTACCGCGTCGATGAGCTCGGCCGGCGGGTCCCGGTCGACGTCGGCCCAGCCCGGGACGATCACGGTGTCGGCTCGCGCGAGGTGGTCGAGTCCGTGGTCGGGCTCCAGGCGGAAGCGGTCGATCCGTACGGAGCCCGGCCCGCAAAGCGAGAGCTCGTACCAGGGGTTCACGAGGTGGGTCAGGTCGGAACCGAAGACCTCGCAGGCCAGGGACAACTCGAAGTGCAGCATGCCGTCGGTGACGGCCAGCGCGACAGTGGTCATGTCCGGAAGTGTATGGGTCATGTCGTTCCGGACAGTGGTGGGTTCGTGGTGTCCGCGACACGATGTTCAGGACGGAGCGAGGCGGGCCTTGGAACCAGGGCCTGCGTCGGTCGTGCGGGTACGGCGACGAGCGATTACAGGGGAGCGGGACCATGGGATCAGGTCAGATGGTGGCGGTGTTCGGCGCTTACGGGCACACCGGACGGTTCGTGGTCACGGAGCTGGTGGAACGCGGTTTCGTGCCGGTCCTGTCGGGCCGCGACGGCGAGAAGCTGAAGGCGCTGGCCTACGAGACCGGCCTGGAGGCCCGGCCGGCGACGGTGGGCGACGCCGAAGCGCTGGACCGCGCGCTCGCGGGCACGGCCGCTGTGATCAACTGCGCGGGACCCTTCGCCTCGACGACCGGCCCCGTGATCGAGGCGGCCCTGCGGGCCGGGATCCCCTACCTGGACGTGGCCGCCGAGCTCGAGGCGAACATCGACACCTTCGCGCACTTCGCCGACCGGGCGCGCGACGCCGGCGCGGTGATCGTCCCCGCGATGGCCTTCTTCGGCGGTCTGGGCGACCTGCTGGCCACCGCGGCGATGGGTGACTGGACCGAGGCCGAGGAGGCACACATCGCGTACGCCCTGAGCAGCTGGCACCCCACTGCCGGCACGCGGCTTTCGGGCGCGGTCTCCCGGGAGCGGCGCGGTGAGCGGCGCATGCGCTACACGGGCGGGCAGTGGGAGTACCGCACCGATGCCTCGCCGACCCTCGAGTGGCGGTTCCCCGAGCCGATGGGGCCCCGGCAGGTGATCGGTGAGTTCACCATGGCCGACGTGGTGACCGTGCCCAGCCACCTGTCGATCCCGGACGTGACCACGTACATGACGGTCGAGGCGGTACGGGACATCGCGGCCCCCGACACGCCGGCGCCGGCCGCGGCCGACGACAGCGGACGGTCCGACCAGACCTTCCTCGTCGAGGCGGTCGTGCGCTCGGGCGGCACCGAACGCCGCGCCGTGGCTCACGGGCAGGACATCTACGCCGTCACGGCCCCGCTCGTCGTGGAAGCCCTGGACCGGGTCCTGAGCGGCCGCACCCGTGCGGTCGGTGTCGCCTCCGCGGGCGAGATCTTCGACGCCCCCGACTTCCTGCGCGCGCTGGCCCCGCACATCACCCTGGAGCTGCTCCCGTAGAGCTGCTCCCGTAGAGCTGCTCCCGTAGCGAAGGTCAGTCGTCGAGGTTCTTGAGGGCGGTCAGGATCTCGTCGGTGGAGCAGACCATCCCGATCCTGGGGAAGATCTTCCCGAAGGTGTGGGCGTGGGAGTCCGCGTCCGTGTCGGTGGTGGCGTCCTCGGCGAAAACGAGGTCGTAGCTGTGCTCCCAGGCGGAGCGGGCGGTGGACTCGACGCCGATGCTGGTGGAGATGCCGGCGAGGACGATCCGCTTGATGCCGCGGCGGCGCAGCTGGAGGTCGAGCTCGGTGCCGGTGAAGGCGCCCCAGTGCCGCTTGGTGACGAGGACGTCGTTCGCGCCGGTGGCCAGTTCGGCCGGGAGAGCGGAGAACTCGGCCGGAGGCGCGGTGGCCGGACCGGGCCGGTCGGTATGGGTGGTGGGCAGGTCGCCCCCGTCCGGGGACCAGGCGACCTTCACGAGGACCACGGGCAGGCCGGCCGCGCGGAAGCCGTCGGCGAGCCGGATGCCCTTGGAGAGGATCTGCTCGGCCGGGGTGACCACGGGCAGGGACAGGATCCCCTTCTGGAGGTCGATGAGGACCAGGGCGGTGTTCTTGTCGAGCGTGACCTCGGACATGCGGTGCCTTCCTTCGTTGGTCGTACGGGTACGGGTGGGGGGCACGGGAACGGGGACGGGGACGGGGTGCGCGCGTGCGTGCGATCGGTGACGGGCTCGCACAGAAACCCGGTCAGTCCTCTGCGAGGCGTCGCAGTACCGGGAGGGCCTGAGCGAGGACGTCCAGCTGCGCCGGGGTGAGGCATGCGTCCAGGCGCTGGACGAGCAGGTCGTGGCCCGCTCCCTCGCGGTGGGCGAGGAAGGCGCGGCCCTTGCCGGTGAGGGAGATGAGCTGGCGGCGCCCGTCGGTGGGGTGGGCGGTTCGTTCGACGTAGCCGTCCGCCTGGAGGGCGTTGACCGTGGCGATGACCGATTGCGGGCGGACCCGCTCGGCCCGCGCCAGTTCGGTGGCCGTGTGGACGCCGTCCCGGTCCAGGCGCTTGAGGACGGAGGTCTGGGACAGCGTCACTCCCCCTTCGGAGGAGACGGCCCGCAGCCGGCGGACCAGCAGGCCCACGGTCAGCTGGAGCTCTTCGGCGATCTGGCGCAGTGGCTTCTTCTCTTCTCCCACGACATGACGATAACGGACATACAGGCAAACTACAAAGGTGGACTTACTACCCCTGTTCACTCGAAGACGCCCGGCGGCCCCGGCGGTGAATGTGACGTCTTGCGGACGGCCCGGGCGGGGTCCCCCACCGGTGGCCGAGCTGATCGATAATTGGCCGGCGCCCTGCCTGCACGGTTGAGAGGAGCCCTTGATGACCACACCGCGGGACTTGTTGATCATTGCCATGGACGTGGAGTCCGGCCCGACTGCCGAACAGGGCGACCTGTCGCTCGCGCTCGCGGGGGCCGAGGTGGTCGACCTCCTTGCCGCCCGGGCCATCGGGCTGGACGGCGATCACATCGTGCCGGGCGGGGCGGCGACGCTGGGCGATCCCCTGTTGGACGCGGCGTTGGACGCGGCGGCGGCATCGCTCGTTCGGGAGGCGCCCTACGAGTCCGTCGCGGACTGGCTGTGGCGCAGGGGGCTGGGCCTGTCCGCGAGCTACCAGGCCGTGCTCGAGGAGGAGGGGCAGCTCGTACGGCAACGCCGCCGCGGGTTCTCCCTACGGGCCGGTCAGCTGGTCCCGGCCGATTCGCCCGCCCGCCGTCGGGCCCAGGAGCGGTGGAGGTCGGAGGATCCTGTCCTCGTTCTCCTGGCGCAGGCGCTGGAGGGCGGCGACGACCTCGCCGGAGACGCTCCGGACGTGGCCGACGACAGCGTCGCGACGGTATTGGCCGCGGTCAACGACGCAGTGGTGGAGCTGGCGTCCGTACGGCAGCGCCGGGCCATCGAGAATGCGGCCTTCGACAACATCTGGCGCGGCAGCGGCGGCTGACGACGGGGTCCGGCCCGCCTCGGGCCGTGATCCGGATCACGGAGAGGGTGGTGGGCCGTCGACGGCCCACCACCATGCGATCGATGCGATCGGCGGGGGTGCGAGGGGGGTGTCGTCGGGTGGGCGCCCCGCGGTTCCGGCTCCGCGGGGCTGGTGATGGGTGTGGTCCGGTTGCCCGGGGTGGTAGCGGGAGGTCGCCCCGCACCAGTCCCGCACGCCGTGGATGTACTGGGTGAGTGCGTCCAGGAAGCGCTGGATCCGCGGGTCCGCCGAGGCCGTCGACGTCTGCCGACCCAGGTGGAGGAATCGGCTCATCATCGAGTCCCGGAGCTCGGAAGCGGCTCGCAGGCCCCGGCCAGGTCTGGAGCCGGGTCCAGATCCGGGTCCAGATCCGGGTCCGGGTCCGGGTCCCCGCGGGCTTTCCAGGAGTGCTATCAGGTTGCCGCTGCGGCTGCCGCGTTCGCTCTCCTTCGCGAAGGAATGGATGTCGCTGTCCACGACGACGATCCCCGCCGCCATCTCGGTCAGCGCACGGATCCGCCGGTCCTCCCACGTTGGTGCGGGCAGCCCGGCGCTCACCGCGTCGAGCAGGACGGGTACGGCCAGGGCGGCTCCGGAGTGCAGACGGGTCAGCAGGTAGTCGCTCACGGCCTGCGGACCTCGCGGTGCGGTCGTGTCGGCGCCGATGCGGGCCTCGGCGAGGAAGTAGCCCCGCATCGCGTCGACCCACCTCCTGACCTGTACGGGGGTGGCGATCGCATCCACACGGAGCCGGATGTCGCGCAGCGCCAGGCCGAAGGGGTCTCCGTCGAGGGGAACCTCGGGGGCCTCGATGGTCCGCTGGAGCCGGGCGACCATCGTGAGCATCCCGGTGGGGGTGAGATGCGGAAGGTCCTCGTCGCAGAGGTCGTCGAAGGCGAACACCCACACGGCGAGGTCGCTGAGCAACTGGGCCGCGAACGGGTCGGCGTACGGTGCGATCCTCACCGCGATCCGGTTCAGCCCCGCGGTCAGCCGCGTGCTGCGAGCCGCCCCGCCCCCCAGGCCGAAGCGGCTCATGAACTCCGCTGAGCGCGCGTCGAAGTCGTGCGCTCCCGGGCCCCGGCCGCTGCCACGGCCGTCGGCGTGGCCGTCTTCGTGCGTCCGTGTTCCTGTCATCAGTGATCACCTCGTGTTCGGGGAGACGGCAGGGCGACGCTGAAGCAGGAGATGCGCGGGGTCAGGGGTGTGGAACGCCGACGGCGGGGAGGCGTACGCGGGCCGCCGTCACGGGGTCTCGGCATGTGCTCGGTCGACCCATCTCATTGAACCCAGGCCGTTCCCCGGGCCACAACGGGCCACCGGGAGCACTCGCGGGGCGCCAGGAGCGCGACACGTGCCGGCCGAGCCACCCGGCGACCGCCCCCGGGCACCGCACCCGGGATTTCCGCGGGCGGCAGAGCAGCGGGACCGGAACGTGCCTACGCTGGAAGAGATCGCGGGAACGGGAAAGCAGCCACGCCGGGCCGCGAACGCCGCGGGCAGCGGGCGCCGGCTCGGATCCTCCGCACGAGGTGAGGCCATGACGACGAAACAGGGAGCCGTACTTCCCCGAAGGCGTCGGACCCCCGTGGTGGCCGTTGTCTCCGCCGTCGCCGCCACGTTCCTGATGTCCGGGTACACGGGTTCCGGTCAGGGAGTTTCCCTCTCGGCGGCCGCCCGGGTCGCCGCCGGCCCGCAGGACGGTACCTGCCGGACCGCTCCGCCGGACAGCTTCTGGCACGCTCCCGTGGACACGCTTCCCGTGCACCCGAGCTCCGACCGGTACGTCTCTTCGATCGGTGCCACGGAGCCCCTGCACCCCGACTTCGGGGCGGGGCTCATCGAGGGGGAGCCCTTCGGCATTCCCATCACCGTCTCGGACACGACGGTGCCGGAATCGAAGGTCTCGCTGGACATCGCCGAGGAAAGCGACGCCTCCGGGTACCGCATCCCGCAGAACGCCCGCATCGAGAACGGCCCGGCGAGCTCCGGGGACCGCCACGTGGTCGTCTGGGACCGCGCCCTGTGCAAGTCCTACGAGCTCTGGAACGCGACGCAGCAGGGCGACAACGCCTGGCGGGCCGGCTCGGGCGCGGTCTTCGACCTGCGGAGCCACGAGCTGCGGCCCGCCGGCTGGACATCGGCGGATGCCGCCGGCCTGGCCATCCTGCCCGGGCTGGTGCGCTACGACGAGGCCGCGGGCGGGCTGGTCGACCACGCGATCCGGATGACCGTGCCCCGTACGGATCAGAGCTACATCTGGCCGGCAAGGCATCAGGCGGGCGCCGCGGCGGACGCATCCCTGCCTCCCATGGGGCTGCGGCTGCGGCTCAAGAGCTCCGTGGACACCTCGGCCCTGGGCCCTCAGGCCCTGGCCGTCGCCGAGGCGCTGAAGAAGTACGGGGCCATCGTCGCCGACAACGGGTCGGCCTGGTACCTCACCGGTGAGGAGAACCCTGGTTGGGACAATGCGCAGCTCAACGCGCTCAAGGGCTTCAAGGGTTCGGACTTCGAGGCCGTCGACGCCTCCGGGCTCCAGCAGTCGCCGGACTCCGGCGCCGTAGCGCCCCGCTGACCGCCGGGAGGAACGCCCCTGATGCGCTCAGAGACTTCCACCGCGGCGCGGAAGGGGGCCTTCATCGCGGTCGCCGTCGCCCTGTTCTGCATCCAGCTCGACTTCTTCGCACTCAACCTCGCCGTTCCGGGGATCGCCGCGGAGCTCGGCGTCACGGTGTCCGCCGCACAGTGGACCCTGTCCGCTTACATGCTCGCCATCGGCTGCTTCTTCATCGTCGGCGGCCGTGTGGGGGACGTCTTCGGCCGGCGGGGCACACTGCTGGCCGGAACCGCCCTGTTCACCGCCGGGACGGTGGGGTGCGCGCTGGCTCCCGGCCTCGGTGCGCTGGTCGCGGCCCGGATCGCCCAGGGCGTGGGCGCGGCGTTCGTCTTCCCGGTGGCCGTGTCGGTGATCACCAATACCTTTCCCGAGGAGTCCCGCGCCAAGGCCCTGGGCGCCGTTTTCGGCGTCGCCAACATCGGGACCGCGATCGGGCCCTTCGTGGGAGGAGGGTTCACCGAGGGACCGGGCTGGCGCTGGATCTTCTGGCTGATGGCGCCCCTGAGCCTGCTCTCGCTGCTCACCGCGCTCGCGTACGTCCCGGACTCGCGCGATGCGTCTGCGCCGCGCGAGCTCGATCTGCTCGGATGCGCCCTGATCGTCGGGGCGCTGGCCGCCCTCACCCTGACCGTGGAGCGCGCGGACGCCTGGGGGTGGAGCAGTGCTCGCGTCGTGCTCGGCTTCGCGGTGGCGGTGGTGAGCGGCGGGCTGTTCCTGGTGCGGGAGCGGCGGGCCCGGCACCCGCTGATCGATCTGGGGCTGTTCCGCGACATCCCGTACGTCCTGGTCACCGGCATGGGCACGGTCACGAACATGGCCTACGGGGTCACCGTCTTCCTCGCCACCCTCTACCTGCAGGGCGTACGGGGGCTCTCACCGCTGCTGGCCGGCACGGTCTTCCTGGCCCCTGCGCTGCTGGTGGCCCTCAGCGGGCCGCTCGGAGCGCGGCTGGGCCGGCATCTGCGGCCGACCACGGTGATGGCGCTGGCCGGAATCGGCGCGGGCACGGGGATGTACGCGCTGACCCAGGTCAGCGCCTGGTGGCTGTACGTACCGGTGTTCGCGTGGTGCGGCCTGGGCCTCGGGCTGGGCTGGACCTACGCGAGCGTGGCGACCCAGCAGCTCGTCCCTCCGGCCAGGGCCGGGGAGGCTTCGGGGGTACTGCTGACGTTCCTGGTCACCGGCGGTGCGATCGCGCTGGCCTCGACGGCCGCGGGGATTTCCGCGATGACGCCGCAGCGGTCGCCCGAGGAGGCCTACGACGCGATCCTGCGGCTGGGCGGTGTGGCCGTCCTCGCCACGGCGGTGCTCGTCCTGGCCGTACGGCGAGGGCTCGCGGCGCGGGGCGGGGCCCGCTGAACCCGGAGACACCGCGGGGGCGGCGGACGTCGCCGTCCGACCGCCCCCGCGCGCCGGCCGAGGCCGGGCGTTCCTCCTAGGCGCCGAGGTGGGCACCCTTGACCCACTCCGCCTCGCCTTCCTTCGCGCAGGAGGAGGTGTAGGCGGGGCCGAAGGGCGCCGGGACGGCGGCCGCGGTCGAGCAGTTGGACGAGAAGGCCTTGTGACCGCCCGAGAAGTAGTCGATGTCGACACCGTCGTTGGCCAGGGCCGCGCCGGCGCCGCCCAGCAGGATGCCGGCGGCGAGGACGGAAGCGGTGACGGCAGAGCGAATACGCATTGGTTCCCCTAAGGACTCAAGGATCTGGGGACGCTCCCTTGGGCGGGTGCGTCAGCCGATTCAACGCCCGGCGGAGCCGACAGGAACGACCGTTCACTCGAACGCCGCAGGCGTAACGTTTCGACACCCCACAAGACCCTCGCGGAGCCGAGTTCGCGCCTGGACGGGGACCCCGGGTCCGGCACCGGATCCAAGATCGATTGTCAGTGGTGGATGAGACGGTAGGAGCATCCAGTCGGAACGAGGGGGAGCTTCCATGTCCGGAAACCAGAACTACATCAACCACGTTGCTCTTGTGTTGGACGCCAGCTCGTCCATGTCGCACCTGAGCCGCAAGGTCGTCGAAGTCGCCGACCAGCAGATCGCCTACTTGGCCCGCCGGTCCGGCGAACTGGACCAGGAGACCCGTGTCACGGTGTACGTCTTCGCGGACAAGGTGGAGTGCGTCGTCTACGACAAGGACGTGCTGCGGATGCCGTCGTTGAAGCAGCTGTACCGGACCGGTGGCATGACGGCGCTGCTGGCGGCCTCGCTGAAGTCGCAGCGCGAGCTGGCTCAGACGGCCCAACTGTACGGCGACCACAGCTTCCTGACGTTCGTGCTGACCGACGGGCAGGAGAACGCGAGCCACCGTTCGCCGGACGCCCCTGCCCGGGATCCGCGTGAACTGGTGAAGGCCGTGGCCGAGATGATCGAGACGCAGGCGGACAACTGGACGCTGGCCGTCCTCGTGCCGGACCAGATGGGCAAGCGCGAGGCCATGCAGTGCGGCTTCCCGAAGGAGAACATCGCCATCTGGGACGCCACGAGCACACAGGGTCTGGAGGAGGCCGGGCAGGTCATCAAGGAGGCCACCGAGAAGTTCATGGTGGGCCGCGCCAAGGGCATCCGGGGATCTCGGGCGGTGTTCTCCACCGGTGGGGACGCGGTCAACAAGGACACCATCAAGGCGGCCGGTCTCGCTCCGGTGGATCCCTCCGCGTACCAGCTGCTCGCGGTGGCCCGTGACGCGGCGATCCGGGAGTGGGTCGTCGAGTCCGGGCACACGTACCGCACCGGTGGCGCGTTCTACCAGCTGAGCAAGCCGGAGAAGATCCAGGCGAAGAAGCAGATCGCGGTGCTGGAGAAGAAGACGGACCGGGTGTACACGGGACCCGAGGCCCGAGCCCTGCTCGGCCTGCCGGCCGTGGAGGCGCGGGTCAAGCCCGACCACAATGACGACTTCACGATCTTCGTGCAAAGCACCAGCGTCAACCGGAAGCTCGTACCGAACACCCGGCTGCTGCTCATGGCGTGACCGGCCACCTCGCCCCGCGGCGCCCGGCCCGAATGGCGGGCGCCGGTGGCCGAATGGCGGGGTGCGAGGGCCTCCGTGCTGCTGGTGGCCGCCATCCGCTGCACGGAGCCACCCGGGCTCACCGACCGCAGCACGCCCGGTCGGCGGCCCCAGATCGGGCTCGGTCTGCTCGGTTCAGGCCTGGGTCGGGTCTCCGGGGATCGGGTGGACTTCGACGGGGTCGCTGCCCGGCTTCCCTCCCGGGCCGGGGCAGGCGGACGCGCGTGCGGCGATCTCCAGGGCCCGGTCCTCGCTCTTGACGTCGACCAGCCAGTACCCGGCCAGGACGGTCCCTTCGTAGGCCGGCCCGTCGGTCACCTGCGGCCGCCCGTCGGTTCCGGCCCGTACCGTCTTGGCCAGCGAGGGACCACCGAGGCCCTGCCCGTCCAGCCATTCGCCGGCGGCGGTGATGTCCTCGTTCAGGGCTCCCATGTGGGCGAACATGGCCTTCATGTCGTCCTCGGAGTAGGAGGACATGATGGCGTCCCACTCGGCGGCGGGCACGTTCATCTGGATCATGTACTTCATGTTCCTCACCCTTTCGGGGTGGCTGCGGGGGTTTCGGTCCTTCACAGAGGTAGACAGCCAGTCGCCGTAAAACTCATCGGCGCTCCCAGCACCACATCACGAAATCCCGGTGATCGCCCCCAGGGCGGCTCGCGCGGGGTTGGGGGTTGCATCAGTGCTCGTCCGCCGGGTGAGAATGAAGCCCACGTGGCTTTGTGGTGCGTGAGGTGAGGAGCGGCATGCGGATACGGACTCGGGTACGAACGGCCTGCCTGATCGCCGGCTCCGTGCTTCTCCTGTCGGCCTGCACGGAACACGAGGGCGCCGTTTCGTCGGCCGGGCCGACCGTGACAAGCACGGCCGCGCCATCGACCGCCCTCGCCCTGGCCGACCCCCACCCGTTCGCCCCTACGGAAATCTGATCGCCCCACCCCGGTGCGACCGGGAAACTCGCCCCATGTCCCCGAGCCGCTCCTGGATCCAGCGCTCTACCTCTTTCAGGGGCCGTGCCGGGGTCGGTGGTCGTCCCTCGTGGTCCTCTTGTTTGAACGTCCATCGGAGTTCGGCCAGGCGGCCGGCATCGGCGGGCGGGCGGGGCGCACGGTGAAGTCTGTGGTCGGCCCAGACCTGGGGCGAAGTGGACTGGCTGGTCGCGATCGGACTCCTCTCGGACCTTTCGCACCCATCTCCGCAGGCGCGGCATCAAAGCCACGATCCCGGAACGTGTCGACCAACTCGCAGGCCGAGCCAGGCGCCGGTGGACGGCCCTGCCACTTCGACAAGGCCGTCCACCGGCGACGCAACGTCGTCGAACGCTGGTTCCACCGCCTCAAGCAATGGCGCGCCACCGCCACCCTGGCGCATGGCTGTGCCCAGCACACGTCAAGCGCGTCCGGAACCAGCCCGCAGGCACGGATGTGCTGTCAATCCACGGCGGCATTGAGGAGAATCCGCGCCAGCTCGCGCGGCTGGGAGAACATCGGCCAATGGCCTGTGTCCATCTTGACCAGCCGCCAGCGCTTGCTGTTCAGCAGCTCCGCCACATCTTCGTCGGGCTCGGCGTCCTCAGGCTCGGTCCCTGGCATCACGCACAGGATGTATGTCGCCGGAAGTTCACCGAGCGGCCCCGACAGCACAGCGGGCTCGGTCAGCGTGGCACCTGGGTGAGGCGTCGAGCCACGCACGAGGCGTGCGATCTGCTCATCGGTGAGACCCTCGCCGTCGTAATGAGCAGCTGGCGCGAGCGGCCAAAACCCTCCGCTCTCGGCGATCGATGCCTCCACTGCTACCCCGCCGTCCGGCCAGGCGGAGACAAACGACTTGCCGTCAGTTGGAACACTCGAGTCGACGAATACCACGCGGGCCAGTCGGTCACCGATCCGCTCCGCGGCCTGACCTACCGGGATGCCCGAGTAGCTGTGACCCACCAGGACTACGTCACGCAGACCCTGGCGTTCCACCTCTGCAACGATGTCCTGGACGTGAGTCGCTTGCCCCGCCGGTACACCCTGCTTGTCAGCGAGACCGGACAGCGTCAACGGATAGGCGCCGTGGCCGGCCGCGCGCAGATACGGCACCACCTCGCCCCACGCCCACGCCCCGAGCCGTGCACCTGCGACCAGCACGAAGTTCACCATGCCCGCACCGTAGCCGGGCAGCCTGACAATCCCCTAGGAAATACTTTCGATACACGCCCTGACCAGGTACGGCGAGGCCGTGAGCGCCTCGTGGGCCGGCCCGCACAGCGTCCCGCCGAAGCCATCGGCACGTCCCGCCCATCAGCCGCGTGAACAACGCCGCGGGTCAATACACCTAGTGCTGATGTGCGCCGGGGGTGGGCGGGAGCTTGGGGGTGGGTGCCGGTCCGCCCGGGTCCACCACCGTGAACTGGCCCATCATGCCCTCGTCCTCGTGGTAGAGGAGGTGGCAGTGGTACATGTACGGGGTGTCCGGATCTGCGGGTCCCTCGAAGCGCAGGGCTATGCGGACCGTCGCCCCGGACGGGACGAAGACGGTGTCCTTCGGCCCCCGCAACGGTATGGGCGGGGCTGCGCCGTTGATGTCGAGTACGCGGAACTGGACGTCGTGGACGTGGAAGTTGTGCGGCATTCCGTCGTTGTTGCGGAGGGTCCAGGTCTCGGCCGCGCCGCGGGTGACCGTCTCGTCCACCCGGGACATGTCCATCTTCCGGCCGTTGATGCCGGACATCCTGAGCTCGAAGAAACGGCTGCGCACCGAGTCCTCGCCGGTGGGGAGCGTTGAGGCCACCAGAGCCCGCGGCAGCTCGGCCGACGGCCGAAGGGTGGGGGCCCCGCGCAGCTGCATCACGTCGAAGGAGTCGTCTCCGCCCCCGAAGCGCTGGTTCCAGAAGTCCAGGCCGGCGTCCAGGGGATACGAGCGCAGGACCGTCCGCTCGCCGGGCCGTATGCGTACGACGACCTCCGCGCGCTCACCCGGCGACAGGCGCAGGCGGTCGGTGGTGTGGGGGGCTTCGAGGAGACCGCCGTCCGAGGCGATCTGCCGGAACGCGCGGCCGTCGTCGAAGCCGAAGGTGTAGACGCGGGCGGTGGAGGCGTTCAGCAGGCGCAGCCGGACCAGTTCGTCCTGGACGGTGACGTACGGATCCAGGGTGCCGTTGACCATCGTCCGGTCACCGAGGAAACCGACGTTGCGCATCAGCTTGTGATCGTGGTCGAACTTCGCGCCGTCGAAGGAGACGTCCTGCACGATGACGGGGATGTCGTCGACCCCGTACGTCTTGGGCAGGGGCAGGGCCGTCGACTGCGCGTCGTCCAGGAGGAACAGGCCGGCGAGGCCGCGCTGGACGTGCGACTCGGTCGCGCCGTGGGGGTGCGGGTGGTACCAGAGGGTCGAGGCCGGCTGTGACACCGTCCACTCCGGGGCCCAATTGCCGCCGGCCGGGACCATCTGGTGCGGGCCGCCGTCCATCGCGGCGGGCAGGTGCATGCCGTGCCAGTGGACGGTGGAGGCCTCCGGCAGGGCGTTGGCCACCTTCACCCGGACCTTTTCCCCCTTCGCGGCGCGGAGGGTGGGGCCGAGGTGGCTCCCGTTGAACCCCCAGGTGGGGGTCTTGGTCCCGGGGGTGAACTCGGTCTCCCCCGGCTGCATCCGCAGGTCGAAGACGCGCGTGCCGTCCGCGTCCACGGTGGAGGCGGCGAGGGGCGGCACCGCGAGGGCGTTGCGGAAGTCCACCGCACCGACGGTGGACACCTTGGCCCCGGTGTAGAGCCAGGTGAAGAGCATGCCCATGACCAGGGCGAAGCTCGCGACCAGCGACCCGACGATCAGCAGCGCCCGCTTCCAGGGCGACATCCGGCGCTTGCCGCCGGTCCCGTTCTTCCCGTTTCTCCACATGCGAACGACGCTACGGACGGCGCTCGCGCCGGACATCGGGGACCGACCCGGGACCGACCCCGACCGCGCCCCCGAGAGGGTTCAGGGGCGGTGTCGGGGTCGGTCTCCGAGTGCGAACGACGCCCGCGGCTGCCACCGCGTGCCGTCGTGGACCATGAGCCCGACCGACGACACGCGGGAGGTGAAGGGGAGCCTGCCGCCGAGGTCGGCCTCGATCTCCTCCAGGACTTCGCCTTCCTGGCCTTGGGCGATGGTCAGGTGCGGCACGGTCTCGGCGAACCGGCCGCCGTAGGGCGGAGTCTCGGGCCACCGGTCGGCAACCGCTTCCGTGAGCCGGATCAGTGGCGCCGCGCGTTCCGGGACGAGGTACAGGACCTCGGGAAGCCGTCCGCATTTCTCGAACCGCAGCCGGAAGATCACTTGGCGCCCGGGGTTCGTGCCGGACCCGGTCAGTTGATCCGGTGTTCCGCCCAGAAGGGGGTGAGGTCCCGGGGCGTCGCCGCCTGGGCCGCGCGCTTGAAGTCCGTGGTGGTGGAGACGCCCAGCCAGTGGTCGCGGACGTAGCCGCGCAGCATGGCCGTCATCGCCGTGGTGCCCAGAGCGCGTTCCAGGTCGTGCAGGGCGCAGGAGCCGCGTTGGTAGACGACTCGGACGTACTCCGAGCGGTGGCCGTCCGCGTAGTAGGCCATGGAACGGGTGAGGGCGGCCGTCTCGCTGGGCCAGGCGCCCTGGTCCTCCCAGCAGCCGGTGGTGTCCTCGCCGTAGTACGACTGGTTCGCGTACTGGGCGAAGGATTCGTCCAGCCAGGGGGACGCGAACTGGTCGTTGCCGACGATGCCGTAGAACCACTGGTGGGCGATCTCGTGGACGACGGCCGAACCCTCCGGCTCGGTCCAGAGCAGGACGAGGCCCGGGAACTCCATGCTGCCGAACTCGTCGAGGTTGTCGCTCATGACGAGGTCGAGCTCGCCGTAGGGGTAGCGCCCGAAGCGCTTCCCGAACTCGTCGACCGAGCCGACCGCGTCCTTCAGGTCGATGGCGACGCCCTCGGGGGAAGTCGCGGCGGTCCAGTACGCGTTCAGCCGTACTCCGCCCGGCGTGGTCACCGTCTTCGACAGAAAGGGTCCCGCCGCCCACGCGAAGTCCCTCACCCCGTGCGCGACGCTGGTGCTGACCGTGCGGCCGGGTGTGCCCGCGCGGCGGGTGGTGGTGCCCGTCGCGGGGACGACGAGCGCGCTGGGGTGGTCGAGGACCACGCGGAAGTCACCCGTCAGGGTGTGGAAGCTCTCGCCGAAGCCGACGTCCGGGTCGAGGTGCCGGCCTTGGGCGTCGCGTACGGACAGCAGGGGCAGCGCGTTGCCGAGGTAGCGGTGCGCGCCGTCCTTGCCGAAGCGGTGGACGCGGTCCGGGACGGTGATGTCCACGTCGAAGGAGATGCTCGTCCGCGCCCCGTACGGGAGCGGCGCGGGCAGGTCGATCCGCAGGGCGGTGCAGTCGACGGTGAGCGGCCGCGGGGTGCCCCCGGCGATCCGGCCCACCCGGACCGGGGACGGGGCCTCCCGGGTTCCGCAGCCGTCGGCGCCGTTGCCCCACAGCCTGACGTCGACCGAACGCAGGTCAGTGCGGGCGGAATTGCGGAAGGACACCGTCTGACGGCCGGTCCAGTGCGAGCCGTCGGTGTCGCCGCGCAACGACACCTCGTAGGAGGGACGGTCGGGCGTCGCCGCCGGCGCGGGGCCCGCGGGATCGGGAGGGGCTTGGGCCGTGGCCGTCCGGGGGACGCAGAGCAGGACGGAAGCGAGGGCGAGCAGCAGGGCCCGCCGGAACCTGAGCGAGATCATGGCAGGCACGCTAGAACGTCCGTACGCCCGGACGGGCGAGTTCCAGCGCACTTGCCACGTACTCCCCTGCCGAGGTCCGTCCGCACGGGCCGCGGAAGGCTGAGCGCGCACCAACATAACTGCGATGTAAGGCTGTTGACCCACCAGGGCGAAGGGGCCTGTCCGGTCAGGCGGTCAACTCGGCGGCCACTGAGCGCAGGAGCGCCAGGAAGGCGGTCGTCGCGGGTGAGGGGGCCGTGCCGCGCGGGGTCGCCGCGTACACCTCGCGGCGCGGGGAGTCCGCCGCCCGCAGCGGAACCAGGACGATGTCGGCGCGGGCCGAGGAGGCGGCCAGCTCGGGCACCAGGGTGACCCCCAAGCCGGCCGCCACGAAGCCCTGTTTGGCGATCCAGTCGGCGGCCAGGAAGCCCATCCGGGGCTGGAAGCCCCGGGCCGGGGCGCCGGCCATCAGGGTCTCCTCGGGGCGGCTGCTCGCGGCGATCCACTCCTCTCCGGCGAACTCGGCCAGCCGGGCGGAGCGCCGTCCGGCCAGCGCGTGGCCGCGGGGCACCGCCACGTACATCCGCTCGTCCAGCAGGTGGTGCAGTTCGCAGCCCTCCAGCGGTTGCCCGCAGGCCGTCCCGACCACGCCGAGGTCCAGCTCACCGGCGGCCAGCAGGGCCAGCTGCCGGGCGGATCCGCCCTCGGTCCGGGTCACGCGCACGGCGGGGTGCCGGGCCCGGAACGCGGCCAGGGTGCGGGGCAGCAGGGCGGCGTCGGCCGTGGAGAACGCTCCGATCCGCAGGCGGCCCCCGTCGAGGGCACGCAGCGCGTCCAGTTCGGCGCGGGCGGCGCGCAGTCGCGTGCCGATCGCCTCGGCGTGCGGCAGCAGGGCCCGGCCGGCCTCGGTGAGCCGCACCCCGCGCGGCAGCCGGTCGAACAGCGGGGTGCCCCACTCCTCTTCGAGGGTCTGCACCTGCCGGGACACCGCGGACTGGGTGTAGCCCAGGAGTTGGGCGGCGGCGGTGAAGGAACCGTGGCGGGCCACGCTGCGGAAGACCTCGTAGAGGTCATGCGGGATCGGCATGGGAGCCATGCTATTCATTCGCTTGTCGCATGGGTGGGGCGGGCCTAGCGTCGGGTTCATGAACACCACCGCGGACCACGCGCCGCACATCGCCTTCCTCGGCCTGGGCAGCATGGGCGCCCCGATGGCACGCCGACTGCTCTCCGCCGGTCACCGGCTGACGGTCTGGAACCGCTCCCCCGACAAGACCCGCGCGCTCACCGAGGCGGGCGCGGTCCCGGCCGCCACCCCCGCCGAGGCGGTCCGCGGGGCGGACCTCGTGATCACCATGCTCGCCGACCCGGCGGCCCTGCGCGCCGTGGCCGGGGAGCTGCTGCCCGCCCTGCGGCCGGGCACCCACTGGATCGACACCTCCACCGTCGGCCCGCGGGCCGTACGGGACGTGGCGGGGCGGCTGCCGTCGGGGGTGGTGCTGACCGACGCGCCGGTCATGGGCAGTGTGGACCGGGCCGCCTCCGGCGAGCTGTGGGTACTGGCCGGGGGCCCGCTGCCCGGTCCGGTCCGCCGGGTGCTGGACACCTTCGGCAAGGTGACCGAGTGCGGTCCGGCGGGTTCCGGCGCCGCGCTCAAACTGGTTCTGATCAACGCGGCCATCGGCGGGGTCGCGCTGGTCGCCGAAGCCCTGGAGCTCGGCTCCGCGTTGGGCCTGCCGGAGGAGCTGCTGCGCGCGGAGCTGGCCCGCGGGCCACTGGCCGGGGCGGTGGCCCGGGCCTACGCCGAGGGCTCCCACTTCCCCGTGTCGCTGGCGGCCAAGGACGTGGACCTGGCCCGCGGCCACGCCGAACTGCCGGTCCTGGACGCGGTGCACAGCACCCTGACGGCCCGCCCCGAACTCGCCGCCCGCGACCTGGCGGCCCTGCGCCCGGTCCGCTGACGGCCCTGTCGGAGCGGGGCTCCCGGGTGGCCTACGGCGCGCCGACTCCGGCGAGCCCGGACAGTGCGGTCCGCCAGGCCGAGGTGACCGCCCCGTGGGCCGCGGCCGTTGCCTCGGCCAGGCCGTCCGGCAGGAACAGGGGCGCGCCCACGTGGACATGGAGGCGCGGCCTGCGGACCGGGGCCGTGAGGACTCCGGCGAGCTGTTTGGCCGTCGTCCCGGAGCTGACACGGCGGGCGCCTGCCTGGCCTACGGGGCGGACGGGTGCTCCCGTGGCCAGGGCGAGGCGGGCCAGGCCGGTGCGGAAGGGCAGGGGCGCGGCTTCCCCGGAGTCGCGGCGGGCGGGGATCCTGCCTTCCCCGTACATCAGCACGCACCGCCCCGCCGCCAGCGCCTCGGCGGCGTCGGCGAGGGAACTCGCCGCGCGGGCCGTTCCCCGGTGGACCGGAACGTGTCCTTCGCGGGCGAGCGCGCCGCCGAGCACCGGGACCCGCCACAGGCCGGCCGTGGCCATGATCACCGGGTCGACGCCGAGTCGGCGCAGGGCGGCGACCACGATGACGGGGTCGGCCAGGCTGGTGTGGTTGGCGGCCAGGATGGTCCCGCCGACGAGGGGGCCCGACGTGTCCTCGGAGACGGTCATCCGCCCGAACACCGGGGCCAGGGCGGCGGCGACGTGGCTGATCATGGAATCGAACCTCCGGGGGTGTGCGGTCTTCGTACCCCCAGCGTGTCGGCCACCGCCCGGACGGGCATGAGTCGTCCTACTCAACCCGCCTGGGTACGGGGCCCACCCGGCCCCTCCGCTCCGCCGGCGAGCGGGAGCGGAGGCCGGGGACGACGGGTGGCGGCCGTCTGGCAAGGTGGTCCCGTGACCATCCCCATGCCTGCGAGTCGTGACCGTGCCGGACCCCTCCGGGCCCGGACCCGTCTCGCGGCCGCCGCCGCGGTGGTGGTGACCGTGGGCGCGGGGTTGGGCCTACGGGCCGTGGCGACGGGGGACCCGGCCAAGTACGGCGGAGACGTGCTGTACACCGTACTGATCTTCACCCTCATCGTGCTGGCCCTGCCGCGGGTGACGGCGCTACGGGCTGCCGCGGGCGCTCTCGCGGTGAGCTGGACGGTGGAGTTCCTCCAACTCACCGCAGTGCCCTCGGAGCTCTCCCGGCACAGCACGGCCGCCCGGCTCGTCCTCGGGTCCACCTTCAATCCACCCGACCTGTTCTGGTACGCGGCCGGGGCGGTCGTCGGCTGGCTCGCCCACACCGCGGCGGGCCGCCTGTCGCGTTAGCCGCTGCGGGCCAGCGCCTCGGGGGCGCCCGCCGACTGGGCACCCTCGACCTCCAGCTTCAGCCGGTCGGGTTCCGCCAGGGTCAGCACGTAGAGGTTGCCCCGGGGGCAGTCGAAGGTGGCCGCGGGGTCGGTCGGGTGGCTGGTCACCGCCCCGAAGACCGCCCTGTCCCCGCTCGTCTGCCGCAGTTCCAGGGCCTCAGTGCACCCCAGGTTCCGTCCGGTGCCGGTCTCCTTCACCTCGCTGACCTGCCGGCCCACCAGGTCTCCGACGGACCCCGCGTTCAGTGTGACCGTGACGGAGAACTCGCCCGTCCTGGCCCTCGAGACTCCGTCCGCGTCGGGTGTCCCGGGGCCGGTGCCGGTCCACGTTCCGACCCACGACCGCGACAGCGCCGACGCCGATGCGGACGGGGTCGCCGATCCGTCGCCGCCCCCGTCCCCGCGCCAAGGCATCTTGATCACGAGGGTGGCCGCGACGACGAGGACGGCGGCGCCGACGGCCGCCCCCGGCACCCAGGGCACGCGTCGCGGCCGGGCGGGTGGGGCGGACGGCAGGGGCGGTGTCGCCGCGAACGCGGCGGGAGGCGCCGGAGGCGGCATGGGAACGGACACGGGCACGGACATTGGCATCGGCACGGACACCGGCACCGCGAGCGGCTCGGAAGCGGCAAGGATGCGGCCCAGTTCGGCCTCCCGGCGGCCTGCCTCCGCAACCAGCGCGGGCGGTAGCGACCGCCTCCATTCCTCCCCTGCCGCGCCGCCGACCCCGGCCAGCACCTCTTCGGCGGTCGGGCGCTCCTGCGGCTCCTTGGCCAGGCACTCCCCCAGCAGGGAACGGAGCCCCTCGGGGACGCCGCCGAGAGCGGGCTCGTCGTGCACGATCCGGTAGAGGAGAGCGGGGAGCCCCGGCTCCTCGCCGTCGGCGAGGAAGGGGCTGCGGCCGGTGGCCGCGTGGACGAGGACCGCCGCGAGCGAGAACACGTCCGCCGGGGCCTCGGCCACGGCTCCGGTCGCCTGCTCCGGCGCGAGGAAGCCGGGCGTGCCGATGACCGCTCCCGTCCGGGTGTGGCGCGGGTCGTGCACGGCCCGCGCGATGCCGAAGTCGATGAGGAAGGGCCGCTCCCGGCCGAGGAGCACGTTCCCCGGCTTGATGTCGCGGTGGACCACACCCGCCGCCCGTACGGACATGAGCGCGGCGAGGAGCTCCCGGGCCAGGCTCCGCAGGGCCGGCTCGGCCAGCGGTCCGTGCCGGTGCACCCACTCGCCCAGGGAGGGCGCGGCGACGTACTCCGTGGCG
The DNA here is from genome assembly GCF_042870555.1 of Streptomyces sp. NPDC006487. Lineage (NCBI taxonomy): Bacteria > Bacillati > Actinomycetota > Actinomycetes > Kitasatosporales > Streptomycetaceae > Streptomyces > Streptomyces sp. NPDC006487. Next base: position 309,483 of record NZ_JBIAHN010000002.1, read on the forward strand.
AGCCATTGCGGGGACGCCCCGGGAGCGCTGAAGTCGACGACCGAGACCGTCCACGGGGAACGGACGCGGTCGTTGGCGCGTATCTCCCGCGCGAAGCGGTCCGCGAAGTCGGGATCCCGGCTCAGTTCCCGGTGGACGGTCTTCAGCGCCAGCGGCCGGCCGGACGCCGTGCGGGCCAGGAAGACCTCGCCCATGCCGCCTTCGCCGAGCCGTGCCAGCAAGCGGTACCCGCCGATCTCCGGCGGGTCGCCGGGCCGCAGTGACTCCACCGACTCCCCCTGTCCACAAGGTCGTTGTCCGCACGCTCCGGGACGCACGGACCGACCGGTGGAGTCACTTTAGAGGACTGCCCGGGGTGCCGGATCGTCAGGACGACATGATGAAGCGCAGGGCGAGACCCGAGGCGGTCATCCAGTGGGTGACCTTCGCGAAGTCGTTGTAGTACACCGTGTCGACACCGGGGAAGGCGACCTTGACCGGCTCGCCCAGCTTGCTCCCGAGCTCGCGGTCCTGGAGCTGAACGGTCATGGTCTTCGCCGGGGCCTCGTCCATGGGACCGTTGAGCAGCAGCGCGGCGTACGTCTCCTTGCCCGGGGCGATGGTGGAGAAGGGTTCTCCCTGAGTGGGGGCACTCTCCTTGATCTCGGGAACCAGGCGCTGGGCGTTCCCGAGCTGGATGAGGGGATAGCGGTAGACCTTGCACGTCTTCTTGCCGGTGTTGGTGAGGGTGAGGAGGATGTGCCGGACGCCCTGGCCCTTGTCGTCCTCGGTGCTGGAAGTGATCGAGACGTCTCCCGGGGCGCAGAGGGCGACGGCGCCGTCACCAACGCCGCCGGTGCCGGTCGCTCCCGGGGTCGGCTCCGCCGGGGGCGTGTCGCCGGTCTTCGGCGTGCCGGTCGCGCCGGGCGTGGCCGAGGTGCTCGGCGTCCCCGGGCTGCTCGGCCGGGCCGTGGGCTTGGGGTCGTCCGGCCCGTCGCCCCCGTTCGGCGAGCACGCCGCGGAAGCGAGCAGCGCGGTGACCGTCGCGGCCCCGATGACGTAGGACTTCCAGCCCCTGCGGCTCGTACGGACGGCAGTGTTCATGGTGTTCCCCCGTTGTTCGTGGTGTTCCCCGTTGTCGGCCCTGCGCGGCCGCTGTCGACTCCCGATGATGGGCGCAGACCGCGGTGGCCACGAAAGTTGGGCAGCGGGCCGTCGTGGCCGCCGCCTTGCTCCGTACCGGCACCCCGGCCGGCCTGCAGGAACGGATTTCCCTCATCCAGGGTGTCTCAGACGCCTGTTACAGAGCAGGGACACGATCGGCACGCTTCGGTCCAGAAGACCGGCGGTGGCCGCGGGAGCAGCGGCGCAGCGGCGGGCCGTTCGATCTTGTATCGAACGGCCGGATGTCCCTACGGTGGTGCGATGGGTCTCTTCGACAAACTCACCGGCACCGAGCACCCCGACAGCGGTGTCGCGCCGCGTTCCGCCGAGGAGGTACGGGCGGTCCTGCTCGGGCTCTTCGGGGCGGACGCGCCGTACGTCGTGCGCGGGGGCGCCCCCGAGGGCGCCGACCTGGTGGCGGAGTGGCGTGTCCGGGAGCCCGCGTGGCACGCCTTCTTCGCCCGCACCCAGGTGAGCCGCGTGCTCCAGATCCATCTGCGCCTGGACCGGGCCGCCCGCGAGGTCCGCAGCATCGACCGGCAGTTCGAGGTCACCTGGCTGGGGAGCACGCCCCGGCTGGCCCGGTCGGCCGAGGCCGCGCGCGGGCAGGTGACCACGGTGTCCCGGCGCCGGAAGGCCGAGCGCGGGGCCGTCGGCCCGCTCGGGGCCGCCGAGGTGTTCCGCTTCGACAGCTCGGACCTGAAGGACCCGCTCCGCGAAGCGGTCCTCGGCGCGGGCTGGATCTGGCGCGGTGTGGCCTTCGGGAAGCTCTGACGCGGGCGGCGGCGCGGGGCGGGCCGGAGCGACGGGATCCGCTGCCCGCCGCCCTCGGCGACGGGATCCGGCCAGGTCCGGGGCACGGCTCTGGCGCCCCCGCGCCGGGCCGGGATTCACTGCGGGCCCATGAGACGACACAGGTTCACGGGCGCGCTGGGCGCGCTCGCCCTCGCGGCCGCCACCCTCACGGCCGCGGGCCCGGCAGCGGCGGCCGGACCCGGCGGCGCGCCCACCCCGGCCCCGGCCCCCGCACCTTCACCGACGGGCGCGCAGCCGCCACCGCCCGCCGAGTTCGGAACGGACTGGCACGATCCGCTCACCGCCGCCCCGCCCGTGGCCCGGCCCGCGACGCGGTCCTGCGAGGTGGCCCTGGCCGAGGCGCAGTTCCGCGACTTCACCCCGTACCGGGGCAGTTACGCGCCTCCCACCGCCTGCGGTCCGGCCGACTGGGCGAAGGTCGTGCTCCGTCTCGACGGCAAGGTCAAGGGGCGCCAGTACGACCGCCTCGGCCATCTCTCCCTCGGCGGCGTGGAGCTCTTGCGCACCTCCACGCCCCAGCCGTCGCCGGACGGCATCGCCTGGTCCGTCGAGAAGGACGTCACCCGGTACCGCGACACGCTGAGCCGCCCGCAGCCCGTCGAGATGCTCATCGGCAACGTCGTGAACGACACCTACACCGGTGTCATCGACGTCAAGGTCACCCTGACGTTCTACGCGGCCGAGGACGCGGCCGAAGCCGGCCGCACGCCGGAGCGGGTCGTCCCCCCGGACCGGGTCGTCCCGCTCACCACGCCGGCCGTCACGCTCCCGCGCAATACGGAGCGGCTCCTCGCCGAGGTCTACGCCACGGGCTCCGGCGGCGGCTGTGAGGAGTACTGGTACCTGAGCGCCCCGGACCCCGCCCCGTACTCCTGCAAGGCCGCCGGCGGCCCCCACCGCGAGGTCCGCATCTCCGTCGACGGCAGGCTCGCCGGCATCGCCGTACCCTTCCCCACCGTCTGGACCGGTGGTTGGTCCAACCCGTTCCTCTGGTACGTCACCCCGGGTCCGCGCGCCTTCGACGTACAGCCGCTGCGCTACGACCTCACCCCGTACGCCGCCCTCCTCAACGACGGCCGTCCGCACCGCATCGAGGTCTCCGTCGCCGGAGTTCCGGCCGGGCAGAGCGGCTGGAGCACTCCCACCAATCTGCTGCTCTGGCAGGACGCGGGCCGCGAAGTGGTCGGCGGGGCCCTGACCCGCGAGGAACAGAGCGATCCGGCCAACTCCTCACGCTGGACGCCCGCGGCGCCGGGGGCCGAGCACCGGGTGGACACCGAGGGCGGGCACCGGCTGACCGTGGCCGGGTACCTGGACACCTCCCACGGCCGGGTCACGACCACCGTCAGCCGCACTGTGCGGCTCGGCTCCGTCCACCGCTGGACCGAGGGAGAGGACCGCGACGCGCTCACCGCGACCTGGACCGACGAGGAGAGCGTGACGCGCGGGGCCGTCACCACGCGGACCAGCCGGACGTACACCATGGACGGTGAGACCACGCTCGGTGCGGGAGACCGGCTCCGCACCGTCATCTCGCTGGGCGACCGCGCGGACACCGTGATCCTGCGCGGTGGACGGGAGACCGGCCGCTCCCGGCTCGACGACCGGTACACGGGCGACGCGACCTACACCGCGAACGTCCCGCGCGACCAGCGGCACGCGGTCGCCACCACCTCCGCCCGCTACCGGCTGTACGGGACCGGGGTGCCGGGCGGCTGCTACGACCGCACGGTGGCCACGGCCCAGGGCGCCGTCACCCAGGACCGCCGCCGCTGCTGAGCACGGCCTCCCCGGCCGGCCGCGCGTCCAGCATCAGGCCGTGGAAGAAGGCGGTCAGCACGGGCGCCAGGGCCTGCGGGTCCACGGCGTGGGTCTGGCCGGGGAGGGTGTGCAGGGTGTAGTTGTCGCCGTGGGAGACGAGTTCCTTCGCCGCGTGGGCCATGTACGTCTCGCCCGCGCCGCCGTGCCCGACCAGGACGGGCACGCGCACCGAGGACCACCGGTCGGTGGGCAGCGGCCGGCCGGACATGGTGCCGGCCATGATCCGGCCGTCGTAGGGCAAGGTCGGGGCGGCGGCCTCCCACGCGGCCCAGACCGGGGTGTTCCGCATCCTGGCGATGTCCTCATCGGACAGGGCCAGGCCCGTGGTCAGGAAGTGGGTGAGGGCCTCGCCGGCGCTCCCCCGGGCCAGGGCCGCTTCCACGCGGTCCACGTAATCGGCCGGCAGATGCGGGCGGGTGCCGTCGACGACGAACGGCGGCTCGTAGAGGGCCAGGGCGGAGACCGAGCTGCCCCGGGCCACGGCCTCCAGCGCCAGGACCGCTCCGGAGGACATCCCGAAGAGCAGCACCGGCCCTCCCACGTGCTCGATCAGCGCGTCGAGGTCGTCGACCTCGCGCTGCACCTCGTATGCGGCGTGGTCGCCACTGTCACCGCGGCCCCGCCGGTCGTAGTTGACGACGCTGAACTCGCGCGCCAGGAGGGCGGCGAGCGGTGCGTGCCGGGCCCGGGTCATCAAGGTGCCGCCGACGAGGATCAGTACCGGGCCCGTGGTGCCGTGGCGCTCGGCGGCGATCGCCGTACCGTCGGACGAGACCACCGTGAACATGTCGATTCCCCCAGCATCCGGTTCCGTCGTCCCGCACCCTCGGCGCAGAGGCCGGGAGCCGGACCCCGCGCGGCCGGATCGCGAGCCCCCCACCCCCGTGGGGGAGCTTCACCGTATCCGTGCCGCCCGTGCCGTGCCGTGCCGTGCCGTGCCGTGCGGGCATGATCGCCACGCTACGGCAGGGCAGTTGGCCTCCCCCAGGGCCGCACGCGCCGCCAAGGGGACCGACCGCGCCAAGGGGGGACCCTGCACGCCGTGTTGGGGGCCGTAGGCGCCCAACCCTCACGATGACCTGGCAATTCGCGCTGGACTATGCTCTGCCACTGTGGTCTCGCACGCACATCAGGGGACAACCTCCTCCGCCCTCGCCCGTCTGAGCGTCAACGTCGCGCGACTGGTCGGCATACGCCCGCACGGATACGCCCACTTGCCGGGCATGGCGCCCCAGCACCTCGACGACGACCGGTTCCGCACTCCCTCGGCGACGGCCATCCGGATCGCGGAGCTCACGACGGTCCACGCCCACTGGACCGAGATGTCCGTGCTGTTGGCGCGGGAGTCGAGCATCGGCACCCTGGGGGTCTGGGACTACCTGATCACCTCCGCACCCACTCCGCTCGAGGGGATCCGGGACGCCGCCGCCTACTTCGCCGCCGTCGCCGACCCCCTGACCGACGGCATGCGGATCGCCGAGGACGGCGAACGCGTCACCATCGGCCACGTCAACCGGGCCGACATAGCCCACGAGGCGGCCTGCGGCATCCGCGGCTACGCCCTCGGTCTGTACCGGCGTCGGCTCGGCGAAGCCACGGGGCGGTGCCTCGTTCCCCTGCAGGTCTCCCTCGCCGCGAAGGCGCCGCCGCGGCACGACGCCCTGATCGAGCTCTACGGCACCCGGAACATCGAGTTCGAGGCCCCGGCCAGTTCGATCACCTTCCGCACCGCCGACCTGAACACCCCGACGCCGCACGCCCAGCCCGGGCTCTCGACCGTGCTCCGCCGGCACGCCGAGCAGACCCTAGCCAGCGCGATACCGCTGCACGACTGGCTGGATCTGTTCCGCACCGCGCTGGCCTCCGCCCACGAAGGGGGTGCGCCGACGCTGTCCTCGGTGGCGCAGCGCATGGCCCTCAGCCCCCGGACCCTCCAGCGCCGCCTCGAGGAACACGGCACGACGTGGAGCGAGGAGGTCGAGACCGTGCGCCGGGACCACATCACCCGGCTGCTCCACGACACCGATCTCAGCGTCGACTCGATCGCCACCCGGAGCGGCTACGCCGACGCCCGCGCCCTGCGCCGGGCAGTCAAGCGCTGGTACGGCACCACACCCGCCGCCCTGCGCCGCGCAGGGCACGGTGGGGATGCTCAGGCAGGGGTGTAGCCGCGGGCCCGGACGTGGTGGCGGGTGAGCCGGATGAAGGCGGCCGCGGCGAAGCTCCGGTAGGCGTGCTCGCGCCCGAGGAAGGCGACCGTGCGGGTGGGCAGGGGTGGTGCGAGGGGGACGGGGGCGAGGTGGGGGTGGTCCTCCGTGACCGCGTCGGGCAGGACGGTCGCGAGGTCGGTGCGCTGGACGATCTCGGTGAGGGTCTGGACCGAATTGGCCTCCACCGCGATGCGCGGCCGTACCCGGTGGTCGGCCAGGTAGGCGTCGATATGGCCTCGGGTGGCGAAATCTCCGCTGAGCAGAGCTAGTTGACGGTCAGCCACATCTGCTACGGGCAAGGGTGGTTGTGGGTCGGCGGCAGGGCGAGCCGCGGTGACGAGGCTGAGGGTCTCGGCGTACAGCGGGGTCGCGGTGATGCCGGGCAGGTGCGGCCCGACGAAGGCGATCCCCAGGTCGAGCTCGTCGGCGAGCAGGCCGGCTTCGATGCGGTCCTGGGCCATGTCCTTGACGTCCAGGGTGATGCCGGGGTGACGGGCGTGGAGTTCCGCGGCCAGCGGCCCGACGAGGTAGGCGGTGAACGTCGGGGTCACGGCCAGCCGGAGGTGGCCGCGCGAGAGGTCGGCGACGTCGTGGACGGCACGTTCGGCGGCGGCGAGGTCGCGCAGGGCCCGGCGCGCGTGCTGGACGTAGGTTTCGCCGGCATCGGTGAGGCGGACGCCGCCGCGGCCCGTGCGGTCCAGGAGCTGGACGCCGACCATGCCTTCGAGCTGCTTGATCTGCTGGGACAGGGTCGGCTGGGAGATGCGCAGTTCTTCGGCGGCACGGGTGAAGCCGGCGTGTTCGGCGACGGCGAGAAGGTAGCGCAGGTGACGGAGTTCCAGGGCCATGGAGCCAAGTATAGATGTCATCTATAGCAGACATGGGTAATACGTCTTGGACACTATAGATGCAGGTCGTGCATGGTGAATCTCGTCGGCCCCACGGGTCGGCAGTCATCGAAGGGAGTGACCATGCACGACCTCATCGAGGGCGTCGCGCAGTTCCGGCGGGAGGTCTACCCGGCCAAGGCGGAGCTCTTCGCCCTGCTGGCGACGACCCACCGGCCCCGCACCCTGTTCATCAGCTGCTCCGATGCCCGGGTGGTACCGGAGCTGATCACCCAGAGCGAGCCGGGCGAGCTGTTCGTCATCCGTACCGCCGGCAATCTCGTGCCCGCCCATGCCCCCGGTACGGACGGGGTGGCGGCCAGTATCGAGTACGCCGTCGCGGTCCTGGGCGTGAGCGAGATCGTGGTGTGCGGGCATTCCGCCTGCGGTGCGATGACGGCCCTGGCCGAGCGGCACGACCTCAGCGCCGCCCCGGCGGTCGCCGGCTGGCTGCGCCACGCGGACGCCTCACTCGCCCGGACCGCCGCCGAGGAGGACGGGCGCAGGGTCGATGCCCTGGTACGGGAGAACGTGCGCGCGCAGCTGGCGAACCTGGCCACCCACCCGTCGGTGGCCCGCGCCCTGGCCGCGGGGTCTGTGACCCTGCACGGCTGGGTCTACGACATCCGGGCGGGGGGCGTCGAGGAGCTCGGCTCCCCGCACCCTCTCTCTCCCGCTGCCTGAGCGCCTCCGCTCCCCCGATCCCCGGCCCGCATTTCCCGATCCCATCCGCCGCTCGCCCCCACATCCGGTGAGCGGCTCACCGAAAGGAAGCCCTCTCATGGTGCACGCACAGTTCGACAACACCGCCCGTCAGGCCCTGGCCGTCAAGGCCGTGGACGCCAAGATCCGCGAGGACCTGACCTGGCAGCGCATCGCGGACGCCGCGGGCCTGTCGGTCGCTTTCGTCACCGCGGCCGTCCTCGGCCAGCACCCGCTGCCCCGGGCCTCGGCCGAGGCCGTGGCCGCTCTCCTCGGCCTGGACGCCGACGACGCGCGGCTGCTGCAGACCATCCCGACCCGCGGCTCGGTACCCGGCGGTGTGCCCACCGACCCGACGATCTACCGCTTCTACGAGATGCTCCAGGTCTACGGCACCACGCTGAAGGCCCTGGTCCACGAGCAGCTCGGCGACGGGATCGTTTCCGCGATCAACTTCAAGCTCGACGTGAAGAAGGTCGCCGACCCCGATGGCGGCGAGCGTGCGGTCATCACCCTGGACGGCAAGTACCTGCCGACGAGGCCGTTCTGACCCGCCCGGATCAGCGGTGGAGCTGACGGGTCCAGTCCTCGGGGACCCGCCCGGACGGGCCCGGGGCCGGTTGGCCGGACGGGTGGCCGGACGGCGGGGTCAGCTCGGGGCCGGTCTCGTAGAGCTCGTCGGCCGCGTAGTCCCAGAACCAGTCCTCGCCCGGTTCGTAGCTCTGCACCACCGGGTGCCCGGTGGACTTCCAGTGCCCGGTGGCGTGCTGGGCGGGCGAGGAGTCGCAGCAGCCGATGTGGCCGCACTGGGCGCAGCGCCGCAGGTGGAACCACCAGCCCCCCACCGCGTCGCAATCGGCGCAGCCGCTGCCGGAGGGCGGGACGCTCGGGTCGACTCCGTCGATGGCGGTCATACGGGCTCCTCTTTCTCGGGAACGGCTTCGGCTTCGGCTTCGGCTTCGGGTTCCGGGGCGGTCAGTGGCAGCAGCACCTGGAAGCGGGTGTCGCCCGGGGCCGACTCGACCTGGAGGCTGCCGTGGTGCTTGTTGACGACGATCCGCCAGGAGATGTCCAGGCCGAGACCGGTGCCCTCACCGACGGGCTTGGTGGTGAAGAAGGGGTCGAAGATGCGGCTGCGGATCTCGGCCGGGATGCCGGGCCCGGTGTCGCGGAACTCCACGAGCAGCCGGTCGCCCGCCCGTGCCGTGCGGACCGTCAGCGTGCCCTCGCGGTCCGTGCTCCCGATGGCGAAGACGGCGTTGTCGATGAGGTTGGTCCACACCTGGTTGAGTTCCGCGGGGTAGGCCGGGACGTCCGGCACAGAGCGGTCGTACTCCTTGACCACCCGGATCCGGGGGCCGATCTTGCCGGAGAGCATCAGCAGGGTGCTGTCGAGGAGTTCGTGGACGTCGACGACCCGGTGCGGGGCGCGGTCGAGCTGCGAGTACTGCTTCGCGGCGTCCACGAGATGGGAGATGCGGGTGGTGGAGTCGTCGATCTCGTCCATCAACAACTCGGTCTCGACCGTGTAGTTGAGCCAGCCGATCGCTGCCGGCAGGAGGTCCCCGGCCACGCTCGCCGCGACCTGCTCCAGCCAGTCGGTGTCCAGGCCGGCCTGGACGAAGACCGGTGCGATCCGCCAGCCCTCGGGGACCCCGTGGTCCTCCAGCCAGTCGGCGAGCTCGTCCTCCCGGTCGGAGGCCTCGAGCGGGCTCAGCGCCGGTGCCTTCGCCACGCGTTCGACGGTGCGTTCCTGGATCTCGATGAGCTCGGCGATCGCTTCGCGGGGGTAGTTCCCCTGGGAGATGTGGGCCAGCTTGTGCCGCATCTTGCCCACGCGTTCGCGCAGGGTGGCCGTGGCCCGGACGGCCGCCGCGGCCGGGTTGTTGAGCTCGTGGGTGAGTCCTGCGGACAAGGAACCCAGGGCGAGGAGCCGTTCGCGCTGGCCGATGACCTGCTGGGTGCTCCTCGCGCCGAAGAAGAGCCCCTCCAGCAGGTGCGCGGCCATCGGGAACCATTCCCGCATGACGTCCGAGAAGGACTGCGCGGGCAGGACGAAGAAGCGCGTCGGCTCGGTCACCCGCATCGAGTTGTTGTACGTCTGCTGGACGCGGTCGCCCAAGTAGGCCTGCATGGCGCCCGCGTACACCCCGCGCTGGGAGGTCCGGCCGACCTCCACCTCGTCGCCGCCGACCCGGCGGGACAGCACGACGGTGCCCTCGATCATCACGTAGAAGCAGGTGGCGGGGTCGCCCTCGGTGTAGACGGGGCCGGTGTCGAACCGCTCGACGCGACCCTCGGCGCACAGCCTCCCGAGCTGCTCCGGGGTGAGCTTCTCGAACAGGAAGAGCGAGGCGATCTCCTGCGGGGAGCACGGCATCGCCTGCCCGCTCACGATTCCTCCAGGTACCGGTGGACGAGCATCACGGCCATGGCTCCCTCTCCGACGGCTGACGCGACCCGTTTCGCCGACCGGGCGCGTGCGTCGCCCGCCACGAACACCCCGGGCACGCTGGTCTCCAAGTGGTAGGGCGGTCGGTCCAGTTCCCATGTGGCCGGCGGCCGGCCGTCCGGGGTGAGGTCCGGCCCGGCCAGGATGAAGCCGTGGTCGTCGCGCAGCACCGTACCGTCCAGCCAGTCGGTGAGCGGGGCCGCGCCGATGAAGACGAACATCCACTGGGTGTCGACGAGTTCGGTCGCGCCGCTGTCCACGTCGCGCAGGGTGAGCTGCTCGAGGTGGCCGTCGCCGTGCGCCGATTCGACGGTGGTGCGGGTGCGGACCGTGATGTTGGGCATGGCCTCGATCTGCTGGATCAGGTAGTAGGACATGGACGCGGCCAGGGACTTCCCGCGCACCAGGAGCGTCACCGATTTCGCGCCGCGGGCCAGGTACATGGCCGCCTGTCCGGCGGAGTTTGCGCCGCCGACGACGTACACGTCCTGTTCGAGGCAGGAGGAGGCCTCGGTGAGCGAGGAGCCGTAGAACACCCCGCGGCCGGTGAGGCCGTCGCAGCCCGGCGCCCCGAGCTGGCGGTAGGAGACCCCGGTCGCCAGGATGATGCTCTGCGCGCCGATGGCCGAGCCGTCGGAGAAGCGGACGAGGCGGGCCGCGCCGTTGACCTCCAGTCCGGTGACCTCGCGTGCGGTGAGGATCTCGGCGCCGAAGCGGCCGGCCTGGCGGCGGGCGCGTTCGGTGAGCTGGGCTCCGGACACTCCGTCCGGGAACCCGAGGTAATTCTCGATGCGGGAGCTCTGCCCGGCCTGTCCGCCGGTCGCGGACCGCTCGACCAGTACGGTCCGCAGCCCCTCGGAGGCCCCGTACAGCGCGGAGCCGAGCCCGGCCGGGCCTCCGCCGATCACGACGAGGTCGTAGAAGTCGGCGGTCGGCGTGGTCGCGAGCCCCACGTGGGCGGCCAGGTCGGGCGCGGCCGGTTCGATCAGCACGGTGCCCCCGGGGGTGATCACCACGGGCAGCCGCTGTCCGTCGGCGCCGGCCGCCCGCAGCAACCGCTGCCCTTCCGGCTCCTCGCATGAGTACCACCGGTACGGCACCTGGTTGCGGGCCAGGAACTCCCGCACGCTCGACGAGGGGGCCGACCAGCGGTGTCCGACCACCTTGGTGGCGGGCACGGGCCGGTGGTCGCCGGTCCGCCAGGCCGTGATGAGGTCGTCCAGGACCGGGTAGAGCTTCTCCTCTGGCGGGTCCCACGGCTTGAGGAGGTAGTGGTCGAGGTCGACGACGTTGATCGCGTCGATCGCCGCGTTGGTATCGGCGTAGGCGGTCAGCAGGACGCGGCGCGCGCCCGGGTACACGGTGAGGGCCTCTTCGAGGAATTCGATGCCGTTCATCTGCGGCATGCGGTAGTCGGCGAGGATCACCGCCACCAGGTCGCCGCGGAGCTTCAGCTCGCGCAGGGCGTCCAGCGCGGACTCGCCGGATTCGGCGCGCACGATCCGGTAGCCGGAGCCGTAGCGTCGCCGCAGGTCGCGCGCGATGGCCCGGGACACTCCCGGATCGTCGTCCACGGTCAGGATCACGGTCCGTGCCGTGTCGGCGACCTCTGTCATGGCTCTCCCACCCGGGCGGCCTGGACTGGCGGCGTCGCGGCGAGCCGCCCGCACCCGGTTCCCGTCCATCCTAGGTTCGATCGTCCGGGTCCGCGCGGACGGGCGGAGCGGGCCGGTCGGCCGGGACGGGCGCATTCCGCTCGTCCGCGCGGTCCCGGTGGGCACTGCGGACAGTCGGTCCCGGCAGGCGGCCCCGGCAGTCGGTCCCCTCAGTCGGTCCCGGCCGGCGGGGGCCCTCACCGGCGGAAATTCCGTACCGCGGCGCCTGGAAGTCGATCAGACTCGCCCCATGGCTGACATGGTGGCGTTCGGGGATGCAGTGACCGCGTGGGCGGCCGGTGACGCCGCTGGGCTCGGCGACGTGGGAGTCGCCGGGGAGGCTGCGGACGAGGCGCGCGAGCTCGCCGCGCGGCTGCCGGTGCGGACCGTCGTGCTGCTCGAAGGGGCGAGCGACGCCGAAGCGGTCGACGCCCTGGCCACGAGACGGGGCCGGAACCTGGCCGCGGAAGGGGTCTGCGTCCTGCCGATGGGCGGAGCGATGAGCGTCGCGCGCTTCGCCCGGTTCCTCGGGCCGCAGGGCCTTGGCCTGCGCCTCACGGGCCTGTGCGACGAGAGGGAGCGCGACTTCTACGCGCGCGGCTGGGAGCGGGCCGGCGCCGAGCCGCAGGGATTCTTCGTCTGCGCGGCGGACCTAGAGGACGAGCTCATCCGCGCGCTGGGCGTGCCCAGGGTGGAGGAGCTCGTCCGGGAAGAGGGGGACCACCGCGCCCTGCGGACCTTCCTGCGCCAGCCCGCGCAGCAGGGCCGCACGGCGCAGCAGCAGGTGCGGCGCTTCCTCGGCACGAAGAAGGGGCGCAAGATCCGCTACGGCCGCGTCCTCGTCGAGGCCCTGGACCCCGACCGCGTACCGGCGCCGCTGGAGGATCTGTTCGCGAGCCTGTGACCCGGCACCGGCACCGGCACCGGCCCCGTTCCGGTCAGCCCAGCTGCTCCAGGAAGAAGGCCGCCGCATCCTCGCCGGCCCGTACCCTCGCGGTCGGGTCTGCGGGCTCCGGGGCGAAGAAGTCGTCGTGCCGGACGGCCGGGCCGACCGAGCGGCCGCTCGCGGTGGGGATGTACTCCAGGTAGGGCCGCGTGTCGGCTTCGTACGGGGTGATCGTGTCCGCTCCGGCCCAGCGGATGGCCACCGGTACCCGTACGGCCTCCAGGCTCTCCCGGGTCACCAGCCCGCCTCCAGCACTCCGGGGTACTCGGGGATCTCCGGCAGCGGCGCCTCGCCCGTGAGCACGGCCCACAGGATCCCCGGATCGACGCGGGCTCCGGCCAGCGCCGCGGCCGTGTAACCGCCGATGGAGAAGCCGGCCACGCCGACCGGGCCGAGGGGCTGTTCCCGGGCGAGCGCGTCGAGGGCGAAGGAGACGTCCCGGGGGCGTTCCCAGACGTGGAGGAAGCCCTCCGGCTCGTAGCCGTCGACGAAGTTGTTGCCGTGGTGATCGAGGGCCACGACCCCAGAACGAGATCGTGCAGAACGGGATCGCGCACAGCGGGATCGTGCAGAACGGGGTCAGCGCATCTTGAGCACGTGTCCGGGGGCGAGGGCGGCGGAGATGCGCTCGGCGATGACCTGGGCCGAGTTGCCCGCCGGGCTCTTGGGGCCCTGGGTCACGGTGACGGAGATGGCGAGCTTCTCCGCCGGCAAGTAGGCCTGGATGGCGGCGTAGCCGGAGAAGGACGGGTTCGTCAGGATCCATCCGTTGACGACGATCACGCCGAGGCCGAAGTGGTGGGCCTGGGTGTTGGTCAGGAGACAGACGGTGTCCGGGCAGGAGGCCGTCGGGTGGCCGAGGCCGATCGTGCCCGGGTCGAGCTGGGTCTTGAAGGACTTCGCGGACAGCAGCTCCCCGGTCCCGACGGCGCGCGCGGACCGGTCCAGGTCACAGATGTTCTGGACGAGGACCGCACCGGGAGTGGTGGTCCACGAGGGGTTCCAGAAGGTGGACTCCTCGTAGGTGCCGCGCTCCGAGGTGAAGGAGTGCAGGACCGGTTCGGGGATCTGCGGGGTGTACTGGTTGCTGGTCCCGCTCAGCTCGAGCGGTTCGTACACCCGCTCCTTCAGCAGCCGGTCCAGCGGGAGGCCGCTGATCTTCTCCAACGCCTCGCCGAGCAGATTGAAGTTGGCGTGCGAGTAACTCCAGTTGGTGCCCGGCTCGTAGAGGAGCGGCTTCTCCGTCGCGATGCCGATGACCTCGGCCGCCGTCCACTGGCGGAACGGCTTGGCCTCCAACTCGGCAAGAAAAGCAGGTGCGGTGACGTAGTCGTGCAGGCCTGACGTGGAACTTCCCAGCATGCGCAGGGTGATCTCCGAGCCGTGCGGCACGTCCGGGAGCCACCGGGACACGGGGTCGTCGAGTGAGGCCTTGCCCTCGTCGACGAGTTGGAGCAGCACGGCGCCCATGTAGACGATGGCCACGGACCCCGTACGGAATTTCATGGACGGCTCGGCGGGGACTCCCGTCATCGATTCCCCGAGGGCTTTGGTGAGCACCTCGCGGCCATCGGAGGACACCCGCAGGACCACCGAGTTCAGACCGAACTCCCGTTGGGCCTGCTGCGCGATGGTGAGCACCTTGAGGGCGTCGCCCTCGGCGGGGCCGGGAGAGTTCACGCACGCACCGGGAGCCGGAGCCGCGGCGGCCGTCTCCACGCCAGCGGCCGTCCCCGTCGGAAGGGCCGCGCCCATCAGACCGGCGATGCACAGCAAGACCGTACGAGTACGCCTCACGGACTCAGTATGGGCGCGCCCCGCGCGCGGCGCATGCGGTGGGGATGCGGTGGCGGATGCGCCGCGCGATGCGGTGGCGGGGAACCGGGATGACCTCAGGCGAACCGGACAGATCACCCTCCGGCACCACACCTGACGGTCACTCAGATGTGGAGAACTGTCCCGCGGGTACTTCCAGAGCCATGTGATGTGTGCCATGTTACATCGCACACTGCATAGCCGTGTACACGACAGAGTTGAAATCCCCACCAACTCCCGTCGTCGTCACGGTCCGCTTTCCACCTTCGCCGCGTTGCCAGCGCGGCCGCAGACCGGCTCGGAGGCCCACCCCCCATGCGCAGTTCCCCCACCACCAAGGGCCGTGCCCGGCCCCTGATAGCCGCCCTGGCCTGCTGTCTGGGCCTGACGATGCTCGCCCCCGCCGGCCAGGCCTTCGCGCGCGAGATCAAGCCCGCCGCGCCCGCTCCGGCCATGAAGTCCGGCGCCGCCCCGCAGCCCTCGACCCCGGCCGCGGCGGCGGCCGCGCTCAGGGCCGAGCACGCCGCACGTCCGGACGCGGACCTGTCCGAGCGCGCCCCGCTCCGGGCCACCAAGGAGGCCGCGCGCACCGAACAGCAGTCGTCCAAGGCGCAGCTGGCGCCCGGCGCCGCCGCCGAGGCCCTGGCCGCGGCCTGCAACGTCGCGGACTTCACCTCGAAGACCGGGGCCGCGCTGGTCCAGCAGATCAAGGCCTCCGAGATGGACTGCGTGAACTCGCTGTTCCTGCTCAAGGGCAACGACGCGAAGGCCGCCTTCCGTGAGGCACAGATGGTCTCGGTGGCCGACGCCCTGCGCACCTCCGCCGCCACCTACCCCGGCGACAACAGCACCAAGACCGGGCAGCTCGTCCTCTTCCTGCGCGCCGGCTACTACGTGCAGTGGTACAACGAGTCCACCGTCGGCACCTACGGCCCGGCCCTGAAGAGCTCGATCCGGGGCGCCCTGGACACCTTCTTCGCCTCCCCGCGCGCGGCCGACGTGACCGACGCCAACGGCCCGACCCTGGGCGAGTCGGTCATCCTGATCGACAGCGCCCAGGAGAACGCGCGCTACCTCGGCGTCGCCAAGCGACTGCTGACCGGCTACAACTCCTCTTACAACAGCTCCTCTTCGATGGTCGCGGCGGTCAACAACGCCTACACGGTCCTGTTCCGCGGGCACCAGACCGCCGAGTTCCTGCCCGCCGTCCAGGCCGACCCCAGCATCCTCACCGTGCTGCGCGACTTCGCCGTCACCCATGACGCGCTCCTGGGCACGGACAAGAGCTACCTGACGGCCAACGCCGGCCGGGAACTGGGTCGTTTCCTCCAGCACTCGACGCTCCAGGCGACCGTGCGTCCGCTCGTCAAGCAGCTGCTGGACCGCACCTCGATCACCGGCCGGACCGCCTCCCTCTGGGTGCCGCTCGCCGAGATGACCACCTCGTACGACGCCACCAACTGCTCCTTCTACGGAACCTGCGACCTGCCGGCGCGGGTGCGTGCCGCCGTCCTGACGGTCAACCACACCTGTAGCCCCAGCCTGCGGATCGTCGCGCAGCAGATGACCGCCGCCGAGCTCGGCGCGAGCTGCACCAGCCTGGCCAACCAGGACGCCTTCTTCCACAACGTGGCCAAGGACGGCGGCCCGGTCGCCAACGACAAGAACACCGCGCTCGAGGTGGTCGCCTTCGACTCCAGCGCCGACTACCAGACCTACGCCGGTGTCATCTTCGGAATCAGCACCAACAACGGCGGCATGTACCTGGAGGGCGACCCTTCCGTCACCGGGAATCAGCCGCGCTTCATCGCCTACGAGGCGGAGTGGGTCCGGCCGCAGTTCCAGATCTGGAACCTCAACCACGAGTACACCCACTACCTCGACGGCCGCTTCAACATGTACGGCGACTTCGACGCCGGCATGACCACCCCGACCGTGATGTGGGTCGAGGGCTTCGCCGAGTACATCTCCTACTCCTACCGGGGCGTCACGTACGACCAGGCCGCCATCGAGGCGGGCAAGAACACATACAAGCTCAGCACGCTGTTCGACACCACGTACGACAACTCCGACTCCACCCGGGTCTACCGCTGGGGCTACCTGGCGGTCCGCTACCTGATCCAGTCGCACCCGCAGGACGTCGCCACGCTGCTCGGCCACTACCGCGCCGGCAACTGGGCGGCCGCCCGCACCCTGCTCACCTCCACCATCGGCACCCGCTACGACGCCGACTTCGCGGCCTGGCTGGTCAAGTGCGCGGCCGGCGACTGCGGCGGCGGCACCAACCCGCCGGCCAACCAGGCCCCGGTGGCCGGGTTCACCTCCGCCGTGAACGCCCTGGCGGTCACCTTCACCGACACCTCCACGGACGCGGACGGCACCATCGCCTCCCGCGCCTGGAACTTCGGTGACGGCACCACCTCCACCTCCGCCAACCCGGCCAAGACCTACGCCGCGGCGGGTACTTACACCGTCAAGCTCACGGTCACCGACAACAAGGGCGCCACCGCCACCACCAGCAAGGCGGTCACGGTCGGAACCGCCGGGCCCGGCGAGTGCACCAGCCCCGACGTCCGGGTGCTGGGCGACAACTGCCGCCGCTCCAACGTCTCCGCCACGACCGGCAACTACGGGTACTTCTACCTGGACGTCCCGGCCGGCACCGGATCCCTCAAGATCGCCGTCTCGGGCGGCACCGGCAACGCCGACCTCTACTACAGCCCCAGCGGCTGGGCCACGACGAGCAACTACACCGCCCGCTCGGCGCAGAGCGGCAACACCGAGTCGCTGACCATCAACAACCCCGCGGCCGGCCGCGTCTACATCAGCCTGCACGCTGTCCAGGGCTTCGCCGGCGTGACCGTCTCGACCCAGTTCGGGACGGCCCAGGTGGAGTGCGCGGACGCCGACATCCGGGTGCTGGGCGCCGACTGCAGCCGCTCCAACGTCTCGGCCACCGCCGGGAACTACCGCTACTTCTACGTGAACGTCCCCGCCGGCACCGCCTCCCTCAAGATCACCGTCTCGGGCGGCACCGGCAACGCCGACCTCTACTACAGCCCCACCACCTGGGCCACCACGGGCAACTACACCGCCCGCTCGGCCCAGACCGGCAACACCGAAACCCTCACCGTCAACAACCCGCCGGCCGGCTACCTCTACGTCAGCCTGCACGCCGCGCAGGACTTCGCCGGAGCCACCGTCTCCAGCCGCTTCTGATCCCTGACGGCACACCGGCCCCCACCCCTCTGGCAGGGGTGGGGGCCGGTTCCGTGTGCCGTCAGGAGTACGCCTCGACCTCCCACAGCGAGTAGCCGTAGCCGGTGGCCCGCTGGGTGCCGGTCACCCGGAGGTGGCGTCCGCTGCCGTTCAGCCCGGTCAGTTCGTCCCTCCCCCCGTCGCTCGTGGTGGTGGAGTACACGTCCCGCCAGGTGACCCCGTCGTCCGACAGCTGGACCTTGTAGGCGCGGCCGTAGGCGACCTCCCAGCCGAGTACCACCCGGTTCACGTTCCTCACGGATCCGAGGTCGACCTGGATCCACTGCGGGTCGGCGGCGAAGGACGAGGACCAGCGGCTGGTGGCGCTGCCGTCGGTGGCGGCCGTCGCCGGATAGTCCGCGGACTGGACCGAGGAGGCCGTGGTCGGCTTGTTCAGGGCCAGGTTGGGCGAGGCCGTGGCCCCGAGGTCGTCGACGGTGAGGTCGTCGAGGACCAGGTCCCGGTCGGCGTTGGAGGTCTCCGCCGTGAGCTTGCGCATGCCGATCCAGGCATCCACCCCGGCCGTGAAGGTCTTGGTGAAGGTGTTCGTTGTCCGGGCCTGCGGCAGCGTGTCGGAGGAGACCTGTCCCGTGCCGGCGCCCAGGGTGAAGGCGTAGTCCCCGGCCACCGACTGCTGGTACTTGAAGGTCACCTTGTACTGGTGGCCGGGCTCGAAGCGCAGGGTCTGGGGGATGGTCTGGTAGAGCAGCCCGGGGCGTTCCTCATGGGATTTCAGGGAGTTGGCGCCGGCGAGCACGTCGTCGATCAGCTTGCCGTTCCAGCCGGCCTGCGTGTAAGGGGCGTTGAGCTGGGCCAGGTGCGTCCGCGGGTCCGCCGTACTGCCGCCCGCCGAGCCGACGACGAAGGGGTACCAGCCGGAGTCGACGTTCTCGAAGTCCTCCGCGAAGGTGTGGCCGCCCTGCGGGCTGCGGGCCGTGCGCACGACGCGCACGTCGTCGAAGCCGGCCGTGCCCGCCGCCCCGTCGGCGCGCAGGGCCAGGGTGGCGGTGGACTGACCCGCCGGGACGTCGAACAGCACCCGCATCCGCTGCATGGTGCTGCCGTTCTTCTCGTCCGCCCCGACGTTGTTCCCGTACGGGGAACTCGTGGCGTAGACGCTCTGCTCGGTGCCTCCCGCCGGGGTCACGGCCAGGGTGGCCCTGCGTCCGGTGGCCGTGGAGACGTACACGCTCGCCGCGTAGGTGCCCGGCGTCAGGCCGGTGAGCTGCTGCGAGACGGAGGTGGCGCCCTGCCCAAGGGTCAGCTGGGACTGGCCCACCGCGTTGCGGGTGACGGACGCGGACCCGGTGACCGTCCACTTCGACAGGTTTCCGGAGGTGAAGCCCGGGTCCCGGACGGGGCCGCCCTCGCCGAATCCGGCGTCCGGCTGCGCGGGCGCCGCGGACGGGTAGACGACGTACGGGGTCTTCGCGGTGGCGGTGACGGTGACCTTGCCGCCGGTCACCGGGAGGTCCGAGACCAGGACGCGGCCCTGGTCGGTGAGCTTGTAGAGCTTGGCCGTGCCGTTCTGGGCCCAGGAGGCGGGCACGTTCCAGGTGGAGGTGCCGCCCGCTCCGCTCCAGTGGTAGAGCTTGGACTCTCCGCTCTGGTTCCAGGGCAGCAGGTAGCTGTCGCCGATCAGGACGGGGTGGCCGTCCTTGCTGATGGTGCGGGTGTTGCCGCTCAGGGTGGCGCTGACTCCGCCGTCGAAGTCGATGCGGTTCGCGGCCCATTTGCGGATGGTGAAGCCCTGGAGGTACTTGGTGGGCAGGTTGGTGGTGAAGGTGGTGGTGATGAAGTTCGCGAAGTCCTTGGTGCCCTGCCAGCCCTCGTAGGCGGTCAGGGTACCGCCGCCGAGCAGCGGGTCTCCGGCGATCCAGTCGTCGCGCTGCTGGTTGCGGATGAAGCGCACCACCTGGGAGTTGATTCCCTTGTAGTTGCTGCCGCCGTAGTTGAGGTCGTTGGCCCAGTGGGACCAGAGGGACTGCTCCTCGAACTTGTCGGGGAACTCGGTGGTGAGCTGGTAGCCGAGGCCGTTGATCTCGCGGGCCAGGGCCTGGGAGGTGTAGCCGTCGCCGTACCAGGTGTCCACGTAGAGGAACTTGAGGTCAGGGGCCACAGCCTTGAGCTCTTGCAGGCGGGCCAGGCGCTTTCCGCTGGTGCCGTCCAGGCGGTAGTTCAGGTGGTAGGACTGGTCGAGGTAGTCCCAGCCCTTGTCCGCGCCGCCGTTGTTGAGGAGCGCCGGGTCGAAGGTGCGGGCGACGGGGTAGGCCTCGGTGTCGTTGATGTGCACGCCGATGTCGGCGTTGTAGCCGGCGCCCGCCGCGATGAGGGTGTTCAGGTCGGCGGCGCCGCCCTGCCGGGTGCCGACCAGTCCGTAGTCGGGGTGGGCCGAGTCGTGGCCCTCCGAGCCGTAGCCCTTGAGCAGCACGAATTGGCCGAGCCCGTCCGTGGCCCGGGCCACGCGCTTGGTCTCGTCCAGGGTCTGCAGGAAGGGGTGCGTGGCCTGGGAGGCGAAGTTGTACGGGATGCGCTGCACGACCCGACGGGCGGTGTCCTGCCAGCCCTGGGGGTTGGTCATGACGGAGCGGAAGGCAATGGCTCCGTCCTGCCAGTCCACGGTGGAGTCGGCGTTGCGGTCCCCGGTCACCACCACCTTGGCGTAGGGCAGCGGTTCGGTGCCCGGTGCGCCGGCGGCCCGGTGCAGCCAGTCGCCGCTCCACAGACCGGCCCGCCGGTAGCCGGACTTGGCCACCGTCTGCTTCTGGATCCGGCCGCTGTCCGCCGTGTTCTGGCCGGACGGGCTGTCGTAAGAGGAGTTCGTGGCGATCGACGCCGCGAGGGAGGAGGTGTTGAGGATCGCGTACATGGCTCCCTGCGGGGCGCCGTCCGTCGTCGTGCCGGAGGTGAGCGTGGTGAAGGTGTCTCCGGTGCCGGTGGTGTTGGTGTTCATCCGGGTGGTCTCGACGGCGGCTCCGGGTTGGGCGCTGCGCACCGACACCAGGTTGTGCTGCGGGATCGACAGCGAGCTGATGGGTACGGCGCTGTCGGTGATCGAGGTGACGGCGAAGGTGAGGGTGCTGCCGCTGACGGAGAGGGTGGCCTTGACCGTGTCCCCGTTGGTGAAGGCCATCGTGTAGTCGACGTGGTCGGCGGAGACGCTGCTGGTCACGGCCGGGGTCTGCGCGGAGCCGTTGAGGTTCACCTGGGTGAGGGGGTCCTCGTTGCCGTGGAGGACGCCGCCGGTGGCCTGGTCGGTGTACTGGACCACCCGCGGGAAGGCGGTGTCGACCTGCACGGCGAGGGCGGGTGAGGCGATGGTGACGGTCCCGGCGGCGGTGGCGGTGGCCGCCGGGGTACCGGCCACGAGCGTGGTGCCGAGGCCCAGGGCCGCGGCGCAGAGGAGGGACGTGGGGCGGAGCGGTCTCATGGGGCTCCCTGGTGGTGGGTCCGGTACGGGTTCCTTGCGGGCGATCGGTACGGGGCGGTCCGGGGCCTGGCGGGGGTCGGTACGGGGTCCTTGACGGGGGAGGTACGGGGCATTGCGGGGGCCGGGCCGGTGGGTCACCAGCGCAGGACGGCCCAGCCCCGGTGGGGCAGTTCGGGGTCCAGGCGCAGGGTGTGCCCCCGCCGTCCGGTGTCGGCGGGGCGGGGCTCGGCGAGGGGTGCCAGGACGGTGGCCGCGACCGCGTCGATGTCCGGGAGGCCGGACAGGTCCACCACCGGCCGGGCGGGGTCCTGGCAGCCGTTGGCCACGGTCAGGGTGGTGACGCCGTCCGCGTACGAGAGGTGCGGGATCAGGTACGGGCCGCCGCTGACCAGGGGGAGGCGGGCGCCCTCCCCCTCCAGGAAGCGGACCGTGCGGTGCAGCAGCCGCTGCGCGTGGTCGTCGGCCGGCAGCACGTGGGGCTCGGTCGCGGCGAGTACGGCGACGCGTCCGCCGAGTGTGTTGGTGAAGACGGTGCGGCCCGCCCCCCAGGCACTGCCGTCCGGGGTGCGGACCTCGCTCCAGCGCTGCGCCCCGGGTACCTCCCGGAGCCGGGCCAGGGCGGGTTGGGTGTTGACGCTGAGGAGGAGGCCCGCGAGGTCCTCTCCGGCGGCCGCGCACAGGTGCTCGGTGGCGTACGGGCCCGGTCCCCCGGCGGCTGCGGGGGCCTCCCGGTCCACCGTTTCGGCCGCGGCCAGCCCGATGAGGGGGCCGAAGCCGCGCCGGTGCAGGATCGTGGCGGCGGTCCCGTCGAGCAGCAGCCCTCCGGCCAGCAGGGTCCGTACCGAGGGATCGTCGAAGGCCCAGGCCGACGGGCCGAACAGGGCCTGCACCGGAGCCGGTTCGGCGGTCACGGGTACTCCGTAGCGCAGCAGGAACTCGGCGGCCGGGCCCGGGTCGACGGCGAGCTCGGTCAGGTCTCCGCCGTGCGCGCGCACGTGGGCGGCCGCGTCCTGGGCGAAGGGCAGGCCGACGCCGATGGTGCGCTGTCCGCGCGGGTGCTGCCGGTGGACGAGGTCCAGCGCGGGCCGGGCGCGGCGCAGCAGTTCGGCGATCCGGGGGTGGCGGCCGGGGCTCGCGCCGTGCATGGGGTACAGGTTGAGCAGGAGGGCGTCCGCCCCGGAGAGCTGGGCCGCGACCATCTCCGACCAGGTCTGGACATCGGATTTGGACCAGGCGGTGTGCGGCCAGTTCTCGATCTCCGGCTCGCTGTCCACGAACTCGGGCCGCAGGGAGCGCTGGAGTTCCGGCATCCACAGTTGCCGGGCCAGTTCGCGTCCGGGGGCGTCCGCGTACGGGGCGAAGTGCGGGCGGTGCGCGGCGCGGCCCCCGGGGGCCAGGGCCGTGAACAGCGCGCCCCAGTCCCGGCCCTCCACGGATGCGGCGTCCAGGCCCGAGCTCATCAGCCCGGTACGGGAACGGCCGCCCGAGCGCCGGTGCACTTCGGCGGCCACCTGCACGGCCACCTCCTGCTGCGCGGTCCGCCACACCCGCTGCCACAGGGCTCGGAGCGGGTGCGGGGGGCCGGGGGCGGTGAGTGCGGCGACCAGTTCCGATCGTGGGACCGGGCGTCCGGCCAGGGCGGCCAGCCGGTCGAGCATGAGGGGTTCGAAGCCGCCGCCCCAGCCGAGCGGGGCGTGGTTGTGGAAGCGGAAGTCGTCCTCCAGCCAGAGCACGCGGAAGCCGAGATCGGCGAAGCGTCCGTAGTGTCCGGTCAGCCAGGCGCGCCAGCGCGGGCAGGCGAAGGAGGCCTGGGCCGTGGAGACTTCACCGGTCGGGGAGACCATCGGTGCGAAGCCGTGGGTGTCGGTGCGGCCCCGGTCGGCGTGGCCGGTGGTCACCCAGGGGTTGAGGCTCACGTCCAGGCCGGCACCGCGGAGGATCTCCTGTGCGGTGGCCGCCGCCTCGTACCAGAGGTCCTCGTGATGTCCGGCGAGGTGGCCGGTGAAGTGCTCCTCGGCCCCGAGGAGCAGCACCACTTCGGCCACGCCCGTGTCGGTGCAGGTCTTGGCCAGTTCGGCCGCCGCGGCCGCGACGGCGTCCATGCCTTCGTAGGGATGGATCTGGAACCGCAGGTGGTACCGGGCGCTCACGCCGTCGGCCTCCTCGCCGTCGCATTCACCGTCGAGTCATTAGTTTTGTTAGGATCCGAATTAATGAGGGTCCAGTCAACCCCGCGCACCGCATCCACTGCGGAACACTGGGGCGGGACCCGGAGCCACGGGTGGCAGACTCTCGGGGACGGCAGTGAGGAGCACCGGTGAGGGCAGATCCGCGAAGCACGGAGCACGGCGGCGGGCGGGGTGATGCCGGCATCGGCCCCGTCGTGATCAACGGCCCGTCCAGGCCCGCCGGGAGGGCCTCCATCCGCCGCGCCAACCTCGGCCTCGTACTGCGTCTCCTGCGCGACGCCGGACCGCGTTCACGTGCGCGGATCGCCGATGACGCGGGGCTGCCCAGACCCACGGTCACCGGCCTGGTCACCGAGCTCATCGAGCTCGGCCTGGTGCGCGAGGGCGACGCCGAGCGGGACGGCTCCGTGGGCCGCCCCGGCCAGAGCGTCCGGATCGACGGCCGCGCGCTGTGCGGGATCGGCCTGGAGATCAACGTCGACTACCTGGCCGCCGTCGCCCTCACCCTGGGCGGGAGCACCGCCTTCGAGAAGCGGGTCGCCATGGACGTCCGCGGCGCCGGCCCCGAGGCCGTCCTGGACTGCGCCGCCGGGCTGGTCGGCGAGGCCCTCGCCACCCTCGACGCCGCCGCGATCGCCACGGCCGGGGTCACCGTCGCCGCCCCCGGGGTCGTCGACATCGCCGCGGGCACCGTCGTCTACGCCGCGAACATCGACTGGCACGACGTGGAGGCGGTCAGCGGGATCCGCGCCCGCCTGGGGCGCGGGGCGCCCGCACTGCGCCTGGAGAACGACGCCAAACTCGGCGCGGTGGCCGAGTACTTGGAGGCTTCCGCGGCCGGCATCCACGACCTGATCTACGTCACCGGCGAGACGGGCGTGGGCGGCGGCATCATCAGCGGCGGCCGGCTCCACCGCGGAGCCTGCGGGTTCGCCGGGGAGATCGGCCACATGCCGCTCGACCCGGGCGGCGCGCTCTGTGCCTGCGGGCGCCGCGGCTGCTGGGAGACCATGGTCGGGCTCACCGCCCTGCTGCGGCACGCCGCAGGCCCCGGGGATCCCGTACACGACCCCTCCCTCGACCTGGAGGCGCGGCTCACGGACCTCCAGGCGCGGGCGGCCGCGGGGGACGCCCGCACACTGGAGGCCCTGGACCGGATCGCGGACGGGCTCGGCCTCGGGCTGGCCCTGCTGGCGGACGTCCTGAACCCGCGCGCGGTGGTGCTCGGCGGGTACTTCACCTACTTCGGCGACCGGCTCGCCCCACGCGTGGAGCGGCTGATGGCCGAGCGCGTGATGGCCCCGGACACGGGCGGCTGCCGCCTCCTGCTGTCCACCCTCGGCTTCACCGCTCCGGCCCGCGGCGGAGCACTGCTGGCCCTCGACCCGGTGTACGAGGACCCCGCGCAGACGGTGGCGACGGCGACGGGGGCCTGACAGCCCGGCCCCGGGTCCTCCGGGTCCCGCCCCCGGCGATCCGGTGCCGACGCCGCGGCGGTGCCGCGAGCCGCGACCCCTGCATCCGTCACCGGCGGGTCCTCACGCCCCTGCGGTCCAGAACGGCCGGGCCTGAAGGGCCGCGGCGCGCACCGCGGCCCCGTCCAGGACCAAGGTGGCGTCCCGCAGTCCGCGTTCCGGCCACGCGCACGACAGCGCGAGCGGACCCGGCGGCGGCAGCGGCCACGTCCACAGCGTCAGCCGGAGGTCATGGCCGCCGTCCGGACCTCCCCAGGAGTCCGCGTACCCGCTGACGACCATCACGGGTCCGCGCCCGTCCCGCAGTCCGGCGTCCTCGTCCTGCACCACGAGGGTGCCGTCGCCGAGTCGAAGGCGGAAGGCCGGCTGCGCGGGCCCGGTGGAACCGGCGGGGTCATACGCCGGCCCTCCGGGCGGTGGCGACGCGCCGCGCGCGTGGGCTTCCACCTCGATCTCGAGCCCGGCCGGGTAGGCCAAGACCTGCCGGACGAGCACCACGAGCCGGTCCGTCCGGCCGATCACCGCCGGTCCCTCGACGTGTCCGCCGATCATGCGCGGCGGCGACTGCCAGTCGGGCAGATCGCCGGCACTCTCCCTGTCCGGATCCTCAAGCACGGCGCGAGCGTAGCCGGTTGGGGCGCATCCGGCGCGGCCGAAGCAGAAGGATCCCGCGGGTCCCGCCCGGCCGCGCAAGTCTTCGGTGTCTGTTCACTCGCCCGTGACCTGCATCTTCCCGGGCGGGGCCGGTGCGGCCGGTCGAATGGACGAAACAAAGGTCTGGACCACTCGAGATGCGCCAATCCCGTGGCCGATTGCGCTTGTTGGCCGTGCGGAAACAAATGGTCTATACCTCTGGCGCTATGGTGGCCACCTGAAACGGGCGCATAAATAAGCCGTGGGGGGCTTTATGAGCTTTCATCATCTTCCGCAACCTCCGTCCGACGAAGAGCTCTACTGGTACTTCGGCCCGCAACGACGCTGGGTCCTCATCAGCACGAGCCTCGCCTTCGTCTTCACCGCCGCGACCATGTTCACCTTCGCGCTGCGCACTCCGGCCCTGTGGGCCTTCCTCGCCGTCCTGGGGCTCAACCTGGTCGCCCTCGCCCTCTCCTCCGTGAACAGCCTGCGCCAGCGCAGGCTGACGCGACCCTCGCACGAGGTGCTCGTACGCGCCTGGCAGCCCGCCCGACTGCCGGGCGTGGACCTGTACTTGCCGACCTGCGGCGAACCGCTCCCCGTCCTGGACAACGCCTACCGCGCGGTCTCGGCCGTCGACTGGCCGGGCGCACTGACCACATGGGTCCTGGACGACGCCGACCGGCCCGAAGTCGCGGCGCTGGCGGCCTCGTACGGCTACGAGTACGTCGTACGGCCCGACCGGGGGCACCTGAAGAAGGCCGGGAACCTCAATCACGCACTGACCCTGAGCAACGCCGAGTTCATCGCGATCCTCGACGCCGACTTCGCACCCCGGCCGGACTTCCTGCGCCATCTCGTGCCCTATCTGGCCGACCCGGCCGTCGGGATCGTGCAGAGCCCGCAGTGCTTCGACACCGACGGGACCATGGGCTGGATCCAGCGGGCCGCGGGCTCCGCCCAGGAATGGTTCTTCCGCTGGATCCAGCCGTCCCGGGACGCGAGCGACGCCGCCATCTGCTGCGGCAGCAACGCCGTCTACCGGCGCGCCGCCATCGACCTGGCCGGCGGCTTCGCCCGCCTCGACCACAGCGAGGACCTGTACACCGGCCTCGCCCTGCACGCGCGGGGGTTCCGCACCCTGTACGTGCCGGTCCTGGTCGCCAAGGGCACCTCCCCCGACGAGGTGACCTCCTTCGTCAGCCAGCAGTACCGGTGGGCGATGGGCAACCTCCACCTGCTCACCTCGCCCGTCCTGCGGGGGATGGGCGCGCCCTGGCGGATGCGGCTGTGCTTCTACGAGGGCGTCGTCGGCTACCTGGCCGCCGCCGTGAACACCTTCGCGGCGCCACTGCCGCCCCTGGTGATGATGTTCTGGTACCCCGACGACATCCGGCCCTGGCACGTCCTGCCCCTGCTCGCCCCGCTGTGGCTCTGGCACGTGCTGCTGCCGCGGATCAGCAGGACCCGCTGGCGGGTGGAGGTGATCCGGGCGAACGTCCTGACGAGCGTCGCAGCCGCCACCGCCTTCCTGCACACCCTGCGCGGCCGCAGCGCCGACTGGGTACCCACCGGCACCCGGGGCCCCGCCCGATCCGGCGGGATGGCCCGCCGGGTGGTGGGCGTCTCGCTGCTCTGGCTGGTCCTCTCCAACGGCGCGGCCGCGGCGGGTCTGGCGCTGGCCGTGGCCCGCAACGGCTGGGAGCCCAACTGGGGTCTGCTCCTCTACTTCCTGGTGCAGTGCCAGATCAACGGCCCGCTGGTCCGCGACCTGATCACCGAGCTGCGGCCGGAGGCACCCGCCGCGCGCGGGGCGACGTCCGGGGAAACCTCCTCTTCCACCTTCTCCTCCACCCCCGCCCCCGCCTCCGCCTCCGCCGAGGCCGCCCCCGCTCCGGCCGGCGCCCGCCCGCGCAGTCTCGTACGGGCCTTCGCCCACCGCTCCCGCACCGGCGTGCTGCCGCGCCGCTGGCCCGAAACCCTCGCCGCCTCGGCGGTGCTCCTGCTCACCGGCCTGGTGGCATCCGGGTTGGTCAACCCCATGCTTCCCTGGCTGAGTTGAAAGGCTCCACCACCATGCACTCCCCCGTACGCTCCCCCGCGCCGTCCTCGCAGACGCCCGACCCGAGGCGCGACCGTCCGCGCGACGCCGCTCCACCACCCGGTCCCCCGGGTGCCCCGGGGCGCTCCGGCGAGTCCGGGCCCAGCCCGCACCGCTCGGCGTTCCGGCCCGACATCGAAGGGCTGCGCGCCGTCGCCGTCCTCGCGGTCCTCGCCTTCCACGCCGGCGTTCCGGGCCTCGCGGGCGGTTTCGTCGGCGTGGACGTCTTCTTCGTCGTCTCCGGCTACCTCATCACCGGCCTGCTCGTCCGCGAGGCGATCACCACCGGCCGGATCCGGCTCCTGGACTTCTTCTCCCGGCGGGCCCGCCGGCTCCTGCCGTCCGCCGCCGTCGTCCTCGGCGCGGTGGCCCTGGCCGGAGCTTGGCTGACCGTACCGCTGCGCCGCGCCGACCTCGAGTACGACGTGGTGGTTGCGGCGCTCTCCGCCGCCAACTGGCGGTTCGTCGCCCAGCGCACCGACTACCTCGCCGCCGGGCACGAGCAGAGCCCACTGCTGCACTTCTGGTCCCTCGCCGTCGAGGAGCAGTTCTACCTCGTCTGGGCGCCGCTGCTCGCCCTGATCGTGCTCGGCGCGGCCCGGGCCGTACGCCGCGGCCGCGCCGTGCGTGCCGCCGTGGCCCTGGCCGCCGTACCGGTCGTGCTCGCGTCGTTCGCGCTGTCGCTGCGCTGGACGGAACACTCCCCCTCCCTCGCCTACCTCGCCACGCCCTCGCGGGTCTGGCAATTCGGCGTGGGCGCGCTGGTGGCCCTGCTGCCCTGGCACCTCATGCGCGGCCCGCGCCCGCTGCGGCTGCTCTGCGGCTGGGCCGGGGGCGCGGCCATCGTCTGGAGCGTCTTCGCGTACGACGCGGCCACGCCCTACCCCGGGCACGCGGCCCTGGTGCCGACCCTGGGCGCGGCTGCCGTGATCCTCGCCGCCATACCGGGCCGGGGCGAGCGCAGCACACCGGGGATCTACGGGATCGGCCGGCTGCTCGCGGGGCGGGGTCCCCGGGCGGTGGGGCGGCTCTCCTACAACCTGTACCTGTGGCACTGGCCGGTGCTCGTCCTCGCCGAGGCCCGCTTCGGCGCCCAGGACTGGCCGGTGAAGGCCGCACTCACCCTGGCCGGCGCCCTCCCCGCCTACGCGACCATGCGCTGGGTCGAGCAGCCGCTGCGCCGCAGCCGCACCGTCTCCGAACTCCCGCGGCGCGGGCTGTCGGTGGGCATCACGGCCGTGGTCCTGCCGGTGGTTCTCGCGCTCGTGGTGGGCACCACCACGCTGAACCTGCTGGGTCCCGCGACGCCCGTCCACCTGGGCGGGCTGCCGCCGGGCGCCGCGTCCGGCCCGCACCTGCTCTCCCGTACGGGCTCCGCACCGCTGGAGGCCGGCCCGGTCGTGCCGGCTCCGGCGCAGGCGCGCAAGGACTTCCCGCCGGACGGGGACTGCGAGGTGGCGCCGGCCGTGACGCGCAGCCCGGACTGCCTGTTCGGCGCGGTGGACAGTCCGGACCGAATCGTGCTGCTCGGGGATTCTCACGCCGGCCAGTGGTTCTCGGCGATGCTGGCCATGGCCTCTCAACGGGGCTGGGCCCTGCAGGAGTTCGTGAAGCAGGGCTGCCCGCTGCCACGGCTGGCGGTGGACAGTCCCCAGCTCGGCCGCGCCTACCGGGAGTGCGACACCTGGCGCGGCGACACCCTGGAGCGGCTGCGGCAGCAGCCGAAGCCGCGGCTCATCGTCATCTCCTCCCTGAACCGCTACACCGCCGATGCCGGACTCCTCGCCGAGGGCTGGGAGAAGACCCTCGCACCCCTGCGGGCGATCGGTGCGCCGATCGTCTACATCGAGGACACCCCCGTACCGGGTACGGACGTCCCCGCGTGCGTCTCCGGCAGCCCCGAGGAGCCCGCCGTCTGCGCGTTCAGCCGTGCGGACGCCCGGCAGCCCGATCCCCTGGCCCGGCTGATCGCCTCCGGCGCCCTGCCCGGCGTACGCGCCGTGAGCGTGAATCCGGTCCTGTGCCCGGGCGACGGGCCGACGTGCCCGGCCGTGGTGGACCGCATCCTGCTCTACCGGGACGACGCCCACCTGACCAACGTGGCGGTCGTCGTCCTGACCCCGCGGCTCGAACGGCTGCTCACGGATTCCGGGGCGCTTCCCGCTGTGGGCGCGACCGGGAAACCAACGGCGCAGGCGCGGTCGGCGGGGTGGACCGAGGTGTTCCGCGACGGGTTCGACGGCCCCGCGGGCAGCCCGCCGTCCTCCGCCGACTGGCTGCACGACATCGGCACGTGCTACCCGGGCTGCCCCGCGGCCCAGTGGGGCACGGGTGAGATCGAGACGATGACCGACTCCACCGACAACGTCCGCCTCGACGGCAAGGGTGCACTGGAGATCGTCCCCACCCGCACGCACGGCGCGTGGAGCTCGGGCCGCATCGAAACCCGGCGCTCCGACTTCGCGGCCCCGCCCGGCGGAACCCTGCGGATCGAGGCCGCGATCGCCCTGCCCGAGGTGACCGGCGCCAAGGCGGCCGGCTACTGGCCGGCGTTCTGGACCCTCGGGGCGCCGCTGCGCGACGGGTACACGGGCTGGCCGGGCATCGGGGAGCTCGACATCATGGAATCGGTGAACGGCCGGGACAGCGTCTTCGCGACCATGCACTGCGGGACCCTCGAAGGCGGCCCGTGCCGGGAACCGGTGGGCCTGGGCTCGGGACCGCTGCCGTGCGGGGACTGCCGTACGGGCTTCCACACGTACGCCGTCGAGGTCGACCTCTCCCCCGGTGGCGAGGAGGTGCGCTGGTACCTGGACGGCCGGGTTCACCACCGGGTGGCCGCCTCCCGGATGGACCCGGGCACGTGGAAACGGGCGGTGGACCACGGACTGTTCCTGATCCTCAACGTGGCCATCGGCGGCGGCCTCCCCCTGGCCGACGGCGCGGCCCCGGGTCCGGACACCGAGCCGGGCCACCCGATGCGCGTCGACCACGTGACCGTCTCCACCCGGGCCCGCGCCGCGTGAGCGTGCCTTGCCCCCCGATCGACGGTGAGGTGTCAGTCCCGGCCAAAGCCGCGGAATGTCCCTGACCCGTCAGCCGCATCGGCGTACTCCGCGAAATCCATGTTCCAGAGGCTGAGGTGGGCCGACACGCGGGGAAACCACCGGACCGGAACCCTGAAGGTCCGCCCGGGCTCGACCTCGAGGTCGACTGCCAGAAGGGGGCGGCCCGGATCCTGGTGGATCCGGCCGTCCTCCGGCGCCGCGGCCTCTTCCTCCACCAGTTCCCGGACGTCCACGTCCGCGAGGCGGGCCTCGCTTACGTACGTGGCGTGGGCCACCACCAGCAAAGTCAGGTCATCGGGCCGGGGAAGAGGCATGGGTGCGATCCTCCCAGCCGGTGCTGACATCGACTGCCGGCCGGGACCCGTCGTCACACTCCCGTCGTCGCCCGGACGAGAGTGGGACGAGAGCGGGACGACAGATCCCAGGCGTCCGGCGGACTCTGCCCCTCCCTGCTCGGGAAGAGTGGGACAGTGGAGGCATGTGTGGTCGATACGCCTCCTCCCGGGCCCCGGAAGACCTCTCGGGCCTCTTCGACGCCCGGCTCGATCCGGGCCCGGCCCTGGGGCCCTCTTGGAACGTCGCGCCCACCGACGAGGTGTGGGCGGTGCTGGAGCGCGCCGACCGGGACACCGGGGAGATCGGGCGGCAGCTGCGTCCGGTGCGGTGGGGTCTGGTGCCGTCCTGGGCCAAGGACCCGGCCGTGGGATCCCGGATGATCAACGCGCGGGTGGAAACCGTCCACGAGAAGCCGGCCTACCGGCGTGCCCTGGCCAAACGCCGGTGTCTGCTGCCCGCGGACGGCTTCTTCGAGTGGGTCGCCGTACCGGCCACCGGTACGGCCAAGGCCTATAAGCAGCCCTACTTCATCCGGCCCGAGACCGGCTCCGTCATGGCCATGGCGGGGCTGTACGAGTTCTGGCGCGACCCCGCCGTCGCCGACCGGGACGACCCGGGCGCCTGGCTCACCACGGCCACGATCATCACCACCGAGGCCACAGACGCGGCCGGGCGCATCCATCCCCGGATGCCGCTCGCCCTCGACCCCGGCGACTACGAGGCCTGGCTCGATCCCTCCCACGAGGACACGACGGATCTCCGCGCCCTGCTCCACGCCCCCGCCGACGGCCGCCTCGCGGTGACCGCGGTCTCGACCGCCGTCAACAGCGTCCGCAACAACGGCCCCCACCTCCTCGACCCCGCCGGCTGACGCCGCGGCACCACATTCGACACAGCCGCACCGCCGCACCGCCGCACCGCAACCCCTCATCTTCTCGGAAATTCGTACGAGCGTGGGCGCCGATTTCGGGGTTTCCAACGGTTTGGCGGGACGATCCGGCATTTGGCGCCCGCCGCGCCCCGGCCGCTGCGATGCTTCCGCCGGTATCACCGGGCCGCCGTCCTTCCAACGGGCCCCGGAATACCGGCGAACGAGCGGCGCCGCCGGAGCAAGCTGCACTCCGGTTCGCCGTACGGGAGCGTCCGGCCGCGGCTTCCCGGGAGTATTCGCCTCCGGCCGCTGCCGGGCGGAGGCGAGAGGGGGAGACTTCGATGTCTTCGACTGCTGTGTTAAACGGACCGCGCACGCCGTGGCGGCGCCGACTGCTGGCGATGGCCGCGTCCTCGGCTCTGGCCGCGGGCGGCCTGACGGTGCTGGCGCCCTCCGCGTCGGCGGAGGGGGTGTGTGCCGCCCCCGTCCTGGTGGGTGCCACGACCACGATCACCTGCTCCGCGGGGGGTTCCGGAAGCGTCACGGTGCCGGAGGGCGTCTCCAGCAGTGTGGTGACCCTGGACGGCGCCGGGGGCGGGAACGCCGCCGACGGCACCGCCGGCGGCAAGGGCGCGCACCTCGTCGCGACCGTCCCCGCCACGCCCGGGCAGACCTTCAACGTGGCCGTCGGCCGGCGCGGCGCCAACGGGGCGGCCGGTACCCAGTTCGGCGTGCCGGGATTCGGCGGCGCCCTCGTCGCGGTGACCACCGCCGCCAACGCGCCCCTGCTGACGGCCGGTTCGGGCGGCGGCGCGGGCGGGGCGGGCATCGGCTCTCCCGCCTACCCGGGAGCGGCCGGCGGCGACAGCGGAAGACCGGGGGCCGACGGCAACGGCCTGGTCCCCGACGCCCAGGGCGGTACGGGCGGCGGCGCGGGCACCGACACGGTCGGCGGGGCCTCGGGGACCGGAGGGCCCGGCGCGGACAACGAGGGCCCGAACGGCTCCCCGGGCGCCTTCCCGAACGGCTCCGGCGGCGCCGCCGGCCAGGGCGTGTTCAGCCCGACGGGCGCCGGCGGCCGCGGCGGAGCGGGGTACGGCGGCGGAGGCCGGGGCGGGGGCGGCGGCAGATACGGCGCCACCGGTGGGGGCGGAGGAGGCGGTGGCGGCGGGTCCAGCCTGGTCTCCGGAACGGTTCCCGGCTCCCACGTCACCCTGACCGAGGGCGCCAACGCCGGTGACGGCCGGATCGTGTTCGCCTTCACCCTCCCGCCGACGGTCACGGCCGTCGGACCGGCCGCCGGACCCGCGGGTGGCGGTACGGCCGTGACAGTCACCGGCACCAACCTGACCGGCGCCGCCCTGACCTTCGGCGCGGGCAACCCCGCCACCGATGTCACGTGCACGGCCACCTCCTGCACCGCCACCGCTCCGGCCGGGGCCGGTACCGTGGACGTACAGGCCACCACCGCCGGCGGAACCAGCAGCCCCTCCCCCACCGGCCGTTACACCTACGTCCCCGTCCCCGTGGTGACCTCGCTCAGCCCCGCCGTCGGCACGACGGCCGGCGGTACGGTCGTCACCGTCAACGGGACCGGCCTGGACGGCGCCACCGCGATCGACTTCGGCGCCGGCAACCCGGCCACCGGCCTCTCCTGCACCCCCACGTCCTGCACCGCCACCGCGCCCGCCCACGCCGCGGGCCCCGTGGACGTCCGGGTCACCACGGCCGGCGGCACCAGCGCCGTCACCGGCCCGGGCCGGTACACCTATCAGCTCCCGCCCGCCGACATCGACGTGGACCTGACCGCACAGCCCGGCTTCAGCCTGCTGGTCCCCTACCTCACCTACACCCTGACCGCCCGCAACACCGGTCCCGGTACGGCCACTTCGGCGACGCTCACCGCGACCCTGCCGCCGGGTGCCTCCGCGAACACCCTGTCCCCCGGTTGCACGGCCGCCGGGTCCACCGTGACCTGCACCTACGGAACCATCGCCAACGGCGCCTCCGCCACCAAGACGTTCCGGGTGCCGCTGGGGCTGCTCTCGCTGGGCCGCGTCACGGTCTCCGCCACCCGTACGGCGTCCGCACCGACCGACCCGGGCCCCCTCAACGACGGCGCGAGCGCCAGCTGCACGGTCGTCTCCGTGCTCCTGGCCACCTGCCCCTGACCCGACCGTCGCACCCGTCCGCGGTCAGCCCTCAACGGGGCGACGTACGCACTCGATTGCCGCCGGCCCGCCTCGTGACGAGGCGGGCCGGCGGCGCGTCCGGGGCGGACTCAGGAAGGGCCGGACTCAGGAAGGGCCGGACTCAGGAGGCGTCGGCCGACTCCCGGCCGGTCAGCTCGTGGCCCGTGACGGCGCGGGCGTAGGAGCGCAGGGCGGCGATGACCTCGGTGCGCGTACGCCGGCCGGCGAGGACCTCCATCTGGTAGCCGTCCTCCATGGCGACGAAGTTCGCGGCGAGCAGGCGGGGCGGATCCTGGAGCAGGAAGTGTCCCTGGGCCTGCCCGAGCACCAAGATGGCGGAATACACCGCGATCTGTCGCTCCGTCAGTGCGCTGTCGAGCGCCGCCGCCCGGGCGTCCCGAAGGCAGCGCGGCCAGTACTCGAAGAGCAGCCGCGTCAGCGCGTCGTCGGGGCCGCCGGCGACTCCGTGGTCGATGCAGGCCCGCAGTTTGTCGCGGGCGTCGTCGAAGCGGTCCGCGGCCTCCTCGCGCTCCTGGCTGTAGCGCTCGATGGCCTGCTGGTACGTGGCGTGGACCAGGGCGTCCAGATCGCCGTAGTAGAGCACGGCGGCGGGGGTGACCCCGGCCTGGTCGGCGACATCGCGCAGCCGCAGGCCCTCCAGTCCGCGAACCAGTACGGCGCGCTCCACCGCCTTGCCCAGCTCGGCCCGGCGGTTTTCCTTGCCGGTCCCCTTCCTGGCTGCCACGCCATCTCCTCCAGAGGTCGATCGTCTGAATCTCGGTTTAACGATATCGCTCTATCTATTGACGGTCCAGGAAGCTCAGGTCTTAAATCTCCGTTTAACGCAGCGTCTCACGCTCTGCGCACCACACCTGCGGCCTCCAGGAGGCATCATGACCAACCCGACCGACACCGGGGCCAGAACCGGGCCGGCGCCCACCCCCGTCGGCAAGGGGCTGCGCGGCGGCTCCGTGGGCCTGCTCGCCTCCGTCACCCTCGGGCTGTCGTCCGTGGCACCGGCGTACAGCATCGCCGTCACCCTCGGCTTCGTGACGCTCGCCGTGGGAGACCTGGCCCCGGCCGCCCTGCTCCTGGGATTCGTACCGATCCTGCTCACCGCCTTCGCGTTCCGCGAGCTCAACCGCGAGATGCCGGACTGCGGCACCAATTTCGTGTGGACCACCCGCGCCTTCGGACCGGTGGCCGGCTGGTTCACCGGCGGCTGGGTCGTGATCGTCGCCACCCTCATCGCGATGACCGCCCTGTCCCAGGTCGGCGCCGTGTACCTGTTGAACCTGCTCGGTCTGCACTCCCTCGCCGAGAACGATGCCGCCGTCACGGTGACCGCCCTGCTCCTGCTGGCCGCGTGCACCTTGGTCTCCGCCCGGGGACTGCACCTGGCCGCCTCCGTGCAGTACGTGCTCCTCGGACTCCAAATGGCGGCCCTGCTCGGTTTCGGCGCGGCCGCCTTCGCCCGCGACGGGGCCGTCACCCCCTCCCTGGAGTGGCTCGACCCCAGCGCCTTCGACGGATTCGGGCCCTTCGCCGAAGCCGTCCTGCTCTGTCTGTTCATCTACTGGGGGTGGGACTCCCTGCTCGCCGCGAACGAGGAGACCCGGGACGGCGAGCGCGTGGCCGGGCAGGCCGCCGTCATCTCCACGCTCCTGCTCCTCGGCACCTACCTGTTCACCGCGTTCGCGGCGATCAGCTTCGCCGGCACCGCAACCACGGGCCTGGGCCTCGGCAACGCGGAGAACGCCGCCGACGTCCTCACGACCCTCGCTCCCCCCGTACTCGGCGGGGCACTCGCCAAGGTGATGGAGCTCGCCGTCTGCGTCTCGGCGGTCTCGGCCCTTCTCACCTGCCTCGTCGGCAATTCCCGAGGCACCTTGTCCATGGCCGCCCACGGCGCCCTGCCGCGCGCCTTCACCCGGATCCACCCCCGGCACCGCACGCCCGCCTTCGGGACCCTGGCCTGCGGAACGGCAGCGGCCGGCACGCTGGTCCTGCTCCGGCTCGTCTCCGCGGACTTCCTCGGCGACGCCGTCCTGTGTGTCGGGCTGCTCATCGCCTGCTACTACGGCACCACCGCCCTGAGCTGCGTCTGGTACTTCCGGCGGAGCCTGCGCGATTCGCCGCGCAACCTCCTGCTGCGCGGCGTCCTGCCCCTGCTGGGCGGCGTACTGATGCTGGCGGCCTTCGCCCGCAGCGCGCACGACATGTACGACCCCTCATACGGGAGCACCTCCTTCCACGGTGTCGGCGGGGTCTTCCTCCTCGGCACCGGCTCCCTCGCCCTGGGCGCCCTGGCCCTGCTCGCCGCCCGCGCCCGGTTCCGCCCCTTCTTCCGCGAAGGCCGCACGTCGGTCGCCGCGCTCACCGTCACCGAGGACTGACCACACCCATGCGCACTCTCGCCATCGCCGCCCTTCAGACCACCCCTGTGGCCCACGACCTCGAAGCGAGCTGGCAGCGCTTCAGCGACCAGGTCCGCGCCACGCACGAGCTCTTCCCCCACGTGCAACTCGTCATCGCCCCCGAGCTCCTGCTCGCCGCCGAGGGCCCGCTGCTGCGGCCCGCGCCCGACGACTGGATGGAGCAGGCAGCCGTCACGATCCCCGGACCGCTCACCGACCGGATCTGCTCCCTCGCCAGGGAGACCGAGATGTGGCTGGTCCCGGGAAGCCTCTACGAGCGCGCCGAGGACGGCCACATCTACAACACGGCCATCGCGGTCTCGCCCGAGGGCGAGATCGTCGCCACCTACCGCAAGGTCTTCCCCTGGCAGCCGTACGAAAAGGCCCGCCCCGGCCACGAGTTCACCGTCTTCGAGCTCCCCGGCATCGGGCGGGCCGGCCTGGCCATCTGCTACGACGGCTCCTTCCCGGAGACGGTCCGCCAACTCGCGTGGCTGGGAGCGGAGATCGTCATCCAGCCCACGCTGACACCCACCAGGGACCGGGAGATGGAGCTGGTCTGCGCCCGCGCCAACGCCTGGACCAACCAGGTGTACGTGGTCAACGTCAACGCCGCCGACCCGGCCGGGGTCGGCGCCAGCGCGATCGTCGACCCCGAGGGCACCATCCGCCAGCAGGCCGGCCCCGGCGAGGAGGTGCTCGTCGACGTCCTGGACCTCGACGCCGTCACCCGGGTGCGCCGCTACGGTTCCACCGGGATCAACCGGCCCTGGGACCAGCTGGCCCGGTACGGGGAGTCCATAGCCCTCCCGATGTACGGTGGCGCGGCCTTCCGTACACCGCACTGGCTGAAGGAGCTGAGGAGGCTCGCCGGCTGATCCCTCTCGTGTTCTCCCTCTCGTGGCCTCCCTCTCGTGTTCCCCTCACCACATCTTGGCGAGGAAGGCGCGCGTGCGGGGGTGCTGCGGGTCGTCCAGGAGCGCCCCGGGCGGTCCCTGCTCCACGACGGCCCCGCCGTCCATGAAGACGACGGTGTCGGCGACCTCCCGGGCGAAGCCGAGCTCGTGGGTGACGACGAGCATGGTGGTTCCGGTGCGTGCCAGGTCCTTGATGACGTCCAGGACCTCGCCGACCAGTTCGGGGTCGAGCGCCGAGGTCGGCTCGTCGAAGAGCAGCACCTTCGGCTCGAGCGCGAGCGCGCGGGCGATGGCGACCCGCTGCTGCTGCCCGCCGGACAGCTGCCGCGGGTAGGCGTCCGCCCTCTCGCTCAGACCCACGCGTTCCAGCAGCCGGCGGGCCGTCGCCCCGGCCTCCTCCCGGGACCGGCGCAGCGCGGAGACGGGAGCCTCGACGAGGTTCTCCAGCACGGTGAGGTGCGTGAAGAGGTTGAAGTCCTGGAAGACGAACCCGATGTGGGTCCGCTGCTTCAGCACCTCCTTCTCCTTGAGTTCGCGCAGCTTGCCGCGGTGGCCGCGGTAGCCGATGAGCTCGCCGTCGACGCTGACCCAGCCTCGGTCGACCTTCTCCAGGTGGTTGATGGTGCGCAGGAGGGTGGACTTCCCCGAACCGGAAGGCCCGAGGATCACGGTGACCTCCCCCGCCCGGACCTTCAGGTCGACCCCGCGCAGCACCTCCAGGGGGCCGAAGCTCTTGTGGACGCCGCGGACCTCCACCATGACGCGTTCGGGGGCGCGGCTGTGGTCGCGGTCGTGGTCCCTCATGTGTGCTCGGCCGGGTTGATCTGCGAGGTGTCGATCGCGGAGGGGGTGGTGCCCCACTTCTTCAGGATCCGCGCGTAGGTGCCGTCCTTGATCAGCTCGTTGACGGCGGCCTGGAACGCGGGGGTCAGCGCAGAGCCCTTCTTGAAGGCGAAGCCGACGTCGAGGCGGTGGTACTCGCCGAGGAAGGTGGTCTGCGCGGCGGGCTGCGCGGCCTGGTGGCGCAGCCCGTTGATCGTCGACATGACGACGTCGATCCGGCCCTGCTGGAGGGCCGTCGTCACGGCCCCGGTCTCGGAGAAGACCTTGACCTCGTACGGCTTCTTCCCGGCGGCCGCGCAGACCTCCTTCTGCGCGGTCAAGGTCTTCTCGAACGT
This sequence comes from Streptomyces sp. NPDC006487, assembly GCF_042870555.1. NCBI lineage: Bacteria > Bacillati > Actinomycetota > Actinomycetes > Kitasatosporales > Streptomycetaceae > Streptomyces > Streptomyces sp. NPDC006487. The sequence continues at coordinate 347,998 of NZ_JBIAHN010000002.1, forward strand.
CGTACCGGCGCCGGTGCCGATGGTCAGCCCACACAGCTGGGTGAGGTCGGAGACCTGGCCGGTCAGGGCGGTGTTGCCCGTCCGGACCGCGAAGCCCTGGCCGTCGTTGATGTAGGTGACGAAGTCCACGGACTTCAGGCGTTCGGTGGTGACGCCGAAGTTCCCCGTGCCGACGTCGTACTTGCCGCTGCCCAGGGCGGGGAGGATCGTCTCGAAGGAGGCGTCCTGCCGCTCCAGCTTCACGCCGAGGACCTTGGCCACCGCGGCCGCGATGTCGATGTCCTGGCCCGCGGGCGGCTTGTCCTGTCCGTTCGGGTAGTACGCCGACGGAGGGGATCCGACGGAGCCGCCGAGTCGCAGGCTGCCCGCCTTGCGCACCTCTGCCGGGAGCAGGGCGGCGATCGGCTCGACGGCGCGGACGGCGGCGACCGGATCGTCGGCCGGCGCGGGAGAGACGAGGGCGGCGGCCGACGGAAGGGATCCGTCACCTGAGCCGCAGGCCGTCAGGGTGGCCAGCAGGGGGAGGGGCAGGAGTACGAGCGCGGTGCGCAGGCGTCCGCGGAGCCCGGCGCCCTTCCCGGTCCGGACCGGGGCCCGTTCGCGAGGGGGCTCATCCGCGCACCGCCGTCAGGGTCTGGCGGGGGAAGCCGGCCTCGGACCGGGCGCCGAGTCCGGGGTCCCGCGCGGCGTCACGCTTGGCGACTTCCTCGCGGACGAGCGGGATCACGTACCGGCCGAAGTCGACGGCGTCGCCGAGCAGGTCGTAGCCCCGGGCCGACAGGATGTCCACGCCGAGGTCGTGGTAGTCCAGCAGCGCCTGTGCCACCGTCTCCGGGGTGCCGACCAGGGCGTTGGAATTGCCCGCGCCCCCGGTGGCGGCCGCGGTCGGGGTCCACAGCGCCCGGTCGTAGCGCTCCCCGGCCTCGGCGATGGCGATCAGGCGCTGCGATCCGGCGTTCTGCGGGGCCGCGGCCTCCGAGACTCCGTTGCGGTGGCGCTGCACGGTGCCCGCCCGCCTGCGCTCGCGGATGGCGCCCACCGTTCGGTGGGCCTTCTCCCAGGCCAGCTCCTCGGTCGGGGCGATGATCGGGCGGAACGCGACCTGGATGCGGGGCGCTTCGGTACGGCCCGCGGCCCGCGCCGCCGCCCGTACGGCTTCGATCTGCTGGGCGGTCTGTTCCAGGGGTTCACCCCACAGGCAGTAGATGTCCGCCTCGGCGCCGCCGGCCGCGTAGGCGGCGGGTGAGGAACCGCCGAAGGAGACCTTCGGGCGGGGCTGCTGGACGGGGAAGACGTCGCTGACGAAGTCGTGGAAGCGGTAGTGCTCCCCTTCGTGGTCGAAGGGCTCGTGGGTGGTCCAGATCTTCTTGACGATCCGGATGTACTCGCGGGTGCGGGCGTAGCGCTCGTCCTTGCCGAGGACGTCGCCCTCGCGTCCCTGCTCGTGGTCGTTGCCGCCGGTGATGAAGTGGACGGCCAGGCGGCCGCCGCTGATCTGGTCGAGGGTCGCGAAGGTCTTGGCGGCGAAGGTGGGGTACGAGACGTTGGGCCGGTGGGCCAGCAGGATCTGCAGCCGTTCCAGCTTGCTCGCGATGTACGCGGCGGCCGGCGCCGGGTCCGGGGTACCGGAACCGTAGGCGAACAGCACCCGGTCCCAGCCGTACTCCTCGTGCGCCCTGGCCAGCCTGAGCGTGTACTCCTTGTCGAAGGCGGCGCCGGATCGTGCGGTGGTTTCGGAGCCGTCGTTGGTGGCGGCTATGCCGAGGAACTCCACGGGCATGGGTGTGGCCTTTCGCAAGAGCGGCGGATCGCGCCCGGGCAGGGTGAACCACCCGCGGAGCGGCGATGCGTGATGAGCCGTCAGTCCCGCAGGCTCGGGACGGAACGGAGTGGCGCTGCGGACGAAGCGGGGCGGGACGGCCGGGCAGGGGTGCGCGACGGTGCGGGCGTGACGGTGTGGGCGTGACGACGCAGGGCAGGGCAGGGCATTTGGGTGCGGCGGCAGCGCGCGTCCGGGTTCGCGACAGCCCGTACCCTGCGGCGGTGACGGCCCGCAGGACGGTTGCGCAAAGGGAGTTCTCGGCCCGCAACGGGGTCACCGAGGGAGGGAAGGGCCGGTCAGACGGCCCGCTGCCGCGTCAGGCGCAACAGGCCGCGGACCACACCCGACCGAAGTCGATGTAGTCGCGCGAAACCAGGCGCTGATGGGCGTTCATGCGACTACTTGAACAGTACGAAGCTCTCTTCGTCAAGCGACGGACCGGATGCCGGACGGGCCCGACCGTCCGCTGAACCGCGCACTGTTGACACGTTCGTGCCGCGGCCGCATACGATCGGCGGCGTTCCGGCTCCGCCTTGCGCGCAGGCCGGTCCGGCCGTGTTGAGGGACACGGCGAGCGTGACGACGACCGTACCCGTGCCCGCACCCGTACCCGTGGCCGTGTCCGGCAGCCCCTGCCGCGCCCGCCGTCCCTCCCACTCTCCGGAGTACTTCCATGACCACCGTTTCCGACGTCTCAGACTCCGGTGTTTCCGGCTCAGGCCATTCCGGCTCAGGCCATTCCGGCTCCGGCCATTCCGGCTCCGGCGATTCCGGCGCGCCTCGCGGGCCCCACGCGTCCCCCGCATCCGCCCCCGGTACCGAGCCACCGCCGATCGTGCCCCGCCGGCGCGTCGGCCGCCGGTTGTCCGCCGCCGCCGCGCTGCTGGTCTTCGCGATGGTGCTGGCCTCAGTCGTCCGCAACGACGCCTTTCAATGGGGCCTGGTGGGACGGTACTTCACCACCTCCGCCGTGCTCGACGGGCTGCTGCTGACCCTCTGGCTGACCGGCGTGGTGATGGTCCTCGGGTTCCTGTTCGGCACCCTGCTCGCCGTGATGAGGCTGTCGGCCAACCCCGTCCTGCGCACCCTGAGCTGGGGCTACGTGTGGATCTTCCGGTCCACGCCGCTCCTCGTGCAGCTGCTGTTCTGGTTCAACATCGGCGCCCTGTACCCGACGCTCGGCCTGGGCATCCCCTACGGCCCCCAGCTCTTCACCGTCACCACGGTGAACCTGCTCGGCCCGACCCTCACCGCCGTCATCGGCCTGACCCTGCACGAGACCGCGTACGCCGCCGAGGTGGTGCGCGGCGGCATCCTCTCCGTGGACCCCGGCCAGACCGAGGCCGCGCAGGCGCTCGGGCTGAGCAGGCGCCGCACGCTCTACCGGATCGTGGTTCCCCAGGCAATGCGCTCGATCGTTCCGACCGCCGGGAACATGCTGATCGGCACCCTCAAGGGCACCAGCATCGTCAGCGTGCTGGCCGTGCACGACCTGCTGTATTCGGTGCAGTTGGTCTACAACCAGAACTACCAGGTCATCCCGCTGCTGATGGTGGCCACCCTCTGGTACGTCGCCGTCACCACCGTGCTCGGCGCGGGCCAGTACTACGTGGAGCGGCACTACGCGCGCGGCAGCTCGCGCGGCCTTCCGCCCACGCCACTGGGGCTGCTGCGCGTCCGGGTGGCCGGACTGCGGGGCCGCCTGAACTCGGTGACCGCACCGGACGGCCGCTGAGTTTCATTTCACCAAGAGGCGTTTTATGTACGGCGGATGAAATCGGAACACGACTTCAGGCATCCGGATATCCAGGCCGTTGACACCCCTTCTCCGGGCTGCCTAGCTTACGCCGCAGACAAAGAGATATCGGCGGCCTCTCCTGTTCGGCTTGACGGCTGCTTTTCGATTCTGCGCCTATTCGATGCCGTGGAGTGTCCTTGACCGAATCACTGCTCCTCTCCGCGCCCGCCGGTCCCTCCGGGCCGCCCGGGCCGCCCGGGCCGGCCGAGCGGGTCCTCCCGCTGCGCCGGCCCGGCCGGTGGGTCGCCGGCATCGTCGTCCTCGTCCTCGTGTCGCAGGCCGCCCACGGGCTGATCACCAATCCCTTCTACCAATGGGACCGCTTCGCATACTGGTTCGCCCGCCCGGTGATCCTGGACGGGCTGCTCATCACCCTCCAGGTGGCCGCGTACAGCGCGGTCCTCGGTCTGGCCGGGGGCGTCCTCCTGGCCCTCGGACGGCTCTCGGGCAGCCCCGTGCTGCGGTCGGTGAGCTGGACCTACATCTGGCTGCTGCGCTCCGTGCCGCTGATCGTCGTCCTGCTCTTCCTCTACAACCTGAGCGCCCTGTACCCGACCCTCAGCATCGGTGTGCCCTTCGGGCCCGCCTTCCTGACCTTCGACGAGTCGCGGCTCGCCACCGACATGGTGGTCGCGGTGGTCGGACTGAGCCTGAGCGAGGCCGCGTACGCCGCCGAGATCGTCCGGGCCGGCGTGCTCTCCGTCGACCAGGGGCAGCAGGAGGCAGCCGCGGCCCTGGGACTGCCCAAGCGGTACCAGTTCGCCAGGATCGTCTTCCCGCAGGCGCTCCGCTCGATCGTGCCCTCCTACGTCAACCAGCTCATCGGCCTGCTGAAGGCCACCTCACTGGTCTTCTACGTGTCCCTGCTCGACCTGTTCGGCTCGGTACAGAGCCTCGGCAGCACCTATCCCGGCGACGTGGTGCCGCTGCTGCTGGTGGCGACCGTCTGGTACGTGATCCTCACCAGCCTGGTCTCCGTCGTGCAGTACTACGTCGAACGGCACTACGCCCGCGGAGCCCTGCGCACCCCGGCGCCGACTCCCCTCCAGCGGGCCCGGGCCGGGCTGCGCGACCTGCGGATCCGCTATCGGAAGGAGACGGCCCGATGACCGGGAGCGCGAGTACCACCGCCGCCACGATCCCGCGGCCGGCCGCCATCGAGGTGCACGACGTGCACAAGTGGTTCGGCGGCCGGCGGGTCCTCGACGGGGTGAACCTGACCGTCGCGCCCGGCACCGTCACCGTGATCCTGGGACGCTCCGGATCCGGCAAGTCGACCCTGCTGCGGGTCCTGAACCATCTGGAGAAGCCCGAGGCCGGCCACGTCAGCGTCGGCGGCGAGCTGATCGGCGTCCAGCGGCACGGGGGCCGGCTCAAGGAGCTGAGGGAACGGGCGATCCTCGCCCAGCGCGGCCGGATCGGCTTCGTCTTCCAGAACTTCAACCTCTTCCCACACCTGACCGTACTGGACAACGTGGCCGCGGCCCCGGTGGCCACCGGCCGGCTGTCCCGGCCGCAGGCACAGGCCCTGGCGCAGGAGTTGCTGCGCCGCGTGGGGCTCGGCGACCGTGGCGGCGCCTACCCGCGACAGCTGTCGGGCGGGCAGCAGCAGCGGGTGGCCATCGCGCGGGCCCTGGCCCTGCGGCCGGGGGTCATCCTCTTCGACGAGCCCACTTCGGCGCTCGACCCCGAGCTGGTCGGCGAGGTGCTCTCCGTGATCAAGGACCTGGCCACCGGGGGCACGACCCTCGTCATCGTGACCCACGAGATCGGCTTCGCCCGCGAGGTCGCCGACGAGATCGCCTTCCTCCACGAGGGCCGCATCGTGGAGCAGGGCCCGCCCGCGCAGGTGCTGGACCACCCCGCGCACCCGCGGACGCGGGAGTTCCTGAGCAAGGTGCTCTGAGCTCCCCGCCTCGGCTCCCCTTCTCCTTCCCACGGCTTCCCCTGCCTACGGCTTCCCCTGCCACGGCTTTCCCTGCCACGGCTTTCCCTGCCACGGCCTTCCCTGCCTCACCCTCCCCGCATCGGCCTTCCCCGCATCGCCGAACACCCGAAAGGCAACGCCATGCAACACCCGTCCTCCCTGCGCAACAGACTCGTCCGAGGCCTCGGCGCCACGACCGCCGCCATCGCCCTCGCCGCCGGACTCACCGCGTGCGGCGGAGACGCGAAGGCCACCGGCAGCACATCGGGCTCCGGCAAGGTGACCATCGGCGCCTTGTCCAACGGGGCCGCGCAGCAGGCCGAGCTGTCCGTCCCCGTCGTCGAGTCCCTGCGCGCACAGCTCCCGAAGGCCGTGCGCGACAGCGGTGAGCTGGTCATCGGGGTCGGCGCCCTGCCGGCCGGCTTCCCGCCCCTCGCCTACGTCGGCACCGACCAGAAGACCCTCACCGGAGCGGAGCCCGACCTCGGCCGCCTCGTCGCCGCGACCCTGGGCCTGAAGCCGGTGGTGAAGAACTCCACCTGGGAGAACCTCTTCGTCGGCATCGACAGCGGCAAGGTCGACGTGGCCTTCTCCAACGTCACGGTCACCGAGGAGCGCAAGAAGAAGTACGACTTCGCCTCCTACCGGCAGGACAACCTGGCCTTCGAGGCCCTGAAGGAGAACACCTGGGAGTTCGGCGGCGACTACCGCAACCTGGCGGGCAGGACGGTGTCGGTCAGCAAGGGCACCAACCAGGAGAAGATCCTCCTCGAGTGGCAGAAGAAGCTCCAGTCCGAGGGCAAGGACATCACGGTCAAGTACTTCCCCGACGCGAACAGCGTCTACCTGGCCCTGAGCGGCAAGAAGATCGACCTCAACTTCGGTCCGAACCCGTCGATCGCCTACCACATCACCCAGACCGCGAGCGGCAACGCCCCGACCCGCAAGGCCGGTTCGTTCTCCGGCGCCGGCGAGACCCTCCAGGGACTGATCGCCGCGACCGCGAAGAAGGACAGCGGACTGGCCGAGCCCGTGGCGCAGGCCATCAACCACCTCGCCGGAAACGGGCAGTACGCGCAGCTCCTCACCGCCTGGCACCTCTCCGACGAGGCCGTGACCACCTCCCAGGTCAACCCGCCCGGGCTGCCCACCACCAATTCCTGATCCCGCGGCCGTCCCCGGCCCGGGCAATCCCACGGAAGGAGGGTTCCGCCCCCATGACCACCACCACGCCCACGCCCGCGCCCACGCCCGCGCCCGCGCCCACCAGCCCGGGGACCCCGGCGGCCCCGGTCACCCCGCACGTCCTCGACAACCCCGCCTGGGCCTCGTTGTCCGGCCCGCACGCGGAGTTCGCCGTGCGGGCCGGCGGCCTCGCCGCCCGGTACGCCGCGGACGTCGCCGTGTTCTCCGCGATCGCCGATCCGGCCGACCCCCGGTCCTGGGACGCGCTGCGTTCCCTGGCCGGACCCGACGGGGTCGTCTCGCTCTCCGGTGTCCTGACGCCGCCCCCCGGCTGGGAGACCGTCTGGTCCGCGCGGGGCGTCCAACTGGTCGACACCTCGCTGCGCGCCGAGCCCTCGCCCGAGGCGGTGCGGCTCGGTCCGGCCGACGTGCCGGAGATGCTGGAACTGATCGGACTGACGAAGCCGGGTCCCTTCCTGCCCCGCACCATCGATCTGGGCACGTACCTGGGCATCCGCCACCGGGGCCGGCTGGTGGCCATGGCCGGGGAGCGGCTGCGCCCGCCCGGCTGGACGGAGATCAGCGCGGTCTGCACCCATCCCGGCTTCCGCGGCAGGGGCCTCGCGACGCGCCTGGTCCGCGCGGTCGCGGCGGGCATCCGCGACCGGGGGGACGTACCGTTCCTGCACACGGCCGCCGAGAACACCGGTGCGATCCGCCTGTACGAGTCGATCGGTTTCACCGTGCGCCACAGGCCTTTCTTCCTGGCCTTCCGGGCGCCGGGCGGCACGGATCACATTGCCGCCACACGCATTTAACAGTGCCGGTTCCTTTTCATACTCCCGCCATTTCCGCGTCCCCTATTTTCGGGCACGCCCTTTTCGAGGAGCGTCGACGTGAAATTCCTGGCCATCACCCTGATCACGGACGGCACGGATCCGGCGACGGGCGCCCCGACCCCCACCCGCGAACGGTTCCGGCAGGTCGTCGACGCCGCACTGCTGGCGGAGGAGCTCGGCTTCGACGGGTTCGGTGTCGGCGAGCGCCACGAGCGGCCGTTCCTGTCGTCCTCCCCGCCCGTCGTGCTCTCCCACGTCGCCGCCCTGACCCGGCGCATCCGGCTGTACACCGCCGTGACCACCCTGAGCCTGCTGGACCCGGTGCGGGCCTACGAGGACTACGCGACGCTCGACCACCTCAGTGACGGCCGGCTCGAGCTGATGATCGGCAAGGGGAACGGCTCCGCGCAGCGCGAGCTGTTCGACGTGACCTCCGAGGACCAGTGGGAGCGCAACTCCGAGGGCTACGAGCTGTTCCGGCGGATCTGGCGGGAGGACAAAGTGACGGCGCGGCCGCGCTTCCGCCCCGCGCTGACCGGCGCCGAGGTGCTGCCCCGACCGTTCCAGAAGACTCTGCGGGTCTGGCACGGAAGCGCCACGAGCCGGGAGTCCGTGGATCTCGCGGCGCGCTACGGAGACCCGCTCTTCTCCGCGAACGTCACCCATCCCATCGGCCCGTACGCCGCGTTGATCCGCCACTACCGCGAGCGCTGGGAGCACTACGGACACGACCCGGCGCACGCGGTCGTGGGCGCGGGCACGGCCGGCTTCCACACGGCGCCCACCTCACAGGGCGCGGTGGCCGCGTACCGGCCGGCGTTCGCCCGGTACCTGGCGGCCCACGCCGCGCAGGGGCTGGATCCGGTGTTCCCGACCCTGGAGGACTTCGTCGAGCGGAGTTCGGCCCTGATCGGCAGCCCCGAGCAGGTGATCGAGAAGGTGCACCGCTACCACGAGGAGTTCGGCCACACCGTCCTGCACCTCCAGGCCGAGCCCGGCGGGCTGACCGAGGCCCAACACCGTGACTCCCTCGCACTGTTCCAGTCCCGGATCGCTCCGGCGCTGCGCGGCTCGATTCCGGATCCCGCCTTCGCGTGAGATAGCGGAGGACTGTTGACAGAAGCACTCCCCTGCACCACCCTTTCACTACTTGCCTAGTGAAAGGGTGGTGTTGTCGTGCTCGAGTACCGCATCGACCGTCGCAGCGGCATCGCCACGTACCTGCAGATCGTCCAGCAGACCAAACAGGCCCTGCGCCTGGGGCTGTTGGAGCCGGGCGACAAGCTGCCGACCGCGCGCGAGGTCGTCGAGGCCACCGCCATCAACCCGAACACCGTCCTCAAGGCCTACCGCGAGCTGGAACGCGAGGGGCTCGTCGAGGCGAAGCGGGGTCTGGGCACCTTCATCCGCAAGTCCCTGGGCGGCGCCCCGGCGGAATCCCCGCTGCGCGCCGAACTCGCCGACTGGGCACGGCGGGCCCGGGATGCCGGGATGGAGCGGGACGACGCGGCCGCGCTCTTCTCGGCCGTACTGGAAGAGCACTTCAAGGGGGACGAACACGCATGACGCACACCGTGATCGAGGCGGACGGCCTCGGCCTGCGCTACGGACGCCGGGGAAGGTGGGCACTGCGCGACTGCTCCTTCCGGCTGCCCGAGGGCCGGGTCTGTGCACTCGTAGGACCCAACGGGGCGGGAAAGTCGACCCTGTTGGCCATCGCTGCCGGGCTCGCGTCCGCGACTGAGGGCTACCTCCGCTCGGTGCCGCGCGAGGAACTGGCCTTCGTGGCCCAGGAGAAACCCCTCTACCCTCAGCTCACCGTCGGCGAGACCCTGCGCATGGGCCGCGAGCTCAACCCGGGTCGCTGGGACGCGAGTACGGCGGAGCGGGTCGTCGAGGCGGGGGACCTCGACCCGCGCACGAAGATCCGTACGCTCTCCGGCGGGCAGCGCACCCGCGTCGCCCTGGCCCTGGCCCTCGGCAAACGCCCGAGCCTGCTCCTGCTCGACGAGCCCATGGCCGACCTCGACCCGCTCGCCCGGCACCGGCTCATGGGCACGCTGATGGCCGACGCCGCCGAGAACGGCACCTCCGTGGTGATGTCCTCGCACATCCTCACCGAGCTGGAGGGCGCCTGCGACCACCTCCTCCTGGTCGACGGCGGCCGGATCCGCCTCTCCGGCCCCATCGACGAGGTCGGCGCGGCGCACCTGCTGCTCACCGGCCCCGCCGCCGCCCGCGATGAACTCTCCGCGCACACCGTCGTCGAGGCCCGCGAGACGGGCCGCCAGCTCACGGCACTCGTACGGCCGCGGGGCCCCGTCGACAGCCACACCTGGCATACGACCCCACCGTCCCTGGAGGAACTCTTGCTCGCCCACCTGCGCGCGCCCGAAGCCCCGGCGTTCGCCGTCGAGGCCGATGTCACCGAGGGGGTGTCGGCATGAGCACACTGACGCTGAAGGGGCCGTACTGGGTCACGGTCCGCCAGCACCGCAGGGTGCTCCGGGCGGTGCCCGCACTCGTGGCCGTGGGCCTGGCCACGATGATCACGCTGCGCGTGTGGAGCGGTGGTCCGGGATCCGACCGGACGTACATGACGTCCGAGTACTACGCGGGGGAGGCGCTCCGGCTCTTCGTGCAGTACGCGGGCAACACCATTCTGTTCCTCCCGCTCCTGGTGGGGGCCTTCGTCGCCGGCCCGATGGTGGCCCGCGAGCTGGAGAGCGGGACCTGGCGGCTCGCCCTCACCCAGTCGACGACGGCGAAGGCCTGGCTCGGCTCGAAGGTCCTGCCGGCGGCCGCCGTCTCAGTGCTCGGCTCGGTCGCCCTGATCGGGGTCTACCGCGTGGGCTGGGCAGGGGTGGGCGGGACCTGGCAGCTCCACTGGGCCGATCGCGGACCGTACGAGGCCACCGGCCCGGTCCTCCTCGGCTACTGCCTGCTCGGCGTGGCCCTCGGCGCCCTGGTCGGCCAGTTGGTCCGGCGGACGCTGGCGGCCATGGCGGTCACGGGTCTGCTCACGGGCGTCGTGTTGCTGGTCCTCGGGACGCTGCGCTGGTCCTTCCTGCCCGTGGTGACGCAGACCGCACCCCTGGCGGGTAGCCCTGATCCGACGCTGCCGCCCTCAGCCCTTGTCATGGACTCCGGGTTCCTCACCGCAACCGGCGAGCGCCTTTCCGAGAGCGCCTGTTTCGAGCGGATGGAGGACCTGCCCGGCTGCCCCGCCGATCTGAACGTAACCGCCCGGTACTTGGACTTCCACCCGGCCTCGCACCACTGGCCGACCCAGCTCATCGAAACCTCCATCCTCCTCGCCCTGGCCGCCGCGGCCCTCTATGCCGCCTTCCGCCTGGTTCACAAACGACACCCCTGAACCTCCCCTGAGCAGCGTGCACGACCCGTTCGGCCCGGGGCGAAGGTCCCGGCCGGGCGGGTCCTCCGGTGCTCCACTCGCGACCATCGCCGCTGGTCAGTGCCGTACGCCGGACTGTCCAATGAAGAGAGGTCTGCGAGCCAGGAGGATGTCGTGTCCGAGGAGAAGCGAGGGTTCTGCACCCTCTGCAAGTCGCGCTGCGGCGCGATCTTCACCATCGAGGACGGCCGGCTGACCGGCGTGCGACCGGACCCCGACCATCCGACCGGCACGGCCATGTGCCCCAAGGGCCGCTCCGCCCCCGAGATCGCGCACAGCACCCGGCGGCTGACCACCCCGCTGCGCCGGACCAACCCCAAGTCGGACCCTGACCCGGGCTGGGTGCCCGTCTCCTGGGACGAAGCCATGGCGGAGATTGCCGAGAAGATCGGAACGATCGCCTCGGAGACCGGCCCCGAGTCGGTGGCCTTCGCCGTGGCCACGCCTTCGGGGACCATGGTCTCGGACGCCACCGAGTGGATCGAGCGCTTCGTACGCCGCTTCGGCAGCCCGAACACGGTGTACAGCGCGGAGATCTGCAACTGGCACAAGGACGTCGCACACGCCTTCACCTTCGGCTCGCCGATCCCGCCGCCCGACTACGCGAACGCGGACCTCGCCCTGCTGTGGGGCTTCAACCCGGCCAAGACCTGGCTGGCCCAGTCCGCCGCCCTCTCCGCCGCCCAGGCGAGCGGCACGAAGCTCGCCGTCGTGGACCCGCGCCGCTCCACGAGCGCGCTGCGTGCCGACCACTGGCTGCGGGTCCGGCCCGGCACCGACGCCGCGCTCGCCCTGGGACTCGCCCACCTGCTGATCGCCGACGAGGGGTACGACGCGGCCTTCGTCCGCGCCTGGACCAACGCTCCCCTCCTGGTCCGCGCCGACACCGGCCGGTTCCTGCGCGCGGACGAGCTCCCTGGCACGCCCCGGGAGCGCACGGGCTTCGCCGTTTTCGACGCGGAGGCCGGCCGGGCCGAGGCCTGCGACACCGCTCGCGCCGCCCACCGCCCGGAGCGCTTCGCGCTGCGCGGCACCCGGCCGGTCGCCCTCCGCGACGGCTCGGTCGTCGACTGCGCGCCCGCCTTCGAGCGGTACGCCACCGCCTGCGCGGCCTGGCCGCCGGCCCGGGTCGCGGCCACCACCTGGATCCCCGAGCGGGAGATCCGCGCCCTCGCCGCGGAGATCGCCGCCGCCCCCTCGGTCACCTACTACGGGTGGACCGGAGTGGGGCAGAGTACGAATGCCACGCAGACCGAGCGGGCCCTGGCCACCCTCTACGCGCTGACCGGCTCCTACGACACCCGCGGCGGCAACCACGTGGCCCCCGCCCCGCCCTACAACCCGGCCACGTCGGTCGCCCAGTTCGCTCCCGAGCAGCGTGCCAAGGCCCTCGGCCTCGACAAGCACCCGCTGGGCCCGCCCGCCTCCGGTTACGTCAACTCCGGCGACCTGTGCACGGCCATCGAGACCGGCCGCCCCTACCCGGTCCGTGCACTCATCGGCTTCGGATCCAACCTCGTCGTCGCCCAGCCCGACTCCGACCGCACCGCGCGGGCGCTGCGCGCACTCGACTTCCAGGTCCACCTCGATCTCTTCCACAACCCGACCAGCGGCAGCGCCGACATCGTCCTTCCGGTCAACAGCTCCTACGAGCACGAGGCCCTGCGCTTCGGCTTCGAGGTCAGCCACCGGGCCCAGGAGCAGGTCCAGCTCCGGCCCCGGATGGTCGAGCCGCAGGGCGAGTCCCGCAGCGACACCGAGTTCGTCTTCGATCTCGCCTGCCGCCTGGGCATGGGGGCGGACTTCTTCGGCGGGGACGTCGAGGCCGCCTGGAACTGGCAGCTCGAACCCCTCGGCCTGACCGTCGAGGAGCTGCGCCGGCAGCCGGGCGGCGTCCGGGTGCCCCGCGAGGAGGCCTACCGCACGTACGCCGCCCCCGTAGCGGCCGACGGGGACGGGGACGGGGACACCGTGACCGGCTTCGCCACGCCCACCCGGCGCGTCGAGCTCTACTCCGAGCGGCTGCTGGAGCACGGCTACCCGGCGGTGCCCGAGCACCACGACCCCGCTCCCACGGACGCCGCGTACCCCCTCGTGCTGACCTGTGCCAAGCACGGCTACTTCGTGCACAGCCAGCAGCGTTCCCTGACCTCGCTGCGCCGCCGGGCCACCGACCCCTCGGTGGATCTGCATCCCCGGACGGCCGCCGCGCACGGCATCGGCGAGGGCCAGTGGGTGGAGCTCGCCACACGCCGCGGCTCCATCCGGCTGCGCGCCCGTTTCGACGACTCCCTCCACCCCTCCGTCGTCGTCGGCGAGTACGGCTGGTGGCAGGACGCCACCGACCTCGCCCTCCCCGGCGCCGACCCGACCGCCCCGTCGGGCAGCAATTTCAACCGGCTCGTCGACCATGCCGACACCGACCCCCTCAGCGGCTCCGCGCCACTGCGGTCCGCCGCCTGCCGGATCGGCCCGGTGCCCGGCGACGGCTCCTGGCTCGGTACCCGCCCCTTCACCGTGACGGCCCTTGACGAGGTGAGCCCCGGCATCCGGGGCCTGCGCCTCGCCCCCGTGGACGGCGGGGCCCTCCCCGACTTCCGGCCCGGCCAGCACCTGACCGTGCGTGCCGAGAACCCGGACGGCACCGTCCAGGACCCGGCCCACGGACGCAGCTACTCCCTCACCGGAGCCGCCCTCGCGGAAGGCCGCACCGATTACGGGCTCGCCGTACGCCACATCCCCGGCGGAGCCTTCTCCACCCGGATCCACGAGGAGCTCCGGGTCGGGGACCGGCTTCACCTGGCGAGCCCGGGAGGCGTGTTCGCCATCCCGACGCACACCGGCGAACCGGTCGTGCTGCTTGCCGGCGGCATCGGCATCACACCGTTCCTCAGCTACCTCGAAACCCTCGCGTCCACCGGCGGCACGGTCCCCGAGGTCGTCCTGCACTACGGCAACAACAACGCGGCCGACCATCCCTTCCGGGACCGGCTGCGCGAGCTGGCCGCCCGCATACCGGCGCTGACGGTCGTGGACCACTACGCCGCTCCCCGTACGGAGGACGTCCTCGGCCGCGACTTCGACCGCACGGGGTTCATCACGGTCGACGACATCGACCCCGGTCTCATCGCCCGCCGCGCCCGCTTCTACATGTGCGGTCCGCAGCCCATGCTCGACGCTCTCACCGGGGCGCTGATCGCGCGCGGTGTCCCCCGCTTCGAGGTGTTCAGCGAGAAGTTCCGCCCGGCCCGGCGGGAGGTGACCGTGCCCGACGACGCCGAGTACACCGTCACCTTCGCCCGGTCCGGGCGCAGCGCCACCTGGCGCAAGGACGACGGCCCGCTCCTCGCCCTCGGCGAGGCGGCCGGGGTGGCCATGCCGAGCGGCTGCCGGGTCGGGCAGTGCGAGAGCTGTGCCTGCACCGTGCTCAAGGGCACGGCCGCCCACCTGGTGGCCCCCTCGGAGGACCTGCCCGACACCGACGTCCTGACCTGCCAGTCCCTGCCCACTTCGGACCTGGTCCTCGACCTCTGAGCTACTCGGTCTCCTCCTTCTCCTCCAGCCCCTCGAGGCTGTCCATGAAGGAGGAGACGGAGAACACCGCACGCCCGGGGCCGGCCGGGCCGTAGCCGGGCGGGGAGCTCAGGCCGAACTCCTCCAGCGTTGCCCGGTAGGTCTCCAGCAGGCGGACGTGGTACTCGAGGGGGGCGCCCAGCGGATTGGCCTTGCCCAGCGGGGTCGTCGGCTCCGGACACCAGGTGGTGAAGCGCGGGACGACTCCGTGCGACATGAAGAACCGCAGGCCCTCCTGGGTGGACGCGATCGCCTCGCTCACCTTGGTGAACCCGAAGGGCTCGGCCATCTCGATGCCCGCCACGAAGTTCGGGATCACATTGCGCGGGCCGAACACCTCCGTGGAGTCCAGGATCCTGCGGTGCCATTCGTCGCGGCCGACGTAGCGCTCCTTGCCGGGGCAGTGGAGCTTGAACAGGTACTCGTCCCACACCTCGAAGTTGGGGTGGTAGATCTTGACGCCGTGGTCGTGGAAGCGCTGCACGGCGTCGCGGGGCAGTGCCTGCGCGACGACCTTTCCGGTCCAGCGGCCGGGGAAGCGCTCCTCGATGGCCTTGGCGTACTGGCCGTAGAAGTCGGCCTCGTCGCGGCCGCCGACCTTGGAGGTGATCGAGCCTCCCGTGAGGGTGTAGGCCCGGGAGATGCCCGCGGTGTCGTACCGGTCGATGATCTCCAGCGCCTCCAGCACCTCCTCGACCGGCTTCACACCGGTGTAGGGGCGGCCGGCCGCCTTGTGCTGGCGCCAGTTGTGGTTGATGTCGCAGAACTGGCACTCCTCCTTGGCACCGAAGTACTGGCACACCCGGAAGACCGTCAGGTAGATGAGGTAGCCCCACTGGATGGTCGGCGCGACCTCCATCACCGACTTGCCGTTCGACAGCTCGTGCCGGTAGTACTCCGGCATCGGCGGCAGGCCGACGTCCGCGATCCGTACGCCGTCCAGGTACAGGCCGAGCGCGCCGGACTCCCCGCCGCGCACCACGTACGGGGAGTCCGGGTTGACCCGTACGGAGACCACGGTGCGGCGCAGTTCGTACGGGCCGCCCGTGAGGACGATCTCCTCGGGGGGCCGGTTCAGTGCGGCGGCGCCGAGCTCCGGGAGGGTGCGGTGGTCGAAGGAGAAGATGAAGTACGACTTCGGCTTGACGTCGCCCGAAGCCCCGTCGGCGCCTCCGCTGAGCGCGGACTCGTCGAAGGCCATGCCGCCCCGCAGGAGGTCTTCCTTGATCACGGCTTCCCGGGGCACGTGCGGGAAGCGCCCCATCAGGTCCTCGATCAGCGCGGTACGGCTGGGACTCTCCATCTGGCGGCTCCATTCCAGGCTCTTGCCGGGCCGCGGCGGTCCGCCCCCTTGGCGTTCCGCACGGCACGGCGGTGATCTCACTGTAATCAGAGCGCCCGGGCTCCGGCGCAGCGCCTCCTCGGCGCCTCCTCAGGGCATGAGCTGGTACTCCGGGAAGTTGCCCGGGAGCCGTTCGCCGGCAGGTCCGTGGGTGACGGCCCGGACCAGGAGCTCGCCGCCGACGAAGGCGCCCCGCCAGGAGGCGCCGACCCGCCGAAGAGCTCCTCCCGGTCCCCTCGCGAGCGGGGCGTACCGTGGCCGATCTTGAAGGCGCGGATCTGGGGTGCGAGGCGGCCGAAGGTGGCCGGGTCGTCGGTGGAGAGGGTGGCGACCAGGGCCCCGTTGGAGGCGTTCATCGCCGCCAGCAGCTCGGCCTCGGTATCGACGAGCACGATCGTGTCGACCGGGCCGAAGGGCTCCGCGTGGTAGAGCGGCGAGGAGGCCGGCGGGCTGAGGAGGGCCAGCGGGGCAACGTAGGCGGAGGTGTCCTGGCCGGGCAGGAAGCGGCCCGGGTCCAGCGTGCCGCGGAAGAGGGGGACGGCGCCGCGGTCGACGGCCTGCGCGGCGTGCTCGGTGAGCTCCGCGGCCTTGGCGGTGTTGATGAGGGGGCCGAAGTCGAGCTCGGGCAGCGGGTCTTCGGGGTGCGCGACGGCGAGGGGGTGTCCGGTGCGGACGGCGGAGACGGCGGGGAGGTAGGCGGCGAGGAAGGCGTCGAAGGCGGTGCGCTGGACGA
The DNA here is from genome assembly GCF_042870555.1 of Streptomyces sp. NPDC006487. Taxonomy (NCBI): domain Bacteria; kingdom Bacillati; phylum Actinomycetota; class Actinomycetes; order Kitasatosporales; family Streptomycetaceae; genus Streptomyces; species Streptomyces sp. NPDC006487. The sequence goes on from NZ_JBIAHN010000002.1 coordinate 364,632, forward strand.
CGAACCGGGGGTAGGCGGTGCAGCGCTGCTTGCCGTAGTCGAAGAGTTTCGGGATGGCGGCGCCCAGGGCCGTCCAGTCGGTGTGGTCCCAGATGCCCCAGGTGTTGAGGCCCTCCTGTTCGAGGATGTGGCGTTTGCCGAGGTCGGTGAGGGCAGTGGCGATGCGGGCGCCCGTGTCGCGACCGCCGACGAAGGAGACGCAGCCGATCTCCGGGGAGCGGACGAGTGCCTCGGAGAGTTCGCCGCCGCTCCCGCTGAGCAGGGTCACCGGGATGTTCTCGCGGTGGATGAGCGCACAGGCGAGGGTGAGGCAGGCCAGGCCGCCGTCGGTGGGTGTCTTGGCGATGACGGCGTTGCCCGCGAGGGCCTGCACCAGCATCGCGTGGACCAGGACGGACATGGGGTAGTTCCAGCTGGCGATGTTGGACACCGGGCCGTCGAGGGGGGTCCGGCCCTCCAGCATCGTGTCGATGTGCTCCACGTACCAGCGCACGCCCTCGACGGCCCGGTCCACGTCCGCGCACGCCAACCGCCAGGGCTTGCCGATCTCCCACACCAGGAGCAGGGCGAGCAGGTCGCGGTGTTCGGTGAGGGCGTCGAGGGCGGCGCTCACGCGGGCCCGGCGCTCCGCCGGCGGAACCTGCCGCCAGGTGCGGTGCTGGTCGAGGGCGGCCCGTACCGCCTTGGTCGCGGTGTCCGCGTCGAGCCGGGGCGGGCCCGCGATCGGGCTGCCGTCCACGGGGCTGGTGGCGGGCAGCGCGTGCCCGTCGCCCTGCCAGTCGCCGGCCCAGAGGTTCAGGACGCGGTCCTCGCGGAAGGCCTCCGGGGCCGCGGCGAGGGCGCGCCGCCAGGCATCGGCCCAGGCCGTGCCGGGCTTGAGGGCGAGGGGGGTGGGCTGTGCCATCTGTGAGTCTCCGCTCAACGACGGGCGGGGCGGGGGAGGCTCGCGCGTACGGGGTGGGACGCGGGGGCGGTGGACGGGTGCGCGAGGCCGGTGCTGCCGGGTGGAGGTGACCGCCGGGGACGGCTGCTCCGACCGTACGTACCCTCGGTGCGGCATCCGTGCTCTCAGGCGTCGGCGGCGCGTCGCGCCCCCGTGCCCGTCGGGATCACCGAGGGGTGGGCGCCATGGGTGTGTCCGGGCGCCGAGTCCAGGGTTCCGCCGAGGCGGCTCCGGGCCCGGGTGAGGGCGTCCGCCGAGGGCGCCGTGATGATCCAGCGTTCTCCGACGAGGTACGTGCCACCGTACTGCCGGGACTCCGACAGCCATGCGGCCCGGCCCTGGGCCGTGCCGAAGGTGGCCACCCGGAAGGCTTGCCCCTCCACCGAGCAGGCGCCCTCGCGCACCTCCTGCGCGTCGACCGTCACCTCGGGGACGCACCCCAGGGCGGCCGCGATCCGGTCCAGCGGCTCGGGAGCGGGGGGCGGGGACGCCGCCCTCCCTCCGCCTGCGTGGCCCGCGCCTGCCGTGCAGGCCACGCAGGCCGCGCAGAGGAGGGCTGCGAGCAGGGCGATGGCGCGGGGCGCGCGGGGCGCCCCGTCTTTCCGGCCGGGCACGGCCGGTCAGCCCGCCGCCGCGATCTTCTCGCCCGCGTCGTCCACCGCGAACCAGAGGCCCTGTACGCCGTGTCCGTTGGTCTGGCCCGGTGCGGTGTCTCCGGTGAAGAGGTAGACCGGCCAGCAGTCGATCGTCAATTGACGGGTTCCGTCGGGACGTTCCACGGATCCGACCAGTCCTGCGGGAATTCCGACGGCTTTTTCCGATTCCACGGGGGCGGCGGGTTTCCATGTGTCCAAGCAGGCGTCGAGGCAGCCGAATTTCATCGGCCAGGCGCTGTCCTTTCCGAAGCGGTAGAGGGTGCGCCCCTGGGCGTCCACCATGAGTTTTCCGAGTTTCGCGTCGGCCACGGCGGAGAGCGGAGCGGATTCCTTACCGGCGGCGTCCGCCTCACCGGCATCCGGCGTCTTGCCGGCGTCCGCCGCCTTGCCGCCGTCCGCCGCCTTGCCGCCGTCCGCAGCCAGCGCGTGCCAGGTGCCTCCGACGCCCTCGCCCTTCGCTTCGCCCGGCCGGGTGTCCTGTGCGTACCGGTACACGGGCCACCCCGCGAGCGTGAGCTGGCGGGTGCCGTCGGACCGCTCGACCGAACCGAGCAGCCCGGCGTCGATGCCCGCCGGGGCCTGGGCTCCGTCCGCCGGGACCGCGGGCCAGAGGGCGGCGCAGGCGTCGTCGCAGTTCGACCGGGGCGGCCGGGCGGTGTCCTTGTCGAACCGGTAGAGCGTTGCTCCGGCCGCGTCCGTGACCACGCTGCCCACGTCGGGGATCTCCCGGACCTCCAGCCTGCCGGCCGCGTCCGAACCCTCCTCGGCCTCCGCCTCCGCCTCGGCCTCGGCCTCCGCGTCCGCGCCGTAGCCCTTGCCGTCCCCTGCGCCGTGGCCCACCGCCCGTTCGGCTCCCGCCGCCTGGACGGTCACCGTACGGGCGGCTCCCTCGTCGCTGCCGCATCCCGACGCGAGCAGAAGTACCGTCAGCACCGATCCGGCGGCGGCCGTGGTCGCCCGGTTCCTGTTGCCCATGGTTTTCTCCTTCGGTTTCCATCCGGCGCGCTTCCGTCGGGATATTCATAAGGTCTGCGGAGACCGCTGCATTCGATCGCGCGGGAATTTGTCAGATCACGCCAAAGCGTGAACTCATTCCTGGATGCGGAGCGCGAGCGCCGGGCAACGGCGCACCGCGCGCAGTGCTTTGGGCCGCAGCGGGCCGGGGACCGGCATGACGCCGCGTGCCGGATATCCGTCCTCGTCGAGCCGCACCACATCGGGGAGCAGGTCCACGCAGAGGCCGTGGCCCTTGCACAACGTCCAGTCCACGACGAGCCGTTCGGGGCTCTCGTCCTCGGGCAGCGGCAGGGCGCCCAGCACGCGGCGTCCGCAGCCGCTGCCGAGTGCGTGGTCACGGAACTCGTCGGGGAAGACGGCCAGCGCGGAGGCCACGAACGAGGACGTGCCGTCCGGGTGGGAGCAGGCTCCCCGGCCGCGCACCCCCCGCATCCGGGCCTGTACCGCGTCGAGGGCCGCCCCGCCCCCGCCGGTCACGAGCCGTTCCACGGCGTCGGCGAGCGAGGGCAGGCCCCGTACGCACGGACCGCACTGGCCCGCGGACTCCCTTGCCAGCCAGCGCGCGACCCGGGCCACCTCGCCCGCCGGACAGGTGTCCTCGGGCAGCGGCAGCACCGCGCCCGCGCCCAGTACCGCGTCGTAGGCCGCCAGGGACTTCCGGGAGATCAACGCCTCGCGCGCCGCCCCCGGATCCAGCCAGCGACCGTGGAAGCCGCCGATCAGCACCCCCTGTCCGGGCACGGTGCCGCACAGGTCCAGTACGTACTCCAGGGAGGTGCCCAGGGGTACCTCGACGACGGTCGTCCCGGCGACGGTCAGCAGGGTCGTGCCGGGTTCGCCGGGCAGCCCGGCCGTGCCGTACTCGGACACGCCGAGGCGGGCGGCGACGGCGAGCTGTGCGTACGTCTCCGCGTTGGACAGCAGGGTGGGCAGGCCGCCGAGTCCCCGTTCGCTGGTCCTCGTCCGGTGCCCGGAGGGTACGGCGGGCCCGCCGTCCAGGCCGTTCACGAGGGCGCTTCCCTCGCCCGTGACGAAGCGTTCGGGGAGCCGGACGACGCGCACGCGCCGCCCGGCCGGGCCCCGTTCGGCGACGGCTTCGGTGAGGGACCGCTCCACGTCGGGCCGGGTGACGCCGACGACCACGTCCTCGGCGCCGAGCGCGGCGGCGGCCACCAGCGCGCCGTCGAGCACGAGGTGCGGCACATAGAGGAGCAGGGCGGCGTCTTTCAGGCAACTCGGCTCGCCTTCGGTGCCGTTGACGACCACGGCGCTGCGGCCCTCTTGACCTCTGGCGGACCGGATGACGGCCCGGAGCTTGCGGGCGAAGGGGAAGCCCGCTCCCCCGCGCCCGCCCAGGGCGATGCCCTCGGCGAGTGCGACGAGCTCTTCGGAGGGGTAGCGCGGCAGCGCGCCGTGCACGTCCAGATGACCGGCCCGGTCCAGCCGCTCGGCGGCGTCGAGTCCCGCCAGCAGCCGGGGCCCTCCCACGCAGCCGAGGGCGGGACGCGTTCCGGAGCCGCCGTTCACCGCCCGCTCCGTACGCCGTCGAGCGGCTCGGGCGAAGACGAGCCGGACGGCGAGACGCGCGGGCCCGCTGACGGATCCGCGGCCCGTTCCGGGCGGGTGGGGAACACCGTGGCGCCCGGCTGCCGGGTCAGGCGCGCGGTCAGCAGCTCGGCCGCCCACTCCGCCGGCCTGCGCACGAAGGGCGCCGGCCGGTGCGGCGGCGCCTGCCCGGGCACCCGGGGCGGTACGGACGGCGCGTGCGGCGGGGACTGCACCGGTGGCGCCGCCGGCGCGGCCGGGGTGCCGGACGGCCTCGCGGCGGCGAGCGTACGCAGCTTCGCGCGCAGCCGCAGCGTCAGCAGTCCGGCGACGCCGATCAGGCACAGGGCGTACCCCACGGTCACCCAAGCACTGGCGGCGCGACCGGACTTGAGCCCGTGGACCAGTGAGGCACCCCAAGCCGGGTACGCCGCCATGTGCAGGGCGCGCCACCACAGCGACCGCCCCCGGGTGGCGAAGGCGCCGCGGACGGCGCCGGAGACGGCCACGGCGACGAATCCGTAGCCGGCCAGGCTGCCGAGGCCGATGAGCAGCGGGCGCTGGCCGTCCGCGAAGGGCAGGACCACGGCGGCGGCGTCGGTCCGGGACCGCCCGACCTTGATCCACACGTGCAGGAGGAGGAAGCCGAGGCCGGCGACGGCCAGGCCCCGGTGCGCGGCCTGGGCGACGAGCCGGTGCCCGGAGGCGAGGAGCCTGCGGTCGGTGGCCGCCAGTCCCCACAGGACGGCGCCGGTGAGGGAGACCAGCGAGAGCACGCCGGCCCCGTAGTCGAGGAAGTCCCACAGGCGGGTCAGTGCGCCGGCGCGGGCCGCCACGAGCAGGGCCGCCAGAGCCGCGAGGCCGGCCGCACCCAGGGCCGCGGGGTGCGGCCCCCCGGACGCGGACAGCAGCGGCGGGCGCCGCACCGCCCGCCGGCCGGAGGCGCCGGGCACCGCCGGCGTCGACGCCGCCGGGGAGACGACTGCGGATGCCGGGCCTGACATCGGGCCGGTCACCGGGCCCGAGACCGGCGCGGACGGCGCTCCGGCGTGGCGCCGGGTACGGCCTCTCGTACGGCGGGCCCGGTGCGAACGACCGGGCGGGCGGGGCTGGAGCAAGGGCATGTGGTCTCCCATACGTCCGGACCCGAGCACTTCCACCTCGCGCTCGGCGCCCGGGGGTCGACGTCGCAACCGCTCCTCGGCGGGCGGGAGATGGGCACTTGGCCCACCGGGCCGGCCGGGAGCGGGGGCCGGAGTGCAGAAGCATCGTGGAGGTATGCAAGCCCTCCACAGGATTTATCGAAACGTGATAATTTCTGGCCCTCGCACAGCCATCGCATCGAACATCCCCGGAAGATTCCCTTCCAGTGGTGCGGTTGCGACGGGGTTGACGCCTGATCCGCCGCCGCACCTCCCCGACGGCGATCGAGCCGATGCCGCGGGACTGCGGGCTTGCCACCGTCCCACGGGGCAGGCCATACCCCGGCTTGAACGAGGTAACAATGTGCGAACTTCTGAACCGCATCTGGTCCCGCCCGCGCGGCGAGTGGACCCGGGTCCTGCGCAAGGAACTGCCCACGGTGGCGGCGGGGATGGTGGAGGAACTGCGGGAGACCGTCCCCGGATTCTCGGCGCTCGTCGAGGACCTCGGCGACGAGGTGGTCAGACGGAGGATGGAGGGGGCACTGCTCACCGCCCTCGGTTACCGCGAGGGCGGTGGCGGCGCCGGGTGCGGCGACACGGACACCGGCGCGGCCGACGGAGCCGAACCGGCCCCCGCGCCGGAGCCGCCGGACCCCCACGCGCAGACCCGGTCCGGCCCCGGACCCACCACCACGCCGGCCGCGGCCTTCGAAACCGAGCACGCCCGGCCCCACCCACAGGCACACCCGCACGCGGCTTTCCGCGGCGGGGAGTTGCCACCGCTCCAAGCCGTCCCTTTACAACGGTTCGGCTCGGTGCGCGAGCACGCCCGGCGCGAACTCTTCGCCCTGCTCACGGGTGACACCCCGCACCGCGAATCGGCCCGGACCGAACTGGCCGAACTGGCCGGACCGGCCGGCTGGCCGCTCCCCGTCGCCGTACGCGCGGTCGCCCTGGCATCGCCCGGCGAGACCCAGCAGCTCGCGGCCCTCCTCGACGACTGCCTCGGCGGGATGGTCGCGGGCCAGCCGTGCCTGCTCGTCCCGACCCCCGACCCCGAGGCCCGTACCGCCCTGGAGGGCGTGCTGCGCGGCCGGCTCGCCGTGGTCGGCCACCCGGTGGCCCCCGGCGACACCGCATCCTCCCTGCGCTGGGCGGTACGCCTGCTCGCGCTGGTCCCGGCGCAGGCCCGGTCCGGTCCGGACGCCCGGACCGTCTTCGTGGACGACCACCTCTCGACGCTGCTCCTGCTCCAGGACGAGCCGCTGGCCCACGCACTCGCCGCACGCTGGCTGCGGCCGCTGGCCGACCTCACCCCGCGCCAGAGCGAGCGGCTCGAAGTGACCCTGCTCGCCTGGCTGGAGGGCGGTGGAGCTCCCGAGGCGGCCAAGGCGCTGAGCGTGCACCCGCAGACGGTCCGCTACCGGATGCGCCAGCTGGAGAAGCTCTTCGGGCCCGGTCTGAGGGACCCTCGTACCCGATTCGAACTGGAACTGGCGCTGCGCAGCCGCCGGTTGATGGCCCAGGTCCGGCTGCGGCCGGTCCGGGGCAGCCGCCGGGCGCGCGTGGTGGCCGCCGACTTCCGCCCGTCTCCGGGCGACGGCCGCATCGCCCGCGTCAACGGCCTCTAGAAGGCGCAAGCCCGAGCGGGTGGAGCGGACGAACGAACGAGGCGGTGCCGGCCCCGGAGCGTGCTCCGGGGCCGGCACCGCCTTTCGCCGGGTCAGCGGCAGGCACGTCCGCCGTTGACGCAGCGCACCGCCCGGGCCATCAGCTCGTCCGGCATGACGTTGATGAAGTCGCCGTGGTCGGTGACCGGCTTGTGCAGTTGCTCGGGGAAGCTGTCCACCGCGAAGCGCGCGCCGGGGGGCGTCGCGTAGACGATCCGCTGCACCAGTTGCGGGACGGCCTTGAAGCCCGCCGGGCAGGACCCGTCCCGCCCGGCGAAGGCCACGTGGGTGCGGTGGTTGGCGCTGTCGGTGTTCTTGCCGTCCCAGCAGCTCTGGAAGGCGAACGTCCGTACCACGTCGGTGCCCTTGGGGCAGATCGGGTACTTGTCCTTCAATTGCCGGTTCTCGAAGCCGGTGCAGCTCCACGAGGCGTTGGCGTTGGCCGGGCCGTTGGTGAAGGCCTTGGCGTCGCCCGTGATGATCCTCAGGAAGCGGGGCATGGCGGCGACCCGGGAGACGGGGCTTCCCTTGAACTGGATGGTCACCTGCTTCGGGCGCAGGATCGTGCCGACGTTGGCGTCCTGGCCGCCGCCGGGGGCTCCCGCGTCCTGCTCGGCCTTGCCGTCGCGCAGCCTCAGCACCGGCCAGTAGTAGGTGGACAGGTCGCCGTTCGTGCAGGTGGTCCCGGAGGCGGCGAGGCTGTTGTTGGTGGAGAAGGCGTCCGTGGTCCGGTTGCCGACGTAGTCGTGCATGTGGTGGGCGCCGTTGCTCACCCCGGGGGCGACGATCACGTTGTCGGGGTTGAGGTGGCGCTCGTCGTTGCGCCCGCATTCCACGGAGAAGGAACCTTTGGAGGCACCGGACTTGGGAGCCGGGCGCCGCACGTTCGGCTTCACCGAGCCGATGGGGACGAAGTCGGCGCGGGCCGGTCCTCCCTTCAGGACGGCCTCCGTGCCGCCCCGCGCGGTCTCCTCCTCGGCGGCCGGCGCCTCCCGCATCGCGCAGGCGCTCAGCTCCGCCAGCCCGTCGGGGCGGGCGGCGGTCCGTCCGATCGCCTCGGAGACCCGGCCGATCGACGCGTCGCGCCGGCCCTTCAGCTCCCCCAGCAGTGCGTCCGCCTGCGCCCGGCCGGTGGCGAGCCGCTGGTAGGCCTCGGCGATCTGGGTGTCCAGACCGGCTAGTTCCCGGTCCACTTCGCCGCGCACCTGATCGGGAACCTCGCGCAGCCGCTCGCCCACGTCGGGGCAGTCGATGGTGGCCGTCACCGGTGCCCGGCGAGCCGGGTCCTGGCCCGCGGAGGCCACCTGCCCGGCGATCACCACCCCGCCGCCTCCCAGGACCAGTGCGGATGCCGCGGCGAGCACCTTGTACAGGGGACGGGCCCTGCGTTTGTGTCCTGTCCTGTCCCGGCGTGCCGGGCCTTGCGTGGAGTCGTTGTCGCGCATGTGATCACTTCACTTCCTCGGTCGGGTGTCGGTGGGAGGGGCGGCCGTGGGCGGGGCGGCCACGGCAGGGCTGTCCGCGAGGCCTTCGAAATCGACCAGTCCGCTGGCTTCGAGCACCGCGATGTGGTCCAGGACCGTGGTGTTGGCGTCCGTGGCGAGCTCGCGGACCACGGAGTTGCGGGTCTGCGCCCGCACTTGGGCGACGAGCGTGAACACCTTTCCGTGCGCCCGCCGCAGCAGCTGCACGAACAGCCGCTCGTACGTGGCCCCTTGGGCCCGGTCCAACTGGTCGAGCCAGGCCTGCTGCTGGCCGGACGGCCGGTCCGGCAGTTCCATGCCGAGGGCCTGGCCCACCTCCAGGACCCTCCGGTCCAGTTCGGTGTGCCCCTCCACGAGGTGCTCGCCGGCCGTCCGCACCGATCGGCGGGTCCCCCGCTCCTGGGCCTGCCGGCCCGCGGGCAGTTCCCACAGTCCGGCGAGGCGGACCTTGCGCACGAACTCGCGGTCCTGAGGGGTCAGCGGCCCGAAGGCCGTGTTCATCACCCCGGCGCCGTCGTCATCGGGGGAGGCGGATGCGGGAACGGGGGCAGCCGTGACCGCGTTCGCCCCGGCCGTGGCGGCCGTGGCGGTTCTGCCGCCGAAGCTCTGCACCGGTATCAGCAGCGCGATCAGCGTGAGGGCGAGGGCGCCGAGGACGATGCCCGTGCCCATCACGTGACGCGAAGCGACCGACATGCCACCGACGTTCGTCCGACGGATTGACAGCACTGTGCCTCCTTGGCTCCCGGGACGGCCCGGGAGCCGAACGGAGCACTCCGCTCCCCGGTCCCCGGGTGCCAAGGGACGCTAGTGCCGGCCGGGGCTCCCCCACCGAAGGCCCATCCGGACTGGACAAACATCAGGGCGACCCTCCGAAAGACTGCTACGGTGCCGCGCCGGACCGCCGTACACCCGTGCCCCTGATGCCTGACGTGAGGACAAAAACCCCGGCGCGTCGGCCAGTTGTCCGGATTTCCGGTCATTCGCGAGGAGTAGAGGGCCCCGGCCCTCAGGTGGATTCGCCCGGACCGTGCGGTGACCCAGGGTGGGTGCGGACCACCGCCCACCCGAAAGGAACGGCCCTCGTGCGCAAGAAACGACTGGCATCCCTCCTGACCGCCGCCGGGCTCCTCGCGAGCTCCGTGCCGCTGCTCGCGGCCGCCCAGGCTTCCGCCCTGCCCACCGACTCCGTCCTGTCCGCCGACACCGACCAGTCCACGGACGCCCTCCAGGCCGATGCCGCATACCTGCGGCAGAGGCCGGCCTGGCACCGGTGCAGCGCCGAGCAGCCGGCCTCGTACGAGTGCGCCTCGATCAAGGTGCCGCTCGACTACCGGCGACCCCGGGGACGCACCCTCGACCTGGCGATATCCCGGGTGAAGAGCACGAACCCCGCGAAGCGCCACGGGGTCCTCCTGATGAATCCGGGCGGGCCGGGCGGGAGCGGGCTCGACCTGCCGCTGAGTCTGGGCGAGGTGGTGCCCGCGAAGGTGAGCGAGCGGTACGACCTCATCGGCTTCGATCCGCGCGGGGTCGGTGCCAGCAGCCCCATCAGCTGCGGGCTGGAAGACTCCGAGCAGGGCATCGACCGGCCGTACCGACCGGGATCCTTCCCCTCCGACGTGGCCTGGGCGCGCACCATCGCCGAGAAGTGCCGGGAGAAGGCCGGCTCCGTGCTCCCGTACATCACCACCCGCAACACCGCCCGCGACATGGACACGATCCGTGCCGTGCTGGGCGAGCGGAAGCTCTCCTACCTGGGCTACTCCTACGGGACGTACCTCGGCGCGGTCTACACGCAGATGTTCCCCGGCCGGACCGACCGCTTCGTGCTCGACAGCGGCGTGGACCCGGACCGGATCTGGCGGGGCATGTTCCAGACCTGGGCGACGGAGGCCGAGCCGGCCTTCGCCCGGTGGACGCGGTGGGCTGCGCAGCGCGCGGGCGAGTACCACCTCGGCGAGAGCCCGGCGACCGTGTCGAAGACGTTCTGGGACCTGGTGGCGCGCGCCGACCGGGATCCGATCGTCTTCGAGGGGCAGAAGATCAACGGTGACGACATCCGGGGGGCGCGCGGCCTGTTCTTCTACCCGGCGCAGGTGACCCCGCTGGTGGTGGCCCTCAAGGAGGCGGCCGAGGGGAAGCCGGCCCGTACTCCCGGCGCCTCGGGGCCGGACTTCGACATGAAGCGGGCCCTGGCCGGCCGGTCCGGGGCGGCGGAACCCGCCTCCGACAACGGCGTCGCCGTCTTCTGGAGCGTGGTGTGCGGGGACACGGACTCCTGGCCGCGCGATCCCCAGCGGTACCGGCGTGACGCGGTCCGGGACAAGGCCGCGTACCCGCTCTACGGGGACTTCGCCTCGAACATCAAGCCGTGCGCCTTCTGGCCGCGCCCGCTCGAGGCGCAGACCCCGATGAAGGCGCGGGCCGGGGTGCTGACCGTGCAGAACGAGTGGGACTCGCAAACCCCGCTGGCCAGCGGTCAGGGCCTGCACCGGGCGCTGAAGGGTTCGCGGATGGTGCTGGCACTGGGCGCCGAGGGCCACGGGGTGTACCTGGCCGACCCCTCCTCCTGCGCCAACGCACCGGTCACCGACTACCTGGTCACCGGACGGCTGCCGGCCGCGGACATCACCTGCCGCGCGCCGTCACCGGGCGCGGACCGGCAGGGGGCACCCGCGAAGCCCCTGCCGATTCCGTCCCTGCCCGGACGCTTCTGACCGGAAACCCCGTGGCCCGGTGAGCCGGAAAACCCGGTGACCCGGTGACCCGGCCCGGTCTCACCGAGAGCGTGGGGACGCCTCCGCCGCCGCCTTGATCCGGCGGCCGAAGTCGGGGGCGTCCTTGCGCGCGGCGCCCAGGGCGAAGCCGACGAGGAGGCGGCCGAACCCGTGTCCGGTCAGGGTGTTGAAGACCCGCAACCGCGTCCGGCCGCCGGGGAGTTCCGTCAGGTCGTAGCCGCCCTCGGCGGTCACCAGGTTCTCGCTCAGCTCCGACCAGCGGATCCGCCCCGGCGCCTCGAGTTCGGTGATCTGGAACTCCCGGGCGGTCTTCATCCCCGCGTCCTTCACCGTGCTGCGGAAGACCGTCCCGACGGCGGTCGGGCCGTCCGGGGTCCGGGTGATCCGCTGGACGCGCGGGCTGAACTCGGGGTCGTTGCGCCCGTCCGCGAGGTACGCGAACACCTCGGCGACGGGCCGGTCGATCTCGACGCTCGCCTCGAACAATCCGGACATCACCGCTCCTCGCCACAGCCCCGCCGCCGCCTGCCGGAGTCCCGCCTTCCACGATCGCAGAGCCCCGCTCCGGGCGCACCACCGCGCGCTCAGGCCCGACCGGGGGCCGCGGGACCGGGCCCGGACGCCCCGGACGCCCCGGCCCCGCGGTCGAGCAGGTTCAGGTCCGCGCTCAGCGAGTCGAGCCAGGCCATCGCGGTGTAGAACACCGGCGGGGCGCCCTCGGGGCCGGACCGGCGAGGCGCGGGGCCGACGGGACCGGGATCCGCGGGCCCGGTGGCGTGTACGGGGTCCGCGGCGGCTGCCGCGCGGCGCAGTCCGGCCGCCACCCAGGCCCCGTACTCCCGCACCACCGCTTCCTCGGGCGGGCCGGGCGGGGCGCCCGGGGGCCTGCGGCCGCCCCACAGGACGTGGTGGCCCGTCATCATCGCCGCCTGCCAGTCCTCGCCCGCGGCGGCGGCCGGATGCCGGCGCTCCGTCTGGTACTGGGCGTACGCGCTCTCCGCCATGGCCAGCGCGTGCCGCACCCGCTGGTCGGGCTCGACCGCGCGGGCCCGCCCGAAGGCAGCCGTGGCCGCCTGGACGTCCTCGGCCGCGGCGTGCAGCAGTTCGGCCACGGCCCGCCCCAGTTCGTCGTGGGCGCCGCGCGGCCAGGCCAGCAGCCCGCACACCATCCCGATCGCGCTGCCGACCAGCACGTCCAGGAACCTGACCGCGGCCAGCTGCCAGGTGACCGGGGAGAGCTGGGCGAAGGCCATGGCCACCACCAGCGTGAACATGGCCTGGGCCCATCCCACGCCGCGCACGGGCCCGACGCAGAAGGCGAACAGCATCAGCGGCGGCAGCACGATCGCGTACACCGTGCTCGCCTCCCCGGCCAGCGCGAGGACCCCGCCCGCGGCGACCGCGCCCACCAAGGTGCCGATCAGGGCCAGCCGGACGGTGGCCCGGGTCTGCACGGCGTTGGTGCCGGTCAGGCTGAGGACGGCGAGCATCGCCCAGAAGCCGTGCGGCAGGGAATCCAGTCCGGCGACGGCACGGGCGACGGCGAGGGCCACGCCGATCCGGACGGCGTTCTGGAAGTGCACGGAACGGGGCCCGCCGTTCCCGGCCAGCCGGCGCCACCAGAGCCTCACCGGCCCTTCCCAGGCGTACCAGAACCGGTCCGCCGGCCCGGACACCTGATCCGCCCCGGGCACCACCACGTCCGTGGCCCCCGCGCGCCCCCGTACGGCTATCCCGGCCGCGCCCCGCAGCACGAGCGCGGCGTCCGCCAGCTCCAGCAGCGCGGCGTTGCGGAACCCGGGCCCTGGCCCGGTCACCGCGGACCGGGCCAGGGAGACCTGCAGGTCCCGCAGCCGCGTGGAGCTCGTCGGGGGCGGGCCTCCCTCCCCGAGCAGCGCGGCCGTCCCGTCGGCCGACTCGCGCACGGCCCGTACGAGCTCCAGCCCGGCCGTCCCGTCCGGCGCGATGGGCTCCAGCGGGGGCAGGGACCGGAGCCGGGCCAGCAGGGTGCGGGCCGCCAGCCCGGTGTGGGCCAGCGCGCGTTCGCGTACGCCGGGCCCCGCGGGCCGCTGTGCCTCCCCGACCTTGGAGGGCCGCAGGGCCTGCGCCCGCTCCGAGGCACGGGCGACCTCCGCCATGGGCAGGGTGTGGGGCGGCCGCTCCAGCACGGCGGCGCACCTGGCCGCCTCCGCCGCGGCCGCGGCGGCCAGGTCGCGGTAGCCGGGGACGACCGGGTCGGGCAGCACGGTGGCCTCGGCGAGGATCAGCAGCAGGACCCCGGCGACGGTGCCGGTCAGCCGCTGGCCGAGGGTGTCGGGGGCGTACGGCGGGAAGCTGGGCAGGATGTACAGCAGCTGAAGCCCGGGCGCGGCGCCCGCCAGGCGGGGTCCTGCCGCCGAGGAGAAGGCCACGCAGAAGCCGATGACCAGCATGCCCGCCACGGCGGCCCAGGTGCGCACGGACAGCCAGGTGCCCAGGACCACCAGCGCACAGGCGGCCGGGAGCACCCGGGCGACGACCCGGGCCCGCAGGCGTCCGCTGCCCGGGATCCGGGAGAGCCCGGCCAGCGCGACGGCCGCGAAGAGCGCATAGGTGGCCTCGACGGGCCGGTCCAGCCCGTACAGGAACCCGTAGAAGCCGATGCCGGCGGCGAGGGTGACCCGGACGGCCCGCCGCGCGGCCGCCGGCAGGGGGCCGGTGCCCGTACGGAGCTCCATCAGGGCGGCGCGCACCCTTTCAGCGTGCCACCGGGGGCCCGTGCGGTCCTGCGGTACCGCTTGACACTTCGTCAGGAAGGGCGCAACTTATATCGGCGGCCCGATATAACTCGCCACGCGAGGTGGCTGCGCACTGGTGTGGCTGCTCACCCGATGTGCTGCGCACCCGGTCCGACCCGGCATTGCCCTACGACCAGCGCCCCGGAGGCCCCGTGGAGCCGTCCCGCACGCGAGAAGAGCCCCGGCGCCGCACCCCGCGGGGGCATCGCACCCCGCAGGCGCAGCGCAAGTCCGAGAGCCGCGCCCGCCTCATCGACGCGGCGGCCGGCCTCTTCGCCCGCAAGGGGTTCCACGCCGTCTCCGCCGAAGCCGTCGCCGAGGCGGCCGGGCGCACCACGGGCGCGCTGTACAGCCATTTCGGCGGGAAGGAGGGCCTGCTGCTGGCTCTCCTGGAGGTCTGGAAGGAGCGTACGAGCGAGGAGCTCGCGGCCGAGATCGCGGCCGGCGACCCGGCCGACCCGGCCGTCCACTTCTCCGCGATGTGGGGCAGCCTCACCCGCCCGCACCCCGAGCACGGCGACTCCTGGCTCCTGTTGGAGACGGAGCTGTGGCTGCACGCCGCACGCGGCCGCCCCTTCATCGGAGACCGGCTCGCCCAGCGGTACACCGAGGTCCGCGCCCAGCTCGGCGAGGGCCTGGCCGACTGGGCCGAGGCCACGGGCACCCCCCTGACCCGTACGCCGGAGGAGACCGGGGCCCTCGTGCTCGGCATCCTCCTGGGACTCGCCATGCAGCACCGCCTGGAGCCGGGAGCGGTCCCCGACGGGCTCGTCGTCGACGCCCTCGGCGCCGTCCTGGGACTCGGCAGGGCCGGCTGACCCGCACGAATCCGATCCGGCCACCCCGGTCCGCGCCACCCCGATCCACGCCACCCCGATCCGTACGACCAGATCCGTACGACCGCGATCCGTGCCACCCCGACCGTCCGACGAAGGGAACCGCCCCATGCTGCCCACCGGCGAGATAGACCTCCTTGAGGACACCTGGGCCCGTGAGGTCCCGCACGCCCATTTCACCCGGCTGCGCCGGGAGGACCCGGTCCACTGGCACGAGGTGCCGGGCCCGCACGCCGGCTTCTACGCCGTCACCCGCCACGCCGACGTCAAAGCCGTCAGCCGCGACCCCGAGCTCTGGTCCACCGAACTCGGCTCGTTCATGATCCGTGACCAGAACCCCGAGTCCCTGGAGACCCTGCGCCTGGTCCTGCTGGGCATGGACGCCCCGCGCCACTCCCGGTACCGCTCGCTGGTCAGCGCGGGTTTCACCCCCCGGGTCGTACGCAGGCTCGCGGCCCGGATCCAGGAGCGGGCGGTCACCCTGGTGGAGCGGGCGGTCACCCCGGGCCGGGACATGGACTTCGTCGCGGAGGTCGCCGCGTGGCTGCCGATCCAGACGATCTGCGAGATGGTGGGCGTGCCCGAGGGGGACGAACGGCTGATCTTCGAGTGGAGCAACCGGATGGCCGGCTCCCAGGACCCCGAGCTCTCGGCCGGCAAACACGACAGCGATCTCGCGGCCGCCGAGATCTACTCCTACTGCGACGCGCTGGCCGACGAGCGGCGGGCCCGCCCCCGGGAGGACATCCTCTCCACGCTGGTGCACGCCGAGGTCGACGGGGACCGGCTGTCGCCGGACGAGATCAACATGTTCTTCGTCCTGCTCTGCGTCGCGGGCAACGAGACCACCCGCAACCTGCTCTCCGCGGCCCTGATCGCCCTGATCGACCACCCCGCGGCGCGTGCCGAACTGGCCGCGGCCCCCGGGGACGAGGCCCTGTGGACCACCGCGACGGAGGAGTTCCTGCGCTGGGGCGGCTCGATCCACAACTTCCGGCGCACCGCCACCCGTGACACCGTCCTGCACGGGCGGCCCGTCGCCGAGGGGCAGAAGGTGGTCACGTACTACACCTCCGCCAACCGCGACGAGGAGGTCTTCGCCGACCCCTTCGCCTTCGACATCCGCCGCACCCCGAACGAGCACCTCACCTTCGGTGGCGGCGGCCCCCACTTCTGCCTGGGAGCCGGCCTCGCCCGCACCCAGATCAAGGCCCTGGTCCGGGAGCTCCTGCGCCGCCATCCGGAGGTGTCCCTCACGGGGGAGGTGCGCCGCCTGCGCTCGGACTTCATCAACGGGGTCAAGTACCTCCCGGTCCGTTTCGGATAGCCGCCCCGGGACCTCCGGCCCTCACGGGGCACCCGTCGCCGCTGTTACAGTTGTCGGCAGCGAAGGGGAGTAGTCCCGAAAACCGCTGGTCGACATACTGGACGCCCCGACGGGTCCCGGCCACCGGGCCACCGCGCTTCACGCGCGGGGCGGACGAGACCTTCGGCCAAGGCATGACCCGTCCCACATCACCGTGTGGGCCGCTTCGTCGTGCCGGGCCGAGTGGTTCTTCCCGTCGCCCCCCCTGCTGGGTGCCGATCCGAGCCATCAGAGCCCGGCTCCAGCAGAAAGCAGCATCCGGAATGACTCTCGACCCCGTGGCGATCTTCACCGCCTTCGGTCTGATCTTCCTCGCCGAGCTCCCCGACAAGACCATGTTCGCCTCACTGGCCATGGGCACCCGGATGCGGCCCCTGTACGTGTGGTTCGGCACCTCCACCGCGTTCATCGTGCACGTGGCCATCGCCGTCGGCGCCGGAAGCCTGATCGGCATGCTGCCGAACACGGCCGTCAAGCTCACCTCCGCCGCCCTGTTCGCCTTCGGCGCCGTCGTCATGATGCGCTCCGGCGCGGACGACGACGAGGCGGACTCGGCGGCCAAGGCCGTCACCGGTTTCTGGCCCGTGTTCACCACGGCGTTCATGGCCGTCTTCATCGGCGAATGGGGTGACCTGACGCAGATCACCACCGCCAACCTCGCCGCCACCAACGGCTGGCTGCCCACCGCCATCGGTTCCGCCGCGGCCCTCATGTCGGTCTCCGCCCTCGCCCTGATCGTGGGCCGGTTCATCGCCAAGCGGGTCCCCCTCAAGACCGTCCAGCGCTTCGGCGCCCTGTGCATGGCCGTGCTGGCCGTATGGACGCTCGTCGAAGCCTTCACCGGCTGACCGTCCGGTTCGTGGTCACTCCGCCGGCGGCGCGGCCTTGAGCAGGGCGAAGACCGCCCCGCTCGGGTCCGCCAGCCAGGCGATCCGCCCGACGTCGGGCACGTCGGCGCCCGGCATCAGCACCGTGCCGCCGGCGGTCCGTGCGGTGCTCACCACGGCGTCCACGTCCGCGACCGCGAAGTACGGCACCCAGCGCGCGTCCGTCTCCCCCTCCGTCAGCGGTGCCACCCCGCCGAAGGAGCCGTCCTCCTGGTCCCCGTCGGCGGTGCTGAGCACCTGGTAGGTCATCCCGGGCGCCTCCATCTCCCGGGAGCGCGTCCCGAAGAGAGCTCCGTAGAAGGACAGCGCCGCCATCGGGTCCGGCACGTGCAGTTCGACCCAGCACAGCGCGTTGTCGGCGGAGGTCAGCTCCAGTCCCGGGGTCCGGCCCGGCTTCCAGACGGCGAAATCGGCGCCCTGCTGGTCGGTGTACTGCGCGAGCCACCCCTCCCCCATGACGTCCATCGGCTCGACGCGGACGGTGCCGCCGCCGTCGCGCACACCACGGGTGGTGGCCTCCGCGTCGTCGGTCCGGAAGTACACGGTCCACGCGGAGGTGGCACCCGGGTCGAGCTGCCCGACCGCGGCGACGGTCTTCCCGTCCGCCTGGAAGAACCCGTACCCGCCTGTCTCGGGCCCGAGCAGGTGGAACTCCCAGCCGAAGACGGCCCGGTAGAAGGCCGCGGCCCGGGGGATGTCGGGGCTCCCGAGGTCGATCCAGTTGGGCGAGCCGGTGCGGTAGTCGGTACCGAGCATGGGTTCCTCCTGCGACGGGGTTTCGGATGCGAGGTACCCGCATACCGGCCCCTCACCCCGGCATCCCCTCCCACAGCCACACGTTCGGGTCCCCCCGGCGCACCGCATTCGGCCGGTGCGTGCCTCCGCGGCCGCCCGCCAGGCCGCCCGCCCGGCCGCGGCCCGTGTCACCCGCCCGCGTCACCGGCCCCGTCCGGGTAGGGGCCGCCGCGGAACAGCACGCTGCCCTGGTGGCGCGGGCGGTCGCCCCGTTCGTGGGCCGCGTCGGAGCGGTCGGCGGGGGCCGAGAGCCGGGAGAGACCCCGCAGGGTCTCCAGGCCGGCCAGTACCTCGTCACGGCGCGCCGCGGACTTCATCCAGGCAGGCAGCCGGGCGAACATCGACAACGTCGGGGAGGTGTACCGCTCGCGCAGCCGGGCGCCCACGTAGGACGCGAGGGCTTCGACGTGCTCCTCGTCGTAGGCCCACAGGACCTTTCCCGCGCAACGGGTCTGCAGCCAGAGAGGACGCCGGAAGAAGGGGTCCTCGGTGCCGCCGACCGAAACCCCGACCAGGGCGGCGCCCCGCTCCCGCGCCGCCCAGTCGGCGACCGCACCGCACCCCCCGCAGGCGAGGCGACGGGGCTGGAAGAGCAGGGCGCCGGAGTACTTCGGTTCCGGGAGGCCGGGCCGAGGCAGGACGAGCGCGCGGCCGCCGCACCGCGGACAGACCACGAGCACCCGGCCGGTGAAGCCGGCCAGCCACATGCCGTGGTCCCGGTGGCGGACCGGTTCGGCGGGTGCGGGCTCGGAACCCGCGAAGGGAGGGGAGGGCATGGGTGACATGCTGCCAGCCATCCCCGACCGGCCCTCCCCCGCCGGGCAGGTACCGCCCGGCGTTCACCGCAGGGTGGGTGTGGTCTCGGTCGCGACGTGGGACAGCTTCTCCGGGTTGCGGACGAAGTAGAGGCCGGCGATGCGGGTGTCCTGGACGTGGAAGGCGATGACTCCGTCGAACTCACCGTCGATGTGGACGGCCAGGGCCGGGGTGCCGTTGACCATGGTGGGGGCGAAGAAGAACGAGATGCCGCCCTTGACGGCCTTGCCCGACATGCCGGCGAAGACCCGGGCCACGCTGACGGCGCCGACGATCGGCCGCAGTGCGGCCTGCTTGATGCCGCCGCCGTCGCCCATGTAGACGACCTCGGGGGCGAGCACGTCGAGGAGGCCCTGCAGGTCCCCGGTTTCGAACGCCCGGCGGAACGATTCCACGGCCGCCCGGGTCTCGCTCGCGGAAACCGTCTGGCGGGGGCGGCGGGCGTCGACGTGCTTTCGGGACCGGTGCGCGATCTGCCGGACCGCCGCCGGTGTCTTGTCGACGGCGGTCGCGATCTCCTCGTAGTCGAGGCCGAACACCTCGCGGAGCACGAAGACGGCCCGCTCGGTCGGTCCGAGCGTCTCCAGGACCAGCATCATCGCCATCGACATGCTCTCGGCCAGTTCCACGTCCTCGGCCACGTCCGGCGCGGTGAGCAGCGGCTCCGGCAGCCACTGGCCGACGTAGGCCTCCTTGCGGCGGCTCATGGTGCGCAGCCGGTTCAGCGCCTGGCGGGTGGTGATGCGCACCAGGTAGGCGCGCTGATCGGTGACCCGGGCGAGATCGACGCCCGCCCAGCGCAGCCACGTCTCCTGCAGCACGTCCTCGGCGTCGG
This sequence comes from Streptomyces sp. NPDC006487, assembly GCF_042870555.1. NCBI lineage: Bacteria > Bacillati > Actinomycetota > Actinomycetes > Kitasatosporales > Streptomycetaceae > Streptomyces > Streptomyces sp. NPDC006487. Next base: position 384,145 of record NZ_JBIAHN010000002.1, read on the forward strand.
CCGCCGAGCCGAGCATCTCGTAGGCGACCGTGAAGAGCAGGTTGCGGTGGGCGACGAAGGTCTCGGTCGCCTGATCAGGTCCCTGCACCGGGGTGTCCATGGTGGTTTCTCTTCCGTCAGTTTCCGTTGGCCTTCGGGCGGTTCGAATCAGCTCATGATCATCTGATCGGCCGGCAGGCTCAAGCGGTCTGATCGGCGGCGGCCCTGATGCCGCCCTGCTCGGCCTCCAGGCGCCGGCCGCGGGCGTCGCCTCCGGACACGCGGTGCAAGCCGTACGAACCCGGCTTGCCGGCCTCCGCGGCGAGGTGCTTGACGGTGCCCTTGCACACGACTTCCTTGATCTTCGCGCCGGTCCGGCCGCCGATGTGGAACCACAGCGCGGTGTCGTTCTTGTGGGCGAACTGGAAGATGCCTGCGCCTCGTCCCAGGCTGATGCACTGGCCTGCGAACACGGAGTTGAGGGTCTCCGGCTGTTCGCCCTCGATCCGGCTCAGTACCGTGTCGGCGACCCGCGCGCCCATCGGCGTCGCGGCCTGGCAGCTCATCCGCGGGGCCAGGCCCGAGGGCGCCGCCGAGTCCCCGGCCGCGAAGACGCGTTCGTCGTCCACACTGGTCAACGTCTCGTCCGTGAGCAGGCGGCCCAGGGCGTCGGTGCTCAGCCCGCTGCGCGCGGCCAGGTCCGGGACGCCGAAACCGGCGGTCCAGATGGTCACCGCGCCCGCCAGTTCGCGGCCGTTCGCGAGCCGGACGGCGTCGCGCGTCACGGCCGTCACCTTGGTGTCCGGGCCTTCGAGCACGCTCACCCCGAGCGCCGTCAGCCGCCGGGCCACGGAGCGCCGCCCGCGGGCGTGGAGGTACGGGCCGAGGACCCCGCCGCACACCAGGGTCACGGCCCGGCCCTGCTCGGCCAGTTCGGCGGCGGTCTCGATGCCGGTCGGACCGGCGCCGACCACGGTCACCGCGGCCGTCGACGGCGCGGCGTCGAGGACCGGCCGCAGCCGCTGCGCGTCCTCCAGGGTGGCGATCGGGTGGGCGAACTCGGCCGCGCCCGGCACGGTCGGGTCCGCGCTGCCGCTGCCCACCGCGTAGACGAGGTAGTCGTAGGCGAGCCGGCCACCAGAGGCCAGGGTCACGCCGCGCTCGGCGGTGTCGATGCGTTCGACGGAGTCGACGAGCAGGGTCACCCCCTCGGCCAGGACCTCGTCGTACGCGACCACGGCTCCGTGGGTTCCGCCCGCCAGCTGGTGCAGGCGGATCCGCTCCACGAAGACCGCGCGCGGATTGACCAGGGTCACCGTGACGTCCTCGCGCTGCTTCAGGCGGTTGGCGGCCATCACTCCGGCGTATCCGCCGCCGATCACGATGACGTTGGTGGTCTCGGCCATGGTGTCCATCTCCTTCGTTTCGAGGGTTCGGACACAAGACACCGGCCGGTCCACGGTTGTGACAGCCTGCGCGCAACTTTCTTTTCGGTTGTTCCGAAAACGTCTCGCCGCGGCGGTCAGGAGACCTTCCCGGGACCGGCCGCCGTGGCCCGCAGCAGGTCTCTCAGAAGGGGGAAGTCGATCTTCTCCGGCCTGCGGAAGCGCAGGCAGACCTTGCCCATGTCATGGCCCGCGAGCCGCTCCTCGAAGGCCTCGCGGACGTCGTCGCGCATCAGGTAGAAGGAGACGTACTGCTTCTGGCTCGCGAAGGCGATCTCCCCGACGCCCTCCCGCTCGTACGCGGGCATCCCGTACGCCATCACCTCGGTGAATCCGCGCAGCTCGGTCCGGCACAGCTCGCGCAGCCGGGTCAGGGCCTCCCTGCGTTCCTCGGGGACCTCGGCGAGGTATGCGTCCACGTCTTCCGCCCGGCTCTGCACCATGGACCCGAGCGTAGGCGAACCCGCACCACTCGTCCTCGTGCAACCTTGCGGTTGCGCGACGAGGGTCGACGTGCAACTCTGGAGTTGCACCGAATCACTCAATGGCTTGCGACGAAGGAGTCCCTGATGAACGCGGACCGGATCGAACGCGACACCCTGATCGAGGCGTCCCTGGAACGGGTCTGGTCCCTGGTGGCCGAGCCGGGCTTCTGGGTGGCCGACGAGGGAAGCCTGGCCGGCATGGTGGCCAGGGAAGGGGAGTCGGTCGTGGCGAAGAACAGCGAGTACGGCGAGTTCCCGGTACGGGTGGAGAAGGTCGAGCCGCCCACCTACCTGGCGTACCGGTGGGCCAGCGCCTTCCCCGGGCAGGAGCTGCGCGAGGACAACAGCACCCTGGTGGAGTTCACCCTGAGCCGTGAGGGGGACAAGACCCGACTGCGCGTCGTGGAGAGCGGGTTCGCGGCACTGGCCGGCTCCGAGGAACTGCGCGACAAGGCGCTGAAGGACAACACCGGCGGCTGGCCGCAGGTGCTCGACGCCTTCAGGAAGCGCGCCGAACAACCGGTCGCGTGAGCGGGGAACTCCCCGGCGCCGAAGAGGCGGTCGACCACGTCCTCGTCGCGCTGGCCGACCCGACCCGGCGCAAGCTGCTCGGCCTGCTCGCCGCTCACGGCGAGGTCAGCGCGACCACCCTGGCCGAGGGCCTGCCCGTCTCCCGGCAGGCGGTGGTCAAGCACCTCGCCGTCCTGGACGCCGCCGGGCTCGTCTCCGGCAGCCGGGCCGGACGCGAGGTCCGGTACACCGTGCGGCCCGCGGCGCTGGACGCGACGGCCAGATGGATGGCCACCCTCGCGGCCGACTGGGACCGACGGCTGGCGGCCGTCAAACGGATCGCCGAGGCGGCGGAACGGGATGCGGGCCGGGCCCCCACGGCCCGATAGTGGGAACTGTGAACGACTGGCCAGAGGGACCCGGACGAGCCGCGCGGGGCGGAACGGGCGGCGAAACGGGCGGCGCGGACCACGGCGGCGGGCAGGAGCCCGTCGCCTGGTCCGGGCCGGAGGGCGCGCAGGCCTTCGCCGCCGTGGAGGCGGCCACGGACTGGCTGCTGGGGTATCCCTTCGTGTTCCGGGCCCTGGCCCGGTGGGTCGGCAGCGGATCCGTTCTGGTGGACTACGGATGCGGGCCGGGCAAGGTCGCCGACCACGGGGCCCGGCTGCTCGGAGCGAAGGTGCTGGCCGTGGACACCTCCCCCGAGATGCTCGCGCTGGCCCGCGGCGCCGGGACGGCGGTCGCCGAATTCCACCTGGTCACGGACGGGCGCGCGGCCTGCCTGGCGGACGGCGGCGCCGACGCCGTGATGTGCAACCACGTCCTGGCTTCGCTGCCGACCGAGGAAGCGGTGCTCGCGGTGTTCCGGGAGATCCGCCGGATCCTGCGGCCCGGCGGCCCGTTCGTCCTGCTGGCCACCGATCCCGCGTGCAGCGGGACGGAGTACGCCTCGCTGAGCATCGGCGACCCGGGTGGGCACTACGCCCCGGGCGACGAGCTGCCCGTACGGCTCCGGCGCACGGACGGCAGCTGGCAGGTGATGCCCAACCACGCGTGGCCCGTGGACTTCTACCCGGCCCTGCTGGAGCGGGCCGGATTCACCCTCCTCGTCCAGCACCGCCCGACGGTGGAGGAGGCCCTGGGCCTCCCCGGCCTCGTCGACGCGGACCTCGCCGCCGGCCGCACCTGGTCGGCGGAGCGGGCCAGGCCTCCCCTGGTGATCACGACGGCCCTGGCGGTCTGAGGGCCTGGCGGGCTGGGGCCCTGGCAGGTCCGGGGGCAGGAGACCCTCGCGCGACCGTACGGCGTTCAGCAGGCGCAGGAGATGCCCGAGCGCGGGGCGGTCAGATCGTCGATGGCGCGCTGGTCGGTGCCCCGGGCCGTCTCGAAGGCGAAGCCCTCGCGGACCCAGTACTCGAACCCGCCCAGCATCTCCTTGACCTGGTAGCCGAGCCGGGCGAAGGCGAGGGCGGCACGCGTGGCGCCGTTGCAGCCGGGGCCCCAGCAGTAGGTGACCACCGTCAGCGCCGGGTCGATCAGCGAGGGCGCCAGCTCCGCGATCCGTGCCGTCGGAAGATGCAGCGCCCCCGGAATGTGACCCTGGTCCCAGGCGGCCTCGCTGCGGGAGTCGACCACCACCAGCCCCGGGACACCGGAGAGCAGGTCGGCCCGTACGTCCGAGACGTCCGCCTCGAAGGCGAGCCGGGCGGCGTAGTGGGCCGCCGCAGCGGCCGGAGCCGCGGCCGGGACGGAGAGGACGGCGCTGGTGGGCTCAGAGGTGGCGGGCGCGGCGGTGGCGGGCGCGGCGGAAGCGGTGGACGAGAGGGTCGCGGACATCGGGGAACTCCTTGTGCGGGGCAGAGTGCGGGGGCTCGCCGGCCGGGTGGACTCCCTTGCGGCGATGACTCCATCCTCTGTTCCCGCCACCCCTGCGACGAGTGGCGTAAACGCCTCCACTCGTCAAGATCCCGCCAGGGGTGTGGCGACTGCGGCGACCCTGACGAAGGCCTTCCGGTAGGCCGTCGGCGTCGTCCGCATCTGCCGGGTGAAGTGGTGGCGGTACGTCGCGGTGGAGTCGAAGCCGACCGCCGCGGCCACCTCGTCCACCGTCCCCTCGCCCGACTCCAGGAGCGGCAGGCTCGCCGCGATCCGCTGCGAGACCACCCAGCGGATCGGGCTCACACCGTTGCGACGGGTGAAGTGGCGGAGGAAGGAACGCTCCGACATGTTCGCCGCGCGGGCCAGCGCCGGGACCGAGAGCGGACCGTACAGCCGCTGAAGGGCCCAGGCCATGCTCCGGGAGATCCCGTCGTCGGCGCCGTCGGGTCCTATCTCTCCGATGGCCGCCTCGATGAACTGGGCCTGGCCGCCCTCGCGGTGGGGCGGCACGACGAAGCGCCGGGCCACGGTGTTGGCGACGGCGGCGCCGTGGTCGGCGCGGACCAGGTAGAGGCAGAGGTCGATGCCGGCGGCGCTGCCCGCGCTGGTCAGTACGTCGCCGTTGTCGACGTAGAGGACGTCCGCGTCCACCTCGATCGCGGGATGCCGCTCGGCGAGGGTACGGGCGTAGCGCCAGTGGGTGGTGGCCCGGCGGCCGTCGAGGAGACCGGTCGCGGCGAGCGCGAAGGCGCCGGAGCAGATCGAGACCAGGCGCGCCCCCCTGGCATGGGCCTTGAGCAGGGCGTCGACCAGCGCCGGCGCGATGGTGCCACCCGCCGGGGAGACTCCGGGGATGATCACGGTGTCCGCGGCGGAGAGGACGTCGAGCCCGTGTTCGGCGCGGAGCGTGAACCCGCCGACCACGCGCAGGTCCCGGCCGGGTTCCGCAGAGCAGACCCGCAGCTCGTACCAGGGCAGGTCCCCCAGCTCGGGGCGGGCGAGGCCGAACACCTCGACCACCACGCCCAGTTCGAAGGGCGCCATGCCGTCGAAGGCGAGTACGGCCACCACGTGGGCCGGTGCCGGCCTCGTGAGGTGAAGGGGCACGGCCTCGGAAGTCATGGCCGTACTGTAGCCAGCCGTCCCCACCAGGCCTCGGCGGCCGGTGGAGGAGGGGGCGAAGAGAGATGAGCGGAGGCCAGAAGGAGTACGGACTCCTTGCCACTTACAACATATAGCGCACTGGGGGGCTTGCGGCAAGGCCCCCCGACTGGGGCAAAATCGCGGACCTAGGCCAGAACTTGCCGGAAAATGGGAGATTCAATCAGTGCGTGCTGATATGTCAGCTCTTGGTTCACACGGTTCCGTCGGGTCGACGGCGACCGCCACCAGTGCGTTCGAACTTCCCGACCGTCTCTCCCCCAAGGCCGACCCGGCGCTGATCGACGGCGACGAACGGCACTTCGCGGCCGTCTCGCACTGCCTGGAGCAGACGATCGCCGAACTGTCCGACCGTCTGGAGGCCACGCGCAAGGCCCCCGGCGGCGTCGGCCGCGAGGCGATGGACCGCGACACGGAGATCCACCGCCTGACCAGCCGGCTGCGCACCTTGCGCCGCTTCGGGCTGGACCTGTGCCTGGGGCACATCGTCCCCGCCGACGGCTCCGCGCCCGTGTACATCGGACGCCTCGGCCTCACCGACAGCGCGGGCAACCGGCTGCTGCTGGACTGGCGCTCCCCCGCGGCCGAACCCTTCTTCGCGGCGACGCACGCCGTCCCGATGGGCCTGGCGAGCCGTCGCAGGTACCGTTGGACCCGCGGGCGGATCAGCGACTACTGGGACGAGGTGTTCTCCGCGGAGGGCCTCGAAGGGCGCGCCGCGCTCGACGACCAGTCCGCGTTCATCGCCGGCCTGGGCTCCAACCGGTCGGACCGGATGCGCGACGTGCTCGCCACCATCCAGACCGACCAGGACGCCATCATCCGGGCCGGATCCCGGGGCGCCCTCGTCGTCGACGGCGGTCCGGGTACGGGCAAGACCGTCGTCGCCCTGCACCGCACCGCCCACCTGCTGTACTCCGACCCCCGGCTGGGGCACCGTCGCGGCGGTGTGCTGTTCGTCGGTCCGAGCCGGCCCTACCTGGCCTACGTCTCGGACGTGCTGCCCAGCCTCGGCGAGGAGGGCGTGCAGACCTGCACCCTGCGCGACCTCGTCGACGAGGGTGCCGGCGCGGGGGTGGAGGCCGACCCGCGCGTGGCCGCCCTCAAGTCGTCCGCCGACCTGGTGAAGGCGGTCGAGGCGGCGGTGCGCATCTACGAGGAGCCGCCGACCAAGGGGATGACGGTCTCCAGCCACTGGTCGGACCTCTGGCTCGGTGCCGACGACTGGGCGGCCGCGTTCGAGGCGGTGGAACCGGGCACCCCGCACAACGAGGCGCGCGACCAGATCCTGGAAGAGCTGCTCACGATCCTGATGGACCAGGACGACAGCGACGTCCCGCCCCACCTGCTCCGCCGTTCGCTGCTCCAGGACCGGGACCTGATCACCACCCTCAACCGGGCCTGGCCGATGCTCGATGCGGGCGAGCTCGTCGGAGACCTCTGGTCGGTGCCCGCCTACCTGCGCAAGTGCGCTCCGTGGCTCGGACCCGATGACGTGGCCCTCCTCCAGCGCGCCGACGCCCAGGCCTGGACGGCGGCGGACCTGCCGCTCCTGGACGCGGCCCGGCAGCGGCTCGGCGACGCCGAGGCCTCCGTGCGCAAGCGCCGGCACGAAGCCGCCGTCGCCGCCGAGCGTGCGCGCAGGTCCGACGTCATCGACCGGCTGCTCCAGGACACGGAGATCGACGAGAGCCAGGGCGCGGTGGGGATGCTGCGGGGACGGGACCTGCAGGACGCCCTGATCGACGGGGACGCACTGCCCGGCGCCGAACCCGACCTTCTCGCAGGCCCGTTCGCCCACATCGTCGTGGACGAGGCGCAGGAACTGACCGACGCCGAATGGCAGATGCTGCTGGCCCGCTGCCCGTCGCGGAGCTTCACGATCGTCGGGGACCGCGCGCAGGCCCGGCACGGGTTCACCGAGTCGTGGCGGGACCGGCTCGAACGGGCCGGGCTCGACCGGATCACCATGGCCTCCCTGAGCGTCAACTACCGCACCCCGGAAGAGGTCATGGCCGAGGCCGAGCCGGTCATCCGCGCCGCGCTCCCCGACGCGAACGTGCCGGCCTCCGTCCGCAGCAGCGGCATTCCCGTCACGCGCGGCCGCGCCGCGGACCTCGCCACGGTCCTCGGCGACTGGCTCGACTCGCAGGACGACGGGGTCGCCTGCGTCATCTCCGGCTCTGCCGTCGACGAGAGCGCGTTCCCTGCGAGCTCCCGGATCCGCGTGCTGACGCCGACCCTGTCGAAGGGCCTCGAATTCGACTTGGTCGTCCTCCTCGACCCGGACGGCTTCGGCGAGGGCATCGAAGGCGCCGTCGACCGCTACGTCGCCATGACCCGCGCGACCCAGCGCCTGGTCATCCTCACGACCTCCTGAGACGGCCTGGGTTCTCTCTCTCGGATCTTGCCGGGCGGCGCGGGCCACGCAAGATCCGAAAGAGACGGCCTAGCGCAGGGTCGCGAAGGCCTTCGTGAAGGCCAGGGGCTGCTGGAGGATCGAACTGCACGTCGCGTCCGCGTAGTTCACGACCCCGGCCGGGCACTGCCGGTCGCGGGTCGCGGACCACATCGCCAGCCTGCCGATTCCCTTCTCGCTCGCGAACTCCACGAGCTGGGTGGCGTCGGCGAGGGTGAAGATCTCGCTCGTGACGTCGTTGACGCCGATCATCGGGGTGACCGCGACGGTCTTCCAGGCCGTTGCTTCGGAGAGGCCCAGCACTCCCTTGATCTGCGCCTGCGTGGCCGTGGCGGCCTGGATCGCGTACCGGCCCATGTCACCGCTGTAGGCGGGGCCGTAGTCCATGGCCATGATGTTGACGCCGTGGATCCGCACGCCGGCCTTCTTCGCGTCCGCCAACAGGGCCACGCCCGGCTGTGTGAGCCCTTCCGGCATCACGGGCAGGGTGAAGGCCACGTCCAGCCCCGGGTGGGCGGCCTGGAGCAGGGCGATGGCCTGGGCGCGGCGGGTATTGGCGGCCGTGTCGGGCAGGGCCGCACCCTCGATGTCGAAGTCGACCTTGGTGAGCCGGTACTGGTCGACGACCTTGCCGTAGGCGGCGGCCAGTTCCTTCGAGGAGCCGCAGTTCAGGGCCAGTTCGTGCCCGGCGGCGCCGCCGAAGGAGACGCGTACGTCCCCGCCCCTGGCCCGCAGGGCGCCGATCTGCGCGGCGACCTTGTCGTGTCCGAGCTCGGTGACCCCGCCCCAGAGCGGGGCGCAGCCGCCGCCGGAGGTGATGAAGGCGAGGTGGAACTCCTTGACGCCGGTCTTGGCCGCCGTGTCGACCAGGTCGTAGGCGGGGTGGAGGGAGGTGTCGACGTACGGCGCGAACCGGGCGCCGCCGGCCGGGTTTCCGGTCGGGGGCGGGGTCGTGGGGGTGGCCGTCGCGGTGGGCGGGGTGGGCCTGGTCGGCTGCGCCGTGGGGGTCGTGGGAGCGCTCGTACCGGCCGTCGGCGCCTGCGTGGGCGCGGCGGAAGGGGCGACGGTCGGGACGGTGGTGGGGCGGCCGCCCGGCGGGGGTGTCGAGCCCTGGTCCGCCGAGCACTTCGCACCGTTGATCCGGCAGGCCGTCGGGTTGCCCGGGGTGCCGCTCGCGCTCGTGACGAAGCCGATCGTGACGGAGGCTCCCGCGGCCAGCTCCTTGTTCCACGCCGCGGGCTTCACGGTGACACGGCGTCCACTGACCGTGTGCGAGCCGTTCCACAGGGAGTTCAGGGTCGTGCCCGCGGGCAGGTCGAACTCCAGGGTCCAACCGGTCTGCGCCCGGCTCTTGTTGTTGGTGATCACGTACGTTCCGGTGTAACCACCACTCCAGGAGCTCGATTTGGTGTAGACCGCGCCGACCGAGGCGGCCTGGGCCGTACCCGTGAAAGCGAAGGCGGCGGCCGCGATCAGCGCTGCCACCGCCGTCCCGCCCACGGCCTTCGCCCTCGTGCTCGTCCTGCGCCGGTGACCGGTCGTGCTGCCCATCGCGTGCCTGCCTCTGAATTGCCGGGGGGTCGGGGGTTTCGGGGGTTTCGGGGGTGCGGCAGCACGCTAGCCGCCCCGAAACGGACATTTGATCGATTCTGGATGGCGATCGCGAACCTTAGGTTCCACTTAAGGAAGCGATCGGGCGTCCTTAAGGCAGCTGGTCGCCGCCGCGGCCCCGGTGCCGCCAAGTCCACTGAGTGAACAGTCGGTTGATCTCCGGCACGAGCGGGCCCGATGCCGCATATGCTCCCTCCGTACCTCAATGCGACGTACCCCGATGCGACGTACATCCACGCGATGTGCGTCCATGCGCTGTGCGTCCGAACTCCTCGCGAGCCGTAAGGGGACCGCCCCGTGAGTGTCCGAATTCAACCCTCTTCCCAGGTCGACGAGACGGCCGAACTCGGGGAGGGGACCACGATCTGGGATCTGGCGCAGGTGCGGGAGGACGCCAGGCTCGGACGCGACTGCATCGTCGGACGCGGGGCGTACGTCGGTCCCGGCGTACGGATCGGGGACAACGTCAAACTGCAGAACTACGCGCTGGTCTACGAGCCCGCCGAACTCGGCGACGGAGTCTTCATCGGCCCGGCCGCCGTGCTCACCAACGACTTCTACCCGCGGGCCGTCGATCCCGATGGCCGGCAGAAGCGCGGCGGCGACTGGGAGGCGGCCGGGGTCATCGTGGCCGAGGGGGCTTCCCTTGGGGCCCGGTCGGTGTGCGTCGCGGGGGTCCGGATCGGGCGCTGGGCGCTCGTCGCGGCCGGCGCGGTCGTATCGCGGGACGTACCGGACTTCGCGCTCGTGGCCGGGGTTCCCGCCCGGCGCATCGGCTGGGTGGGCCGGGCCGGGGTCCGCCTGGTGGAACGCGACGGCGAGCCCGACATCTGGGAGTGCCCGCGCACCGGCGCCCTGCACGAGGAGACCGACGGAACGCTGGCCGAGCTCACCTGACGCAACGTCGGCAATTTGGGTCAATGGCATTTCCTCAAAACCACAATCAATGAACATCCTTGGGCATACCTTGTCCCTGTACACGGGATCTGAGCAGGCAACAGGCTGTGTTCAGTGGGGGGTTGTACACGACGAGGGCAATCGCAGACAAGGTGACGGCCGGCGCAGGACCATGCGCCCGTCCGCCGCCGTCCGCGCGCGCCCCGATCCGGGACTTCGCTGGAGGGGGATCCAGCGGCTCCGGACGCTCGTGCCATCGGGGGAACACGCCGCAGGCACGCGCACCGTCATGCGCAGTCCCCTCCGCCGAACGACGACCGCCGGGTCTGTCCTAGGAACGATTTTCCAGAGGGGGTAGGTGTGTTGGAGCCGTACGGCTACAGCTCGGACATACAGGGCGAGCAAGACACGCGGGAGACCGGGGTGGGGAACCGGTGACCGCCAGACGATTAGAAGCACTGGCCCAAGAGGACCCGTCGCTTCACGCCCTCGCCGAGCGGCTGCTCGCACTGGCCGAGGCGGGGCTGCCCGAGATGTACCTGCCGGGCGCGGAGACCTTCGTCTTCACCCGGGCGGGGACCGTCTCCCCCGAAGGCGTGAGGCGCGTGGAACGGCGCGGTACCAGCACCCGGTACGCGGCCATCACCGCGCTGGGGGCACGGTTCCTCCCCGAGGAGCGCCAGCGCGCCCTCTTCGACGGCCGCAGCGCCGGGGAGTTCACGGCGCTCCTGGTGGAACGGCTGCCCGCCGTGACCAACCTCGGCGACGCCGCGCTCATCGCCTGGGCCGCCGCCGAGACCGGTCATCCCAAACTCGCGGACGCCGTGGCGAGGGTGGCCGAACTGGACGTGCCCGGACGTCCGCAGTACACCGTGGAAGCCGCCTGGGTGCTCTCCGCCCTCACCGCGGCCCGTACCTCGGTGGACGTCGAGTACCGGCTGGCGGCCGCCCGCGACCGCCTGCTGGCGGCCCGGGTCGGGAACGGACCGCTGTTCCCGCACGCCACCGGGCCGGGGCTGGTCCCCGGATACCGCTCCCACGTGGCCTGCTTCGCCGACCAGACCTATCCGCTCCAGGCCCTGGCCCGGCTGCACGCGAGCGGCGCGGACCCGGAGGCCCTCGCGGCCGCCGACGCCTGCGCCGCCCGGATCTGCGCCCTGCAGGGGGACGGCGGACAGTGGTGGTGGCACTACGACGCCCGCACGGGCGGTGTGGTGGAGGGCTACCCCGTCTACAGCGTGCACCAGCACGCCATGGCCCCGACGGCCCTCTTCGACCTGGCCGAGGCGGGCGGCACGGACTTCGGGGCGGAGATCCGCCGGGGTCTGCGCTGGATGACGGAGGTGCCCGAGATCGCCGGGCCCGACGGCACCCCGCGCGAACCCATGATCCTCGAGGAGTTCGGGGTCACCTGGCGCAAGGTCTACCGCGGTGATCCCGCCAAGGCCGTGCGCGCCGCCCGCGGACTCACCACCAGGGTCGCCCCGCGGGCCCGGCTGGCCCCGCTCGACCGGATCTTCCGCCCGCTGGCGGTGGACCGCGAGTGCAGGCCCTACGAGTTCGGCTGGCTGCTCCACGCCTGGCTCGGGGGGCTCGGGAGATGAACCACAGACAGTCGCTCTTCGGAGTGGCGCTCGACCCCCTGACCATGGACGAGACGGTCCAGCGGTGCCTCGACGCCGTGCGGCGCGGTGAACAGATCGAGATCGGCATGGTCAACGCGGCCAAGCTGGTCAACATGCGCCGCGACCCCCGCCTCGCCGCGGCGGTCGCCGGCTGCGACCTCGTCCTGGCCGACGGCCAGGCCGTGGTGTGGGCCGGCCGCGTCCTCGGGGTCCGGCTGCCCGAACGGGTGGCGGGAATCGACCTGTTCATGCGGCTGCTTGCGGCTGCGGAGACCGCGGAGATCCCCGTCCACCTGCTCGGCGCACGGCAGGACGTACTCGACCTCATGCTCGCCCGGATCGCCGAGCGGTTCCCCGCCCTGCATGTGGCCGGCAGCCGCAACGGCTACTTCGAGGACTCCGAGCAGGGCGAGATCGCCGACGCGGTGGCCGCGAGCGGGGCCCGGATGCTGTTCCTCGGCATGACCTCGCCCAAGAAGGAGATCTTCACCGCCGGCTACGGCAAGCGCACCGGCGCCCACGTGGTGCACGGCGTCGGCGGCTCCTTCGACATCCTGGCCGGCATCACCAAGCGCGCCCCCCTGGTTTGGCAGCGGATGGGGCTCGAGTGGTTCTACCGGACCCTCCAGGAACCGCGCCGCCTGGGCAAGCGCTACCTCACCACCAATGCCGCCTTCCTCCTCATGACGGTCCGGGAACTCATCCGCCGCACACCGTCCACACCGTCTGCCGGTTCCGCGAACAGGAGTCACTGATGCGCGTCGTCGTCGTGGGACAGGGATACGTCGGCCTTCCGCTGGCCGTCAGGGCCGCCGAGGTCGGACACCAGGTGGTCGGCTACGACGTGGACGCGCGGCGGGTCAAGAGCCTCGCCGCCGGCGAGTCGTACGTGGAGGACGTCTCCTCCGCCCGGCTGAGCAAGGCGCTGGAACTGGGCACGTACCAGGCCAGTGACCAGGCCCGGGACTGCGGCGGCTTCGACGTCGCGGTCGTCACCGTCCCGACCCCCTTGCAGGACGGTGCCCCCGACCTGCGCTACATCGAGGAGTCCGCGCACACCCTGGCGCGGTTCCTGCGGCCGGGTGCCACCGTCGTGCTGGAGTCGACCACCTACCCCGGCACCACCGAGGAGCTGTTCGGCCCCATCCTGGAGGACGGTTCGGGCCTCACGGCCGGCGTGGACTTCCACCTCGGCTACAGCCCCGAGCGGATCGACCCCGGCAACAAGGTGTGGGGCTTCCAGCAGACGCCGAAGGTGGTCTCCGGCGTCAACGCCCTCTCGCTCAAGGCCGTGGAGACCTTCTACGCGGGCCTCGTCGACACCACGGTGCCGGTGCGCTCCCCCAAGGAGGCCGAGCTGGCGAAGCTGCTGGAGAACACCTTCCGGCACGTGAACATCGCCCTCGTCAACGAGATAGCCATGTTCGCCCGCCACCTGGACATCGACGTGTGGCAGACCATCGAGGCCGCCTCCAGCAAACCGTTCGGCTTCATGAAGTTCACGCCGGGTCCCGGAGTCGGCGGTCACTGCCTGCCCATCGACCCCTCGTACCTGTCGTGGCGGGTCCAGCGCGAGCTGGGCCAGAACTTCCGCTTCGTGGAGCTGGCCAACGACATCAACAGCCACATGCCCGAGTACGTGGCGCGTCGCGTGATGGACGCGCTCAACGCCAAGCGCCGCTCGGTCAACGGCTCCCGGATCCTGCTCCTGGGACTGGCGTACAAGAAGAACACCGGCGACGCCCGGGAGTCTCCGGCGGTACGCGTCTCCCAGCTGCTCCTGGACATGGGAGCGAAGGTGCGCGCGGCAGACCCCCACGTGGTGGAGAGCATCAAGGTCGACGCCCGCCTCTCGCGGGTCGAGCCGACCCGCAAGGAACTGGCCGCCGCAGACGTGGTCGTGCTGCTCACGGACCACGACTCCTTCGACTACCCGATGATCACCGAGCACGCCTCGCTGATCCTCGACTGCCGCAACCGGCTGTCGGGACCCACGGTGGAGGTGCTCTGACTCCATGCCCAGAATCATCTGTGTGGCCGGGGCCCGGCCCAACTACATGAAGATCAAGCCGGTGATGGACGCCCTGGAGCGCCGCGGCGCCGAGGTCGTCCTCGTCCACACCGGCCAGCACTACGACGAGTCCATGAACGACGTCTTCTTCCGCGACCTCGGCATCCGCACCCCCGACCGCTATCTGGGAGCCGGGTCCGGCAGCCACGCCGCCCAGACCGGCCGGGTGATGGAGGCCTTCGAGCCGCTGCTCGGCGAGCTGGTCCCGGACGCGGTCGTGGTGGTCGGGGACATCAACTCCACGCTGGCCTGCGCCCTGGTCACCGCGAAGGCCGGGCCGCTGCTGGCCCACGTGGAGGCGGGTCTGCGCAGCCGGGACTGGAGCATGCCCGAGGAGGTCAACCGGGTCGCCACCGACCGGCTCAGCGACTACCTGCTGGCCCCCTCCCCCGACGCCGCCGCGAACCTGCGGGCGGAGGGGTACCGGGAGGACCAGATCCACGTCGTCGGCAACGTCATGATCGACACGCTCCTCGCCAATCTGGACCGGGCCCGGCGCTCCGACGTCCTCGACCGCTACGGGCTCACCCGCGGCGGGTACGGCCTGGTCACCCTGCACCGTCCGGCCAACGTGGACGATCCGGACGCCCTGCGCGGCCTGTTGAAGGCTCTGGGAGAGATCGCGGGCCGCTGCCCGCTGCTGCTGCCGGTGCACCCCCGGGCGGCCGAGCGGCTGGCCGAGATCGGCGTACCGGGCGGCATCCGGCTGGTACCGGCAGCCGGATACCTCGATTTCATCGCCCTGCAGGACTCGGCGCGCGTCGTGCTCACCGACTCCGGCGGCATCCAGGAGGAGACCACCGCGCTCGGCGTGCCCTGCGTGACCCTCCGGGAGAACACCGAGCGCCCGATCACCGTCGAGCAGGGCACCAACGTCCTGGCGGGCACCGATCCGGACCGCATCACGGCCACGGTGCACCGGGTGCTCGACGATCCGCCCGCGCCCCGCTGTCCCGAGCTGTGGGACGGCCGCGCGAGCGAGCGCATCGCGCAGGTGCTCCTGGAGGGCGGGAGCGCGGCGACCCGGCCGCGGCCCACCGACCTCGTCCCGGGCACCGCGCCCGCCGTCTAGCGCTGTGGTCGCGGGGGTTTGCCGGCGCACGGCGAGCCCTTCCGGCCACAGCACCGTTTCCACCCCCGTTCCACCTGTACCGAAAGAAGGCTGATGGACCTCGCGGAGATCTGGCGGGTCATGCGCAGGCGCTGGTACGTGCTGCTGCCCGGGCTGCTGCTCACGGCCGCGCTCATCACCGGCGTGTACCTGCTGGTCCCGGTGGAGTACCGGTCGCAGAGCACCGTGACCCTCCTGAACTCGAAGAAGGCCACGGTGGCCTTCGACGGCAACCCCTTCCTGAGCACCCAGGCCTCGCTCACCGGCATGGCCGACGGACTCGCCCGGAACCTGAACTCCGACGATTCCAAGGCCGACCTCAAGGCCCAGGGACTCACCGGCTTGTACGAGGCGAAGATCGCCGACAACGCGCAGGGGCCCTTCATGTGGCTGAGCGTCACCGGCACCGACCCGGCCGCCGTCCTGAAGTCGGACCAGCTCTTCACCGCGTACGCCGAGAAGCGGCTCCTGGAGTTCCAGGCCCAGCAGTCGGTCACCCCCGAGGCGATGATCCGCATGGCGACGATCGTGCCCCCGCAGAAGCCCGAGGCGCAGACGAAGACCCGGCTCCAGTACCTGGTCATGGCGGCGGCCCTGGGCTTCGTCCTCAGCCTGGTGGCCACCTTCTTCGTCGAGGCCCGGCGCCGCAAGGCCGACAAGCCCGGCCGGCGCAAGGCGCCGGCCGCCGACCAGGATCCGCCCGAGAACCCCGGCCCCGGCGCCGGTCCCGATTCCGGTTCGAGTTCCGACGAGCAGCGGATCGGCGCCGTCGACCCCACGGCGACGATGGCGCTCAAGGTCCTGCCCTCGTCGGCCTTCCGTTCCAAGGCATCGCCGTGACCGCGCCCACCACCGACACCGGCACCCAGGACCCGCACGAGGTCCCGCCCGGGGCTCCGTCCCTGGCGCGCAAGGTGGGATCCGCCGCCCGGTGGAGCCTGGTCAACACCATGGTGATGCGCCTGGGCAATTTCGTCACCGGCATCATCCTCGCCCGCTTCTTCCTCGGTCCCGAGGCCTGGGGCGTCTACGGGATCGCCCAGACGGTCCTGCTGGTCCTGCTCTCCGCCAACGAGCTCGGCGTCTCCCTCGCCATCGTGCGCTGGGAGGGCGACCCCCGCCGCTTCGCCCCGACGGTCCTCACCCTGAGCGCCGCTTCCAGCCTGCTGCTGTACGCGGGCCTGTTCGCGGCGGCCCCCTTGGTGGCCCGGGTGCTCGGCTCCCCCGAGGCCTCGGGGGTGCTGCGGGTGATGTGCGTGTGCGTGGTCCTCGACGGGCTCTCGCAGGTGCCCGCCGGTTTCCTCACCCGGGAGTTCCAGCAGGGCCGGCGGATGGCCATCGACGCCGTCAACTTCGTCCTCAGTACCGCGGTGACCCTGCTGCTGGCCGTCCAGGGGTGGGGTGCGATGAGCTTCGCCTGGGGCTCCGTCGCGGGCAACGTGGCCGCGCTCGCCGGCTGCTGCCTGGCCGCGCCCGGCACCCTGAAGTTCGGCTGGGACCGGGAGCAGGCCCGTGCCCTGCTGCGCTTCGGGCTCCCCCTCGCCGGGGCCAGCATGCTCGCGCTCGGGGTCGTCAACGTGGACACCATGGTGGTGGGTTCCTCCCTCGACCAGCTGGCCCTCGGCTTCTACGTGCTGGCCTTCAACATCTCCGGCTGGCCCGTACGGATCATCTCCGAGGCGGCTCGCCGGGTCTCCTTCGCCGGGTTCTCCCGGCTGGCCGACAGCGGCACCGGAGGGGGGCCCGGCGCACTGGCCGCCGGCTTCGGCCGGGCCCTCGGTGTGGTGATGACGGGCACGGTCCCGCTCTGCGTCCTGCTGGCCGCCCTCGCCGGTCCGATCGTCGAGCTGGTCTACGGGGAGCGCTGGCTGCCCGCCGCCGCCGCGCTGCCGTGGCTGATGGGGCTCGGACTGGTGCGGATCGGCTGCGAACTGGCCTACGACTGCCTGGTGGCCATCGGACACCGCCGCTCCCTCATCGGGGTCCAGGGGCTGTGGCTCGCCGTGCTGGTCCCGGTGCTGGTGGCCGGCGCGGGCGCGAACGGGATCGAAGGGGTGGCCCAGGGCCACGTCCTGGTCGCGGGGGCCGTCGTGGTGCCGGTGTTCCTCTTCGCCCTGCACCGGGGCGGCGTCGGGCTGGGCACCGTGGCGCGCGCCTGCGCCTGGCCCTTCCTGGCCGGGGCCGTGATGACGTGCGTGGCCCTCGGTCTGGAACGGCTGCTCGGCGACGGCGTCCTCGCCCTGCTCGCGATCACGACCGCGGCCTGCCTGAGCTATGCCGTGTGCGTCCTGCCGAGCTTCGGCTTCCTCCGCGGCACCGCACCGGCCGCCGCGGCCGCTCCGAAAACGACAACGAAGGACTGACATC
The DNA here is from genome assembly GCF_042870555.1 of Streptomyces sp. NPDC006487. Classification (NCBI taxonomy): domain Bacteria; kingdom Bacillati; phylum Actinomycetota; class Actinomycetes; order Kitasatosporales; family Streptomycetaceae; genus Streptomyces; species Streptomyces sp. NPDC006487. The sequence goes on from NZ_JBIAHN010000002.1 coordinate 401,704, forward strand.
CATGGCACGCCTTCGCAGACGCATGTGGGCCTGGCTGCTGGCCGGGTTCTTAACGATCGCCGCCCTGACCCTCTACCAGGCCGAGCGGACGGGCCGCAGCGAGCCGACGGCCGGTTCCTGCCCGGAGAGCGCCCTCGAATGCCCCGGCGAGGAGAAGCCCCTCCCCCTGCCCGTGCCCAGCGCCGCGCCCTCCGGCTCGCCGTCCGCGACGGCCGGCCCGAGTCCCTCAGCGACCTCGGCCTCCCCGTCGCCCACTCCCCCGCCGGGCAGCAGCGCACCGCCCGCGTCCGCACCGGGCCCCGCCTGCAACGCCACCTCGCCCGGCGCCTGCGGCTTTCCCGACGCCCGCTCGACCGGCCCCCGGATCGCGCTGAAGCGGCACGACACGGGGAACATGTCCGTCAAGACCGACGGCACGGTCATCAAGGGCTGGGACATCTACGGTTCGCTGGACGTGTACGCCGACAACGTCACGATCATCGACAGCCGGATCACCTCCACCAACTGGTGGGGCGTCAACCTGCGTCCGGGCTTCAAGGGCCTGCGTGTCCTGCACACCGCGATCACCGCCGTGCCGGGCAAGGGCCCCGACAACGGAGGCGTCAACTACGCGGTGTCCAACATGGGCGAGAGCTCCGTCGAGGTCGGCTGGTGCGACGTCTCGGTGTTCGGCAACGCCCTGTCCATGGGCCAGGGCGATCTGCACGACAACTACGTGCACGACATCGTCGCCTTCCGGAACCTGGGCGGGGAGTGGCAGCACACCGATGCCGTGATCAGCGGCGGCGGCAACAAGGGCCGGCTGACGGTCCGCCACAACACCCTGCTGAACTCCGTGCCCATCGACAAGGGTGCCAGCGCCGCACTCGGGCTGTTCGCCGACACCGGTGTGGTCTCCAACGTCATCGTCGACCGCAACTGGCTGGCCGGAGGGGCGTACGCGCTCTACGGGGGCGGCCCGGGAGCCACCGGGATCCAGGTCACGGACAACGTGTTCTCCACCCAGTACCACCCCAAGAGCGGGCTCTACGGTGCGGTCGCCGCGTGGAACGCGGGCGGCGCGGGGAACGTGTGGCGCGGCAACCGCATGTCGGACGGGCGCCCCGTCGTACCCGAACCCTCCCCCTGACCACCGAGAGGACATGACATGCGCCGCATCGCCCGCGCCCCCTGGGAACTGCTCAAGCGGGCCTTCGGCTGGCTGGTGCTCTTCGAGGCCAGGAACAAGCTCCTGCTGGCCCCCTCGGCCCTGCGGCTGCGCCGTTTCGAGAACGCCGAGACCAGCCGGCTCGGCTCGCTCCTGGAGCGGTCGCCGTCCGCCCTGGTTGCCACCGTGATCGCCACCCACCGGCGCCCCGAGGCTCTGCGCGCCGCGGTGGCCTCTGCCCTGGCGCAGACCGTGTCCGACCAGGTGGTCCTCGTCGTGGACGACGGCGCCGGGCTGCCCGAACTCCCCTCGGATCCGCGCCTCTTCGCGGTGTCGCTAACCCGCAACACGGCCACCGCCGGAGTCGTGCGCAACGTCGGGATCCGGCTGAGCCGCTCGCGGTACGTGGCCTTCCTGGACGACGACAACCTGTGGGAGCCGGACCATCTGGAGCAGGCCCTGACGGTGCTGGAGTCCCCGGGCGGGCCGGACGCGGTGTACACGGCGCTGCGCAGGATGCTCCCCGACGGAACCCAGCGGGACGTGCTGTCCGTGCCCTTCGACCGCCGCCGCTCCGCGCACGAGGCCTTCCTCGACACCAATGCCTTCGTGGCGCGCCGCACCCCGGCCCTGCACTTCAGCCGGCTGCGGCGGACCCCCGAGGTCCTGCCCCGAGAGGACTGGGAGCTCGTACGCCGCTACAGCCGGCGCCACGAGGTCCGCCACCTGCCCCGGCCGACCGTCCGCTACCTGGTCAACCCGGAGAGCTTCTGGACCGCGTGGGACGGCCCGGCGCCCACCGGGCCCTCCCCCGCCGTATAGCGCCGCCCGGTCAGGGCCCCGGGGTGGCGCGCAGTGCGGTCCGGCTGGCCAGGGCCCGCGCCGCGGCCCGGCTCGCCGGGCGGCCGAGCGCCGCCCGGGAGGTCTCCCGTAGCAGCACGGCCGCGCGGAAGGCCGCGGTGGCGGGCGCCGAGTTCCGACGGCCGTAGAGGCGTACGCGGTTGAGGGTCAGCAGAGTCCACAGGCGCGGGGAGACCTGTGAATCCCCGCCCAGGTGGACGGCCGAGGCCGCCGGTTCGAGCCGGGTGACGAAGCCGTGGTCCCCGGCCCGCAGACAGTACTCGGTCTCCTCCGAGTACAGGAAGAACGATTCGTCCCAGGCTCCGCAGGCGTCCAGGCACTCCCGGGAGAGCGCCATCATGGCGCCGGACGCCCAGTCGGCGACCGTCCGCCTCCCGTAGGCGGCCGGATCGGTGACCAGTTCGCTCCACCGCGGGAAGCGTCCCGCGCGCCGGTTGCCGATCACGGCCTCGCCGAGGGCCCGGGTCACCCGGGACTCCCGGCGCAGCGAGTGGTGGAGCGTCCCGTCCTCCTCGTACAGCAGCGGGACGCTGATCCCCACCCGGCGCCCGCCTGCCACGGGGTCGCCGAGGCCGCCGACGAGGTGCCGCGCACAACCCTCCCGCATCCGCAGGTCCGGGTTGCAGACCAGGCCGACGCTGAAGCCGCCGTCCCATCCGGCGGCGGCTTCCAGGGCTGCGTTCACCCCGGCGGCATAGCCGGCGTTGCGGCCGGTCTGGACGATCGTGGCCTCCGGCGCCAGCGACCGGATCACCTCGACGGTGTCGTCGGCGGAGTCGTTGTCGGCGACGACCAGCCGCCAGTCGACCCCGGCCATGCCCTGCGGCAGGGAAGCGAGGAACCCGGGTATCACCTTGGCGCTGTTCCAGGTCACGACGAGGACGGCTACGGGGCCGGCTGCATCAGGCCGGTCCGGGCTGCGGTCGGCTGCGGGGCCGGAAGGTGTGCGGTCGGAGGGCACGGGTTCTCCAAGGTTCGGGGCTGGGGCGCGGAGCGCCGGATGAAGCCGAGGTAGCTGCCTCCCGCGGCGATCGTCAGGAAGAACATCCCGGCGAACATCGGGAAGCTGAGCGCGTCGAAGGTGGCCGCGCTGACCAGGGCGACGAGGGCCGAGGCGAAGAAGGCCTGGCCGAGCTCCCGGTCGGACTCGTCGGCGGCGAGCCGGCGGATGGCGCCGCCCTGGTGGATTCCGGTGAGGAACAGCGCCAGGAGCGCGAGGAGGCCCAGCAGGCCCATTTCCGCCAGGGTCAGCATGTACTGGTTGTCGGTGAAGAAGTAGAGGTCCGGGGTGAAGGTGCCCAGGCCCCGGCCGAACAGCGGGCGCTCCTCCAAGTAGGGCACGATCGCGCTGTACTTCACGGTGCGGGCCTGGGTGCTGCTGTCCGAGTTCGACACGAAGGACGCGAAGAGCGTGGTGATCGTGCCGATCAGTCCGGGGACCAGGACCTTGAAGACGGCCACCGAGCCGAGCAGCAGACCGAAGGTGGTCCAGCGGCGCTGCGGCTTCCACCGCGGCACCATCACCAGCACCACGATGAGGGCCCCGATGATGGAGGTCCGCGACACCGTCAGCGGCAGGGCGCCGCCCATCAGCGCCACCGGCGCCCAGCGGCGCCAGCGGCTCAGGTGCGCCCGGACCGGATCGAAGGCCTGCTGGATGGCGAAGGGCAGCAGCAGGGCGAGCATGCCTCCGAACTCGAGCGGCTGCGCGGTGGTGGAACGCGGCCTGGTGAACGCCCCGCGGTCCAGGGTGGTGATCTGCGCGACGCTCGACTGGAGCCCGGGGATGCTGATCTTCTCGGCGATGTTCGTCGCGGTGAAGAAGTCGTAGTAGCCGATGGCCGCGACCACGGCCCCCATGACGACGGCCCGTCGCAGCAGTACGTCCAGGCGTGCCCGGTCCTGGATCCCGGCGGAGATCAGCACCACCAGCGATACCCAGACCAGCAGTCCGATCAGCCCCCGGTCGGCTCCCAGCACCTCCTTGTGCGAGCTTCCCCTGGAGGCATTCGCCAGGTACGAGGCCAGGACCGAGACCGCCAGCAGCCACATGACGACCCGGGGCAGCCGGGTGCCGGGGGCCGGTCTGATCCGGCCCGTCAGCCAGGTCGCGAGGTACCAGAAGAGGGCGAGGAGCGCGAAGACGTTGGCCGGGGTGCCCACGCCGCCGAGGCCGGGCAGGGTCAGGTTCGAGGGAATGAAGAAGGCCAGCCCCAGATAGCCGCTGAGCAGGGCGGTGGCGTCCAGCTCGCGGTGGCGGGTCCGGCGGCGCCCGCGCGGTGCGGCCGTACCGGCCGCGGCCTCGGCGGCCTCGCGCCGCCGCCGGCGGCCCGCCAGCAGGCTCTCCATGACGAAGGAGGCGGTGAAACCGGCGACCAGGCCGGCGATGACCACGGCCAGCACCTGCTGGTAGCGGGCCTTGAGCTGTGGCTTCGGGGTCTGCGGCAGCACCACGGGTGCGGTCTGCACGAAGTACGCGGGCTGCACCTTGGCCGCCGCCTGGAGCGCGTTGAGCTGCTCCCCGGCGAAGTCGGTGAGCGTACTGGTCTCCTTGAGCACCCTGGCCCGGTTGGTGCCCGTGACGGTCAGCGTGAGCATCGGGCCCGAGGCGTTCGCGGCGAAGCCGACCGTGTAGGGGTCGGTCACCCCGAGCCCGTGCAGGTCCCGCGCCGCGTCGGCGCCCGACAGGGTCCTGATGAGCACGTCGGCGGTCACCACGAGCGAACCGCCCGCGTTCGCGATGGGGTTGCCGAAGGCGGGGGCCAACTGGGCCACGGCCGTGGAGTCGAGGAGGGCCACCGAGCTCTGGGACTGGTAGGACACCGGTACCGACTGGTACAGCTGCGCGCCCGCGAGGACCCCGCACAGCGTCAGGGGCGCCATCACGTACCAACGGCGCCGCAGTACCGCTCCTATCTCACCGATGTTCATGAACGATCCTTCCCAACCACCATGGAACCGTTGGCGTGTTGCCCGGCGTCCTGGGAAGATCGAAACACGACGGAAGGAATCCTGTGTCGCCTGGTGAGCTGTTCCGCACGCTGCGCCGCCGCTGGTACGTTCTGGTCCTGGCGGCCGTGCTCGCGGCGGCGGGGGCGCTCCAGGTGCTCCGGCCCACCACGACCTACGTGAGCACCGCGATCGTCGTCCTGAAGCCGCCGGTGACGAGCAACCAGCCCAACCAGCTCGCCAACCTTCAGCCGCCGCTGGCCGCCGTCTCCCTGGCCGCCGTACAGCAGTTGGACTCCTCCGACGGAGAGGCCGAACTGCGCGCCGCCGGGGTGGTGGGCACCTACCGGCTGATCCCGCGCAACAGCGGTACGAGCGTCACCCCGCGCTATCTGATTCCCTCCCTTCAGATCCAGGCGGAGCACACGGACCCGGCCACGGCCGACCGTTCCGTGCTGAAGGTCGTCGAGGTCTACGGGAAGCACCTCTCGGACATGCAGGCCGAGCAGCGGATTCCGGCGGCGGGCCGGATGAGCGTCACCCTGCTCGTTCCGCCGTCCGCGGTGGCGCAGCTCGGGACCAAGAGCCGCGGACTGGCCGGGACGGCGGTCCTGGCCCTGGTCGCCGGGGTGGCCTGCGCGCTGTGGACCGATCGGTTCCTGGCGGGCCGCGCCCGGCGCCGGCGCGAACGCGCCGACGCCGGGGACGGCGGGCCGGAGCGGGGCGAGAGCCCCGTGCCGGCGGCCGCGGCGGCCCGCTGATCCAGCGGGCCGCCCGGCCGCCCACGCCCCTGCATCGGGGCGGTGGTGCGGTGTCATCAGATCCCTCGGCGCTTCCAGGACTGCCACCAGAGCCATTCGCGCCCCCGGTCGGCGACGGCGGACAGCACCAGCGGCTGGAGGTACGGCATCACGCGGGCCCCGATGCGCCGCCGCCGGCGCAGTGCCCCGTACTCGGCGAGCGAGGTGTACCGGGGCAGGCATTCGGCGGCGAAGGCCTCCAGTTCCTCGACCGGGACCACCCCGGTGCGCCCGCGGTCGTAGGCCCGGTAGGCGCGCCGCAGCGCGTACCGGGCGAGCCGGGTGCGGGCCGCCGTGGAGAGCCGGCCCGCCTCCGGGAGCAGGCCGCCGCACTTCTCCAGCACCGAGTCGAAGGCGACGAGGCGCTGGCGCAGGTCGTCGAGCTGCCCTCCGAAGTCGGTGGTGGACATGTTGTTGCCGTGGACCCGGTAGAAGGCCTGGTCGGCTCCCCGGACGTAGCCCACGTCGGCGTGGGCCGCGAGCCGCATCCACATTTCGATGTCCCCGGCGTGCGGAAGCTCCGGGTCGTAGCCCCCGACCTTGCGCTGGAGGCTGGTGCGCACGACCACCTCGGGTGAGGTGATGCATCCGGTGCCCTCCCGGAAGCGCCGCTCCAGCCACCACCGGCCCGGATACACCACCGAGCCGGTGCTCCGGGTACGGGCCGCGGGCAGCGGCCCGCCGTGCTGGAACCGCAGCGGCCTGCCGTAGGCGAAACCGGCCTGCGGGTGGGCGTCGAGCAGGGCCGCGGCGCGCACCAGGGCGCCGGGGACCAGCCGGTCGTCGGCGGAGAGCAGGGCGACGTAGTCCCCGTCCGCCCACTCCAGCAGACCCTCGTTGTAGGTGGCGATGTGCCCCTGGTTCTTCTCGTGGACCCGGACCTCGATCCGGGGGTCGGCCGCCGCGAGGGCGCGGGCGACCTCCGCGGAGTCGTCGGGGGAGGCGTCGTCGATGATCAGTACCCGTACGTCGACGCCTTCCTGCTCGTCCAGGACGCTCTTGACGCAGTCGGCCAGGAAATGGCCGTACTTGTAGCAGGGGATCACCACGCTGACGGTGCTCACTGGCCGGACACCTCCGTGGACCCCTCGCCGAGTGCGGCGGGGGGCGTGGTGGTGAAGACCGGGCCGACCCAGTAGTTCACCGATCCGAAGGTGTTGTTCGGGAAGACCGTGGCCGCCCCGTACTTGTAGAGCCCGTTCCCGGTGTTCGCGCCGCCGCCGTCGGCCGGGGCCACCAGCGGGTAGGAGCGGTGCGCGGCGGTGAAGTAGCCGCCGTCCACCGAGTACTTGCCGTTCGGCGCGTGGTACGAGGCCACGTACTCGGTGTTCGCGGTGATGGCCACCGGGGTGGTGAAGTGCAGCTGCTGCCAGCCGGACAGGGTCTCGCTGCCGAAGGTTCCGGTGGCCAGGAGCGTGCCGGAGGCGGACCAGAGGCTGCCGGTGTGCGTGCCGGTGTTCCCGGGACCCTTGTAGAAGGTGACACCGGTGACGTAGCCGGCGACCGTGGACTGGAAACGGGTGCCCAGTTCCACGGAGTTGGTGTCGTCGTTGACGTTGGCCGTGGTCGGGGTGGCGTTCGGACCCCACAGGGTGCAGGGGCAGTTCACCGCCGGCGGGCTCGTGCTGGTGGTGAAGGTCCAGGTGACCGGCGCGGCCATGGCGTTGCCCCACAGGTCGGCGGCCTGGACCGACGCCGTGTAGGTGGTGCCCAGCGCCAGTTCGGTGGACGGGGTGAAGGTGGCGCTGTTGGACACGTCGAGGACCTTGCTGCCCGGGACGGTGGCGCCGCCCGGGTCCTTGACGGTGAAGACCAGGGTGTCGGCGTCCACGGCCGAGTTGAAGGTGGCCTTGACGGTCGCGGTGATCGCGGTGCCGGTCGCCGCCGACTGCGGGCTGGTCGAGGTGACGGTCGGGGGCGTCGTGCTCGCGGTGGCGGTGTCGAGGACCGCGTCCACCCAGTAGTTGCTGCCGGAGGAGGCGGTGGACGGGAATCCGCCGGTGCCGCTGTAGCGGTAGACGCCGTTGCCGCCGTCGGTGCCGCTCTTCAGCGCGGTGAACGGGGCCAGTCCGGCGTCGGAGGAGGCGAAGGTGGTGTCGAAGGAGTAGCCGCCGTTGGGGGCGAAGTAGGAGGCGACGTAGGTGGTGTTGGCCTTGACGGGGATCGGCGAGGAGAAGTTGAGCTGCTGCCAGCCCGAGGCCGTCTCGTTGGTGAAGGTGCCCGTGGCCAGGCGCTGGCCGGAGCTGCTCCACAGGCTGCCCGTGTGGGTGCCGGTGTTGGCCGGGGACTTGTAGAAGCGGACGCCCGTGATCGAACCGGGCACCGAGGAGCGGATCTTCACGCCGAGTTCCACGGCGCTGCCGTCACCGGCGTTGACGGTGCCCGGCACGGCCGCGGCGGGCCAGACGGTGCAGGGGCACTGCTGGGGTCCCACGGTCAGCGGCACGGTGGTGGTGGCGCCGATGTTGACGCTGTCGTCCACCGCACGGACCTTGATCTGCGCGGAACCGGGGGTGGTCGGAGTCCACTTGTAGCTCCAGGACCCGACGCCCGTGGTGGCCTTCCAGGTGGTTCCGCCGTCGGTGGAGACCTCCACCCGGGCGACGACTCCGCCGCCGCTGTCGGAGGCGGTGCCCGTGATGTTCACGGGCCGCAGCGCGGGCACGGTGGCGTTCGCCGCGGGGCTGGTCACCGTGATGACCGGTCCGGTGGTGTCCGTGGAGGCGGTGGCCACGAGCAGGTTGCTCTGCAGGGACTTGGGCTGGACCCCCATGTCGGCGAAGATGTTCACCGTCGCCTGCTGCATCCGCTTGTCCTCGGTGACCACGGCGTCGTCCGGGTTTCCGGTCGGCATGTTGGTCAGGCCCCAGGACCACTGCACGGTGCCGGAGCCGAAGACCAGGGCGTTCGATACCTGGTCCCGGAAGGCGACCAGGCTGTGCGTCGCGGTCCCGTTTCCGTAGGTGTTCCCGTAGTCGAGGCGGTACTTGCCGTCGTTGATGTCCACCGTGGTGGAGGACATCGCGATCTGCCCGGGCGGGCGCGCCGCGTCCTCCACGTCACTGTCCCACTCGTAGCCGAGCGTGCCGACGGGGAAGGTGGCGGTCTGGGAGGGGGTCAGGTTCGCGACGGTGGTACCCCGCCACAGGCGCATCTTGGCGTACGCACCGGGGACGGTGATCGCGTCGCTGCGGTAGCCGTTCACGCTGAACAGCGAGCCGGTGAGCTGGTTCTGCGGCTGGTAGGGCCGCCCGTTCGTGGCGCTGGCCGGGTCCATGAAGGTGCCGGTCCAGATCCCGCTCGGGTCGGGGATGCCGTTGGGCTGCGGGAAGGAGAGCTTGGTCTCCTTGTAGCAGACCAGGGTCCGGTTGGCCGTGTTGGCACCGTCGATGCTGGGGGCCAGGCGGGTCTTCCAGAAGACCTCGTTCCCGGCGAAGTAGGTTTGGTTGACGCCCGCGTGACGGGCGTTCAGGGCGTTGGTGAACTGGTCCTGGGTCCAGTACTCGTCGTGCCCCGAGGACATGAACACCTTGTGGTTCTGCAGCTGGGTCGCACCCTTGGTCGACATGTCGATGCCCGACATGTAGCTGACGTCGTACCCGTTGCGCTCCAGCCAGGCGACCATCTGGTACTCGGATCCGTAGATCCCGTTCTCCCCGCCGATGTCCATCGGCCGGTTGTAACTGACCTCGTAGGCACGGCCGTCGGGCGCGGGACCGCCGCCGTCGTACAGGTCCTGGCCGCCGTAGTTGTTGTACGCCTGCCAGGTCTGGTCGCTGGTCTGTACGACGATGTCGGAGTGACTGGCGTCGTTGCGGACCACGAACGGGTAGGGCATGACCCCGTTGCCGTCCGCCTGGTCGAAGTTGGCTATGTAGAGGCCGGAGACGGCGTCGGAGGGCACCGTCCAGGTCGAGGTGACCGGCCAGTTGCCGCAGTCGACCAGGCCGGTGGAGGGCTTGGTGGTGCAGCTCTTCGGGTTCCCGCCCTGGGGGAAGTTGGCCGGGTAGGTCTGGGCGGCCTGGGCCGGGGTCGACATCAGGCGGGCGCCGTCACCCCCGTAGTGGCCGAGCCGGTAGACCGACACCTTGTAGGCCGTCGGCGACTGGACCTTGAACTGCAGGGTCTCGCCCGCCTGCACGCTCTCCTTGGCCGGGAAACCCTTGATGTCGCCGTAGGCGCTGGGCGCGAACCAGTCGGACATCGGTGTGCCCGCCTTCGAGTTCTCGCACACGATCGCGTTGGAGCCTGGGCCGCACGGGTCCGCCGCGACCGCCACCGATGGCGGCAGCGCCGCCGCCATCAGCGCCGCCACCACGGTGAAGAGCCCGTACCGCAGCAGCCTTGTCCTTCTGTTCATCCGAACCTCATTTGGGAGGGGCTTGGTGATTCGACGCCGGAGCGTCAGCGCAGCGCTGCTGAGAGCGCGTCCACGACCCGCTGCTGTTGGGCGGCGGTGATCTGCGGGAAGAGCGGGAGGGACAGCATCCGGTCGGCGGCCAGCTCGGCGTGCGGGAAGGCCCCGCGTCCATGGCCGAGGTGGGCGAAGGCCGGGGTGAGGTGGACCGGGGCCGGGTAGTGCACGCCGGCTCCGATGCCCTCCGCGTTGAGCTTGCCGACGACCGCGTCGCGGTCCGCGCCGCTGACCCGGATGACGTACAGGTGCCAGACGTGGACGTTGCCCGGCGCCGTGACCGGCAGGGTGAGGCGTCCGGTGGCCGCCAGGTCCCCCAGCAGCCCGTCGTAGCGGGCGGCGGCTGCCCGGCGGGCCTCGTTCCCCTCGGCGAGCCGGGCCAGCTTGGCCCGCAGCACCACGGCCTGCAAACCGTCGAGCCTGCTGTTGAAACCGGCCACGTCGTGGCGGTACTTGGCTACGCCACCGTGGTTGGCCAGCGCCCGGACCAGGTCGGCGGCCTCCTCGTCGTCGGTCACCACCGCGCCCGCGTCCCCGTAGGCGCCCAGGTTCTTGCCCGGGTAGAAGCTGGTCGCGGCGATCCCGCCGCTGCCGGGGGTGCGGCCCTCGCGGGAGGCACCCTGGCTCTGCGCGGCGTCCTCGACGAGCTTGGCGTACGAGGGCAGGCCCGCGGCCAGGGAGGCCGTGTCGGCGCACTGTCCGTACAGGTGGACCGGGACCACCGCGCGAGTGGCCGGGGTGACCGCGTCGAGCGCGGCCTGCGGGTCCAGCAGCAGGGTGTCGGGGAGGCAGTCGGCCAGTACCGGCCGGGCGCCGATCCGGGCGACCGCTCCGGCGGTGGCGATGAAGGTGTTCGCGGGCAGCACGACCTCGTCGCCGACGCCCACCCCGCTGGCCCGCAGGGCCAGTTCCAGGGCATCGGTGCCGTTGGCCACGCCGACGCAGTGCCCGACCCCGGCGAAGGCCGCGTACTCCCGCTCGAAGGCCCGGACCTCCTCGCCGCCGATGAAGGCGGTGTTTGCCAGCACGCGGTCGAATCCCGCACGTAATTCGTCCGCGACCTCGGCGTGCGCGGCCTTCAGGTCGACGAGCGGTATCTGGTTCATGCGGCTGTGCTCCCCATCCGTGTCTCCGGCCTGCGGCCGGTCTCCGACTCATCGGCCCGCAGCTCTTCGAGCGCCGGGCCCCCCGCCTCGCGCAGCCGGCGGGCGGGGCTCCCGGCCCACACCTCGCCGGCCGGCACGTCGGCCAGGACCGTGCTTCCCATCCCGGTCAGCGACCAGGCGCCGACCTTCGTGTACTCCCTGACCAGCGCGCCGGCGCCCACGTAGGCACCGCGCCCCAGCCGTACCCCGCCGCCGAGGCGGACCCCGGAGGCCAGGGTCGCGAAGTCCCCGACCTCGTCGTCGTGGGTGAGGACCACGTGCGGCATGACCGCGACGTGGGCCCCCACCCGTACCGCGGCCGTCAGCACGCAGTGCGCGAGCAGCACCGTGCCCGGCCCGAGGACCGAGGAACCGGAGAGCGCCGCCGTGGGGTGGACCACGGTGGCGTACCGGCTCGCGGGCAGCGCCAGGCGCCGCACCAGGCGGGCGCGTACCCCGTAGTCGCGGGGGCTGCCGACGCACACCACCACGCGGGCGTCGGTGCGTTCGTGCACCAGGGCGCTGCCGCCCAGCACGGGCACGCCGTCGACGTCCCGGCCGTGCAGGGCGGGATCGTCGTCGAGGTGCCCGGCGAGCCGCCAGCGCGGGACCCGGTCCGCCGCCAGGTCCGCGGCGGTCGCGTCCCGTACGGCCTGCGCCGTCTCCCGGGCGAACCCGCCCGCGCCGACGATCAGCAGGCTCGTCGGCGCGGTCTCGGTCTGGGGACCGTGCGGCCCGCTCATCCGCCGTCGGCCTGTTCGCGCAGCACCGCCACCACCCGGTCCTGCTGCTCCTCGGTCATCGTGTGGAACAGCGGCAGGATCAGCGAGTCGCGGGTGATCCGCTCGGTCACGGGCAGCGCCGCCGCACCGTGGTCGGCGTACGCCGGCTCCAGGTGGGAGGCCATGATCCCGCGCCGGGCCGAGATCCCGGCCGCGGCCAGCACGGCGAGCAGCTCGTCGCGGCCCACGGGGAAGTCCTCGGCCAGGAGCACCCAGTACGACTGGAAGTTGCCCTCGCCGTGACCGGGGTCCCGGACCGGGGTCAGGCCCGGGACACCGGCGAGGAGCCGCGCGTACCGGGCGGCGAGGGAGCGCCTGCGGGCCACGATCTCGTCCAGCTTGCCCAGTTGCACCAGGCCGACCGCGGCCTGGATGTCGGTCATCCGGTAGTTGTAGCCGACCTCGAGGTAGCTCTCGGCGATCGGCTTGCTGCTCGCGTGCCGCTGCGCCGCGGACACGTTCATGCCGTGTTCGCGCAGACGGCGCAGCCGCTCCGCCCACGCGGCGTCGTCCGTGGTGACCATGCCGCCCTCGCCGGTGGTGATCACCTTGCGGGGGTGGAAGGACCAGGCGGCCAGCAGTGCCCCCTGGCCGACTGATTTGCCGCCGACGGTGGCGCCGATGCCGCAGGCGGCGTCCTCCACCAGGGCCAGGCCCCAGTCGGCGCAGGCGGCGCGCAGGGCGTGCACGTCGGCCGGGACCCCGCCCTGGTGGACGGCGATCACCGCCTTGGTGCGCGGGGTGCGAACGGCGTCCACGGTGGCCGGGGTCAGGTTCCCGGTGGTCTCCTCGACGTCCGCGAACACCGGGTGCGCTCCCACGTAGCGCACCGCGTTGGCCGTGGCGATGAAGGACAGCGAGGGGACGACGACCTCGTCGCCCGGACCGAGGTCCAGCGCGATGAGCGAGAGGTGCAGGGCGGTGGTGCACGAGCTCACCGCGATGCCGTGCTCCGCGCCCACCCGCTCGGCGAAGGCCCGCTCGAACTCCGCGACCCTGGGTCCCTGGGCCACCCACCCGGACAGCACCGCGTCGGCGGCTGCCCGCGCCTCGTCCTCCCCGAGCCACGGGATCATGACGGGGATCCGCGCGGGTGCCGGGTCCGGAGCCGGAGCCGCGCCGGTGTCCCGGGCGCTCATCGGCCGGCCTCCGCGTCGGTCGCGCCCGTGGTCTCCGCGGTCACTGCGGCCTCCGCGCGCTCGGAACGCCACCAGTCGACCAGGTCCCGCAGCCCGCTGCGCAGGTCGATCTCGGCCGTGAAGCCGAGGCGGTCCGCGGCCTGCGAGGTGTCCGCGAGCCTGCGGGTCACCCCGTTCACGGCGCGGGCCGGGCCGTGCTCCGGCGCCATCCCCTCGGCGTCCATGGCCTCCAGGAGGCCGTTCGCCAGGTCGAGGAGACTGGTCTCGGAGCCGCTCGCGATGTTGAACACCTCGTCGGTCAGGTCCGATTCGGCGGCCAGCAGGTTGGCCCTGGCGATGTCCCGGACGTCGACGAAGTCCATGGTCTGGGTGCCGTCGCCGAGGATCAGCGGCGGTTCGCCCGCGGCGATCCGCTCCATCCAGCGGATCAGCACCTCGGTGTACAGCCCGTGGATGTCCATCCGGGGGCCGTACACGTTGAAGTAGCGCAGTGCGACGTAGTCCAGCCCGTACATGGCGTGGAAACTGCGCAGCACGCCCTCGTTGAAGGCCTTCGCGGCCCCGTAGAAGGTGTCGTTGTTGTAGGCGTGGTGACGCTCGGTGGTCGGGAAGGACTCCGCCATCCCGTAGACCGAGGCCGAGGACGAGGCGATGACCTTGCCCACGCCTGCGGCCGCGGCGGCCTCGAGTACGTTGAAGGTCCCGTCGACCATCACCTCGTTGGCCAGCCGCGGCTCTTCGGCGCACTGGGTGATCCGGATCGCCGCCAGGTGGAAGACCAGGTCGGCGCCCTCGGTCGCCTTGCGCACGGCCGATATGTCCCGGATATCGCCCTCGACCAGGTCCACCACTCCGCTGGGCAGTGCGCGGGCCAGGTTGGCTCGGCGTCCCCGTACGAAGTTGTCGAGCACGACGATCTCGCGTGCCCCGTTGTCCACCAGCAGGTCCACCAGGTGCGAGCCGATCGTGCCCGCTCCGCCGGTGACCAGAATCCTCTTGCCTCGTACGCTGCTCAACGCCCTGCCCCTACTGAGTCGGTCATGGTGTTCCCTGCTGTGCCCGGCGCGCCGCACGCGTCCCGGGCGGCGTTTTCAACGCTCAACGACCGGTGCGCAGTCCGACGACGGCGCCCTTGAACTCCAGGCTGCGGGAGGCTGCTTCGAGGATGTCGAGGACCTGGAGTCCGGCCCGGCCGTCGGTGAGCGCCGGCCGCCGCGTCCTGATCGCCGCCGCGAACTCCTCGACCATGCTGCGCAGGGCCTCCTTCTCGCCGATCGCGGGTGCCACCATGTCGCCGGTCCGGTAGGAGACGAGCATGTCGCGGCGCTCGTCCGCGCCGATCTCCTGCGGTGCCGTGAGGTCGACCCCCCGGTCGAACACCGCGACCCGCTGCGTGGGGTTGAGGTCGTCCCACACCAGGGTGCGCTTGGAGCCGCCGACCATCGTGGTGCGGACCTTCACCGGGGACAGCCAGTTGACGTGCACGTGCGCGATGGCGCCGGTGTTGAGCTGGAGCGTCAAGTAGGCCACGCAGGACTGGCCGGCCCCGATCGGGTCGGCTCCGTGGGCGGCGACGGCGACCGGGTGGACGTTGTCCGGGAGGATGAAGTCGAGGACCGAGAGGTCGTGGGGGGCCAGGTCCCACAGGACGTCGATGTCCTTCTGGACCAGCCCGAGGTTGATCCTCACCGAGTCCACGAACTGGATGTCGCCGAGTTCGCCGGAGCGGACCATGTCCCGGATGCGGCCCACCGCCGGGGTGTAGCAGTAGGTGTGGTCGCACATCAGCGTGAGGCCGCGTTCCTCGGCCTCGTTGACCAGCCGCAGTCCGTCCTCGTAGGTGGCGGCGAGCGGCTTCTCCACGAGGACGTGCTTGCCGGCGCGCAGGGCGGCCAGGGCGACGTCGAGGTGGGTGCCGGCCGGGGTGGCCACGGCGACGGCGTCGACGGCGGGGTCGGCCAGGACCGCCGCGTAGTCCTCGGTCGCCTGGACCGTGGAGTACCCGCCGAGCACCTGCCGTGCCCGGTCCACGTTCAGATCACAGAGCCAGCGGAGCCGGAACTCCGGACTCGACTGGAAATTGCGGACGAGATTGGGGCCCCAGTAGCCCGCTCCGACGACGGCGACCCCTAACGGCTCGGTCCGTCCCGCACCCGCACCTGCGCCCGTGGCGTCCCGCCCGGCGTCCTTCGCGGTGTCCTTCACAGCGTTCCCTTTCCTTCCGCGCACGCCCGCGGGCGTGTCGACGACCCATGGCCGGAACGCGTGCGAAGGAAGGGGGTGCCGTCGAGGGCATGCCGGGCGCCTGCGCGACCCGTGCGTGACCCGCCCGACGGTGATGGCCCCCACGACCGATGCCGTACGTGTTGCACGTACTTCCGCCCCCCGGCCGTCCGGCACCCCTAGCGCCGGCCGGCCACGGACAGGCGGCCTGTTCCCCCAAGCCGCCGAACCCGTAACCTGCCCCAACTACCCTGCGCCGACTGGATCGCAGCGTGGACCCCGGCGTTGCCGAAGCACGCCCAATCCGGTCGGCTGCGTTCAATCTAGACCACGGGGCGTACCCCCGGGGAGAGTTGGAGGAAACGGTCGGTACGGGCGTTCGAGCATGCATACTTCCGGGGTGACCAGCATCGTGATCCCGGCCCACAACGAGGGCCGGGTCATCGGCCGGCTCCTCGACGCGCTCCTGGACGGGGCCCCGGCCACGGGCCCCGACATCGTCGTGGTGTGCAACGGCTGTACCGACGACACCGCCGCGGTGGCCGCCGCACGAGGCCCCCGCGTACGGGTGGTCGAGATCCCGACTCCGTCCAAACACCGGGCACTTCGGGTGGGCGACGAGCACGCGCGCGGCTTCCCGCGTCTCTACGTGGACGCGGACGTGGTGGTCGGCGCGGCCGACGTACGGGCCCTCGCCGACACCCTCGCCACCGACCCGGCCCTGCTCGCGGCGGCCCCCGGCCGGGACATTCCGTTTACCGGCTGCGCCTGGCCGGTCCGGGCCTACTACCGGGTCTGGCAGCTGCTGCCGGCCGTCCGCGAGGGACTGTTCGGGCGCGGGGTCATCGCGGTGACCGAGCCGGGGCACGCCCGGCTCGCCGCCCTGCCGCCGCTGATGGCCGACGACCTGGCCGCTTCCCTGGCCTTCGCACCGGCAGAGCGCCGGGTCGTGGAGTCGGCCAGGGTCGTGGTGCTCCCGCCTCGCACCTGGGGCGACCTGATCAAACGCCGTGTGCGGGCCGCGACTTCCTCCGCCGAGCTCGAGCGGTTCCAGGCGGCGCGGGCCTCCGGCCCCGCGGCGCCCCCGCCGTCCGCGCGCACCGGCACCGGAGACCTGCGGGCACTGCTCCGGGCACAGCCGCGGCTGCTGCCGGGGGTGGTGGTGTTCGTCGTGGCGGCCCTCGCGGCCCGCCGGGGAGCCCGCAAAGCCATCCGGACCGGGGACTTCTCCACCTGGCTGCGCGACGAGAGCAGCCGACAGGACTGAGTGACGGGCGGAGCCGAGCGGCCGGCAGGACGGAGCTGCCCCACGGTCCGGAGCGGCCGAATCCCTCCGTAAGCAGCCCAGTTGGCCCGTACAACCATTAGGGTGCCATTCGCACGTACGACTGGCTCACCGCACAGACGCAAGCCGGACCGGGAGTTCGAAAGCATGTACCTCGCGGACCGCTCCGCGCCCGAGGACGCGAAGTCCACCGCCGACGGATCCCCCGTCCGCGGACCCGCGGTCGCCTCGGCCGTCCTCGCACTGGGCTCGGTCAGCCTGATCACCGACGTCTCCTCGGAGATGGTCACCGCCGTCCTGCCGCTCTACCTCGTCGCCGGACTGGGCCTGAGCCCGCTCGGTTTCGGCGCGCTCGACGGCCTGTACAACGGGGTCAGCGCGCTGGTGCAGCTGACCGGCGGCCACCTCGCCGACCGGATCCGCAACCACAAGCTGATCGCCGGCATCGGTTACGGACTGTCCGCGGCGTGCAAGCCGCTGCTGCTGCTCGCCCACAGCCTGGGCCCGGTGGCGCTGATCCTCGCCCTGGAACGCACCGGCAAGGGCCTGCGCACCGCCCCGCGCGACGCACTCATCTCCCTCTCCACGCCGCCCGAGTCGCAGGGCCGGGCCTTCGGCGTGCACCGCGCCATGGACACCACCGGGGCCCTGCTCGGGCCGCTCGCCGCCTTCTTCATCCTGAGCGTGACGGTCGACGGTTACGACGCCGTCTTCGGGGTCAGCGCCTGCGTGGCCGCACTGGGCGTGGTGGTGCTCCTGCTGTTCGTCCCGTCCGGCGCGGAGCCGGGACCCACCCGCCCGAAGCCCGCCGCTCCCCCGGTACCGGCTCCGCGGCAGCCCGCTCCTCCCGGGGCGGCTCCGCCCCAGGCCGCCTCCCCGAAGCCGGACGCGGTGAACCTGCGCGACGCGCTGGGACTGCTGCGGCTCCCCCGGCTGCGCGCCCTGGCGGGCTGCGCCGCCCTGCTCGGGCTCACCACCGTCAGCGACGCCTTCCTCTATCTGCTGCTCCAGGACCGCACCGGCATCGGCGAGCGGTGGTTCCCGCTGCTCCCCCTGGGCACCGCGGCCGTGTTCCTGCTGCTGGCCGTGCCGGCCGGCGCCCTCGCGGACCGCATCGGCCGCCGCACCGTGTTCGTCACCGGGCACGCCCTCCTGCTGACCGGGTACGGGCTGCTCCTGTGGGCTCCGGACCTGCCCGCGCTCCCCTACCTGGTCCTCGCCCTGCACGGCATGTTCTACGCCGCCACCGACGGGGTGCTGCCCGCCGCCGTCGCCGCGGCCGTCCCGGCGAAGCTGCGGGCCACCGGCATCGCGCTCGTCGGCACCGGCCAGGCCCTGTCCCGCTTCGGCTGTTCGCTGGCCTTCGGCGCCGCGTGGACGGTCCTGGGCTCGGGCCCGGCGCTCGCCGCCGCGGCGGCCGGCCTGTGCTGCTGCGCGGCCGTCGCCGGTTTCGTACTCCGCCCCACGGCCCCGGACGGCGCCGCCGCCGGGGCCCCGCAACCCCGACGCCCCCGAGGACACCGATGACGCGCTCACGCCGGCTGCTCGTACTCGCCCTGGCCGTGCTGCTCCTCGGAGGCGTGGCCGGCGTGCTGGTGGTGCGCGCCGCCGCCCGGTCCGAGCAGACCCGCGCGGGCGACCCGACGGCCGCCCCGGGCAAGGTCACGCTCGACCGGCGCGACGGCCTGGCCTTCCTCAACGGCGCGAAGGGCCCGCACCGCGGAGCCCTGGTCTCCGTACCGGACCGCGCCCGGCAGGACGAGCGGACCGCATCGGGCCTCACCTGCCTGCGCTTCCACGCCTCGGCCGGCACCGGCGTGTGCCTGAATTCCTCCCCGGGCGCGCTCGCCCAGGACAACCGGGCGCTGATCGTCGACTCCGAGCTGCGCACGGTGCGCGCGTTCCCGCTCGCGGGCACCCCGTCCCGGGCCCGGGTCTCGCCGAGCGGCCGCTTCGCCGCCTGGACGGTCTTCGTCGCCGGGGAGTCCTACGGTTCCGCGTTCTTCTCCACCCGGACCTCGATCGCGGACACCCGTACGGGGGCGCTCGAACCTGATCTGGAGAAGTTCGCCATCGAGCTGGACGGCCGCCCCTACAGCGCGAGCGACGCCAATTTCTGGGGCGTCACCTTCTCCAAGGACGACGACACCTTCTACGCCACCCTGGGCACGAACAGCCAGACCTACCTGGTGAAGGGGTCGATCGCGCGGCGCAGCGTCACCACCCTCGCCTCGAACGTCGAATGCCCCTCCCTGTCCCCCGACGAGACCCGGATCGCGTACAAGAAGCGGGTCCAGCGCGGCGCGTCCTTGTGGCGCGAACACGTACTGGACCTCAGCACGCTGCGGGAGCACCCGCTGGCGGAGAAGCGCAGCGTGGACGACCAGGCGCTCTGGCTCGACGACCGGACCCTGGCCTACGCCCTGCCCACCGAAGGCTCCGTGGACACCACGGACCTCTGGACGGTCCCGGCGGACGGCACCGGATCACCCCGCATCCTGGCACCGGCGGCCTCTTCCCCCACCCGGCTGGGCTGACCGGCCGGGCTCGTCTGCCGGGCTGTCCGCTCTCCCGCTCGGGCCGTGCGCTCCATCCCGCCGGGGCGGGAGGCGTGCCCGGGGGGCCGCAGAATCGTTGGGGCGGGCATGGGCACTCCACACGCCGTCTCCCCGTCCCCGGCCCGGCACCGGGCACCCGAGCGCGCCCCCGCCGCGATGGCACGGGGCATCCCCCGGCAGCAGTCGGGCAGCGCCGTCCCTTCGGGCGGGGCGGTCGTCTTCGAACAGCTCGCCCGCGAGTGGGAGGCGCGCGGGGCCACCGTTCCGGGCCGTCCCGACCCGCTGTGGGAGCGGCTGATCACCTACGCGCACTTCCAGCGCGAGACGGACGCAACGCTGCGCAGCCTGCGCCTGGACGGGGCCGAACCCCCGCCGGCCCCCACCGCGGCGGGCCCGCGCTGGACCAGGGCATGAGCCGGGCATGAGCCGGGGCGTACGGAACGGCCCAGGGCCCCGGTCGGTGGTGGCCGACCGGGGCCCTGGGCTCCGTACGCGTTGTTCCCGCTGTTCCCGCTGTTCCCGCTACACGTTCGAGGGGGCGCCCAGCATGGCGGACGCCTTCTGGAGCGGGGTCAGGCCGACGGCGGGCGCCGGGACCGTTTCCTGCGCGCGGCAGGTGAAGCCCAGGGCGGTCAGGGCCCTGATGACCTCGGCGGCGGTGAAGTCGCGGCGGTCCTGGCGGGTGACGACGGCGCCCACCTGCTTCACGGGGTAGGAACGACGCCCTATGACCACCGAGTCACCGGTGATCGGTTCGGGCTTGACGCCCTTCATCGATTCCAGGACCCCGGCCTTGGTCAGGTCGAACGGAAAGCGGGCGATGACGAAGCGCATGCTGCCTCACAGGTAGAAGAGAACCGTCCGTGCCCGGTCCGGCAGGATCCGGGCGGGGCTACCTAAGCCGCCGTGGTGGCCGGGGACTGGCGCTGCGGCCCCCGGGCGGTGGCGGCGGTCCTGCTGCGCCGGTCCTGCGCGGGCCGGCTGCGGCGGCCGCGGGAGGCGCCGCCGGCGCCACCCCTGGGCCGCTCGGTGACGGGGGCCGTGATGACGACCGGGACGCCGGACGGCGCCTGGGCGCCGGTGATCCGGCTCAGCTCGGCCTCGCCGGAGCGGACCTGAGCGGTCTGCGGGGTGATGCCCGCGGCCTGCATGAGACGGACCATGTCGCGGCGCTGGTTGGGGAGGACCAGCGTGACGACGCTGCCGGACTCGCCTGCGCGGGCGGTGCGGCCGCCGCGGTGCAGGTAGTCCTTGGGGTCGGTCGGCGGGTCCACGTTGACGACCAGGTCGAGGTTGTCGACGTGGATGCCACGGGCCGCGACGTTCGTCGCCACGAGCACGCTGACGTGCCCGGACTTGAACTGCGTGAGGGTACGGGTGCGCTGGGGCTGCGACTTCCCGCCGTGCAGGGCCGCGGCGCGCACCCCGTTGCTCAGCAGGTGCTCGGTCAGCCTGTCCACGCCGTGCTTGGTGTCCAGGAACATGATCACGCGGCCCTCGCGGGCGGCGATCTCGGTCGTGGCGGCCTGCTTGTCGAAGTTCTGCACGTGCAGGACGTGGTGCTCCATCGTGGTCACCGCGCCCTGCGAGGGGTCGACGGAGTGCACGACGGGGTCGGTCAGGTAGCGGCGGACCAGCAGGTCGACGTTGCGGTCGAGGGTGGCGGAGAACAGCATCCGCTGGCCCTCGGGACGCACCTGGTCGAGGAGCGCGGTGACCTGCGGCATGAAGCCCATGTCCGCCATCTGGTCGGCCTCGTCGAGGACGGTGATCGCGACCTGGTTCAGCCGGCAGTCACCCCGCTGGATGAGGTCCTTCAGCCGGCCCGGGGTGGCGACGACCACTTCGGCTCCGGCGCGCAGTGCGCCGGCCTGCCGGTGGATCGGCATGCCGCCGACGACGGTGGCGATCCTCAGCTTCACCGCGCGGGCGTAGGGCGTGAGGGCCGCGGTGACCTGCTGGGCGAGCTCACGCGTGGGTACGAGGACCAGCGCGAGCGGCTGGCCCGACTCGGCCTGCTGTCCGGCGGTGCGGGCCAGCAGCGCGAGGCCGAAGGCCAGCGTCTTGCCCGAGCCGGTGCGGCCGCGTCCCAGGACGTCCCGGCCCGCGAGGCCGTTGGGCAGCGTGGCCGCCTGGATCGGGAAGGGGGTGGTCATGCCCTCACGGGTGAGCGTGGTGAGCAGCTGGGCCGGCATGGCCAGGTCGGCGAACGCCTCGACGGCGGGCAGCGCGGGGACCACGGTGACCGGCAGGGCGAACTCGCCCTGCGGTGCGACGGGACGGCGACCGTAGCCGCCACCGCCCGAGCGCTTGGGGCCCCCGCCGGAGCGGCTGGGGACCGAGGAGCCGAAGCGGCTGCCGGAACGGCTGGAGGAGCCGGAGGAGCCCCCGTACGAGCCACCGTAGGAGCTGTTGGAGCCGTAGGAGCTGCCGGATCCACCCGAACGGGAGGACGAAGAGCGGTCATTCATGCGGGTCGTGCGGTTCATGCAGAGAACCTTCCTCGATACGGCGCACATCGAGGAGTTCTCGGCAGCGTAAATCTGGCCGCACGAGGATTCACAAGAATGAGCCGGAGCATAAAAAAAGATATGACGAAGTCGAATCGAACTTCGATCGACCGGTCAGATAATGATTATCACCCTATGTGCCGGCGGAATGTGCGCCGCATGCGGGTGGGGAGCCGAGGAGTGCATCCATCGGCCGAACGGTGGGGCGCTGGGACAGGTTTCCCCATCGCGCCGCTCACGCGGGCCCGGACGGCCCGTAGATCCTGAAACGCAACGAGCTGGGGCCCGCACCCCAAGGTGCGGGCCCCAGCTACGCGGTTACGCGTGAACGTCAGGCGGTGACGATGTTCTCGGCGGTCGGGCCCTTCTGGCCCTGCGCGATGTCAAAGCTGACCTTCTGGCCTTCCTGAAGCTCACGGAAGCCCTGCGAGGCGATGTTCGAGTAGTGGGCGAACACGTCAGGACCGCCACCCTCCTGCTCGATGAAGCCGAAGCCCTTTTCCGCGTTGAACCACTTCACGGTGCCATTAGCCATGTTTTTATCTCCTTCGGGGCACAGCCCAGAGATCCGCACTGTGCGAACCTCAAGTCGCCGATGATTGCCCAGCCCGGAAAACGCCGGAAAAAGAAGAACACTCGCCCTGCTCCTGCGAAGAGGAGTGGGCAGAGTTGCTCGAAATTTTGGGAACCACAACTGCAACTCAAACCACAGTAGCACGCCGGGGTCGGATCGGCGTGAAAATAAAACGCGCCCGTTCACCGCTCAAGAAATTCTCATCCCGCCCGCATATATTTTCCGTCCCGGTGGGCAGGGATTTTCCGGCGGCGGTTCGGTGGTGGTCGGGAGCGACCCCCGGATCCCGTACAGTGATGTTCACAACGACGCGGGGTGGAGCAGCTCGGTAGCTCGCTGGGCTCATAACCCAGAGGTCGCAGGTTCAAATCCTGTCCCCGCTACAAAAGGTTCGGCCCCCTTGACGCCCAGGCGTCAAGGGGGCCGAACTCGTTTCCGGGCCGGATCTACTTGATGCGGGTGTTGAGGAAGCCGGCCGCGGCGAAGGCGACCGCCGTGGCGGCGAGCGAGACCGTGTCGGAGCCCAGGGAGAGCACTGCGGCGAAGACCACGGTCGGGCCGAGCTCCATCGCGGTGTTCATGACCCCGCCGGCGAGTCCTGCCTGGTGGGGCTCCACCCCGTCCGTGGCGAGCACCGCGGCCCCCGCGAAGGCGGCCGCCGTACCGGCGGGCAGCAGGAGCAGGCCGGGGAGCAGGCCGTAGGCGTACGGGATCTCCGCGGCCAGGCCGGTGAGCGCGAGGAGAGCGAGCCCCGCCGCGGCGATCACGAGTCCGGCGGTGGTGACGCGGGGCGCTCCGTACCGGGCCACGAGGGGGCCCGCCACCCGGCCGGCCACGAGCAGCGCCACCGCGAAGGGGAGGAACGCGGCGGAGGTCCGCAGCGCCGACCAGCCGAGTTCCTGCTGCAGGTGGAGGGAGAGGAGGACGAAGGTCACGGCCGTGCCGGCGGCGGTGAGGCCGATGGCCGCGAGGGCGAGGACCCGGCGCCGGTCGCGGAGGAATCCGAGCGGGAGCAGGGGGTCACGGACCCGGCGCTCCACCAGCGGGAAGGCCAGCAGGAGCGCCGCCGCGGTGAGCAGGGTGACCAGGACTCCCGTCGACCCCCAGGACTGGACGTCGGTGAGGACGAAGCCGTAGCTGGCGAGGCTGATTCCGGCGGTGGCCAGCAGGGCGCCCGGCAGGTCCAGCGAGCGGCCCTCTCCCGCCGGGGTGGCGGGCAGCAGCCGGGGAGCCAGCAGAAGTGCGGCGACGGCGACGGCGACCGGGACCGCGAAGGCCAGTCGCCAGGTGGTCAGGGCCGAGATGACTCCGGAGAGGAGGTTCCCGGCGGTCGCGCCGAGCACCGACAGCCCGCCCCAGGTCGCCATCGCCCGTCCGAACGCGGCGGGCTCGGGGAAGACCGCCCTCAGGACCGCCATGGCGGCGGGTGCGGTGAGTGCGGCACCCACCCCCTGGGCGAAGCGGGCGGTGAGCAGGGTCCCGGAGCCCTGGGCGAACGGAGCGGCGAGAGAAGCCACGGCGAAGAGGAGCAGTCCGGCCGTGAGTACCCGGCGCCCGCCGAACCGGTCAGTGAGGCGGCCCCCGAAGAGCAGGAGGCCGGCGAAGCTCAGCCCGTAGGCGGCGCTCAGGAGCATCAAGTCATCGCGGCCCAGGGTGAATTCACGGCCGATCGCGGGCAGCGGAACGATGAGCGAGGTGAGCGCGAAGATCAGCGTCATCTGCACGGTGCCGAGCAGTGCGAAGGCCGGGCCGGACGCCGGGCGGGCCGCCCCGGATCCGGACGCGGTGAGCGTCTTCGTGGTGTGTGCGGTCTGCGTGACGGTCATTACTCCCCCTTGAACTGGATCGTACATTCCAGAATGAAGCCTTGAAAGAACCTCCCCGAAGGGAGGCGCCGTACAGTCGTGCGGTCACACGGTCACACGGTCACGCGGTCACGCGGCCGGCCGGTCGCGGGCCGTCAGTCGAGCAGCGTCAGGGCCTGCTCCGCCGCGTCCCGCGCCCGGGCCGGGTCCTGCGAGGCCTTGCCCACGACGCGCATGCCCTGCATCAGGACCAGCAGCATCCTGGCGAGCATGCGCGGATCACGGTCCGCGGGCAGCTCCCCCTGGGCCTGGGCCCTGGTCAGCGCCGAGTGCAGCAGGGTCTCGACGTGGCTCCAGCTCGCTTCGACCCTGCGGGCCGCCGCCGGGTCGTGCACACCGAGCTCCGTGGCCGTATTGGTCACGAAGCAGCCGTTCAGCCGCAGTTCGTCGGTGCTCGACTCCGCGGCGAAGCGGCGTACCACCGTCCGCACCGCCGGCAGCGCGGGCCCCGGCTGGGACAGCTCGCGCAGCAGGCCGGGGTCGCGTTGCTCGTTGTAGCGGTCCAGCGCCTTCAGATAGAGCTCACGCTTGTTCCCGAAGGTGGCGTACATGCTGGCCCGGCCGATGCCGAGCTGCTCGACGAGGTCCGCCATCGACGTCGCCTCGTAGCCGCACCGCCAGAACAGCTCCAGAGCCGACTGCAGCGCGGCGTCCGGATCGAATTCCTTGGTCCTGGCCACATCCCGTACTGTACGAGATATTGGAACGGTCAGTCAAGTAATCCGTGCGGCTCGTTCAGATGGCCCGGGGCTCCCCCGCCGGGTGGGCGCTCAGCTCGACCACCTCGACGCAGCGCCTGAGCTTGGCCTGGGCGCGGGGCGAGTCTGCGACGGGAACCACGATCTCGCACACCGCGAGGCCGCCGCCGTCGGCGGCCCGGAAGGAAAGCGTCCGCACGGCGAGGTTGTTCAGGATCGCGGAGATGCGGGTGAGGGCGTGGCCTCCGTCCCGGACGGTGATGGTCAGCATGTGGCAGGCGGTGTCGCCGGTGCGCACGGCGTCGTCGACGGCGGGGAGAACATCGCTGCGGGTCATGAGGGGTGGGCTCCTGTCCTGGGGCGGAGTGCGTGGTCCCGGAAAACAAGAAGACCCCTCGCGGATGCGAGAGGTCTGCGTGCGGGCGGTGGGCTGCTGGGGTGGTCTCAGTTCAGCTCCGGGCCGGCACGCCGGCGCTAATCTTCTGCTGGCGCATGCGGAAGAGTCTGGCACGCCGCCGCCACCATGTGACACCACATCTCACGATGCGGATGGTGCCCGCGTCGCGGGGCCGCCCTGGCGCCACCCGCCCGTGCCCGTGCTACCCGGCCATGCGCAGCCACACCGTGGTGTCCCGGGGCAGTACGGGCCGGCCGTCCGGACCGGTGCCGAGCGGGCCGCTGGCCAGCAGGACGCGGGCGCCGCCGGGAAGCGGGAGCGGACTCGCGAAGGCGGTGAGGCAGCGGAAGCCGCCGGGCCGGTCGAAACAGAGGGCGTCCGGCCCCGCGTCGGTCCATGCCAGTGTCTCGGGCAGCCCCGCCAGTTCGGCGCCGCGCAGTGCGAGCGCCTGGCGGTAGAGGGTGAGGACGGAGTACGGGTCCTCGTGCTGGGCCTCGGCGCTGAACTCGGCCCACCGTTCCGGCTGGGGCAGCCAGGGCGCGGCCGGGACATGACCCGCGGCCGGCGCGGAGAAACCGAGGGAGGGGCCGCCGGACTCCCACGGCAGGGGGACGCGGCAGCCGTCGCGGCCGCGGTCCGCGCCGCCGGAGCGGACGAAGGTGGGGTCCTGGAGGACCTCGTCGGGCAGGTCCTGGACCTCGGGCAGGCCGAGTTCGTCGCCCTGGTAGACGTAGACGCCGCCGGGCAGGGCGAGGGAGACGAGGGCGGCGGCGCGGCCCCGGTGGCGGCCGAGTGCGGTGTCGCTGGGGTCGAGGAGCCGCTTGTCGCCCATGTCGAAGGAGGTGTCGGCGCGTCCGTAGCGGGTGACGTGGCGGATGGTGTCGTGGTTGGAGAGCACCCAGGTGGGCGGGGCGCCGACCGGTTCGTGCGAGGCGAGCGTCGCGTCGACGACCTTGCGCAGGGCGCCGGAGTCCCAAGGGCAGCACAGGTAGTCGAAGTTGAAGGCGGAGTGGAGTTCGTCGTGGCGCAGGTAGCGGGCGAACTGCTCGGCCTCCGGGAGCCAGACCTCGCCGATGAACACGCGTTCGCCGGGGTAGGTGTCGAGGATCTTGCGCCAGTCGCGGTAGACCGTGTGGACGGCGTCGACGTCCTGGTAGGGCAGGTCGGTGGGGTCGGGGTTCTCGCCGACGTCGGGGAGGCCGGGCTTCTTGGCGAGTCCGTGCGCGACGTCGATGCGGAAGCCGTCCACGCCCCGGTCGAGCCAGAACCGCAGGACGTCCTCGAACTCGGCTGCGACGTCGGGGTGTTCCCAGTTCAGGTCGGGCTGCTCGGGGGCGAACATGTGCAGGTACCAGGGGCCCGGGGTTCCGTCGGCCTCGGTGATCCGGGTCCAGGCGGGGCCGCCGAAGTACGAGTTCCAGTCGTTCGGCGGCAGTTCGCCGTGCGTGCCGCGCCCGGGGAGGAACCAGAAGCGCTCGCGTTCGGGGGATCCGGGGCCGGCGGCGAGGGCCTGCGCGAACCAGGGATGCCGGTCGGAGCAGTGGTTGGGGACGAGGTCGACGATGACCCGGAGGCCGTGACCGTGGGCCTCGTCGATGAGCTCCTCGGCTTCGGCGAGCGTGCCGAAGAGGGGATCGATGTCGCGGTAGTCGGCCACGTCATAGCCGGCGTCGGCCATCGGAGAGACGTACCAGGGGTTGAACCAGAGTGCGTCCACGCCCAGTTGCCGCAGGTACGGGAGCCGCTCGCGCACTCCGGCGATGTCGCCGACGCCGTCGCCGTTCCCGTCGGCGAAGCTGCGTATGTAGATCTGGTAGATCGCCGCGTGTCGCCACCAGGGGGTGACGGCGGGGCGGGGGGCGCTCTGGGACACGGGGTCTCCTGGTGCGGTAGGTAGGGCGGGGTGGTGCGCGCGGGGCCGGACGGCGGTGGCGACAGGGTGGCGGGGGGCGGGGGGCAGGCGGTGCCGGGGTACGGGGCCCGGTCGGGCGGGGTGTCCGCGGTGACCGGGCCCCGGGTTCCGGGGGGGGAGAGGTCGGACGGTGGCGCTACCAGCCCGAGTTGCCGGATCCTCGGCTGACGGCGAATCCGCCGGCGAGGCTCAGTCCGCCGGTGGCGGCGTCGGTGACCGTGACCCCGCTGAAGGTGCCCGATCCGGCCGCGTTGATCTCGATGCCGTAGCCGCCGGCCTTGGCGATCCTGGTGTTCTTCACGGTCAGGTTCCCGACGTTCTTCTGCCAGGAGACGAGCAGGCCGCTGTAGGTGCTGTCCAGGATGTCGTTGTCCTGGAGGATCACCGGGGTGGTGATCTCGGAGGTGTCGGCGTAGACCCACAGGGCGCCGAGCTTGCTGGCCCAGTTGGGCTCGTAGCCACCGGCCCGGTCGATGGTGTTGCGCTGGACGGTCGCCGGTCCGCTGAAGGGGATGCCGAAGCGGGTGCTGACGGCGATTCCCGCGGCGCCGGTCACCGTGTCGGCGACCAGGTTGTCCTCGATCCGGTTGCCGCTGCCGCCGTAGATCGCGGCTCCGTTGGCGAGCAGCGGGAGCTGGACCGTGTTGAAGCGGAGCACGCAATCGGTGACGGCCTGGACCTCCGACCACATCGCGAGGGCGTCGTCACCGGTGTTGCGGATGCTGCTCTGGGAGACTTCGCTGCCCGTGGTGCCCTTGTGCAGGTTGACCCCGTCCGCGTACGTGTCGCGGATGCGCAGGCCGGTGGCGAGCAGGCCCCGGGTCGGTGCGTCGATCCACAGGCCGACCTTGCTGTGCTGGATCCAGAGGTTCTGCAGGGTGGATCCGGAGCCGAAGTCCCCCTCCACGGCGGCGTCGCTGTTGCCGTCGTCGCGGTGGTCGGCCTCTCCGGTGATCGCCAGGTCCTGCACGGTGCTGGTGCCGCCGCGCCCGAAGAGGCCGCCCTTGCCGTTCCTGCCGCGCAGGGTGGTGTGCCATTCGCCCGCGCCGCGCAGGACGGCTCCGGCGAGGCTGACGGATCCGGAGATGTCGTAGGTGCCGGCCGGCAGCCACAGGCCCTTGCCCTGGCCGGTGGCCGTGGACAGGGCGGCGTTGAGGGCGGCGGTGTCGTCGCCGTCGTCGTTCGCGGTGACGCCGAGGGCGGCCGCGGAGACGAAGCCGGTGCCGGGCATGGTGGCTGGCGCCGGGGCGGTCTCGATTTCGACGAGGTCGATGGCGTAGGAAGCGGCGGTGTCCCCCGCGTCCTTCTGGAACTTCAGGACGGTGCCGGCGGGGAAGTCACCGGTGAGGGTGCGGGCCTCGTCGAAGAAGCGGTGGGCGTCGCCCTGCGCGGGGTCGTTGCCGTAGGGGTAGGCGCCGTAGACCCAGCTGTACTTGGAGGTGAGGGCGAGATCCTTGGAGTGGACGCCGTTGGCGTAGAGGCTGAGGGTGGTGCTGTTCCCCGTGCCGGCGGCGTTGTCCGGGATCGAGTAGCGCACGGTCACGGCGTTGGCGGCCTTGGCCAGGGTGAACTGGACGTACTCCCCCGTCTGGTCGAGTACGACGGCCCGGCGGCCCGACGCCTCGGAGGCCATGGTCTTGTAGGTGCGGTCCGGCCCGGTGACGGAGGCATTGGTCGTGCCGGACTCGGCCTCGTGGACCGTGTACGGGAGGGTCGCGCCGCGGGCCGCGTTCGCTGCGGAGCCGGTGACCTCTATGCCGTCGAGTTGCAGGTCGCCGTTGTCCCCGGTCTCCGTGCGCAGGGTGAGGGTGTTGAGCTGGGCACGCAGGGGTGCGTCGGTGGTGAAGCCGGCCCAGGCTCCTGAAGTGGCGGGCAGGGTGAGGCGGCGTACGGGGGCACCGTTCACGGTCAGGGTGATGGTCGCGGCGTTCGCCCCGGGGGTGTGGTAGCGGACGGCCACCTGCCGGGCGGCGGCGGTGGGCGCGGAGACGGAGAAGACGGCTCGGGCACCGGTGGCGGTGAAGCCCGTCAGGTAGCCGGCGCCGCTGAAGCCGGGGACGGCGGAGGCGGAGGCGGGACCGCCCGAAGCGAAGGCGGTCTCGGCCTGGTGGCTGAGGGAGGCGGGCGGTGGGTCGGTGGGTGTGCCCGTCGGGCTGGTGGGCGTGAGGCTGTCGAGGTTGACGTTGCCGGAGTCGGCGGTGGTGAAGGTCAGCGCGACCGCGTTGGCCCCCTTCACCAGCGGGACCGGCTCCTCGCGGGTGGTCCAGGTGTCCCAGTTCGCGGTGGCGGGGAGCGATACCTGGCGGACCTTGGCCCCGTTCGCGTAGAGGCTCAGGGTCCGGGCCGCGCCCGTGCCGTTGGCGTACCGGATCACGACCGAGCCCGTACCGGCCGCGGCGGACTGCACCGCGAAGGACGCGGAAGCCACCCCCTTGTTCCCGTCCGTGAAGCCGCCGACGTAGCCGGCGCCGGTGAAACCGGAGTGAGCCGACTCGGCTCGGGCCCCGCCCGAGAGGGTGGCCGACTCCGCTTCCAGGGTGGCGGCGACGGCGTACGAGGCGGCGGCGAGGGTTCCGGTGAGGCCGGTGGCGGCCAGGGCGGTGAGGAGGAACGGGGAGATGAGGCGTGCGGCTCTGGTGCGGGTTCCTCGGGAAGAAGACACGGCGGCGTGTCCTTTCTGAAGGCGCGCCCTGTGCGCGGGGGCCGGAGGGCGCGGTGGGGGCCGCCGCGGCGGTCCGTCGCTGCGGCGGTGTCGAGGAGGAGGGGTGCGGGCAGTGCGGGGGTGGGGGCGGTGCCGGGGAGACCCGGGGAGTGATCAGCCCTTGAGGCTTCCGGCGGTGAGGCCGGAGATGATGTGCCGCTGGAAGACGAGGAAGAGGACCAGCAGCGGGATGCTCGCCATGACCATGCCGGCGAGGAGTTGGTTGGCCGGCATGAACTCCGCGAGGCGGTTCAGGGCGACGGTGACCGGCTGCTTGCTCTCGTCCGGCAGGACGAGCATCGGCCAGAGGAAATCCTTCCAGACTCCGACCACGGCGAAGATCGACACGACGGCCAGCACCGGACGGGACAGCGGGAGGATCACCGAGACGAGGATCCGCACGGTGCCCGCGCCGTCGATCCGGGCCGCGTCGAGCAGTTCCGCGGGGATCTGGTCGAAGAACCGTTTGAGGATGAAGACGTTGAAGGCGTTCGCCGCGGCGGGCAGCCAGATCGCGAACGGGGTGTTGATCAGGTTCACGTGGACGAGGGGGACGTCCACGACGGTGAGGTACGCGGGTACGAGCAGGGCGGACACCGGCAGCATCAGGGTGGCCAGCATCATCGCGAGGACGGCGTTGCCCAGGAGCGGGCGGAGCTTGGAGAGCGCGTACGCGGCGGAGACGTCGATGACGAGCTGGAAGAGCAGGGCTCCGAAGGCGAGCAGGAGGGTGTTGGAGAAGTATCCGGCGAGGCCGGTGTTCGTCCAGGCCTCCGTGTAGCTCTCGGGGTGCCAGCTGCTCGGGAGCAGCGTGGGGTGAGGTTGGGCCAGCTCCGCGGAGGACTTGAGGGCGCCGGTGGTCATCCAGTAGAGCGGGAAGACGAAGGCCAGGGTGAATCCGGTCAGGGTCGCGCCCAGGACGAAGCGGTGCAGGAACCGGCCGACGGGCCTGGTCAGTTCGGCGGGCGCGATGAGTGTGCGGGAGCGGGGTTCGGTGGCGGCCACGGGGCCCTCCTTTCAGTCCTTGGTCCGGGTCAGGCGCAGGTAGAGCGCGGCGAAGAGGCCCAGGACGACGAAGAGCAGGGTGCTCATGGCGCTGGCCAGTCCGAAGTCGTTGTAGACGAAGGCGTAGCGGTAGAGCAGCAGCAGGATGGTGACGGTGGCTTCGTTGGGGCCGCCGCCGGTGAGGACGAAGGGTTCGACGAACACCTGCATGGTGCCGATGACCTGGAGCAGCAGGGTGATCAGGAGGATGAACCTGATCTGCGGGATCGTGACGTGCCACAGGCGTTGGCGGATGGAGGCCCCGTCGAGTTCGGCCGCTTCGTAGAGCTCACCGGGGATGCCGCCGAGGGCCGCCAGGTAGATGAGTGTCGTGGTTCCCATGTTGGCCCAGGTGGAGACGAGGACCAGGGAGATCATCGCGAGGTGTTCCGACTCCAGCCACTGCTGGGCGGGCAGGTGCAGGACGCCGAGCACGTTGTTGAAGAGGCCCGGGCCCGGATCGTAGAACCAGCGCCACAGCAGCATCGTGACGATGGGCGGGAGCATCACCGGGAGGTAGACGGTGAGCCGCAGGTACGACTGGCCGCGCCGGAGCTCGTTCAGGACGACGGCCGTGGCGAACGGGGCGGCGAAGCCGAAGACGAGCGCCAGCAGCGTGAAGTAGCCGGTGTTGCGCCACGCGGTGGCGAAGAGCGGATCGGCGAAGAGGCGGCGGAAGTTGTCCACGCCGACCCACTCGGCCGGCTGGGCGAAGGTCACCTGCTGGAATCCGAGGAGGACGCCGCGGACGATCGGGTACCAGGCGAACAGCGCGAAGCAGATCAGCCCGGCGGAGAGGAAGAGGTAGGCGACGAGGTTCTCCCGCAGCCGGCGACCGCGGCCCGTTGCCCGGCCCCCGGCCCGGTTTCCACCCGCGGCTCGGGTGCGCCGGAGGTCCCGGAGACGGCTGGGGTACCGGGCCGGGGCCGCGGGATCGGGGAGTACGGACATGTCACTTCACCGTGGCGAGGATGGAGTCGGCGCGGGCGGCGGCGTCCTTCAGCAGGGTGTCGATGTCCGCGTCCTCCTTGGTCAGGACGGACTGCATGACACCGTCCAGGACGGTGTAGAGCTGCTGCGCGTTCGGCGGCTCGACCTTGACCTCGACCTGGGGGCTGCGGTCGACGAACGGCTTGTAGTTCTCCTGCGGCACGTTGGCGTGCTCGGCGTGGATGGCCTGGATCTTCTGCTGGGCGGCGCCCGCGAACAGGTTCGGCTGGGGCAGGCCGATCGGGACGCCGAGGCCGGAGAACTTGGTGACGTTCTCCTCCTCCCGGTCGGGGTTGAGGTACTTCCACTGGACCCACTGCAGACCGGCCTTGATCTTCTCGGGCGTGGCCTTGGGATTGAACATGAAGCCGTCGCCGCCGCCGAGGGTGGCCGTGCCGGGGAGGGCCGTCAGGCCGAACTCCTCGTACTTGCGCTCGAACTGCTTGACGATGGTGGGGATGTTGTCGGGTCCGGCCATGTACATGCCCAGCTTGCCGGAGCCCATCATCTTCTGGACGTCGCCGATCTCCAGGAGCTGGCGGGTGCCCATGGTCCGGTCGGTCCAGCGCATGTCGTGGAGGGTCTGGAGCGCCTTGTGGCCCGCGTCGCTGTCGAAGGCGGCCTTCCACTTGCCGTTCTCCTCGGTGGCGACCTCGCCGCCCAAGGAGTACAGCCAGGACGTCAGGTGCCAGCCGCCCTGGTTGTTCTTGCTGTAGTCGGCGTAGCCCACGGTGTCCTCGCCGAGCGCACTGATCTTCTTCGCGGCGGCGCGGACCTCGTCCCAGGTGGTGGGCGGCCGGTCCGGGTCCAGGCCCGCCTTGCGGAAGAGCTCGCGGTTGTAGACGAGGCCCATGGAGTAGTTCCCGGTGGGCAGGCCGTACGTCTTGCCCTGCTTGTCCTGGAAGACCTTCTGGAGCTCGGGACGTATGTCGGAGAGGTACGGGACGCCGGCGAGGTAGGGGGTGATGTCAGCGCCCTGCTTGCGCTGGATGAGGCCTGCCGGGTCGGTGAAGTAGACGTAGTAGACGTCTTCCAGCTGGCCGCCGGCGAGCTTCGCCGCGAAGGTCTTGGGATCCATCTGGCCTTCGCGGGCATCGATCTTGATCTTCGGGTGCGCCGCTTCGAACTGCTTGACCAGCTCCTCGAAGTCCTTGCGGTCGGCGGCCTGCGTGGTGGCCGGCATGCCGTTGACCGTGATCGTCACCACCCCGCCTGCCTTGTCGCCGGCCGGGGCCGGCGTGCCGCCGCAGGCGGCGGTTCCCAGGCTCGCCACGAGGGCGGTGGAGATGAACAGGGCGCGACGTCTGGTGATGCCATCCATGCGAACAGGCCTTCCGAGCGGGTCGGGCTTCGATGGCGCGACAGTAGAAGCCGTGAACGCAAGAAGTCAATAATGTTACGCAAGACATTAAGCATCAGGAATCCTGGATGTGACGGACTGTGACGTCCGGCCGTCACCTCGATGGCCTCCCCCCGATACGCGGAGAGGGCCCGGCTGCCGCCGGGCCCTCTCCTTTCCGCTCCGCACCCGCGCCCCCGTCAGCGCCCCGGTGACGGGGGCGCGGTGGACGACCGGACGATGAGTTCGGTGTCGAAGAGGATCTCCGCGGACAGGCCCACCCCGGTACGGATCTGCTCGGACAGGAACTGCGCCGCGGCCGAGGCCATGGCCGCGACCGGCTGGCGGGACGTCGTCAGCGGCGGGTCGGTGGCGACCATGAAGAGCGAGTCGTCGAAGCCCACGACGGACAGCTCGGCCGGCACGCCCAAGCCCCGGCGGCGCGCGCCGCGGATGGCGCCGAGCGCGAGGGCATCGCTCGCGCAGACCACCGCCGTCACCCCGCGCGGGAGCAGCTGGGCGATCGCCGTGGCACCGCCCTCCATCGAGAAGAGCGCGTGGGCGACGAGCGGCCGCCACTCCCCCGCCGGAACCCCGCGCCGGGCATTGAATGCCGCGTAACCAGCGAGTTTGCGGACCGACGGGACGTGCCCGGAGGGCCCCACGATCATCCCGATCCGCTCATGGCCGAGCGCCGACAGGTGCGCCAGTGCCTGCTCGGCCGCCCCGGCGTCGTCCACCGAGACCTGCGCGACGCCCGGGTTCTCGTCGGCCGGATTCACCAGGACGACGGGAATCGCACGGCGGCGCAGCTCGCGGCCCTGGGCCTCACCTATGTCCGTGTAGCTGGCGCCGACGAACACGATGCCGCCGACGTTCTGGCCGAGCAGCATGTCGACGTAGTGGGACTCCGAGACCCCGTCGGCTGTGCGCGTGCACAGCACGGGGACCAGGCCCTGACCGTTGAGCAGCCCGGCGAGGGCTTCCGCCGCCGCGGAGAAGACGGGGTTCTGGAGGTCGGGCACCACCAGCCCGACCAGCTGGGCCCGCTCCTTGCGGAACTCCACCGGGCGCTCGAACCCGCACACGTCGACGGCCGTCAGGACCGCCTCGCGGGTGGCGGGCGCCACGTCCCTGTTGCCGTTGAGTACGCGACTCACCGTAGTCGTGCTGACGCCGGCCATCTCGGCCACCTGGGCTAGCCTCTGGGTGCTCACGCGGCCAAGCTACCAGCCGGGTGCGCAAAAACCAGTCCCTCGGACGCAAAATTCTTGCAAGAGGGTGCGCGGATTCTCGCCCGGCACCCGCCCTACGGCGCACCCGAGTCGCGGTGGGGCACAGGGAGTGGTCGCCTGGGTGGGTGACCGTACGGCCGACCGGGGTGCGTGCGGCCAGGGCGAGGAGACACATCGTGGCCAAGGCCTATCTGGTGGGTGCCGGCATCGCTTCCCTGTCGGCGGCGGCGCTGCTGATCAGGGAGGGTGGTTTCGCCGGCTCGGACATCACGATCCTGGAGGCCCAGGGACGCACCGGCGGAAGCCTGGACGCCGCGGGAGACCCCGAGAACGGCTACACCATGCGCGGCGGCCGGATGT
Organism: Streptomyces sp. NPDC006487; assembly: GCF_042870555.1. NCBI lineage: Bacteria > Bacillati > Actinomycetota > Actinomycetes > Kitasatosporales > Streptomycetaceae > Streptomyces > Streptomyces sp. NPDC006487. The sequence continues at coordinate 436,632 of NZ_JBIAHN010000002.1, forward strand.
TCGAGCTGCACTTCGAGTGCACGTACGACCTGCTGCGCTCCATCCCCTCGCTGGACGCCGCGGACACCTCGGTCACGGAGGACACCTTCGCCTTCCACGAGGACTTCGCCTGGAACGACAAGGCCCGCCTGGTCGACTCCTCCGGTCTGCGGGTCGACACCCGCTCGATGGGGTTCTCCGAGCGCGACCGCCTGGACCTGGTCGCGTGCGTGGCCTCCCCCGAGTCCCGGCTCGACGGCAAGCGGATCTCCGACTGCTTCACCCCCGCGTTCTTCACCACCAACTTCTGGTACATGTGGTGCACGACCTTCGCCTTCGAGCCCTGGCACTCGGCGATCGAGTTCCGGCGCTACCTCAACCGGTTCGTGCACCTCTTCAAGACCTTCGACACCATGTCGGGCATCTACCGCACCCGCTTCAACCAGTACGACTCGATCGTGCGCCCGCTCCAGAGCTGGCTGCGGAGCAACGGCGTCGTGTTCTCGATGAACACCACCGTGACCGACGTGGAGCTGGCCGACGGCGAGGGCACCACCGTCACGGCCCTCACCTGTACGCGGGAGGACGCGGACCTGCGGATCCCCGTCGCCGCCGAGGACCTGGTGTTCGTCACCAACGGATCGATGACCGCGAACTCGACCCTGGGGTCCACGGACACCCCCGCCGTACTGGACACCTCCGCGCCGGACGCTTCGTGGCGCCTGTGGCAGACCCTGGCGGCCAAGCGCCCCCACCTGGGCGACCCCTCCGTGTTCGACTCCTCCGTCTCGGACTCCACCTGGGGCTCCTTCACCGTCACCACCCAGGACCCGACCTTCTTCAAGGCCATGGAGGAGTTCTCCGGCAGCGAGGCCGGCAAGGGCGGGCTGATCACCTTCAAGGACTCCGGCTGGCTGCTCACCATCGTCCTCAACCACCAGCCGCACTTCCACGAGCAGCCCGAGGGCACCTACGTCTGGTGGGGGTACGCCCTGTTCCCGGACAAGCCCGGTGACCACGTGGGCAAGACGATGGCCGAGTGCACGGGCCGCGAGATCCTCGCCGAGGTGCTCGGCCACCTGCGCCTCGAGCAGAGCGAGCAGATCCTGGAGTCCTCGGTCGTCGTTCCGGCGCTGATGCCGTACATCACCAGCCAGTTCCTGGTGCGCAAGGCCGGCGACCGGCCGGAGGTCGTCCCGGAGGGCTCCACCAACCTGGCCTTCATCGGCCAGTACGCCGAGGTCCCCGACGACGTGGTGTTCACCGTCGAGTACTCGGTGCGCACCGCGTGGACCGCGGTGGCCCGGCTGCTGCACCTGGACCGGCAGCCGCCGCCGGTCTACAAGGGCGGCCACGATCCCAAGGTGCTCCTCGAAGCCCTGCACACGATGCACCGCCACTGAGCCCGAATCGCGCCGGCCGCACCCGCCGTCCTCACTGCCCCGTCGCCCGGCCCCGGTCTCCGGGCGGCGACACGGCGGGCGCGACCGGGTACCGTACGCCCCTCGACGACAGAGAGGTGCGGCCATCGTGACCCGAATCCCGGACGTGGGCGATGTGGTGGGCGATTTCTCGCTCCCCGGCGGCCTGCTCAGCGAGGACGTGTTCACCCGCGGGCAGTACGCGCTCGGTGAGCAGCGCGGGAACCCGGTCGTTCTCGCCTTCTACCCCGGCGACAACACCCCCGTCTGCACGACCCAGTTGTGCTCCTACTCCGACGGGCTGGAGGCGCTCTCCGCGTGCGGCGCCCAGGTGTGGGGCATCAGTCCGCAGGGCGTCGACAGCCACGAAGCCTTCGCCCGGGCCCGCGGCCTGCGGATTCCGTTGCTCGCCGACACCGATCGCACGGTGGCCCGTGCCTTCGGCATCGCCGCTCCCGTGATCGGTCTGCGGCGGGCCGTCTTCGTCATCGCGCCGGACGGCACCCTGCACTGGAAGCACGTCGGAACCCTGGGCATGAGGTTCCCCTCCGCGGACACCATCGCGGAACAGCTCGTCGGCGTGGCCACCGGCTGACGCGCCGGGGCCCCGGCCGCCCGGCGGGGGCCGGACGAACGGGGACCGCGGAGCCCGGGCTCAGTTGTTGGAGCCCACCGTGTTGTTGAGGCCCGCGTTGAACACGTCGTCGGCGGCGAACTGGAGCCAGTCCCCGAAGACGATCGTGTACGACTTCTCGGACGGGGCGTTGACGGTCACATCGGCAGCGGCGGCGGAGGCGCAGCCGAGGACGATGACACCGGCGGCGACAACGGAGAGCACGGAGCGGACGGAACGCATGGATCCACCTTTCGAGGGGTCTGTGAGCACCCTCGAACCTAAAGAGGCCGCGCCCGCCTGTCCCGTCACACCGCCGGACAGGGCCGAGAGCAAGCCGATCGGACGAATGTGCCGATCTCCGGTGGAGAGAGGTACTGGGCGGCCTCGGCCCAGGGGTTGGCCGAGGCCGCAGAGGCGCTGCGGGATCCGAAAGCCGGACGGGACACCTGGCGTGATGTGAGGAGGAGAAACGTCACGCCCCGGCGTCTGGTTCTAGGAGGGTGTGGGGACACCTTCCTTGGCATCTCGACGGATGACCGCGCCGCCATCAGTAAACATATATACCGTTGAGTACGCAAGGGTATGAAAATATTCATGTGCAAGCGTGCTGTGAATATGGCAGCTCATGCCACTTCGTCACCCCCTTCCGGCCGACCCCCACAAGCCCCCCTCGGGCCCCCGGTCGAGCCCTAGAGGAAGAAGCCGTGCTGGTCCGCGGCCTGCTCATAGCTTTCGAGCCGGGCCTGGGTCCGCTCGGGGTCCGCGTCCGCCATCGCCTGGAGCAGCGCCGCCGACAGGACGCCCGGCGCCGAGTACGAGTCGAAGACCAGCCGCGAACCGGTACCGGCCGTCAGCGCCACATCCGCTTCGTCCACCAGCGGCCCCAGCGTACGGTCCGTGATCAGCGCGATCCGCAGCCCCGCGCCGCGGGCCACCCGCAGCGCCGCCAGGGTCTCCTTGGCGTGCCGGGGCATCGCGAAGGCCAGGACCCAGCTCCCGCCCGCCGCCCGGGCCTGCAGCAGCGCGTCGGAGGCCACGCTGCCGCCGCCGGTCACCAGGCGCACGTCGGGGTGGATCCGGCGGGCCGCATACGCGAAGTACTCCGCCAGCGAGACGGAGATCCGCAGCCCCAGGACGGTCAGCGGCACCGACCGGGCCAGCTCGCGCCCGATGTCGAGCACCTGGTCGGTGTCGGCGAGCAGCTGCCGGACGGTGCGCAGGTTCTCGATCTCGGCGTCGACGGCCGCCTGCAGTTCGTTGCGCCGGGTCTGTTCGGGACTGTCCGGGGCGCCGGCCACCGCGCTGAGCGCGATCGGCTGGAGCACGTCGCGCAGGGCCGGATAGCCGCTGAAGCCGAGGGCCGAGGCGAAGCGGGTCACGGAAGGCTGGCTCACGCCGGCCCGTTCCGCGAGCTCGGTGATCGAGAGGAACGCCGCCTCGGTGAGGTGGTCGACGAGGTACTGGGCGATCCGGCGCTGGCCCGGCGAGAGCGGATGCCCGTCGAACAGCGCCCGGACCCGGTCGGCCGGGGCCCGCTCGTGGTCGACCGCCTGCCCGCTGGGTGTGATCGCTGCCGCCTGTGCGCGCGCCTGCTGCCCCGATGACACCGGCGGACCTCCCTTTCGTGCCACTCCGTGATCCCAACATAGCTCACGGCATCCGGCTGACCAGCGCGCTTCCCCCTGCGGCCGGCCGCGGGGGGAGGTCCCGGGCGCCCGCGGTCCGCACCGGATCCACCACCTCCGCCCGAAGTGACGGAACGTCAGCAGGTCTGCGCGGGCTGCCCCGTTGCGATCCGGTGCGGGGCCCGGCCGTCGAGGAGGAGCACCACGAGGGCCCGTAGGGGCTGGCTCAGCGGAACGAACGCGCCGCCTCCCGCGGCGGGTACGGCCCGCACGCCGTGGAGGGCGAGGCGACTGCCGGCCGAGGCGTACTGGTCCGCGGTGAGCCGGTAGCCGCAGGGCGGGTCGGTGAGGATCTCGCCCCCGGCGGCGGGAGCGTTGTCCGCGCCGCCCAGCGGGACGGGGCCCACCGCGCTCCCGGCCGCCCGGCGGGCTCCGTCCGAGGCCGCCGCCAGGGGGACCGTACGCGTGGAGACGTAGGCGAACAGGCCATGCAGGGCTGCCAGTTGGGAGTCGACCCGGCGGCGGCGGTTGAGGGAGGGATCGGCCCGCTCCGCGTCCCCGGCCGGGCCCGCGAGCGCTTCGATGCGGCTCTCGATCAGCAGCGCGACCGCGTGCTTGACGCCCGCCGTGTTGCGCAGGATCCGCTCCTGGCCGTCGCCCGCGGACTGCCCGACGGGGGTGCCGGTGACGGGGTCGGTGCGGATGCCGTAGGTGCCGGTGGAGTGGCCGGCGGCGTGGGCCGCACCGCGTACGTACGCGGCGGACAGGGCGCGGGACTGCGCGTACACCGCCGGGTCGGTGTTGAGGTTGCGCGGCCAGAGGTCGAAGAGGTCCTTGTCGTACGTCCCCGGTGTCGCCCGGTACTCGTGCAGGTCGTACACGAGGTGCGGCCGGTGGTCGCGCAGCACGGCGGCCATCGCCCGCGCCTCGGGCGAGGCCAGGGCCATGTGATCACGGTTGATGTCGGTGCCCCCTGCGTTGGGGCGGGTATTGGCCGCCCGCCCGTCCGGGTTCGCGGTCGGGACCACGAGCAGGGTGACGGTCTCCAGGAAGCGCCGGGCGGCCGCGTCCCGGGCGAGGGCGAGGTCCCGGACGGTGCTCAGGCAGGCCTCGCGCCCCGCAGGCTCGTCTCCGTGCTGGCTGCACACCAGCAGCACGGTGACGGGGCCCCGGCCCAGGCTCACCAGCCGCAGCGGGCGACCGCGCGCGGTCGTACCGATGGTCCGGACGGTGGCGCGCTCGCCGTGCCGGCCGACCGCTCGGAGCAGCTCACGCTCCTGGGACTCGCTGGTCCAGTGCGCTCCGTACGTGGCCTCGAAGCCGGTACGGGGCGCCCCTTCGGCCGCACGCACCGGGTCGGGGGCCAGGGCCACCATGAGCACGGCAGTCAGGGTCGCGGCGAGTGCGGACAGGCCGCGCGCCGTCATCTTCTCGATCACGCCCCGGTTGTAGCGGGATCCGGACCGCGGCGGCAGGGGTCCGCTCCTGAACTCACCCGGGTGGCCGGGTGAGTTCCTCCGCTACGGGACTCCGCGCCTCTGCCGAACGGCACTACGCGCGGGCCGTCGAGTACAAGGAATGGCCGGCCATGGCCGGGGGAACGCGACCCTGCTCATCATCCGGGACGTGGACCGCCCCTTCGCCGGCGTGATCGTGGTGGAACCCACGCAGATGTCGGAGATCAAGAAGAGTCGGTCCGGGACTTCCTGGCCGACTACCCGGCGGACCGGCTCCCCTGCGACGAGCAGGGCCAGGCCGGGCCGCCGCGGGGCGGCCCGTAGAGCCCGGCCTGCGGACACCGGCCCGTCGGCACCGGCCCGTCTACTGCTGTTCGTCCAGGCCCTGCGGCAGCCGGCCGGTGTGGAGCACGCCCAGGGTCTGGGTCGCGCGCGTCAGGGCCACGTAGAGGTCGCTGGGTTCGTGGTCGGCCGGTTCCACGACGATCACCGTGTCGAACTCCAGGCCCTTGGCCTGCCGCGGCGCGAGCAGGACCACCGGTCGGGTGAGATCGGGCTCCTCCCCCGCCCGCACCCCGGGCAGTACGGCCGCCAGTTCCTCGTGCAGCGGGCGCGGGGCGATCACCGCGAGGCGGCCCTCGGCCGGCGCGCCCTCCCGTACCGCGTCGGCCACCGCCGCGGCCAGGTCGTCGGTCCGCGCCACCCAGGGCCGGCGCCCCGTGGCACGGACCGAGCTCGGCGGCTCGAAGCCCGGGTGCCGGGCCCGGAGCACGGCTGCCGCCAGCTCCATGATCTCGGCGGGCGTACGGTAGTTGACGCCGAGGCGCACCAGCTCCCAGCGGTCTTCCACGTAGGGCGCGAGGATCTGCTGCCAGGAACCGCAGCCGGCTTCGTCGCCGGTCTGGGCCGGGTCGCCCACCAGCGTCATGGAACGGGTCGGGCAGCGCCGCATGAGCAGGCGCCAGGCCATGGCGGACAGTTCCTGCGCCTCGTCCACGATGACGTGCCCGAAGGCCCAGGTGCGGTCGGCGGCGGCCCGTTCGGCCGCGCTGCGGTGGTCGGCCTCCTCCTGCCGTTCCGCCATCCGCTCGGCGTCGATGATGTCGTGGGCCGCGAGGAACTCGTTCTCCATGTCCTCGAACTCGTAGGAGTCCGATCCGGCCGACAGGTCCAGCACGCCCTGCGCGTACGCGACGCGTTCGAGGCGCTCGCGCTCCTCGGCGGCGCGCCGCGCGGTGTCGTCGACTCCGAGCAGCTCGGCGGCCTCGTCGAGCAGCGGGACGTCGGCCGGGGTCCAGTCCGTGTCGTCCGTCGTCGTACGCCGGATCAGTTCGGCCTCCCGCTCGGGGAGGTGGGTGGGCTCGGCGAGGTAGTCGGAGATCAGCTGCCGGGGGGTGAGCGGGGGCCACAGCGTGTCGATGGCGGCGTGCACCTCGGCGCTGGTCGCGATCTCCTTGCCCAGCTGGGCGATGTCGTCGGGGCCGAGCAGGTTGGGGCCGCCGTAGGGGTCGGCGCCGAGCCGGTCGGCGAGCTGTTCGGTGAGCGCGTCGATGATCCGGAAGGCGAAGTACGGGCGCGCCAGGTTGTGCGGCAGCCCGGTGGCGCGGGCCCTGTCCCGGGCCTCGTGGGCCATGGCCCGGTCCAGCAGCAGCGTCCCGTAGTCGTCGTGGTCGATCTCCAGGGCCGGTTCGGGGACCACGTCGGCGTCCTCGCCGCTGCCCGCGGGCACGGTCTCCGGCAGTGTCTGCCGGTCGCTCACGACGCGGGCGAGGATCCCGGCCATCTCCGCGCGCCCCTTGACGGCGGCGGCGCCGGGGCGGTCGGCGGCGCCCGCGCGCACTCCGGGGAACAGCTCGCCCGGGGTCGCGAGCAGGACCCCGGTCTCACCGAGGGCCGGGAGGACCTGGCCGATGTAGCCGAGGAAGGCCGGGTTCGGCCCGACGATCAGCACGCCGCGCTTGGCGAGCAGCTCGCGGTGCGCGTAGAGCAGGTAAGCGGCACGGTGCAGGGCCACGGCGGTCTTGCCGGTGCCCGGGCCGCCCTCCACCACCAGGATGCCGCGGTGGGTGGAGCGGATGATGCGGTCCTGCTCGGCCTGGATGGTCTGGACGATGTCGTGCATCCGGCCGGTCCGGGCGGCGTCGAGCGCGGAGAGCAGCACGGCGTCCGCGTCGGCCCCCTCGTGGCCGGTGCGCTCCGTGTCGGCGAGGTCGAGGATCTCGTCGTGCAGGGCCGTGACCTCGCGGCCCCGGGTGGTGATGTGGCGGCGCCGGCGCAGCCCCATGGGGGAATATCCGGTCGCGAGATAGAACGGCCGTGCGACATCGGCTCGCCAATCGAGTACGAGAGGGGTGCGCTCCCCGTCGTCCTGCCTGATTCCAATGCGGCCGATGTGGTGGTCCGAGCCGTCGGAGAACTCCAGCCGGCCGAAACACAGACCGCTTTCGCCCGAGTTCAGAGCGGAAAGCAGACCGGACTGCTCAGCGACCACGACATCCCGTTCCAGGCGCGCCTGGAACCCGCCGCCGGCCTCGCCGAGCGCACCCTGCACGGCGCGTTCGGCCTGCTCCCGCAGGTCGTCGAGGCGCGCGTAGAGAGCCGTGATGAATTGCTGCTCATTCCGGAATTCTTCGGTTGACAATTCCACTCCTGACGCGGTAAGGTGTCCTCATAAGCTTTCTCACGTCTCAGCTCTGCTTCGATGTGAAACATCAAATATACGCAGACAAACACCCCGGCCGTCAATCGGTCCGGGGTGTCTTTGCGTGGCGGCGATGATATGCGAACGGCAATTACTCGGTGCGCAGCATGCGGACCCTCTGGTCGACCAGGTCGTAGCGTGCGACCGCCACGGCGAGCCGGCCGGCGGCTATCCTCCGGGCCAGGTCCGGCTCCGCCGCCAGCAGGCCCCGGGTCCGGCGCGCGTGCGCGTCGATGGTGGCGGCGACCCGGGCCTCACCGTGCCGGCCGTGGTCGATGGAGGGCCGGATCTGCTCGGCCAGGTACTGGATGTGGGCGGGCAGCTCGGCACCCGTCTCGTCGGCGTGGACCGCGGCGCCGACGGCCCCGCACGACTGGTGGGCGAGGACCAGCACCAGAGGGACCTCGAGCTCCAGGACCCCGTACGCGATGCTGCCGAGCACCGCTTCGTCCAGCACCTCGCCCGCCGCGCGTACGGTCAGCAGATCACCGAGCCCCTGATCGAAGACGAGCTCCGGGGGCACCCGGGAGTCGACGCAGCCCAGCACGATCGCGAAGGGGTGCTGCTCCCGCGCCACCTGGAGGCGTACGGAACGCGACTCGTGCGGGTGCTGCTGGCGGTACGCCGCCCAGCGCCTGTTCCCGGCCGCCAGGCGCCGCAGCGCCTCCTCCGGGGTCTGCGGCCGGGCCCCGTCCAAGGTCCCGTCCAAAGCTCCGGCGGGGGCCTCCGAGGCGGAGACAGGGAAGACGGAGCCGAGCCCGAGGACGGACCCGGCGGCCGCCGTGCCGGCCAGGGCGGTACGCAGGAGGCCGCGACGGCTGGGTGAACTGGCGGAAGGCGCCTGTGTGTTCGAGGACATTCGGGGACGTTAACCCCGCTCCGGCCCACCGAGGCCGCCCCCGGACGGAAATGGCGGGTTCCTCCCGGAGCCCGGCTCGATCGGGACGGCGCAGTTGTGGGGAACACCTGCCGGCCGCGGGGCCGGCCTGCACGTAGCTCCAAACCCGCCGGTACCCGGATCCCGCCTCGGGGTGGGGGCGTCCGCGCGCAGGCGGGGCCCTGCGCGGGACGCTCGCCCGATAAGGACCGCCGAGGTGCCGGCCGCGGGGTCAGGAGCGAGGCCGGGTGTACGGCGCCGGCGCCGAAGCGGCGGCCGACCCGGTCGATGACCGGCTCCAGCGCGCGGGCGTTCTCGGTGTGCCGGTCGAAGGTCAGTTGCTCGGCGGCGCCGGCCGAGTCGGTCAGCTCGCCGACCCTGGCGCTCACCGCCCGCACGCGCGCCCGTTGCAGCCCGAGCGCGGAGAACAGTCCGTACAACGTCTGCTGGAGGCAGGGCGTGTGCGCGGTGGGTTCGCGCAGCGTGCGCGAACGCGTGGTGGCCGACCGGTCGGCGTAGGTGACCTGCAGCTCGACCGTTCGGGCGACCTGTCCGGCGATCCGGAGCCGGGATCCGAGATCCGTGGCCGCGCCGAGCAGGGCGCGGCGGACCTCGGCCGGGTCGAGGACGTCCCGGTCGAAGCGCCGCGCACTGGCGATGGTGGCGGGAGGTCCGGCCGGGATGACGGTGCGGAGGTCCACCCCTTGAGCCCGCTCGTGCAGGAGGCGACCGGTCGAAGCACCGGCGATCCGCTGCACCGTGGACAGCGGGAGCGCGGCCAGGTCGCCGATCGTCTCGATCCCGTACCGGAGCAGGGAGCGCTCCAGGACGGACCCGACCCCGGGCAGTGCCCGCACCCGGCAGCCGTGCAGGAACCGCTCCTGTTCGGCCGGATCATCGGGCAGCACCCGGACGGTACCGGGCGGGGCGGTGTCGGCGGCCAGGGTGGCCAGGATCCGGTTCGGACCGATCCCGCCCGTGCTGACCAGCCCGTACCGGGCCGCGAGCCGCGTCTGGAGCCGGTCCGCGAGCTCCACCGGGGACTGCCCGAAGTAGCGCGTGGCACCGGTCAGATCCAGCAGCGCGCCGTCCGGAGGGAGTGCCTGGACGACGGGGGTGATGTCACCGAGCACCGTGAACAGTTCGCGGTAGATCTCGAAGCCGACGCGGTGAAAGCGCAGGTGAACGATCGCCGCCCTGGTACTGGTACTGGTACTGGTCATCCGGCGCTCCCCTGGCTCGCGTGCCACAGCCGCCCGGCACCGCCACCGGCCTGCCCGCCGTGAGCCGGCCCGGCTGCCGGAGCGGCGTCGCCGTCGGAGTGCGGGGGCTCGCCGGCCAGCAGCGTACGGACGGCGGCGGGGCCGCCGTCCCGGTGGGCGTCGGCGATGTCCTGGAGGTTCCAGGCGTGGGTGCCGATGACGGAGACGGACTTGCCCCGGCGGGACACGGTGCCGCGCGCCAGGAGCAGGAAGTGGTGGAACAGCGGGTAGGCGGCCTGCTCGTGGGTGTCGTCGAAGAAGGTGAGGTCGATCTGACCGGCCGGGCTGCCGTCGTCCAGGGAGACGAAGATGGTGCGCCGTCCGGAGCGCATGGGCGGGGTCTGGATGGCGACCTTCGCGCCGGCCACCAGCACGGTCCCGCCGGACGTCTGGTCCTTCAGCCGGTGGGAGGGGGTGACACCGAGCTCGGCCAGCAGCGGGTGCAGCGGTTCCATCAGGTGCCGGGAGGCGTCCATGCCGATGACCTCGAGCTCGGCGTCCAGTTCCTCGCTCGGCGTCATCACCGGCAGACCGCTCGGCCCGGGGTACGGGCCCGCGCCGGCCGGGGTCAGGGTGAGCTGACCGGTTCCCATGGGGGTCCGCTGGTGGCGGTGGAGCTCCTCGATCTGCAGGAGCAGGTCACGGCGGCCGGTTCCGGAGGCGAGGGTGACGAAGGCGCCGATCCGCGCGAGGCGGTCGGCCACCGGGCGGGAGGGCCGGGCACGGGCCCAGAAGTCGGCGAGGTCCGTGTACGGACGGCCCCCTTCGATCCGGGCGGCCTGCTCCTCGGTGATGCCCTGGACGTCGGCCAGCGATAGCCGGAGTCCCAGCCTGCCGTCCGGGAGCCGCTCGGTGCGGTAGCCGGTGGCGGAGTACTGGACGTCGAGCGGCAGGATCGGCACGCCGCGGCGCCGGGCGTCGGACAGCACCAGCCGCTTCGGGTACATGCCGGGGTCGTGTTCGAGGAGCCCGGCGTAAAACGGCGCCGCGTAGTGCGCCTTCAGCCAGGCCGACTGCAGGGTGGGCAGCGCGAAGGCCGTCGCGTGCGCCTTCGCGAAGCCGTAGGCCCCCATGTTCTCCAGCATCCGCCACACCGCATCGATCACCTCCGGCCGGTAGCCGGCCGCGCCGGCGCTCTGCCGGTACCAGGTCCGGAGCTTCGGCAGACGCTCCGGCTGGGCCAGGGCACGGCGCGCCTCCTCGCCCATGGCCAGGTCGCTCCGGGTCATGGTGGCGAACAGGCCCGCCACCTGCTCGTTGTAGATGACCACCCCGTAGGTGGAGCTCAGCCACCGCTCCAGGTCGGGGTGGGGATAGGTGACGGGCTTCTTGCCGTGCCGGCCGAGGAGGAACGGGCGGATCATGTCCGCCTGGACCGGGCCCGGGCGGAACAACGAGATCTCGGCCACCAGATCGGCGAAGGTCTCCGGCTGGAGCCGGCCGAGGAGGTCCTTCTGGCCGGGGGACTCCAGCTGGAAGACGCCCAGCGACTCTCCCTCGCGCAGCAGCTCGTAGGCGGCCGGGTCGCTCAGCGGCACCTGAGTGCGGTCGTCCAGGTCGATGCGCTCGCCGGTGGTGCGTTCGATCTCGCGGACCGCGTACGCCATCGAGCTCTGCATCCGTACGCCCAGGACGTCGAGCTTCAGCAGGCCCAGGCCGTCCTTTTCGACGTCCTCCTTGTCGAAGACGGTGGCGGGGAAGCCTTCGGTGGCGGTCGGGACGACCGGAGTCCGCCCCAGGAGGGTGGCGTCGGAGAGGATGACGCCGCAGGGGTGCATCGCGGTGCCGCGCGGGAGTGCGTCGAGGCCTTCGACGAGGTCCCACAGGCGCCCGTAGCGCTCCGCGTGAGCGGCGACCTCCCGCAGTTCCGGGAGTTCGCGCAGCGCGGTGCGGGCCGAGCGGGCGGCGATGTGCGGGAACGCCTTGGCCAGGCGTCCGACCTCGTCCGGGGGCAGGCCGAGGGCCAGTCCGGCGTCGCGGATCGCCCACCGCACCCGGTAGGTCTCCGGCATGCTGAGGGTGCAGACCCGCTCGGTGCCGAACCGGTCCATGATCCGGCGGTAGACGTCCAGGCGGCGGGCGGACTCCACGTCGATGTCGATGTCCGGCAGCGTGCGGCGGCGCAGGTTGACGAACCGCTCCATCAGCAGTCCGTGCTCCAGCGGGTTGGCGAAGGAGATGCCGAGCAGGTGCACCACCAGGGAGCCGGCGCCGGACCCCCGGGCCTGTACCCGGATGCCCATCTCCCGGATGTCGTCGACCACTTGGGCCACGGTCAGGGCGTACGAGGGCCAGCCGAGCGTGTTCAGCACCCGGAGCTCCTCCTCCAGGCGGGTCCGCATGGTGGCGGAGCGGTCGTAGCCGTGGCGGATCATCGCCGCCTCGCACCGTTCGCGCAGGGTCCGGGCGGAGGTGCCGGGGGCCAGACCGATGACGTGTTCCTCGGGGAAGTGGACGCGTCCGATCCCGAGGTCGGCGTACGGGTCGAGGCGGCACTCGGAGGCGGTACGGGTGGTGGTGGCCAGCAGGTGTGCGGCCCCGCCGTTCTCCTGTCCGGCCGCCCGGGCGACTTCTTCGGCGAGCTCGCCCATCTCGGTGGCGCTCTTCAGCGACCGCTCGCCGTTGCAGGTGCGGTCGGGCCGGATGGGGGTGAGCAGGCGGGCCGAGTCCAGTACGTCGGCGACCGGCGCCTGGTCCGGGGTCGCGTAGCGGACCGCGTTGGTCAGGACGGCTAGCAGGTCGAGGTCGGCCGCCAGTCCGAGCGTGCGGGCGGCCAGCCGGAGCGAGCCGGGCCCCGTGCCGGTGCGGCGGTGGTGCACCGCCTCCAGCCGCAGGTGCGGCCCGAACGCCTCCCGCCACGGTGCGAGCAGCTCGGCCGCCCGGTCCGGACGGCCGTCGGCGAGCGCCCGGACCGGCTCGGAGGCCGGTCCCAGCAGTACGGTCAGCCCCTCGGCGTGCTGCTGGAGCGCGGGCCAGGGGACGATCGGCTGCCCGCTGCCGGCCTGCGCGCGGGCGGCCCAGGCGGCGGTGATCAGCGCGCACAGGTTGGCCCAGCCGGTGGCGTCGCGGGCCAGCAGGGTGACCCGCGGTGCGGAGTCCGCGACGAAGGCACCGCCCCGGGCCGGGGTGCGCCCCTTCGACGGTGCCCGGCCCGCCGGAGCCAGGAGCGGGACCGCGAGGTCCGCACCGAACAGCGGCCGGATCCCGGCCTTCGCGCAGGCCTGCGCGAACCGCACCGCCCCGGACACCGTGTCCCGGTCGGTCAGCGCCAGCTCCCGCAGGCCCTGCTCCGCCGCCCGCTCGGCCAGCCGTCCGGGCAGCGCCGCGCCGTAGCGCACCGAATAGCCGGAGGCGACATGCAGGTGCGCGAACATCGCGTCACCACCTCCAGCTCCTGATCAGCCCCCGATCGTCGACACCCGGCTCCCCATCCGGTCTCTCCAGCGTAGACCGTATTCGATAGTCTGTTCGACACACACGTCAAGGCATTACCCCAGGTGGAGCAGGCGTCACAGACCGTTCCCGCGCGTTCCGCTTCCTGCCGCCTCAGGGCGCGCGTGACACCCGGGCCGGGACTCCCTGGCCGGGAATCCCGTCTCCGGCACGGGCAGCAGGTGCCTTCAGAGACCGACGCCCGGACCGCGCGCGGGCCCTGGCCCGGGCGGCGGGGGAACGGCCGGGCCCGACGTGCCCCTCGGGGGCGGTACATGGGTACGGGGGACATCCACACCGGGCAGGAACCCGGCGCCCCTGGTCACCCGCACCGCGGTGTCACCCTGCCGGAAAGCGGGCGCGGGAGTGCGCTCACCCGTACGAGCCGGGGCCGCGGCGGCGGCCGTCGGTGCGGGCCGCGCACCGAAGTCGCCCCTGTCGGTGGTGATCAGCCCGGTGGCCAGACCCTCCTCGGCCAGCTTCTCGGCGTTCTCCCGGCCGACGGAGTACCCGCGGCCCGTGGCGCTGTCCGCGTAGAGGCCCTTGATGAAGCCCTCCGGCGCCATGCGGCCGCCGTACCAGTCGCGCCCGGCATCGAACTCCCGCCTGCCCGACAGCCACCGGGCGGCGTTCTGCTCCAGACATTGCTGCTCGGGGACCTCCACGGACAGCACGACGCGCTGGTCGTAGCCCTCGCGCCGCAGGTCCGCCAAGAGGTTCGAAGTCCACCCGAGGGCCCGCAGGGACTGGTCGTAGAGCAGGTTGTAGCCCTCACCGCGGGCCCACCGCTCGATCACGTCCTGGACGTGGCCCGACTCCCGGTGGACCAGGGAAGCCTTCTCCGACGGGGACAGCGGCCGGCCGTCGGACAGCCGGTCCAGGTGCGCGGGAAGCTCCGGTGCGCCGCCCTGCTCGAAGAGCGACACCTTGAACTCGTCCGGATCGAGAAGGACGTAGTCCTCGAGGTCCACGCCGTGCACACGGCGCAGCGCGTCACCGAGTTCGGTGTCCTGCGCCTGCCACTGCGACAGACCGCGCTGCGCCCTGCCCTTGCCGGAGCCGGGCGCTCCGCCCGTCATGAGCACGGCGTGGCCGTCCCGCGGTTTCCCCTTGCACCGGTCCTTGAAGCGCTCGATGACCGCGTCGTGCAGGAGCGCCCGATCAGGGGTCCACAGACCCCCCGCCGCGTGGCGGTTCCTGGTGTCGAACTCCCCTGCCACCGAAAGGTCTCCACCCGGGCCCATCCGCTGCTGGAGCTCCCGGTAGACCGGCTGCTCGTGTTCCCCCGCCAACAGCACGCTCGTTCCCTCCCTGCTCGACGCCGACGATCCGCGGTCAGAGGCCGCGGTCAGAGCCCTCGGCGCGCCAGGCGCACCCGGATCCGCTCGATGTCCTCCGCCGTCAGCTTTCCGAGCCCCCGGGCCTGGTTGACCACGGCCAGGGTGTTGTCCTGGTGCGTCGGCGCCGTGTGGGCCGGGTCGAACCACTCTTCGTCGAAGTCCCAGGCCGCGATGGCCTCCAGCGCCTCGTCGCGGGGGATCTCGCCCGCCGCGTAGCGGTCGATGTAGTCACGCAGTGACGGCTTGTCGGTCACGGCTGGCACCCTCTCGTCCCGGTCGGCGGATCAGGCGATCATGCCAGAACGCGTCCGGGGCCGGGGAGTGCCCGCGCATCGCCATGACCGGGCACCCCGCCGCCCGGGAGCGACAGTTGGGAGCGGCTTGGGAGCGGCTGCCGCCGTCGGCGCAGGCCCCGGGCAGCGGAAATCCGGATGCGGTACGCGGAGCGCGGCTGCTATCCCCTGGAGGATGGACCCTCTGCAGACCCGACGCCTCACCCTCCTCCCGCTGGACGCGGACCGGGCCCGGCGGCTCACTGCCGGAAAACCGGGCCCGGAGGACCGCTGGGCCGAGGGGTACCCGGACGCCGGCGACCTGGCCGGGGCCGAACGGTACCTGCGGGTGCCGGCCGACACGGGCGACCCCGCACCGTACGGCGCGTTCGAGATCCGGCGCCGCTCCGACGGGCTGCTCATGACGCGACCAAACGCGACCAATTCCCTTGTGTTGCGGGGTATTTACACGATGCCAGAAGCTCCCCGCACCGCCGCATCGTGTGGGAAAGTCGGCATGTGACACGCCTGGCGGACCCGCTCCGCTTCCTCAGCATGCTGGCCGCCTGGGTTGCCGCTCCCTGGGCGCTCGCACCGTACTCCGTGCTGCTCGCCGTGGTGTCGGTCGTCCTGCTGCTGGCCGTACTGACCCTCTTCGCCACCCCGGGCGACAACGGGATGGCGAGGGAGCAGATCCTCGTCCCCGTGCCCGGCGCGGTGACCGTCGGCTTCGTCCTGCTCCAGCTGGGCGTGGCCGTCGTCTCGTCCTGGGCGGCCTGGCCGACGTGGGCCGCCGCCGCCGTGACGGTGCTGGTCGCGGCCAGCCTGATCGCCGAGCAGCCACGCTGGCGGCAGCTGCTCACCGTACGGAGTTAGCGCGGCTCGCGCATAGAATCCGGCCATGTCGATCACACCTTCCGCACCCGTCCTCCACGGCAGGAACGGGACGGATCTCCGCGTCGCAGAACAGGAGTTGGTCCTGCGCCGGGCGCCCCAGGAGCACCGCATCCCCTTCGCGGCGATCGCGCACGTCCATGCGGAAGGGCGGTCCGTCGAGGTCAGGCTCACGGCGCCCGCGGCGACCGCGCCGACCGTCTACCGGGTCGAGGACGTCAGCGAGGCCGCGGCCACCGCCTTCGCCCGGGCGGTGAACGCCGCGCTTCCGCCGGCCGGCGCCGCCGGCTCCGGCTCCGTCGTGGTCGACGGCTCCGCCCTCGTCATCACCCGTACCACCGAGCCCGAGCAGGAGACCAGGACCCCGAGGGAAGCGGTCCACCGGAAGCTCAAGTGGCTCGTGGCGGGGTCCTTCCTCGCCATCATCGCCATGAGCGTGATCGTCGTGAACTTCGCGGACCCCGTCAACGTCGTTTTCACCGTCCTCTCCGGTGGCATCGGCTTCACGTTCACGATCGCCGCCTGGCTGCTGGCCCCGGAGGGCCTCAGGCCCTGGCGCCTGCCCCGGCACGGCATCACGGTGACGGCCGACCACGCCCGCGACGCCGCTCAGCCGTGGCTCTACCTGTACTCGGACCTGGACGGGAACACGTGGAGGTTCCTCGACTCGAGCGGCCGCCACAGCCTCGAGGTCAGCTACGACCCGCACGACCCCGGCAAGGCCGTTCGCGCCGACGGTGCGGGGCGGTGGATACCGGGGATCCTTCCCCTGTCCTCGGGCATCGTCGGCGTGCTCCTGCTCATCGCGTTCCTCGCCACGCCCTTCATGGACTTCGGCCCGTCAGGCGAGGAGTACAGGAACCAGTACCGGTAGGAGCCGGTCGCCGGCCGCGCGCTCAGGCCGTGGCGGCGCCGAACCACTTCGGCAGGTGGGCGTCGAGGTCGTGCTGGTCTTCGCCGACCCATGCCACGTGGCCGTCCGGGCGCAGCAGTACGGCGGGCACGTCCAGTTCCCCACTGACGTCGACGACGTGATCGATCCGGTCGGCCCACCCGGAGGCCGAGAGCCGGCCGGTCTGGTCGAGCAGGAGGCCGCGGCCGGCGTGCATCAGGTCGTACAGGCGCCCGCGCTTCAGCTCCACGTCCCGCAGCCTGCGGCCGAGCAGTTCGTGGCCCTCGCCGAAGTCGTAGCGGACCTCCACCGCGGTGATCATCCCCGTCACGTACCGGTTCACCTCCTCGAAGTCCATCAGCTTCGCGAACAGCTTCCGCAGCGCGGTGGGCCCCGCGTCGCTCCCCATCAGCGTGATCTGTGCGCGGGTGTTGTCCAGTACGGCGGCGCCCACCGGGTGGCGTTCGGCGTGGTAGCTGTCGAGGAGGTCGTGCGGGGCCCAGCCGTTGACGGCGGCGGCGAGCTTCCAGCCGAGGTTGAAGGCGTCCTGCACGCCGAGGTTCAGTCCCTGGCCACCGGTCGGCGGGTGGATGTGCGCCGCGTCGCCGGCCAGCAGGACCCGGCCGACCCGGTACTGCTCGGCCTGCCGGGTGGCGTCGCCGAAGCGGGACAGCCAGCGCGGCGAGTGCACGCCGAAGTCGGTTCCCCCGAAGGCCCGTAGCTGCTGCTTGAACTCCTCCAGGGTGGGCGCGCTGCGGTCCTCGGACACGCCGTCGGCGGGGACGATGATGCGGCACGAGCCGTCCTCGCCCGCGTGGACGCCGAAGCGGAGCTGGGTCTTGTTGACCTCCGCGACGACCGCGGCGATCGTCTCCGGATCCGCGGCCACCTCCATGTGCCCCAGCAGGGTCTCGACCGTGGCGGGTTCGCCCGGGAAGCCGACTCCGAGGAGTTTGCGCACCGCACTGCGGCCGCCGTCGCATCCGACGAGGTAGCGCGAGCGCAGGCATGTGCCGTCCGCCAGCTCGACGGTCACCCCGTCCTCGTCCTGGCTCAGGCCGACCGCTTCGCAGCCGTGCCGGATCTCGGTGCCGACTTCGCGTGCGTGCTCACCGAGCAGCCGCTCGGTGACCGGCTGCGGGATCGCGAGGCCGTACGGGTGCGCCGTGTCCAGCTGGTCCGGCCACGGCTTCATGATGCCGCCGAACAGGCCGCCGACCTGGAACTTCTCGCTGACGGCGAGGAATCGGTCCAGTAGCCCGCGCTGGTCCATCAGCTCGACGCTGCGCGTGTGCAGACCCTGGCCGCGGGACTCACCGGTCGGCTCGGTCAGCTTCTCCACCACGACCACGCGGACGCCGTGCAGGCGCAACTCTGCGGCCAGCATCAAACCGGTCGGTCCACCACCGACCACGGTCACGTCCGTCACGTCGCTCACGCCCGTCGGGTTGCTTGCGTCGGTCACGTCGGTCATACCCCTCACCTCGGTCGCGGCGGCCGTATCGGTCGCGTTGGTCGCGTCGGGCACTTCGGTCGTCACGCAATCACCATTTCCACGGGGGTCCGCCTTCGGTCAGTGATTTTGCGGCACCACCAGGGCCTTGCCGCAAGCCCCCCGGTGCGCTATAAGTTGAGAGTGGCAAGGAGTGGAAAACCTCCTTGCCTTTCTGCGTTCCTGGGGGAAATCCGCTGGCGGGCCCGGTCCCTCGCGGGCGACCATGGGCCGCATGAGCGATCAAGGCGAGCGATGGACCCGGGCGACCGTCTACCCCGACATGTGGGCCGACCCGGACGACGACCCCCGCAACAGCGGAGCCGGCGGTTCGGAGGGCGAGCTCGCCACCTTGCAGGAATTCCTCACGGACTACCGCCTGACCCTGCGGATGAAGTGCGAGGGCCTGGATCCGGAACAGCTGTCCCGGCGCTCGGTCCCGCCGTCGACGATGTCGCTGCTCGGTCTGATGCGGCACCTCGCCGAGGTGGAACGGGACTGGCAGAACTGGATCACCGAAGGCGATCCGCTGCCGAAGCTGTACGGCAAGCGCGACGGTGACTTCGACGGAGCCGTCGCCGAGCAGGCCGCGGTCGACGGGGCGTACGCCGATCTGGAGCGCGAGCAGGCCGCGACCGACGCCGCGCTGGCAGCGCACCCGGATCTGGGCGAGCGGCTGGGGAAGGACCGGATCGCGGTGCGGGAGCTGATGGTGCACCGGATCGAGGAGTACGCGCGTCACTGCGGACACGCCGACCTGTTGCGCGAATGCGTCGACGGGAGGGTGGGCCAGTGACGCGGGCGCAGCCCGTGTGACCATGGCTTCCTTCGTACATCAGCACTTCATGGGGGGACCATGCGCACCCGTACCACCACCGCCTCGGCCGGCCTCGCCGCCGTGATCGCGGCGGCCCTCGCCCTGTCCGGCTGCTCGGCGTCCGGTGGGGGAACGGCCGGGAAGGGGGCAGCCGGCGCTTCCCCGTCGGCAGTGGCCTCCCCCGCGCCGGTACCGGGTGGCGCCGGGTACGAGGGGCCCCGGCCGCAGGACCAGAACCTGCTGGCCTGGACCGGGGATCCGAACGACGCGGGGCACGTCACCGCCCAGTCCGCCGCCGGGGTCGGCGGACGGGTCACCCTGGTCCGGATGGTGCTGCGCGAGCAGCTCACCTGGTCCAACATCTGGCTGGGGCTGGCCGGCATCGACCCCAACGCCCAGCTGTCCAACTGCTACCTCGGTGTGTACGACGCCAAGGGCACTCTGGTCGCGTCCACCGCGGACATCTCCCCGCAGCTGATGACCGACGCGATAGCCAAGCCGTTCCCGCTCGCCAAGCCGTTCGCCGCCGCCCCCGGCACGTACTTCATCGCCCTCCTCCTCAACGGCGACTGGGCCACGAACGCCCTCACCCTCAAGGCCACGGGCGCCGGGATCTCGGTGAACGCGGGTCTGAACCCGCCGAGCCTGCGCTACAGCACCGTCCTGACCGGTCAGACCTCGCTCCCGGCCGGCGTGAACCTCGCCGAGCAGTCCACCAGCACGATCAACACCGGCTGGGCCAGCCAGTGGTACGCGATCTCCTGAACGCGACTGAAGCTCCTGACCACTCCCGAAGCTCCCGAAGCTCCTGCCGCGAATGACTGGTAGGAAAGTTTCCTGTTTGCTAGCATCCCGCTTCGGCGGCTCGGCGCGGTGCCCGCATCCGTGGGCATGACGCGCTCAGTGAGAGCTCTGACCCGGCCGCTGTGACCACGCCCACCCCTGCCCGCACCCGGTCAGGGGTGCGGGGTCTCGTACCGGTGCCAGCTCTCGCCACCCACCAGGCCAGGGAGTCAGGAATGCGCCTGAACACCCCAAGCTCACCTCATGTTTACACATCGCGCCGCACGATCGGCGTGGTCATCACCGCCGTACTGCTCCTCGTAGGCGGCCTGTTGCTCGCCTATCCCGAACGGGCCGGCGCCGCCGCCGACCCCCTCATCTCGCGCGGCAAGACCGCCACGGCTTCCTCCGTGGAGAGTTCGAGCTTCGGTCCGCAGAACGCCTTCGACGGCAGCACCACCACCCGGTGGGCCAGCGTCGAGGGCAAGGACCCGCAGTGGATCCGCGTCGACCTCGGCGCGAACGCCAACGTCACCCGGGTGGCGCTGCGTTGGGAGGCCGCGTACGCCAAGACGTACCGGGTCGAGATCTCGGCCGACGGCACCACCTGGACCCGGCTCGCCAACGAGACGGCCGGGAACGGCGGCACCGACGACTGGACCGGCCTCTCCGGCAGCGGCCGCTACCTGCGCGTGTACGGAACCGCCCGCGGCACCTCCTACGGGTACTCCCTGTACGAGGTCGAGGTGTACGGCACCCTCGACGGGACTCCCCCGCCGACCGGCGCCTTCACCGTGGTCGCCGCCGGTGACATCGCCGCCCAGTGCACCGCCTCGGACAGCTCCTGCGCCCACCCCAAGACCGCCGCGCAGGCCCAGAAGATCAACCCGAAGTTCTATCTGACGATGGGCGACAACCAGTACGACGACGCCCGGCTCTCCGACTACCGGAACTACTACGACACCTCCTGGGGCGCGTTCAAGGACAAGACCCGCCCGGTGCCCGGCAACCACGAGACCTACGACCCCGCCGGACCGCTCGCCGGCTACAAGGCCTACTTCGGGGCCGTCGCCTACCCCCAGGGCAAGAGCTACTACAGCTTCAACGAGGGCAACTGGCACTTCATCGCCCTCGACTCCAACTCCTTCGACCAGAAGGCCCAGATCGACTGGCTCAAGGCCGACCTCGCCGCGAACACCAAGGGCTGCATCGCCGCCTACTGGCACCACCCGCTGTACTCCTCCGGCGGGCACGGCAACGACCCGGTGAGCAAGCCCGTCTGGAACATCCTGTACGGCGCCAAGGCCGACCTCGTGCTGGGCGGCCACGACCACCACTACGAGCGGTTCGCCCCGCAGGACCCGAACGGCAACGCCACCGCCGACGGGATCACCGAGATCGTCGGCGGCATGGGCGGCGCCGACCCGTACGACATCGAGGACGTCCAGCCCAACAGCCAGAAGCGGATCAGCGGTACCTACGGGGTCCTGAAGCTGGACTTCACCGACTCGGCCTACAGCTGGACGTACGTCGCCACCGACGGCACGGTCAAGGACACCAGCCCGAAGTACACCTGCCACTGATGTACCTGGCCACCACAGGCCGCCGGGCCGCTCCGGCCCCGCCCCCCACCACGGGGGCGGGCCGGCGCGTCCCCGCCGCCGTCCTCGCGCTCGGCACGGTCAGCCTCGTCACCGATGTCTCCTCCGAGATGGTCAGCGCGGTGCTGCCGCTCTACCTCGTCCTGGGACTCGGCCTCTCCCCCCTCCAATTCGGCTTCCTCGACGGGCTGATGGGAGGAGCCGGCGCGGTCGTCCGGCTGCTCGGCGGACACCTCGCCGACCGCGGCCACCGGTACAAGCACGTCGCGGGGATCGGCTACGCCGTCTCGGCCTGCTCCCGGCTCGGCCTGCTGCTCGCGGGCGGCGCCACCGGCGGGATCGCGGCGGCCCTGGCCGCCGACCGGGTCGGCAAGGGCATCCGTACGGCGCCCCGCGACGCCCTGATCACCCTCAGCAGCCCTCCCGAGGAACTCGGCCGGTCCTTCGGCGTGCACCGGGCCATGGACACCACCGGCGCCCTGCTCGGTCCGCTCGCCGCGTTCGCCCTGCTCTGGGCGACCGCGGGCGCGTACGACGCGGTGTTCGTCGCCAGCTTCTGCTGCGGCCTGCTCGGCGTGCTGATCCTGGTCCTCCACGTTCCCGGGTACCACCGCCCGGCCACGGCGCCCGGCCCGCCTCCGCCCCGGAGCAAGGCGTTCGGCGCGCTGCGCGACCCCGCCTTCCGGCGCATCCTCTGGGCCGCCGCCCTTCTCGGCGGCGCCACGATCGGCGACGCCTTCGTCTACCTCCTGCTCCAGCGCCGACTGGGCCTGGACCCCGGCTGGTTCCCGCTGCTGCCGCTCGGCGCGGCCGCCGGCTACCTGCTCCTGGCCGTCCCGGTGGGCCGGATCGCCGACCGGGTGGGGCGCCGACGGCCGTTCCTGTACGGACACCTCGCCCTGCTCGGCGCCTACCTCGTCCTGCTCGCCCCGGCCGGCGGGCCGGCGCCGCTGCTCCTCGCGGCCGTCCTCGCCCTGCTCGGGGTGTTCTACGCCGCCACCGACGGGGTGCTGATGGCCCTCGCCGGGCCGGTCCTGCCCGCCGGGGGCCGGGCGGGCGGGCTCGCCGTGCTCCAGACCGGCCAGGCCCTGGCCCGGATGCTCGCCGCGGCGGGATTCGGCGCCGCCTGGACGGTGTGGGGGCCGCGGCCCGCGCTCTGGGGGGCCGCGGCGCTGCTGCTCGCCGCGCTGGCGGGCGGCTGGGCACTGCTGCCGCGCGATCCGGGCGCGGCGGTCGATGCGGGCGATGCGCACGCTCCGGGCGATACGGGCGATACGGCCACCCCGGCCCTGGCGCCGGCGCAGTCCCCCACCAGTGAGAGGAGCACCTCATGACCACACCGCCCATCACCCCGGCGCCCGCGCGGCGGCTCGGCGGCCGGGCCCGATCCGCCCTCACGGCTGCCGCGGTCGTCCTCCTCGCGGGCTCCGCCACCGGGTACGCCCTGCACGCCGGGAACCGGCCGGCCGGTCAACGAGGCGCCGCCGAAGCCTCCTTCACCCTCGACGGTCCCGCCCTGTACTTCCGGGACACCGCCACGGGACGGGTGGCGCACCAGCCCCTCACCGCGACGGCGGGCGGCGCCGACCGCACCGCGGGCGGACCCGTCTGCGACCGGTTCCACGCCGCCGGGGGCACCGCCCTCTGCCTGCGCGCCGAGCCCGGGGTGCTGCCGAAGACGTACGCCGTCGTCCTCGACCGACAGCTGCGCGAAGTGAGCCGGAAGACCCTGCCCGGGGTTCCGACCCGGGCCCGGGTGTCCGCGTCCGGGCAGATGCTCGCCTGGACCGTGTTCGCCACCGGGGACTCGTACTCCACGACCGGCTTCTCCACCCGGACGGCCGTCCTGGACCTGCGCACGGGATACCTGGTGAAGTCACTGGAGGAGATACCGCTCACCATCGACGGTGTCCGCCACCATTCCCCCGACGTCAATTACTGGGGCGTGAGCTTCGCCCGCGACGACAGCCGCTTCTACGCCACCGTTTCCACGAAGGGGCGTACGTACCTCGTCGAGGGGAACATGGGCGACTGGTCGGCGAGGACGCTGCGGGAGAACGTCGAATGCCCCTCCCTGTCTCCCGACAACACGCGGGTCGCCTTCAAGAAGAAGGTGTCCGACGACCCGGCCGCACCCTGGCGGCTGTACGTCCTCGACCTGCGGACGATGGCCGAGACCCCGCTCGCCGAGACGCGCGGCGTGGACGACCAGGCGGCCTGGACGGACGACGGGACGGTCGCCTACGCCCTGCCGGGCGCGGACGGACGCGCCAGCGACGTCTGGACCGTCCCCGCGGACGGGACCGGAGCACCCCGGTTGTCCGTCACGGGCGGATCGTCCCCGGTCGCGGTGGCCGGTGCGGCCGAGATGCCGTAGCGGATGCGTCCGGCGTCCGGCCGGCGGGTACGGCCGGCGGGTACGGCCGGCGCGCGGCGATCCGGGCGCCGGTGCTCGATGATGCTCATTCGGCCGCCGCTTCGAGCATCTATTGACATAGACCTGTCATTGCGTTGCACTGTGGCCACTCCCTCCGGCGGTCACGGCCGGAGGGAGATGCCGCCGTGAACACCTGGGGACTCGCCATGCGTCTGCTCAGATTCCTGACCGCCTCCGCCCTGGCCCTGGCCGCGTTGTCCCTGCCGTCCGCCGCCGGCGCCGAGCCCCTGCGGGCGGGGGCGGCCGTCGCCGCCGCGCCGCCGCAGACGGTGCCGGCCCTGCGGCAGTGGACGGCGGGCAGCGGGGCGTACGGCTTCACGAGCACCAGCCGGATCGTCGTCGATCCCGCCCACACCGCGCAGCTCTCCGACGAAGCCGCCACGTTTGCGGAGGACTTGGGCGCACTGGCCGGGCGTCCGGTGGCCGTCGTCACCGGCAGCCCCTCGCCCGGTGACATCGGCCTGAGCCTGGGCGACGGCTCGCTGCCCGCCGAGGGGTACCGGATGACCGTCGGCCAGTCCCTCGCCCTTCAGGCCGGGACCGACACCGGAGCCTTCAACGGCACCCGTTCGGTACTGCAGTTGCTGCGCCAGTCGACCTCCGTGCCGGGCGGAACGGCGGTGGACTGGCCCACCAAGGCCGAGCGCGGGCTCATGATCGACCAAGGGCGGAAGTTCTTCACCGTCGACTGGGTCAAGCAGCACATCAAGGAGCTGGCCTACCTCAAGCTCAACTACTTCCACTTCCACCTGTCGGACACCTTCGGCTTCCGCCTGGAGAGTTCCACGCACCCGGAGATCGTCTCCGCCGACCACTACTCCAAGCAGGACATCGCGGACCTGATCGCACTGGGGCAGAAGTACCACGTCACGATCGTCCCCGAGATCGACACCCCCGGGCACATGAACCAGATCCTGGCTTCCCACCCGGAGCTCAAGCTCAAGGACAGCTCGGGCACCGCCAGTTCCGAGTTCATCGACCTGTCCCTGCCCGGTTCCTACACCCTGATCAAGGACCTGGTCGAGGAGTACCTGCCGCTGTTCCCGGCCCCGTACTGGCACATCGGCGCCGACGAGTACGTCACCGACTACGCCAGGTACCCGCAGCTGCTCAGCTACGCCCGCGCCCACTACGGCGCGAACGCCACCGCCAAGGACACCTACTACGGGTTCGTGAACTGGTCCGACGCCCTGGTCCGCGCGGCCGGCAAGACCACCCGCATGTGGAACGACGGCATCAAGGCCGGCGACGGGACCGTCACGCCCGACGCCCGCATCCTCGTCGAGTACTGGTACAGCTACGGGCTCACCCCCCAGCAGCTGGTCAACGCCGGACACACGATCGCCAACGAGTCCTGGACGCCGACCTATTACGTGCTAGGCGGTGCGAAACCGGACACGAAGTGGATGTACGAGACCTGGACCCCGGACCGCTTCGAGGGCGGCAACACCATCACCGACCCCTCGAAGAACCGCGGCTCACTGGTCCACGTGTGGTGCGACAGCCCGAACGCCGAGACCGAGACGCAGATCGCCGCCGGCATCATGTACCCGCTGCGCGGCCTCGCCCAGCAGACCTGGGGTTCACCGAAGCCGGTCGCCACCTACGCGGCGTTCACACCGATCGTGGCCGCGATCGGACACAACCCCGCCTGGCCCGGACTCGCCCAACCGGGCAACCTCGCCCGCAACCGCCCCACCACCGCGTCCAGCACCGAGACCGTCAACTTCCCGGCCGCGCTGGCGACCGACGGCGACCCGGGCACCCGGTGGTCCAGTGCGTACGCCGATCCGCAGTGGCTGCAGGTGGACCTCGGGTCCTCCCAGGCCGTGAACCGGGTGGTCCTGCGCTGGGAGGCCGCGTACGGGAAGGGCTTCCAGATCCAGCTCTCCGACGACCAGAGCACCTGGCGCACCGCGTACTCCACCACCACGGGCACCGGCGGGGTCCAGGATCTGACCGGCCTCTCCGGCTCCGGCCGCTACATCCGGGTGTACGGCACCCAGCGCGGCACCACCTACGGCTACTCGCTGTACGAATTCGAGGTGTACGGAGGCCAGTTGAGCGGCATCCGAACCCTCGCCTCGGCCGGGAAGGCGCTCGACGACCCGGCGAGCTCCACCGCCTCCGGTACCCAGCTGATCACCTGGGCCCCGCACGGCGGCACCAACCAGCAGTGGCGCCTCGCCCTCACCGGCGACGGCAGCTACACCATGACCAACGGCTCGTCCGGACTCTGCGCGGACGTGGCGGGCGGTTCCACCGCTGCGGGCGCGGCCGTGGTCCAGACGGCCTGCGGCAGCGGCGACAGCCAGCGCTGGCTGCTCACCCCGCTCGGCTCCGGGGACTACACGGTGGCCAACAAGAAGAGCGGGCTGCTCCTGACCACCGCGTCCGGCGCCGACGGGGCCCTGGCGAGCCAGCAGGCCGCCGGCGGTACGGTCTACCAGCGCTGGCAGGTCAGCTGAGCTCGGGCCGCGGTCCGGCTGCCGTCACCGCGGTCAGCCGGGCCCCGGTTCCGGTCAGCCGGATCCGCAGTTCCCGTACGGTGAGGGGCTCCAGACGGTGAACGCGCCGGACCCCCACCGTGTGGCCGGAGGCGATCAGCCGGCCGTCCGCCCAGATCTCGTGGCCGTTCACGCGCTGGCCCCCGGTGAGGTCCTCGCGCAGTTCCACGTGGTCGACGCGGACGGACCGGCCGAAGTCCGCGAGGAGCTCCTCCCCCTCGGCCGGGAGCACGCCGGCCGGGAGCACCGCGACCGAGAGCACGGCGGAGTGCGGATCGCCGAGGCGCCGCTCCAGCTCTCCGGTGAACTCGAGGAGCCGCGCCCTGTCGGCGTCGTCGATCAGTCCGCGCCGGTCGGGTGGCACGCCCAGGAGCAGGCCGGCGCCCAGGCCCACCGAGGAGTACCAGATCTCCAGCAGGTCCTCGCGGCTCTTGAGGGTGTGGTGGTTCCCGGGCTGCCAGAACCAGTCGGCGCGGAGCGGGACATCGCATTCGGGTGGCAGGTAGGCGGCCGAGTCGAGCTCTGCCCGGCGCTCGTCGTACAGGCTGATGCCCGTGGAGTGCGTGACGTAGTGGCAGGGGTCGGCGGCGAGCCCCTCCTCGTTGCCGACCCAGCGGATCGTGGGGCGGCCCATGTTGAAGACCATGGCGTCGGGCTGGTGCCGGTCGATCACGGCCATGACCGCGTCCCAGTCGTACGTGCGCCCCTCGGAGCCCGCACCGTCGAACCACAGCTCACACAACGGGCCGTAGCGGGTGCAGAGTTCGGTGAGCTGGCGGAGGTAGAAGGAGTCGTACGCGGCGGGCTCCTCGTAGCAGTCCGCGTTGCGGTCCCAGGGGGAGAGGTACAGCCCGAGGCCGAGGCCCGCCTCCCCGCAGGCCTCGGCCAGTTCGGCGACCACGTCGCCCGCTCCGTCCTTCCAGGGCGAGGAGGCCACGGAGTAGGCGGTGGTTTCGGTCGGCCAGAGACAGAAGCCGTCGTGGTGCTTGGCGGTCAGCACGACGTACTTCGCTCCGGCCTCGGCGGCGGTGCGCACCCACTGGCGCGCGTCGAGGTGCGCGGGCCGGAAGGTGGCCGGGTCCAGGGTCCCGTCGCTCCACTCGACACCGTTGAAGGTGTTGATGCCGAAGTGCAGGAAGATCCCGAATCCGGCCTCTTGCCAGGCGAGTTGTCCGGACGTGGGCACGAGGGGAGTGTCGGCGGGGCCGGCGAGGGGGGCTGAGGGACCGGGCGTCATGGGGGGCTTTCGGGGTTCGTCGGCGGGCGTTCAGGCCGAGTGGGCCAGGCTCGCCGGGTGGACGGCGTGGGCGAAGGGAAGCCCTCGGGCGTACCGCTCCAACTCCTCGGCGGCGCAGGCCGCGAGACGTCCGAGTTCGTTGCCGAGGGATCCGGCGATGTGCGGGGTGAGCAGCACGTTCGGCAGGTCGTAGAGGGGCGATCCGGCCGGCAGCACGTCGGGGTGGGTGACGTCGAGGACGGCGTGCAGCCGGCCCGAGACCAGTTCCGCGGTGAGTGCCTCGGTGTCGACCAGCGTGCCGCGTGCGGTGTTGACGAGGGTCGCGCCGTCGCGCATGAGGGCGAGCCGGCGGGCGTCGATCAGGTGGCGGGTCTCGGGGGTCTGCGGCGCGTGCACGGTCACCACGTCGCTGCGGCCCACGAGTTCGTCCAGGTGGACGGGCTCCACCCCCAGGGCCCTCGCCTCGTCCCCGGCCAGGTACGGGTCGTGGACCAGCACGTGGGCGTCGTAGGGGCGCAGCAGCTCGATGACCCGGCGGCCGATGCGCGAGGCGCCGACGATGCCGACGGTTCGGCCGTAGTTCCCGATTCCGGGGTACAGCGTGAGCGGGTTGAGCTGGGTGCGGGCCTCCCGGTAGGCCCGGGCGGTGGTGAGGACGCGCTTGTTGGCGAAGACGATCGCGGCGACCGTGAACTCGGCGACGGGCTGGGCGTTGGCCTCGGCCGCGCTCGTGACGGACAGTCCGCGCCGCCAGGCGGCTTCCGTCATCAGCCCCTTCACGGTTCCGGCGGTGTGCACCACCGCGCGCAGGGACGGGAGGAGGTCGAGGGCCCGCTCGGTGAGGGGCGGGCAGCCCCAGCCGGTGAGCAGGACCTCTGCTTCGCGCAGCCGCGCGGGGTCGGCCGCGGCGAAGTCGGTGACCAGCAGGTCGGGGTCCAGGAGCGCCGTGGCGCCGAGCCGGGCGAGGGCCCGCTCGTCGAGCAGGGCCGCCTTCGTCTCCGGGCTCATGACGAGGAGGGTGCGGGGCTTGCGGGGCCCGCCGGGCCGGCGGGTCGGGTCGGGGAGGTTGGTCGGGTCGGGGAGGCCGGGGTTCGTCACTTGACCGCTCCCGCCGAGAGGCCGGAGCGCCAGAACCGCTGCAGGCCGACGAAGGCGAGGGCGAGCGGGATGACGGCCACCAGGGATCCGGTGATGGCGAGGGAGTAGAACTCCGGGTACTGGAGCACGACTTGGTTCCAGCTGTAGATGCCGAGCACCGCCGGATACAGGTGCTGGTCGTTGAGCATGACCAGCGGGCCGAAGAAGTTGTTCCAGCTCGCGGTGAAGGAGAAGAGGAAGAGGGTCATGAAGCCGGGCAGGAGCATCGGCAGCGAGATCGACCGGAAGACGCGCAGCTCGCTCGCTCCGTCGATGCGGGCGGCCTCGAGGACCTCACCGGGTACGTAGCCCTCGGAGAAGACCCGGGCCAGGTACACGCCGAAGGGGTTTACGAGTGCCGGGATGAGGACCGACCAGTAGGTGTTGACGATGCCGACCTCGGAGGCGAGGAGGTACTGCGGGAGCGTGATGACGACGGTGGGGACGAGGGTGCCGGTCAGGACGAGACCGAAGAGCGCGCCCTTGCCGCGGAACTCGTACTTGTCGAAGCAGTATCCGGCGGCGACGCTGATCAGCGAGGACGCCAGTGATCCGACGACGGAGTAGAGGAGGCTGTTGAGCAGCCAGCGGCCGAAGATGCCGCCGTCATGGCTGAAGACGGCCCGGAGGTTGTCGAAGAGGTGGAACTCGCCGAGGCCGAATCCGGCCGTCCCGAAGAGGTCGGCGTGGTTCTTGGTGGCGGCGATCAGGAGCCAGGTCAGCGGCATCAGGGTGTAGAGGACCGCCACCAGGAGCACGGCGTTGACCACGGTCCTGGAGGCCATGGCACCGCTCCGGCGCGGCCTCCCGGCCGTCTTCCGGTCCGCCCTCCGGGCGGGCGGCGCTCCGGGTGCGGGTGCCGGCTCGCTGCCGGGAGCGGCCTCGGGCGGGGCCGAGGGGGCCGTCTGGGTGCTCATGCCGAGTCACCTCGCTTTCCGATCCGGGTGACGACGTAGGAGAGGGTGCCGGCGACGAGGGCCACGATGAGCGAGGCGGAGGAGGCGAGGCCGTAGTCGTGCCGCTCGAAGGCCGCCTTGTAGATGAACATCATCGGAGACCAGTCCGAGCCCATCGAGCCGGCCCGCTTCGAGAGGAGCATCGGCTCGCCGAAGATCTGGACCACGCCGACACAGGTGAACAGCAGGGTGAGGAACACGGCGGAGCGGATCATCGGCAGTTTGATCTGCAGGGCGATGCGCAGTTCACCGGCGCCGTCCATGACGCCCGCTTCGATGACCTCGCGGGGCACGGCCTGCAGGGCGGCGAAGAAGATGATCATGTTGTATCCGACCCACTGCCAGGCCGCGACGTTCACCAGCGAGGGCAGGACGCTGCCCGCGGCGAAGAAGTCCCAGTGGCCGCCCGCCGCTTCGATCCAGTCCAGGACCGGGCTCAGGCCGGGGGTGTAGAGGTAGGTCCAGATGATCGCCGCGATCAGTCCGGGGACCGCGTGCGGCATGAAGACGGCGAACTGGACGAGGCGCTTGGCCTTGGCCGCGGCCGAATCGACCAGCAGGGCCAGGGCGAGCGCGGCGCCGATCATCACGGGGATGTAGACGGCGCAGTACGCGGCCACGTGCAGGAAGGAGGAAGTGAAGCCGTGGTCGCCGAGCGCCTTGGTGTAGTTCCCGAGCCCGCTGAAGACCCGTTCGGTGCCGCCGAATCCGAGACCGGAGGACTGCTCGGTGAAGAAGCTCATCCAGAGCGCGTACACGACGGGCAGGATCAGGACCGCGGTGAAGAGCAGGAAGAACGGGCCGAGGAAGACGAGCACCGCCCTGCCCTGGCCTGGCCGGCCCACGGGCGCGGCGCCGCGCGCTGAACGAGTGAGTGGTGCTGCCACCGGGTCTCCTTGGTGGTGCGCTGCGGAGGAACGGACTGGAAGAGCCTTGGAGGGGGCGCAGGGGCGAGGCGGGGGCGGGGCCCGGGTGCCGGGAGGGCTTCGGGCCCCGCGCGGCGCCTACTGCGCGAGGTTGAGCCCTCGGCCCTTGATGGCCGCCTCGGCGGCGGCCTGTCCGGCCGCGAGTCCGTCGGTCAGGGTGCCCTTGAGCGCGGCGTCCTGGATGGCGGTGTTGGTGGCCGTCTGCACCGGGCCCCAGACCCAGCCCGGGACGATGGTGTCGACCTGCGCGCCGGCGATCTCGTAGACCTTGTCGCCGCCGAAGAAGCCCTTGTCGTCGAAGGCCGCGGCGGCGATCGGACGCAGTTCGGGGCTGGCGGGCAGGCTGCTGCTCGGCGCCTTCAGGCTGCTGAGGCGGGCCTTGACGCCTTCGGGGCTGGTGGCCGCCCAGGCGGCGAACTCGGCCGCTTCCTTGACGTGCTTGCTGCCCTTGGTGACGGCGTAGCTGGTGCCGCCGAACATGCCGGTGGCCGGGGTGCCCCAGTGCGGGAGCGGGGCGACGCCCCACTTGCCCGAGTCCTTGGCCAGGGCCGTCATCGTGCCGCCCGCGCTCCACGAGGCGCCGATGAAGCTGGCCATGACTCCGTCGGCCTTGGCCTTCGCGAACTCCGGGCCGTTGATCTTCAGGTTCATCACCAGGTCGTCCTTGACCAGGCCCTGCCAGTACGAGGCCACCTTCTGCGAGGAGGCGTCGTTGATGTCGACCTTCCAGCCGTCACCCTCGGTGCCGTACCACTTGGCACCGGCCTGCCAGGAGAGCGCCGCCAGCAGCGGGGCGTCGTCGTTGCCCCAGCCGCCTATGCGCACGTTCTTGTCGGCGGCCTTGATCTTCTCGGCGGCCGTCTTGTACTCGTCCCAGGTCTTGGGGACCTCGACGCCGGCGTTCTTGAAGAGGTCCTTGCGGTAGTAGAGGAGGTTGGGCGTGGCGTCGTACGGCACGGCCCAGGTCTTGCCGCCGAGGGTCACCCGGTCCTGGACGCCCTGGGGGAACTTCGCCTTCACGGTGGGGCCGGCCGGGCCGCTGATGTCAGCCAGGTATCCCTGGCTGACGAACTCCGGCAGGGTCGGGTACTCGATGCCCGCGACGTCGGGAGCGTTCCCGGCCTTGATCGCGTTGCTGATCTTGGCGTACCCGTCCGGTCCGCCGGTGATGGCCGAGTAGGTGACCTTGATGTTCGGGTGGGACGCGTTGAAGGCGTCCACCACCTGCTGGGCACCGCCGGTCCATCCCCAATAGGTCAGGTTGACCGGCTCTTTGGGAGCGTCGGCCTTCGGCGCGGCGCCCCCCTCGCTCCCACCGCAGGCGGTGGCGAAGAAGGCCAGCGAGAGCGTGGCGAGGGCGGCGCGGGAGGTACGGGAAGTGAGCTTCACTGCTCTGCTCCTCAGATGCGAGCCGTCGATGCGGCGAGGTGATGCACATCATTCGGCCAGAGGAGAAGGGAGTCAATAGAAAAGGAAAGTTTGAGAAAGAAAAGCCAAGTACCTGTCAGGCCTCGCTGGAGGCACGCACCCGCAACTCGGGGAGGATGGCGATCCGCCGCCTGGGCCGGCCCGGCTCGCGCAGCCGCCGTACGAGCAACTCCACGCCCGTGACCCCGACTTCGTGCTTCGAGGGAGCCACCGCGCTCAGCGGCAGGTCCGCCAGGGAGGCCACTTCGTCGTCGTACGAGACCAGCGCGACATCGCCCGGCACCACCAGCGAGGCACCGCGCAGCCGCTGCATCAGCACCATGGCCTCATGGTCGGGATGGACCAGGGCGGCGTCGACCCGGCCTTCCCGCACGGCTTCCACGAAGGCGGCCAGCACCTCTTCGTAGGCGGCGTCACCCGCCCCGAGCTGCGCGAGGTCGAGGAAGAGCGCGTGCTCGGCGACCTCGGGGCCGGCCTCTTCCATCGCCGCGTAGTAGCCCTTCTTGATCCAGGGTGCGGTGGGGGTCCCGCCGCGCATCACCAGGGCGATCCTGCGGCGTCCCGTGTCCAGGAGGTGGCCCACCGCCAGCCTTGCTCCGTATCCGTGGTCCGTGCCGACGTGCTCGGCGGCGGAGGCCTGCTGTTCGGGGCGGCGCTCGATGAGCACGACGGGCACGCCGAGCTCCTCGTACCACTGACCGCCCGGCTTCCCGTCGTCGGCGGAGGGCGCGATCAGCAGCCCGTCGACGCCGTCCGCGACCATCCGCGCGGCCTGCGTCTTCTCCGTGTCCACGTCGTACGTGGACACGGCGAGGGTCAGCCGTACCCCGAGGGCGTCCGCCGCCTCCCTGGCCCCCTTGATCACCTCGGGGTAGTAGTAGGCGGACGACGGCACGATCAGCCCGAGGACCAGCGGCCGCTTGGAACCGGGGCCCCCGCCGGGTCCGGCGGCGACCGCTCCGCCGGGAGCGGCCGGGGCCGCGCCGGCCGCCGCCGGGGCGGCGGTCACTGGCGCGGTCTCCGCCCAGTCCTCAGGCAGCATCGCGCCGCCGTGCACCCGGGCCAGCAGGCCGCGTTCGGCGAGGACTTCGACGTCCTTGCGGACCGTCACCACGGACACGCCGAGCTCCGCCGCGAAGTCCGTGACACGCATGGATCCCGCTTCGCGGACCCGGCGCAGGATCGCCTGCTGTCGTTCCTCTGCGTGCACGGTGGAGCTCCCCTCGACTGCGTCCCTGGCCGAGGTCAGCGTAGCGCGCGAAAGCCGAAACTTCCGTTTTCTTTCGAACGAAAGCTTTGCATGGGGAACGTGGCTGAAAGCTACTCCGCGTCGGCGCCGCCGCAGTCGGGGTGACCCCAGCGCGAACCGAGCTTGCTGATCTTCTCCCCCGCCGCGTACTGCTTCCCGCAGGGGCAGGTGCCGGGGAACTTGGCCTTGATGGTCACCCCGGCCCGGCCGGAGGTCCTGCTCTTGGCGGCCGTCGCGCTCTTGGCCGACGCGGCTCCGGCCGGACGGCGGGCGGAGGTGCTGCGGGCCG
The DNA here is from genome assembly GCF_042870555.1 of Streptomyces sp. NPDC006487. Lineage (NCBI taxonomy): Bacteria > Bacillati > Actinomycetota > Actinomycetes > Kitasatosporales > Streptomycetaceae > Streptomyces > Streptomyces sp. NPDC006487. The sequence goes on from NZ_JBIAHN010000002.1 coordinate 470,259, forward strand.
GGGTGCTGCGGGCCGGCGCCGGGACGGGCAGGGAGTCGTGGCCGAGCGCGGTGCCGGCCGGCTCCTGGCTGACGGCCGCGTCGCTGGCCGCCTGGTCGGCGATCGCGTTCAGGTGGTCGCCGTCCTCGCGGTGCGCGGGGACGTAGCGGAACTCCACGTCCCGGTCGGTCAGCAGGGCGTCGATGCTCTCGACGAGCTCGCGGTTGGCCACCGGCTTGCCCGCGGCCGTCTTCCAGCCGTTGCGCTTCCAGGCGGGGAGCCACTGGGTCACGGCCTTCATGGCGTACTGGGAGTCCATCCGCACCTGCACGGCCGTACCGGGGGCCACGGCCTCCAGCAGCCGCTGCAGAGCGGTGAGTTCACCTACGTTGTTGGTGGCCCGGCCGAGCGGCCCGGCCTCCCAGCGTTCGGGGTGCCCGTGGGCGTCGGCGATGACCCAGGCCCATGCGGCCGGCCCGGGATTTCCCTTGGCCGCCCCGTCGCAGGCGGCGATGATGCGATCAGACATCCCCCGATCATGCCTCACCCCGACCGCTGCCCTTGCCCGCGGCTGTGCCCGCGGCCGTCGACCCGGCCGTGCCCGCTGCCGTCCCCGCCGCCGTGGACCCGGCCGTGCCCGGCTCCGGCGACGACTCCGCCGGCGCCCCCGGCCGCTCCTCCGTGTACGGCCGCGGCAGGAGCCGGTCCAGGAAGGGCGGCAGCCACCAGTTGGCCCGGCCCATCAGGAACATCGCCGCCGGGACCAGCACCAGCCGCACCACCGTCGCGTCCAGGACCACGCTCACCGCCAGGCCCACCGCGAGCATCTTGACCACGACGGTGGGCGAGGCCGCGAAGGACAGGAAGACGGCGGTCATGATGAGCGCCGCACTGGAGATGACCCGCCCCGTGGCCGCCAGGCCCGTGCCGACGGCGAGGGTGTTGTCGCCGGTGCGGTGCCAGGAGCCGGCGATGGCGGAGAGCAGGAAGATCTCGTAGTCCATCGACAGGCCGAAGACGATCGCGAACATCATCATCGGTACGAACGACTCGATGGGAACGGGCTCCGACACCCCGATCAGCCTGCTCCCCCAGCCCCACTGGAACACCGCGACGAGGACCCCGTAGGACGCGGCGGTGGTGAACAGGTTCAGCGCGACCGCCTTGAGCGGGACCACCACACTGCGGAACACGAAGGTCAGCAGCACGAGCGCGGCGGCGAGCACGATGGCGATGATGAGCGGCAGCCGGTCCTTGACGGTGTCGCGGAAGTCCAGCTGGCCGGCGGTGGAGCCGGTGAGGTAACCCTCGGCGCCGGTGCCGTTCAGCGCGTCGGGCAGGGTCGCGGTGGTCAGTGTCGTGAACAGGCCGCCCGTGCCGGCGCTCTGCGGTCCGGTGGCCGGAGTGACGGTGGAGACGAGCAGGCGGCCGTCGGGGCTCGGCGCGAGCGGGGTGAACCCGGCCGTCCCGGCGGTGTCCCGCAGCGCCGCGGTGAGTTCGGCGCCGATCCGGTCGGCCGGGACGGTGGCTTCATGGAGGTCGACCACCAGGACGAAGGGGCCGTTGGCCCCGGGGCCGAAGCCGGGTCCCTCGCCCTCGGAGATCCAGTCGTAGGCCGTGCGCGTGGTGCTGCCCGCCCGGTCGGCACCGTCGTCGACGTGGCCGAGGCGCAGCGAGAACAGGGGCACGGCGCACAGCGCGAGCAGCAGGGTGCCCGCCGTCAGGAACTTCCACGGATGCCGTGCGACCAGGGCGGCGTAGCGGTGCCAGCCGTCGTGGTCACCGGAGGTCTCGGCGACCGGTCGGCGCAGCGCGAACCGGTCGATCCGGCGCCCCACCAGGCCCAGGGCAGCCGGCACGAGGGTCAGGGCGGCCGCCCCGGTGACGACCACGACGATGGTGGCGGCCAGCCCCATGCGGCCGATGAAGGTCAGCCCGCAGGTGTAGAGGCTCAGCATGGCCACCGCGACGGTGACGGCGGCCACGACGACCGCGCGCCCGCTGGTCGCGGCGGTACGGCCGGCCGCGTCGACCGGGTCGTGCCCGTCGAGGAGGTCTTGGCGGAAGCGGGTGGTGAGGAAGAGCGCGTAGTCGATGCCCACGCCGAGGCCGATCATGGTGGCCAGGGTGGGGGCGGCGGTCGCGAAGCCGACGACGCCCGCGACGATGCCGACGACACCGAGGCCCACACCGACGCTGACCACCGCGGTGAGCAGGGGCAGCAGGGCGGCGGCGACGCTGCCGAAGGCGAGCAGGAGGATCAGCAGGGCCACGAGGACGCCCGCCGCCTCGCGGGCCCTGTCGTCGGCCGGCGGCCGGACGACCTGGTTCAGATCCCCGCCGTACGCGACCTCCACGCCCGAGGCGCGGGCCGCGGCGGTGGCCGTGTCGAGCGTGCTGGTGTACCCGTGCCCGAGGGTTTTGACCTGCCGGTCGAAGGACACCGTGGTGTAGGCGGTACGGCCGTCCGCGCTGGTCACGACCGGGGAGGCGGCGGTGACGTGGGGCATCCGCGCGAGGCGGGCCGCGCTCTCGTCGAGGGCCTGGCGGTGTCCGGCCAGGGAGCCGGAGTCCACGTGGAAGACCACACGTCCGTTGGGGTCCCCGATCCCGGGGGCGGACGCGGCCAGCAGATCGGCGCCGGTACGGGACTGCGTACTGGGGAGGGTGATCTGGTCGCTGTAGACCGGGGCGGCGAGCCGGCTGCCGAACATCGCACCGGCCAGCAGCAGGAGCCAGGCCGCGATCACCCAGACGGGGTGACGGGCGCAGAAGCCGCCGAGGCGGCCGAGGCGGCTCGTTCGGCCGAGGGGGGAATGCACGACGCCTCCAGGAAGTGTCAGGGCTGACACGAAGCACCCTGGCAGAAAATGTCAGGGCTGACAATTGTCATTCATGACAATTGACAGGGGTGACGGCATTGCTAGGCTTCGACGGTGAACCACGATCCAGCCGCACCCTCCTCGGCCTCCACGTCCACGCCCGAATCCGCATCCGAGTCGGAGCCGGCGTCGGGGTCGGCGAAGGCCGCGGCTGCGGCCGCGGAACCGGATGTGGAGTCCGGCCTGCGCGAGCGGAAGAAGGAGCGGACCCGCAAGCTGCTGCGCGAGGGCGCCGCCGCCCTGTTCGCCGAGCACGGCTTCGCGGGCACCACGGTCGCGGACATCGCCGCCTGCGCGAACGTCTCCGAGCGGACCTTCTTCCGCTATTTCGACAGCAAGGAAGCGCTGCTCCTGCCCGACAGCGTCGACCTGTTCGCGTACGTCGAGGCCGAACTGGCCCGGCGCCCGCCGCAAGAGGAACCGCTCGACGCGGTCTGCAACGCGCTGATCTCCGCGGTCGCCCCGTTCGCGGCGTCCAGCCTCACCGCACTGACCCACTCGGTGGCGATCGCGGGCGACGAGCGCGTGGTGGCCGCCCAACTCGTCCAGCTCTTCGCCGAATTCGAGAACCGGCTCACGCTCATCGTGCTGGACCGGCTCCCCGCCGACACCCCCGAGGCCGACCTGCGTGCCGGGGTGATCGCGGGCGCCGCCCTGTCCGCCGTCCGGGCCGTCCTGCGCACCCAGCGCCGGCGCCGCGCGAACGGCACCTTCACCGACACCCCGCCCTCCGTCCTCCTGCTGGAGGCCTTCGGAATGCTGAAGCAGATCGGATCCGCCGCACCATGAAGCTCCGCCGCACCCCCGCCCTCATCGCCGCCGGGACGGTCATCACACTGGTCGGCGTCTTCGTAGCCGACGTCGCCGTCGAACACTCCGCCCAGGACCGCATCGCGCGTGCGGCGGGCTGCCGCCTCCAGGCCCGCGGGCCCGTCACCGCGGAACTCTCCGGCGCCTTCGCCGGACTCCGCGCGCTGACCGGCCAGGTGGGTTCCGTACACCTGGCGGCCGAGGGCGTACGCCGCGCCGACACCGACATGGACATCAAGGCCGACCTGTACGACGTCACGCGTGACGGCGGCATCAGCGGCGGGCGGGCAACGGCCACCATCCCCTACGAGGCCCTGCAGAAGCGCCTGGCCGACTCGGAGGAAGCCGCCGCGGGCGCCGAGGGCCTGACGGTCGGCGGCGACGCGAAGGGGCTCACCCTCACCGGAACCGTGGGCACCCTCGGCCTCCCCGTCACCGTGCACGCGACCACCAGCACCACGGCGGCCGGCCTCACGATCACCCCGACGACGGTCACCGTGCTGGGCCGCGAACTGCCGATAGCCACCGTCAGCGGACTGCCGGGCGCCGCCGGCCTGGCCGAGCGGCTCGCACCCCGGACCGTGGAGGTCGGCGACCTGCCCGAAGGCGTCAGCCTCACCGGAGCCCGGACCACCGGCGCGGGCCTCAGCCTGGACGCCTCCCTCGCGAAGTCCGCCGCATCGGACACCGACGGGAAGGACTGCGAGGCGGCATAGCCACCTTCACCCCCCTCACCATTTCCGGTTCGCAAACGCTCGACAACCCCCCGAATCCCCCACCCCTAAGGTCTAGACTGCACCAGAATTGACTTTACGGATTCTTTAACTTTACTCTCCGGCCATGCGCAAATCATCAGCCACCACCTGCTCCGCCCTCGCCTTGGCCGCCTTGGCGCTGACCACCGCCGGCTGCGGGACGGTCGACGAGGCCGTCGACAAGGCCGTGAACGAGACCTACGAGGTCACCTACGAGGTCACGGGCAAGACGGTCGACTCGATCTCCTTCCACGACGGAGGGGGCACGGCCACCGCGCCGAACCTCGCGACCGCCGAGCAGCCGGGCGCCACGTGGACGAAGACGGTCACCCTGCGCGGGATCATGCCCGCGGCCGTCGCCCCCAGCTCGGCCGACAACACCGCCGACCTCACCTGCAAGGTCATCCACAAGGGCAAGGTCATCAAGGAGGCCAGGGGCGAAGCGGCCACGGCCGGCGGCTGCGTCGCGGAGTCTCCGGTCACCGTCCCGTAGGCGGTCCGGCCGGCCGACCCGGCAGCCCGTACCGCAACGGGCTTGACCTCAAGCGCGCTTGAGGTGTGACCGTGATCCTCATGACCACACCCTTCCCGTCCCGCGCGGCGGACATCGAAGCGATCGGCCGGCTCGTCGCCACCGTCGAGCACTCTCAGCGGACCAAGGACCCCGAGGAGTTCCTCGGTCTCTTCCACCCGGACGCGATCTGGACGACGGCCCACGGCAAGGTCCTCGTCGGCCTCGACGCGATCTCGGAGTTCACCCGCAAGGTCCTGCCCGCGGCGAACTGGGACGGCCAGGTCACCTACGAGGTGGTCCACGTGCTCTTCATCCGCCCCGACGTGGCGGCCGTCAAGGTCCGCCAGCGCTACCTGTCGCCGGGCGAGGAGAGCGAGGGCGCTCCGCTGTACGTGATCGCGAAGCAGCCCGACGGCCGCTGGCTGCTGACCGCCTGCCAGAACACGGGGGTCGTCGTGGACGGGCCGTAAGCCGACGGGCCCTGAGTGGACGGACACCGAGTCGACGGGCACCGAGCGGACGGGCCCAAATCGTCTCGCGCACGGCATCCGCGTACGGAGAGGATGGCTCGACCAGTCCGCCGTCCGAAGGACCCCCGATGAGCAGCCCGCCCTACGCCCGATCCGCCTGCGCCTCCCTGGACGGGCTGGTGATGGGCGACGCCTTCGGCGACAGCTGGTTCACCCTCTCCGGCGAGAACGTCGAGGAGCAGTGGGCGGCGCGCCGGCTCAGGCCCACTCCGTGGCGGTGGACGGACGACTCCGCCATGGCGTTCGTGCTCTTCGCCCACCTGGCGGCCCGCGGAGAGGTCGTGCCGGGCGTTCTGGCGCGGGAGTTCGCCGCCGAGTACGCGCGGGACCCGGGGCGCAAGTACGGAGCGTCCATGCACGAGGTGCTGGGGCGGATCGGCGCGGGCGAGCAGTGGCGGGCCGTCACCACCGAGCAGTTCGGCGGGCAGGGTTCCTACGGCAACGGCGCCGCGATGCGGGTCGCGCCGCTCGGCGCCTGGTTCCGGGACGCCCCGAAGGAGGCCGCCGCGCAGGCCCGGCTGTCCGCGCAGGCCACGCACGCCCACCCGGAGGCTGCCGCGGGCGCCGTCGCCGTGGCGGTGGCCACCGCGCTGGCGGCAGCGGGCGCGGGCCGGGACGCCCCGCTCCGCGCCGAGTTCCTGGAGGAGGTCGCCGGGTACGTCCCGGGGAGCGATGTCGGGTCCGGACTCCGCGTGGCCGCGAGCCTCCCCGCGGATACGCCGGTGCGCCGTGCCGCGTCCGTACTGGGCTCGGGGTGGCGGATCTCGGCGCCGGACACCGTGCCGTTCGCCCTATGGGCAGCCGCGGGGCATCCGGACGACCTGCCAGAAGCCTTGTGGCAGACCGTCGGCGGCTGGGGCGACCGCGACACCACGTGCGCGATCGCGGGCGGGGTGGTCGCGGCCCGCACGGGCACCGGCGCCGTTCCCGCCGACTGGCTCGCGGCCCGCGAGGCCATTGCGGTGTGGAGCGGGTGGACGCCCGAGCCGACGGCTCCGCAGACCCTGCCCCGGCAGATCATGTGACTACTAGGCTGCGGCGATGGCGCACAGTCTGGATCACACGCCCTGTTTCCTGTTCTTCGTCGTCGAGGTACCGCTGTCGGCCGCGGTGCACCGATGCCGTGATCGCACGTAGCGCACGTATCTCGCGTATCGCGGACGTATCGAAAATCGCATACGCCGTCGCAACCGCCCACCGACTCCCCTGGGAACATGAACCACAACGCATCCCCGTCGCCACCGCCCCACCGCACCCGCAGGCTCCTACTCCTCGGCGTGGCGGCCCTCGGCGTGGCGGGCGTCATGTACCTCGTGCGGGGACCGCTCCTGATGTCCGCTCCGCGGTGCATGGCCGGGCGGTGGCACGGGTGCTTCGACACCTTCAACGGCGTGGTGCTCATGACCTTCGTCGCCGTGCCGCCGGCCCTGCTACTGGTGTGGGCCCTGGCCCGCCGTCGGCGCGCCGCCGGCGCCGCATCGGCGTGGCGGATCTCGCTGGCCGAGGTCGGCATGGTGCTCGGGACGCTGCCGTTCGTGTGGATGACCATGATGCCGGGGTCCGGAGCGGGGATCGTCCCCGGCCGGTTCAGCCTCGTACCCCTGCGGGACCTGGTCACGATGGGGCCGCTCGGGATCGGCGGCAACCTGCTGGTCTTCGCCTCGCTGGGGTTCTTCGCCCCGATGCGGTGGGCGGCGCTGGCCTCCGCACCCCGGATCCTGGCACTCGGGGCCGGCTGCTCGGTCCTGGTCGAAACCGCGCAGTACGTCCTGCGGCTGGACCGGGTCTCCTCCGTGGACGACGTCCTGGTCAACGCCGCGGGCGCCGCCCTGGCCGGGCTGGCCTCGCGCCGCTGGTGGCGCACCGCAACGCCGACGCCGTCGGACCGGCCCCGGCCCGTCCTGACGCCGGCGGGCTGACGCGCGTACCCGATGCCCACCGCGCATACGACGACGATATGTCCTGGTGTCTAGGCTTCGGACATGCGCGTACTGATCGTCGAGGACGAGCCCTACCTGGCCGAGGCCGTCCGTGACGGTCTGCGGCTGGAGGCGATCGCCGCCGACATCGCCGGTGACGGCGACTCCGCCCTGGAACTGCTCGCCGTCAACTCCTACGACCTCGCGATCCTCGACCGCGACATCCCCGGCCCTTCCGGCGACGAGGTCGCCCGCCGCATCGTCGCCTCCGGCAGCGGCATCCCGATCCTCATGCTCACCGCGGCCGACCGGATCGACGACAAGGCTTCCGGGTTCGGACTCGGCGCCGACGACTACCTCACCAAACCGTTCGAGATGCGCGAGCTCGTCCTGCGGCTGCGCGCGCTCGACCGCAGGCGCGCGCACGCCCGGCCCCCGGTCCGCGAGATCGCGGGCCTGCGGCTCGACCCCTTCCGCCGGGAGGTCTTCCGCGACGGCCGCTACATCGCACTCACCCGCAAGCAGTTCGCGGTGCTGGACGTCCTCGTCGCCGCCGAGGGCGGCGTCGTCAGCGCCGAGGAGCTGCTGGAACGGGCCTGGGACGAGAACGCGGACCCCCTCACCAACGCCGTGCGCATCACGGTCTCCGCCCTGCGCAAACGGCTCGGCGAACCCTGGATCATCGCCACGGTGCCCGGCGTCGGCTACCGCATCGGCACCCAGCCGGAGACCGTGCGCGAGGGAGCGGACCGTGGATAGGGCGCCCGGGTTGAGCGTTCGCTCCAAACTCACCCTCAGCTACGCCGGATTCCTCATGGTCGCCGGCGTCCTGCTGCTCGCGGCGGTGTGGCTGTTCCTGCTGCGGTACGTCCCCGATCGGGCACTCATCGTCTCCGCGGACGCGCCCGCCCACGGCGTCTTCCCCATCCGGTCCAACCTCCTGCGCGTGTTCGCTCCGAGGGCGGCCGCGGTACTGGTGTTCCTGCTGGTGCTCGGCCTCGTGGGAGGGTGGATCCTCGCCGGCCGGATGCTCGCACCGCTCACCCGGATCACGGACGCGGCGCGGACGGCCGGGAACCGGTCACTGTCCCACCGGATCCACATGCAGGGCCGCCAGGACGAATTCCGTGAACTCTCCGACGCGTTCGACTCGATGCTCGAGCAGCTGGAGTCGCACGTGGCCGAGCAGCAGAGGTTCGCCGCGAACGCCTCCCACGAGTTGCGCACCCCCCTGGCCATCTCGCGGGCGCTCCTCGACGTCGCCCGCAAGGACCCGACGCGGGGCCGCGACGAGCTCGTCGAACGCCTGCACGCCGTCAATGCGCGGGCGATCGACCTCACCGAGGCCCTCCTGCTGCTCAGCCACGGCGACCGCGCGGACTTCACGCGTGAGAGCGTCGACCTCTCGCTCCTCGCCGAGGAGGCCGCCGAAACCCTGCTTCCCCTCGCCGAGCAGCGCCGGATCACCCTCGACGTCACCGGTGGACCGGCCCGGGCCGACGGTTCCGCGGAGCTCCTGCTGCGGATGGTGACGAACCTCGTCCAGAACGCCCTCGTCCACAACCTACCCACCGGCGGGACCGTGACGGTCCACACCGAGGAGCACGACGGCACGAGCGTGCTGCAGGTCGAGAACACGGGCCCCCCGCTCCCGCCGGAGCTGGTCCCGACGCTCATCGAACCCTTCCGGCGCGGGGCGGACCGCGTACGCACCGACGAGCACGCCGGTGTCGGTCTCGGCCTGGCGATCGTGCACAGCATCGTCCGCGCCCACGCCGGGACCCTCGACCTCGTCCCCCGCCCCGTCGGCGGTCTCCTCGTGACGGTCCGGCTCCCCGGCACGCGGTAGGCAACGCCCGTACGGGCTAGCCGAGGCGAAGGAGTTTCGCACCGAAGGACGGTTCGGACAGATCCGTCCCGAGCGCCACGGGGACCGTCGGGGCGCCCGGCCCGCTGCCGATGGTCAGGACCCCGATCTCGGTGCCGGACGGCGCCTCCGCCGGAAGCCCCTTCTCCCCGACGGCCAGACCCAGTTCGAGCCGCTGGCCCGGCACGGCGACGACGGCCGCGTCCCGTGCGGCCACCACCGGGGTCCGGGTCCCGAGCCCGTCGTCGACGTAGCCGACGACCTGGCCCTTCTTGACCGCGCCGGCCGAGATCATGGCCTCGCGGACGGCTTCGATGACCTTCTTGCTGTTCTTCTTGACCAGTTTCAGGCTGTTGGCGCCGTCGGGGTCGGCGCCGGTGACGTGCTGGTCAAGCATCGTGCCGAGGATCAGCGGAGTCTTGTCGCCCACCGTCTTGTACGCCGCCCACATCAGTGCGCCACCGGCCGCCGAACTGGAGCCGGTCTTGATGCCCTTGATGCTGAGTCCGGCGATGAGCAGGTCGTCGTTGTTGTTGATGAGCTTCTCCTGCAGCCCCGGGACGTCGGCGTTGGGGAGTTGGACGATCGCCCGGAACGCGTCGAACTTCATGACCTCCTCCGCCAGTTTCAGCTGATCGGCGGCGGTGCTCACGGTCTTGGCGTCGAGCCCGCTCGGGTCGGTGTAGGTGGTGGAGGTCATGCCGAGCGCCTTGGCCTCGGCGTTCATCTTCTCCGTGAAAGCGGCCTCGGAATCGCTTCGGGTGTCCCAGCGGGCCAGCAGGCGCGCGATGTTGTTGCCAGAGGGGATCATCAGCATCTTCAGCATGTTCTGCTGGGAGAAGCGGGTGCCGGCCGTCAGACCCGTGACGCGCGATTCGCTCGCGAAGGTGCCGTCCGCGACGGCCTTGGCGTCGACCTCGATCTGCGGGCCGTCCTCGCCCTTCTTCAGCGGGTGGTTCTTGAGGATCACGTAGGCCGTCATGACCTTGGCGACGCTGGCCGTCGGCACGGGCTTCTGCTCCCCGAAGGTGCCGACGTCGCCCGCGCCACCGATCCGTACGGCGGCCTGGCCCTTCTCCGGCCAGGGCACGTCGAACCGCCCGTCGAGGGTGACGGAGGACGCGGCGCCCGCACTGGTGAGCACGGCGTCGGGCAGCGGCCGCAGGGCCTGTACGACGGCCAGTACGGCGACCAGCAGGAGGAGCGGCGGCACCCAGATCCGGACCCGCCGGGCCACGGTGCGCCCGGGGGTCGCGGGCGGCGGCGGGGTGTTGGTGAGCTGGGCGAGCAGATCGAGCGCGGGCAACGGCTGCTCGGTGGTCCCCTCGGGGGTGGGGGCGGCCCCCGGAGCGGTGGCCACCGTCCCCGGAGCCGTCGCGGTTGCCGGAGCGGGAGCAACTCCCGGAGCCTGGGCGGACGCAGGTCCCGGAGTCTGGACGGTTCCCTGAACCGGGGCAGGCTCCGCAGCCGGCACGGTTCCCGAAGCCGGGACATGCGCGGCCGGGGCCTGCGCCGCCGGGGCGGGTCGCACGGGTACCGGCGCGGACCCTCGCGCCGCCGCGGATGCCCATGCGGGCACTGCCCGCGTGGGGGCCCCGTCCAGCGGTTTGAGCGCGATGAACTTGCTCGTCTTCTCGGAGTCCGACTCAGGGGTGGTGCCAGTGCCGGTGCCCGTGCCGACTGCCGTCACCGTGCCCGGCTCCGGGTCGGCACCCGAACCCGACTCGGTGTCCGGCCGCGGCGGCGGGCCAGGGGTGGGCGGGACCCGGGAGGCCCCCTCGGGGACGGCTCGCGGATCCGATCCGGACCGGCGCCGCGGCCACGACACGGGCCCCGAGGCGGGCAGACCCGTGGACTCGGACGCACTCCGAGGATCGGCCCCGGTCGAATGCGCGGGCATGACCTTGGCCCCGGGCACCGAATCGGGAGCGGACGCAGCCCCGGACTCGACACCCGGCGCCGGCTCGGAAACGGACGCCGAAGCCGACGCGGTCTCAGGAACTTCCCCCGACACGGACTCGTGCGCGGGCAAGGCCCTCCCCGCAGGCCCGGACTCTGACCCGGGTGTGGACGCGGTGCCGGGCTCCTGGGCGGACGCAGCCTCAGCCTCCCCGCCGGCCGCGGGCACGGAAGCGGACGACGCCATGGGCACGGCCTTGGCCGGCGAATCGGCCTCGGATCCGGACGCAGCCCCGGATCCGGCCCCAGCCCCGGCAGCGGGCTCGGCCTCGGGCGCGGGCTCCGACGCGAGCACGGCCTCCACACGGGTCCGGGACGCAGGCTCGGCCTCGGCGTCGGCCTCGGCAGCAGGCATGGCTCCGGCTCCGGCTCCGGCTCCGGCTCCGGCTCCGGCTCCGGCTCCGGCTCCGGCTCCGGCTCCGGCTCCGGCTCCGGCTCCGGCTTCGGCTTCGGCTTCGGCTTCGGCAGCAGGCTCGACCACCGACTCCGGCACGGCCGCAGAATCGGGCTCCGGCACAAGCGCGGGCGCCGCGTCGGACCCGGACGTGGGGACGGGTGCGACCGCGGGCCGCGGCCCGGGCCCGGGCTCTGCCTCCGCAGCAGTCGCAGGTGCGGCACCGGCCGCAGCCACCGGCTCGCGAACCGCCCTCGGAGCGGGCACGGTGCACGGATCCTGACCCGGCCGGGGTGCGGGCGCGGGCCGTTGGGCGGGGGGCGGTGTCTGCGCGTCGCGCGCCCCGGGCGTCCTCGCCGGGTGCTCGTCCTTCGTCGCGTCGGGCGTTTCGCCCTCCACCGGTACCGCCGTCATGCCGTACACCGCCTTGTCGTGCCGTTCTGGATCAGCAGCCAGTCTCCGTGCCTCATATGCGCAGGTGATGCGCGCTGGATGACCAGTTGGTCACAATCCGTCCGGCCGGGCCGGGGCCGGATCCGTCGTCGAACGATCATCAAACGATCACGCCCCCATCATGAGCGCCCCGAAGAATCGCCCTCTCCCCCACGCACGGCACCGCACCACCAGGAACCGGACACCGCTCATGAGCTCCAGTACCCCTGATCCCACGGCTCCGTCGAGGCGACGGCTGCTCGCCGGCGGCGGCGCGCTGTTCCTCACCACGACCGCCGGCTCTCTGGCGGTCGCCGGGTCCGGCGGCTCCGGACCCGGCGACGACGACCGCGGCCGGGACGGAGGAGCCGCAACGCCCGAGGCCTCGCCCACCGCCTCCGCCGCATCCGGATGGATGCCCGGGGCGGCGAGGATCCCCCTGGAGCGCAACTTCGTCGCCGGCGACCGCGACGCGCAGCGCGGGCTCGTGCTCCATGTCCAGGAGGGCGAGGGCTCCTTGTACGAGCGGTTCAACACCCCCGGGATCAAGACCTCCTCGCACTTCTGGGTCTCCCGGGACGGGGAGACCGAGCAGTACGTGTCCGTCCTGGACCGGGCCTGGGCACAGGTGGAGGGCAACGCCTCGTGGGCCTCGGTCGAGACCTCCGGTTTCGCGACCCGGTCGCTCACGGAGGCTCAGGTCGACGCCGTCGCCCGCATCTACTCCTGGGGCGCCGGCTCGCACGGCTGGCCGCCGGCCGTCAGCGAGCACCCGGACCAGCCGGGTCTGGGCGTGCACGCCATGGGCGGCGCCGCGTGGGGCGGGCACGCGTGCCCCGGCCCCCTCCGGTCCGGCCAGCGCGGCGAGATCATCCGCCGGGTGCGCGAGCGACTGCCCCGCGGAGAGTGAGCCGGTCGGAAGGTCCGCGAGGGGCATCGCGTTCCACTGACAGGTGGTGTCAGTGGAACGGCTCTAGGGTCCGGGCCATGAACGCCATCGTCGAACTCCGGCAGTACACCCTCCACCCGGGCGCCCGGGACACTCTGGTCGACCTCTTCGAGCGGGAATTCGTCGCTGGGCAGGAGGCGGCCGGCATCACCGTGGGCGGCCGGTTCCGGGACCTCGACGACCCGGACCGCTTCGTCTGGCTACGCAGCTTCCCGGACATGGCGGCGCGGGCGCGGGCGCTGCGGGCCTTCTACGGCGGCCCCGTCTGGCCGGCCCATCGCGAGCGGGCCAACGCCACCATGATCGACTCGGACGACGTGCTCCTGCTGCGCGGACCGGGCTTCGCCGCCCCGGCCACCACGGGACCCGTCGTCGCGACCCTCTGCCATCCCCTGGACCTCACGGTCTTCGCCGACCACTTCGAGGAGCACCTGCGCCCCGCCCTGACGGCCGCCGGAACGCCCGCGCAGGCGGTACACCTCACCGAGCACGCGGAGAACACCTTCCCCGCACTGCCGGTCCGGACCGGTGAGAACGTCCTGCTCTGGTTCACGGCGGGGCGGGCACCGCGCCTGCCGGACCTCTCGCTCCAGCTGAAGTCGGCTCCGCGGCAGCTCCGGCTGGAGCCCGTCCGGGGGCTGCGACCGTAGGGGAGCAAGATCCGGAAGAGGCAGCCTAGGGTGGGACCATGAGCACGGCAGACGACGACCGCATCGCCCTCGACCTCCTCGACGCCCACCTGGAAGACCTGTGGCGGGCGGCCCGTGAACTCCAGTACGGGAACCGGTCGGTCGTTCCGGAGGCGCCGCGCGAGCTGGGCGCGGCCGCCGCGGACGGTGTGGCCACGGCGCTCCTGCGGTGGGGGTGCGCAGAGCTCGCCGGCCTCCCGCGCTCACCGGCCGACGTGTTCGCACGCAGCGTCGGCGGCACCCTCGTGGAGCTGCGGCGGCGCCGCAGCCCCTGGAACGCGGCGGCCCTGCGCCTGCTGGAGGACCCGTACGTCTTCCTCGCCACCGGCCCGCGCCGGCACGGGGACTGGGCCGAGGACGTGCTCGCCCTGATGCACCGTGAGGTCCCGGACCCGCGCGGCTGGCTGCGGATCGACGGCGACCGCACCAACGACGCCCGCGTCGCCGTGCCGGCGTACCCCTTCGCGCCGCCGCCCGCCGCCGGGTTCCGCGACCGCCTGCACGAGCTGGAGCCGGCGGGGGCCGTCACCGCGCTCGCCGTCATGGCGGAGGAGTGGGGCCACGGGCTGCCCGTCCGCCACCGGCCTGATCTCGACGCCCTGCTGGCCGACGCGCGGTTCCTGCTGGACCGCTACGGCCCGGACGCGCAGTTCTGGACGAATGCCCGGGACGCGGCCTCGGATCCCGCCCGGGACTTCGTCCGGGCCGGCCTCGACGGGACGGAGGTCCACGGGTTCCTCACGGGCGAGTACATCAAGGGCCTCGACCTGTTCGACGAACTGGGCCTCATCGCCGTGTCCGACGACGAGGTCGGGGTCTTCTGGTCCATCGGCGCGTCCTGACACCGGCTCCCCGGCACACGGACCCGTCCGGCGCCCTCGAGCAGTGGCCCGTGCCCCGGACCTGTCACCGCATCAGGCCTGCGGGTGCAGGGCCAGCAGGGCCGAGCGGTGGGAGACCCATCCCAGGAGGCGCAGCCTTTCCTCGTCGAGGACCGGGAGTCCGTCGCCCCCGCTCGCGGCGAGGAGCGGCAGTGCTTCCTGCAGGGACTGACCTGCGAGCAGGACCGGCGGGTGGTCCCGTAGCACTTCGACGGGCGTGCCCTCGGAGAGTCCTCCGTGCAGGGCCCGGGAGAGGGCGGGCGCGCCGACCGAGCCCGCGTAGTGGCCGTGCCGGTCGACGAGCGGGAGGCGGTCGGCGCCCGCCTCGATCATCGCCGTGATCGCCTCGCGCAGGCCGGTGCCGGGCGCGAGTGCGGGAGGCGGTGGTCCCATGGCGGTCCGGACCTCGATCGCGGCCGGGCCGGTCAGGTCCAGGTCGACTCCGCGCCGCCGGAGTTTGGCCGTGTAGACGGTGTCCCGGCTGAGCGCGTGGCTGACCCCGGTGGCGACGGCGACGGCGACCATCAGCGGCAGGATGATCCCGTACTCGCCGGTCAGTTCGTAGATGATGACGACGGCGGTGATCGGTGCGCGGGCCGAACCGGCGAAGACCGCGCCCATCCCGATGACGGCGTAGGTCGTGGCCGAGCCGGTCACTCCGGGGGCGAGGTGGTCCATCGACTGTCCGAAGGCGCTGCCGAGCATGGCACCGACGAAGAGGCCGGGGGCGAAGACGCCTCCCGAGCCGCCGATCCCGATGGTGACGCTGCACGCGACGATCTTCCCGACGAGCAGGACGAGCAGGAATCCGATCGCGTACCCGCCCACCGCGGCCTTGCCGAGGACCGGGTAGCCGACCCCGTACATCTCCGGCAGTGCCAGCAGGATCGCGCCCAGCACGATGCCGCCGGCTGCCGGGCGGAGCCATTCCGGGCCGTGCCAGACGGAGTCGCAGAGGTCCTCCACCCCGTACAGCACCTTGGTGAAGAGCACCCCGACGACCCCGGCCAGCGCACCGAGCAGTACGTACAGGGCGTACGCGGCCAGATGGCCGGCGTTCACCGGTGCCAGATCGAGAAACCTTTCGTCGCCGAGGACTTCGCGGCCGATCACGCTGGCGGTGACCGCGGAGACCGCCACCAGGCCGAAGGCGCGGGCCGTGAAATCGCGCAGGATCAGCTCCATCGCGAAGAAGACGCCGGCCAGCGGTGCGTTGAAGGTGGCGGCGATGCCGCCGGCCGCGCCGCAGGCGACCAGCAGCCGCATCCGGTCCTCGGACACGCGCAGGAGGGCTCCGGCGGTGGACCCGAGGGCGGCCCCGATCTGCACGATGGGCCCTTCGCGGCCCACGGAACCGCCGCCGCCGATGCACAGCGCGGAGGCCAGGGACTTCACCACCGCGACCCGGGACGGGATCCGGCCACCCTCGCGGGCGACCGCGTACATCACCTCGGGGACTCCGTGGCCGCGCGCCTCCTTGGCGTAGCGGTAGACGAGCGGTCCGTAGAGCGCGCCCGCGACCACGGGGGCGAGCAGCACGAAGTACGGTCCGAGCCAGGGCACGTACGGGTTGTCGGCGTGGCCGGCCGAGGAATAGTCGTCGTGGCCGGACAGCGCCCGGGTGAAGATCTCGATCAGCCAGCGGAAGCCCACCGCGCCGAGTCCCGACCCGGCGCCCACGAGGAGCGCGGGCAGCAGCATCGCGGCCTGGGTGCGGTGGAGCGCGTCCCGTGCCCCGTCCGCCGAGAACGGACCCATCTGCACTCCTCAGGAACCGATCCACCACCGATCGCGCGCCCCGGCCCCTGACCACGATCCCCCGGACCCCCATCCAACGGGCCGCCTCCCGCCGCGGCCCGGAGGCGGGCCGGAGGTACACCCGCCCGGCGTAGAGCCGGTGGTGGGTCCGTTCACGGTTCGCCGCCGGACCGGCGCGCGGCTGTCCGGGGCGGTGTGCCGCCTGGCCGAAGGCCGACCCCCGCCCGTGCCCGGTCCCGTACAGTCCGTGCTGCCTCCGCCCCGGCGCGGGCGGAGCACCGGCGCACCGCAGCCGGCGACCGGACGAACAGGGGAGCACCGATGGCCATCGAAGCCGGTCCCGCGGGCCACCGCCCCAGTCCCCCGGTCCCCGAGCTGGACCCCTCCGTCGTGGCGCGCTGGAGCGCGGGGGGAGGCCAGCTCGTCGAGCTGCTGGCCGAGGTGTGCGGACGGCTCGGCGGGGTCGGCGCGTTCCGGCTGGGCGAAGGCCCCGGCAGCGGGCCGGGCAGCGGGTCGACGGGCCGGCCGACCGTGCTGGTCACCGATCCGGGGGCGATCCAGCACGTGCTGGCCCTGCATCCGCAGCGCTACGTCAAACGCTCGCACCGCGCCCGGCTGCTGGTCGGTGAGGGCGTGCTCTCCGCCACCGGCGAGGCGTGGAAGCGGCAACGGCGGCTCCTGCAGTCCCAGTTCACGGGGACCGGGATGCGCCGCTACGAGCAGCGTATCGCCGAGGCCGCGCGGATCACGGCCGGGCGCTGGTCCGCGTACGCCCGTACCGGAGAGGTCTTCGACGTCGGGGAGGAGATGCGGCGCTTCGCCCTCGACACCATCTGGCGGTCCCTGACCGGCCACCCGCTGGACGTGGACACCGAGCGCGAACTGGGCTCCGTCGCGGCCGTGGTGGCGGCGCTGCCGACGCTGCCCGCCGATTCCGCCGACGCCGGGGAGGCGGTCGCCGGCGATCTGGCCAGGATCGACGCGGTGGCCCACCACGCCATCGCCGCCGCCCGCGGGGGCTCCGCGGGTCCCGACGGGCCGGGGCTGCTCCACATGCTGGTGGAGGCGTCCGCGGAGCGGCCCGAGTACACCGACCGGCTGATCCGCGACGAGCTGGTCACGCTGCTGGTCGCCGGGCACGAGACCACGGCCACCACGCTGACCTGGCTGTACCTGCTCCTCGACCGCCGTCCCGAGGCCCGCGAGCGGGCCCTCTCCGCGGGCGGCGAGGGCTCCGCGGAGCGCCGGGAGGCGATCCAGGCCCTGGTCAGCGAGACGCTGCGGCTGTACCCGTCGGCCTGGATCCTGCCCCGGCACGCCGTCGAGGACGACGTCCTGGCGGGCTACGCCGTCGAGGCGGGCACCGACGTGATCGTCTGCCCGTACCTGGCGCACCGCGACCCGGCGCTGTGGCCCGATCCCGGGCGCTTCGACCCGCTGCGCTTCACCGCACCGGGCGGCCGGCCGGCCGTCCCGGGCGGGTACGTGCCCTTCGGCATCGGTCCCCGCGCCTGCCTCGGGCTGCAGTTCGCGCTGCGCGAGTCGACGGTGCTGCTGGAACACCTGCTGCCGGCGCACGTGCCGGTCTTCGGGTCCGTCCCGGACAAGGCGGCCTACGGCATCACCGTGCGTCCGGACGGCCCGACGCCGGCCACGCTCGCGGCCCGCGCGGCCCGCGCGGCCCGCGGGCGGTGAGGGAACGCGCACCCGGGCCGCCCGGGCCTCGAGCCCCGCGGGCGGGACGACACAGCGGGCCGGCCGGGACGCCCGCGACGACCGGCACGAACCACCGGATCCCGTAGGCTCTGCGGATGGCAAAGTACTTCGACGTACACCCCGAAAACCCCCAGCCCCGCGCCATCAGCAGCATCGCCGACGGCATCCGCGCCGGAGGGCTCGTCGCCTATCCGACGGACTCCTGCTACGCGCTGGGCGCCCAGCTGGGCAACCGTGACGGTGTGGACCGGATCCGGTCCATCCGGCAGCTCGACGACCGCCACCACTTCACTCTGGTGTGCGAGAACTTCGCGCAGCTCGGCCAGTTCGTCATCATCGACAACGACGTCTTCCGCGCGATCAAGGCCTCCACCCCCGGCAGCTACACCTTCATCCTCCCGGCCACGAAGGAGGTGCCGCGCCAGCTCCAGCACCCGAAGAAGAAGACGGTGGGCGTGCGCATCCCCGACCACGTCGTGGTGCAGGCACTGCTGGCCGAGCTCGGCGAGCCGCTGCTGTCGAGCACCCTGCTCCTGCCCGACGAGGCGGAGCCGATGACGCAGGGCTGGGAGATCAAGGACCGGCTCGACCACGTCCTGGACATGGTGGTCGACTCGGGCGACTGCGGGACGCTGCCGACGACGGTCATCGACTTCTCCAGCGGCGAGGCCGAGATCGTCCGGCGCGGCGCCGGGGACACCGCCCGCTTCGAGTAACGGCGGCCGGGCGGCGAGGCGGGGCGGGGCGGGCTCACCCGCCGGCGAGGCAGGGCGTGACCACCCGCACGCCCGCCGCCCGCCGGGCCTGCGGCGGGCGGCCCGACGGTACGGCCGCCTGGCGTACGGCGTGTCAGGCGGGCCGGTACAGGACGGGCTTGAGGCCGTAGTCGAGCTCGGAGCCGTCCACGAGGAGTGCTTCCACCGTTCGGGTGCGGGGATCGATGTCGGCCACCATCCCGTCACCCGAGTAGCGGGGGTAGCCGGAGGCGCCGTTCTGGCCGGTCGGTGCGACGACGGCCGAGCGGACGGCGTCGTCGGGCGACCCCTCCACCACGTGCTCGGGCACCAGCAGGATCTCGAAGGTCTGCGGTTCGGTACTCATGCCCCGACGCTAACCGGATCCCGCGCATCATGCCGTCCGGCACGACAGGCAGGCCCTACGAGCGCCGGGTGCCCTCCCCCGGGCCGGCCGCCTCGCCCCCGGGCGCCGAGGGGTGGCGCAGCAGACCGCGCGCCCACCGTTCGTTCAGGCCCGCGAGGAAGCCGATGGCTCCCCAGAAGAACCAGGTCTTGACCAGGGCCCCGTGCCCGTCGGCGGAGAGCGGGCCGGGCCCGCACAGGTCCGCCGGAGCGGCCGGCGGGGTGAGCACGGTGAGGATCCCGCCGGTGACGAGCAGGTAGAGCGCGGAGGCCAGGAACCACCCCACCACCACCCGGTACCAGCCCTCTTGGCGCAGGGCCCGGGACAACTGGACCGGATCCGCGTCCGGGTCGCCCCCGCCCGCACTGTCGCGGACGCCCGCACGGTCGCGGATGAGCTGCCGGGGATCCCGCAGCCGGACGATCACGCTGAAGACCGCGCCCATCGCGCCGCCCGAGAAGCACACCAGGGCCCCCGCCAGGGCCAGTCGCTCCTGGCATCCGAGCTCCACCCCGAACATCCCGGGCACCCACGCCCCCAGCGCGAGGACCACGACCAGGATCACCGGGCTGACCACGATTCCGCAGGTCAGACCGGTGTTGAGGCCGCGCGCGCCCGCGGTGGCCGCGTCGGCCCGCAGCCGCGTTCCGGCGAGCGCGACCGTCGTCTCCAGCCGGGCCACGTCCGCCCCCTGGGCCACGGCGCGCAGGGCACGGATCAGCTCCTCGGTGACCGCCACCCTCGTACGCCGTTCGAAGGCCCGCTGCGCGGCCGTGTGCAGGCGGTCGAGGCGGAGCATCAGCTCCGGCTCGGCACACCACAGTTCCCGCAGCCGTTCCGGATCTATGCCGGGCACCTCTTCGAGTGCCCGTATCTCTCCGTCGGCCGCGCCGTCGAACCACTCGCGCACATCGCGCAGCATCGGCTTCCCCTCTTCGCACAGCAGTTGTACCCGGCTTCGCCGCGCGAGGATAGCCGCAGGCCCGGCGGAGCGGCGCCGTCAGTCCGCGGGGTGGGCCTCCGGCGCGGACGTCCCGCCCGGCGGCCCGCCGCTCCCGAAGGCGCGGAAGAGGGCGTGGAGCAGGACGGCGGCGAGCGTGCCCGCCACCACACCGCTGCCGAGGACCGTCCGGGCCCAGGTGGGGAACCCCTGGTAGAGGTCGGGGGCAACCACCGGAAGCAGTCCGGCGGTGAGGGCCAGCGCGATGACGGTGGAACCGCCGCCGGCGCCGGGTGCGGTCCGCCCGAGCATGTCGACGCCCATCACGGCGATGATCCCGTAGATCACCAGGGCGGATCCGCCGACGACGGGCGCCGGGATCGCGGCCAGCAGCCGGGAGACGGGTGCCAGCAGGCCGACGGCGATGAGCAGCACTCCCGCCCCGGCGGTCACGAAGCGGCTGCGGACGCCGGTGAGACGTCCGATGCCGATGTTCTCCGCGCTCGTGACCATCAGCGAGGTGCCGAACAGCCCGCCGAACACCGAGATCAGGGCGTCGGCCCTGGCCACCCGGGGCACATCGCGCCCGGGGTCGCTCTCGCGCCCCACGGTCTCGCTGATGAGCACGGTCTGCCCGGTGATCTCGGCGAGGGTGGTGAGGCTGAAGACGAGGAGGGGCAGTGCGGCGAGCACGTCGAAGTGCGGTGCGCCGTACGGGAGGAGGTCCGGGAGGGTCAGGTTCCCGCCGGCTCCGCCCGCGGGAGCGAGGTGGCCGAGGCCGGTCGTGAGCGCGATGAGGGTGCCCGCGCCCATGCCGAGGAGCACGGCGGTCTGCCGCCAGATCCCGCGCAGGACCAGGAGGAAGAGCACGGTGGCCGCGATGGTCGCGCCGGCCAGAACCACGGCCGATGGCGAGGCGTAACCGGGGGTCCCTGGGCGTCCGGTGACCAGCTGGGCGGCGACCCGGATCATGGCGATCCCGATGAGCAGCACGGTGATGCCCATGACCACGGGCGGGAAGAGCCGTACGACCTTCGCGTAGAAGGGCAGGACGGCGAAGAGCAGCGCCGCGGCGAGGAGCACCGAGCCGGTCGCGGTCGCGGGGCCGTGGTCCTTGGCTATCTGGAGGAAGAGCGCGGTGGCCGCCCCGCCGGGGAGCATGACGAACGGCAGCCGGGCCCCGAACCGCCAGATCCCCAGGGACTGGAGCAGGGTGCCGGCGCCGCAGAGCACGAGGGTGGCGCTGAGCAGGGAGGCGGTGCCGGCGGCGGTGAGGCCGAGGGCCTGGCCGGTCAGGAACGTGGTGGAGACGGGCGCGGCCACCATGGCCAGGACGTGCTGTGCGGACAGCGGGGCCAGCCGGCGCAGCGGCAGCCGCTCGTCCGCCGGACCGACCGGAGCGGCCGGGCTCACCGGTGCGGGCTTCGCGGGGGCGGCGCTCACCGGGCGGCCTCTCTGTCCAGCCAGGGCAGCTCTTCGGCGGTGTACCGGTAGGAGCGGAAGACGGCGTTGGGTTCGGACGGGAACAGGCCGCGGACCTCGGACTCCTGGTAGGCGCCGAAGTGGGGGACGACGTACTCCCAGCAGAGGTAGCCCTCCGGGGTCACCTCGAAGAGCCGGCCCGACGGGGAATCGGTGACGAGGGTGTTGCCGCCGGCGAGGCGCTGGGCGCTGCCCATGAACGGGGCGAAGAAGGCTTCTCTGGCCGGGTCGTGGTATTCCCAGACGACCTTTCCGGAGGAGCGCTCGATCTCGATGACGCGGGAGTAGGGGACGTCCGATCCGGGCCGGAAGACGCCGTTGTCGAACACCAGCACCCTGCCGTCGGCGAGCTCGGTGGGGGCGTGCTGCTGCGAGACGACCCCGGGCTCGGTGCGCCAGAGGATCTCGCCCGTCTCCCGGCTGATGACGACCACGGCGGAGACGCTGCGCAGGCTGGCGAGGACGTTCCCGTCGGCGAGCGGCAGGACGCTGTTGACGAGCGGCCAGTGCTCGCGCGCGTAGTCGGGGTGCAGGGCGTACTCGGCCCGGTCGAGGTGTTCGGCCGCGCTCCAGGACCAGCGTACGGAGCCGTCGGCGTCGACCTCGGTGATCGTGTCGGCCCATACCGTGCCGTCGGCCGCCTCCGAGCCGGGCACTCCGCCGAGCACGCCCGCCGCGTCGGCTCCCCGCAGCGGTTCGAGCGCGGTGTAGAGCACGCGGCCACCGCCGAAGTGGTGGGCGTCGTGGTGCTGGAGCGGATCGCGGTGTTCGTGCAGGACGGTGCCGTCGGGGGCGGCTTCGAGCATCACGCCGCCGCGGTACTTGTGCCACATCGGGAAGAGGGTCTCCTCGCCGGGGAGCACGCCGCTGTAGGCCAGGTTCCCGCTGTCGAGGATCCGGGCGTGCCGGCCGGGGCGGTAGGGCAGCCGCCACTCGTGGACCACCTCGCCGTGGATGTCGATCAGGTAGACCTCGCCGGTGCCGGTGAGCGGGGCGAAGAGGGTGTACCCGCCTTCCGAGGCGGTGGGGTCGAGGGCGATGAGACCGGTGCCGCGGCGGCGGCGGGAGTTCTGGTCGACCTGGGGCATGGTGTCCTCCTGCGGAGCTTGAAACTTTCTTTGATGCGAACAATCTCCTTTGAAGTTAGCGGTGCATTGTTGCGGCACTGTGAAGGGAGTGCGAAGCCCGCGGCCGGGTGCGGGAAGATGATCGTCAGAGGCGGGGAAAGAGAAGCGGGGTGTGCGGCCGGGTGGAAGACGAGACGTCCGAGCGGAGGATCGGTGCGGGCATCCGCAGGCGGCGCAGGGCCCTGGACCTCACCCTCGCCGAGGTGGCCGCGCGCAGCGGGCTGTCCTCGCCCTTCCTGAGCCAGATCGAGAACGACCGGGCCCGCCCCAGCATGCGTTCGCTCCAGCGGGTGGCCGACGCCCTGGACACCACGGCGGTGCAGCTGCTGGCGGCCGGGGAGACCCCGCGCCGGGTGGACATCGTGCGGGCCGACGCCGATTCCGGGCTCGACTCCGGGTTCGGCTCCGGGATCGACTCCGGGTTGAACGCCGGGTTGAACGCCGGGCCCGGTTCCGGGCCGGATCCGACGGCCCGGGTCCGTCCGCTCGTACGCGGCCAGCATCAGATGCACGCGCTGGAGTTCACCGGGGACCACGACGCCGATCGCGCGTTCCGGCACCGCAACGACGAGTTGATGTACGTCGCCGACGGGGCCGCGGAGGTGGAGGTGGACGGGCGGACCCACCGACTGGGCCGCGGCGACACGCTGTACCTCACGGGCGGGGTGGAGCACCGCTGGCGGGCGCTGGAGGCGGGCACGCGGGTGCTGCTCGTCGCCGTCGCCGACCATGTCGAGGCCGTCGTGGACCCCCAGGGCTGACCGGGGGCCGTGCGCGGGTGCGGCGGTACGTCAGTCCGTGCGGGCCTTGCGCAAGGACTGGTGCACGGACCAGGCCACCGAGACCAGGGGCACCGCCACCACGGCCCCCACGATCCCGGCGGCGATGGCTCCCGCGACCACCGACAGGGCCACCACCATCGGGTGCAGGCGCACCGCCCAGCTCATCACCAGCGGATGCAGCAGGTGTCCTTCGATCTGGCCGATGACCACGATGAGCGCGACCACCAGAGCCGCCACGAGCGGCCCCTTGGTGGCGAGGGCGACGACGGCGGCCACGCCGAGCGCCACCGGGGAGCCGATGAGCGGGACGAAGGCGGCGGCGAACTCCAGCAGGGCGAGCGGGACGGCCAGCGGGACACCCAGGAGGTAGAGCGCGATGCCCACGAGGACGGCGTTGGTCGCGGCCACGAGCACGATGCCGTGGGTGTAGCCCGTGAAGGTCAGCCATGCGGCGCGGCCGGCCACGGCCACCCGGTCCCGTACGCTCACCGGCAGTTGTCCGCAGAACCAGCTCCAGTGCCGGTCGCCCGAGTGGATGAAGAAGACCGAGCAGAACAGCGCCAGGGCGAGCACGGTGAAGACCGCCACGACCCGTCCCGCACCACTGAGCGCCGTGCTCAGCAGGGTGGAGCGGTGGCTGGAGAGGTAGTCGCCGATCTTCGACTGGGCATCGGTCAGGGCGTGCGCGTCGAGCCGCAGCGGCGGACCCTGGAGCCAGTTCTGGATGCGCTCCAGCCCTACCCGGAACTCGCTCACCAGCGCGGGCCATTCCCCCGCGACGGCCTCGCCGACCAGGGCAAGGGCGCCGAGCACCAGGATCAGACTGCCGATCAGCGAGCAGGCCACGGCGAGCCCGCGGGGCATCACCCGGGCCAGCAGCCCGGCGGGCGGGCGCAGCATGGCCGCCGCGACCAGGCCGAGGAAGAGGGCCAGGGCGATCTCGTGGAACCGTCCCAGGACGGCGAAGACCGCGTACGCCGCCGCGCCGACGACCAGCAGCCGCCATGCGTACCCGGCCGCGGTCCGCAGGGCCGGGGCCACCGGGGTCACCGCCCGGGCGGCGGCCGGGGACCCCGCACGCGCCGGGCTCCGGTCCTGCCCGGTCCGGCCTTCGCCACGAGGGCGGCCGCCGGGCGGGAGCCGCCGGGCGGGCCGCGTCACGAGTCGCCTGGTCATGTGCGGCCGCACCTCCGGGATGTGTTGGTCCCCTCGGGCTATCACCCCGGTGGCGGCGGCCCGGTGCGCCGCGCAGCGCGTTCGCCCGAAGGCCTCATCCGCGCTGGGCCGAAGGAGCAGGCACGGCCGTTGCCCCTCCTTCGGCGAGTGCGCTGGTCACCGGGGGTTTCCCGGGCCGGGCCTGCGACGGGCGACGGGAAACCCGTCGACCCCAGTGCCCGCCGGGGACAGGCTCGAGGTGTCAGCACGGAGCAAGACCCGAGGGGACACCCACCATGCGCAAGATGATCCGCGGCGCCGCCGCGTTCACCACCGCCGCGGCCGCCGTCGTCGCCCTGAGCGGAGCCGCCGGAGCGTCCGGCGCGCAGCCGTCCGACACGTGGGCCGGGTGCCCGGACGGGGCGGTCTGCATCTATCCGCAGAACCAGAACCCGGCCGTCAGCCCGAGCCACGTCTTCTACAGCTACGGAGCGCACAACCTGAGCAACCAGTACGGCAACCACTGGGTGCTCAACAACCAGTACGGCGGGGCCACCGCACGCCTGTGCGCCGGCTCCAACGGGGTCAACTGCGGCAACCCCATCGTCCAGGGCACCGGGGTCTACGCCGACCTCGGCCCGATCAACTCGATCACGCTCAACCGCTAGCGGCCCACGGACGGGGCCGTCCGTTCGCCACTCGCAAGGACGTTCCGGAGTCCGGCCCCCGGCCGGGCTCCGGAACGCCGCTGTTTCACGCCGCACCGCATCCACGGCCGGTCGGCCGTCCGACCCCCGCGCTAGCCTGGACACCTGCCTCTCACTGCCTGGGCGCACATTGCCATGGGGGACGTCTTGGGGGATCCGGACCGCGCGAGCGGAACCGCGGCGGCCTTTCCCGCCGAGTTGAGAAGGCTGCGCGTGCAGCGCGGCCTGTCGCTGGGCGACCTGGCCCGCCAGACGCACTACAGCAAGGGCTACCTCAGCAAGATCGAGACCGGCGCGAAGCCGGTCACCCTCGATGTGGCCCGAAGTTGCGACCGGGCCCTCGGGGCCGGGGGCGAACTCCTGCGGCTGGTACCGGAGGGCGAGGAGTCCGGACCGCCCCCGGCAGGATCCCGCGCCGGTCCCACCGGTCCAACCGGTCCGGCAGGTCCAACCGGTCCGCCCCACCAGCGCGGTCCGCAGGCGGACGGCGCGTGCCCCTACCGCGGCCTGTCGGCGTTCACCCCGCAGGACGCCCGGTGGTTCTTCGGCCGGGAGCGGGCCACGGCCGCCCTCGTCGAGCGGGTCCACGACCGGCTCGGCCAGGGCCCGTTGCTCCTCGTCGCCCGATCGGGCGCGGGCAAGTCCTCCCTGCTCAGCGCCGGTCTGGTACCGGCCCTGCGGAGCGGCGGCTTCCCGGTGGCGGGGGCCGACGGCTGGCCGGTCGTCCGGTTCACCCCCACCGCGCACCCGCTGCGGGAACTGCTCGACGCCACCGGCAAAGTGGTGGGGGGCGATCTCCGCGTCAACCCGGAACAGTTGAGGACCCACCCGGAACGACTGCTCGAATCCGTCCACCGGCAGACGTACGGCGCCGGCCCCCTCCCCGGCGCGGACGGGCGCGGGCTCCCGACCGTGCGGCCGGTGCTGCTGGTCGACCAGTTCGAGGAGCTGTTCACCCTCTGCTCCGACGAGGAGGAGCGCCGGGCCTTCGTACGAGTGCTCCTCGCCCTGGCCGCGCCACCGGGCCTTTCCCCCTCCGCTTCCCCGTCCGCTTCCCCGGCTGCCTACCCGGCCGCGCCGTCCGGGACCGGGTACGACCCCGCCCTCGTCGTGCTCGGCGTGCGGGCCGACTTCTCCGGGGAGTGCCTGGACCTGCCGGAGCTGGCCGCCGTGTTCAGCGACGGGCTGTTCGTCCTGCCCCCGATGTCGGTGGCGGAGCTGCGGGAGTCCATCACGCGCCCGGCGGAGCTCGCCGGGCTCGTACTGGAGCCGGGGCTGGTCCCGCTGCTGTTGCGGGACGCGGGCGTACGGGATTCCGGCGCGGGGGATCCCCGTGCCGGCGACCCCGGTGCGAGGGACCCCGGTGCGGGGGACACTCCGGCGCGCCCCGGCGGCGGCCCGGACGCCTGGCCCGGCGAGGCCCCCTCCAGCGCCCTGCCCCTGATGTCCCACGCGCTGATGGCCACCTGGCAGCGGCGCGAAGGGGCCACGCTCACCGTCGCGGGGTACGAGTACGCCGGCGGCATCCAGGGCGCCGTCGCACGCAGCGCCGAGCAGGTGTTCGCCCGCCTGTACCCGGCCGAGCAGCGGATGGTCCGGCGGCTCCTCGTCCGGCTGGTGCACATCGCCGACGGTACGGGGCCGACCCGGCGCCGGATGAGCCGGACCGCCCTGCTGGAGGGGCAGGCCGACACCGCGCGGGCCGCCGCCGCCCTCGACGCCTTCGTCCGGGCCCGGCTGATCAGCGCGGACAGCGATACCGTGGAGATCACCCACGAGGCCCTGCTGCACGCCTGGCCCCGGCTGCGCGGCTGGATCCACGCCGACCGGGCCGGGCTGCTCGTCCACCAGCAACTCGCCCAGGCCGCCGACGAATGGGTGCGCGAGGCCCGCGACCCGTCGGTGCTGTACCGCGGCAGCCGCCTCGCCACCGCCCGCGCCTGGGCCGACGAGCTGGACGGCCGCAGCCGCCTGGGGCCCCGGGAGGT
The DNA here is from genome assembly GCF_042870555.1 of Streptomyces sp. NPDC006487. NCBI lineage: Bacteria > Bacillati > Actinomycetota > Actinomycetes > Kitasatosporales > Streptomycetaceae > Streptomyces > Streptomyces sp. NPDC006487. The sequence continues at coordinate 497,614 of NZ_JBIAHN010000002.1, forward strand.
GGCCTTCCTCGACGCGAGCCGGACCGCGGAGGAGGCCCGCCGCCGTCAGGACCGGCTCCGGGTCCGCCTGCACCAGAGGATGCTGGCCACGCTCGTCGTCCTGCTCCTGCTGGCGCTGACCGCCGGCGGGGTGGCCTACCAGCAGCGCGCGGGGGCGCTCGGCCAGGAGCGGACCGCCCGTTCCCAGGCGCTGGCCGCCCGGTCGCTGTCCCTGTCCGCAGGACAGCCCGAGGCCTCCATGCTGCTCGCCGAGGAGGCCTACCGGGCCGAAGCGACGCCCGAGGCGCGCGGCGCCCTGCTCAGCACCCAGTCGCAGCCCTTCCTGGCGCGGCTCGGCGGACACGGCGGGCCGGTCAACGCGGTGGCCTTCGCACCGGACGGCCGGCTGCTGGCGACGGCGGGCTCCGACGGGAAGGTGCTGCTGCGGCGGGTGGCCGACCGGAGCACGGTCGCCGCCTTCACCGCACCCGGCCGGGTGCGCACGGTCGCCTTCAGCCCCGACGGGCGGACCCTGGCGGCCGGTTCCACGGACGGACCGGTCCGGCTCTGGTCCGTCGGCGCGGGCGGCGGCGGCTCCGTGTCGGTGCTGCCCCCGAGTACGGCGGGCGCCCGGGCGGTGGCCTTCGCCCCCGACGGGGACACCCTCGCCATCGCGGCCGCCGACGGGACCATCCAGTTGCGGGACCCGGCCGGGGGACACCGCGAGCACGCCGTCCTGACCGGGCACACCGCACGGGTCAACGCCCTGGCCTACGCCCCGGACGGCCGGAGCCTCGTATCGGCCGGCGCCGACGGGACCGTACGCCTGTGGGACACGCGGCGGGCCGAGCCGGCCGGCGTTCTGGAGGGGCACACCGGGGAAGTGCTGGGCGCGGCCTTCGCCCCGGACGGCCGTACGGTCGCCACGGGCGGGGTCGACCGTACGGTGCGGCTGTGGGACGTCGGCGGGCGGCGCGCGGCCGCGACGCTGGCCGGGCACAGCGACGACGTCAACTCCGTGGCCTACACGCCGGACGGCACCACCGTCGTCAGCGGGGGCGGCGACGGCACCACCCGGCTGTGGGACGTCCGGAGCGGCCGTCTCACGGCGTCGCTCGCCGGCCACACCGACTACGTGCTCGCCGTCTCCGTGGACCCGGCGGGATCGGTGCTCGCCACCGCCGCGTTCGACCAGTCCGTGGTGCTCTGGGACCTGCGGGGGCCGGTGCTGACGGCGCGCCCGTTCACCGAGGTGTGGCACGCCGCGTACAGCCCCGACGGGAAACTCCTCGCCACGGCCGACGCCGATCACACGGTGCTGGTGTGGGACGTGGCCGGACGGCGAATTCAGGCCACTTTCACGGGGCACGCCGAAACGGTGTTCTCGGTGGCCTTCGCCCCCGACGGCCGCACCCTCGCCTCGGCCGGAGCCGACGGCACCGTACGCCTCTGGGACACCACCGCGCGCGCTCCCCTCGCCACCCTCACCGGGCACACCGGGACCGTGTTCTCGGTGGCCTTCGCCCCCGACGGCCGCACCCTCGCCTCGGCCGGAGCCGACGGCACCGTACGCCTCTGGGACACCGCCACGCGCGCTCCCCTCGCCACCCTCACCGGGCACACCGATTTCGCCAACGACGTCGTCTTCAGCCCCGACGGACGGACCCTGGCCAGCGCCGGGGACGATCTGACCGTCCGGCTGTGGGACGTGGCCGGGCGCCGCCCGCTCGCCGCGCTCAGCGGTCACGCGGGAGCGGTGCGGGCCGTCGCCTTCGGCCCGGACGGGCGGACGCTGGCGAGCAGCGGCAACGACGGCACCGTACGGCTGTGGGACGCGGAGCAGCGGCGCGTGACCGCTGTGCTGACCGGGCACACCGGCTCGGCGCGGGGCATCGCCTTCTCCCCCGACGGGCGGACCCTGGCGAGCAGCGGCAACGACCGTACGGTGCGGCTGTGGGACGTGCCCGGACACCGGCTCCGGGCCGTGCTGACCGGGCACACCAACGCGGTGTGGGGGGTCGTGTTCTCCCCCGACGGGCGGACCCTGGCGAGCAGCAGCAACGACGGCACCGTACGGCTGTGGAACCCGGATCCGGGCGCCCGGCTGGCGGACATCTGCCGGACCGCGGGCCGGCTGGGACCGCGGGAGCGGCAGGCCCTGGTGCCCGGTCTGCCGGCGCGCGCGGCGCGCGGCTGCCGGCCCTCCGGGGAGTCATAGGCGGTGGTGACGGGACGCGGCGGCCCGCCGCCGTGTCTGTGGTGGGGTGCGTCCCGCACGAAGCCGGCGGGGTGTTCCGTGCGGCGGCGTTCCGGACCGTCCGTGACGGGCTGATCGTCCGTGGGAGGGAGTACCGGACGAGTCTCGGCGCCGTCCCTCGACCGCGGTGGAGGGTTCCTTTCGCCGAACCCATGGAGGTCGGGCCCATGGAGGTCGGGCCCATGGAGGTCGCACCCCGGTAGGCGGACACGGCATGGGTTTCCCCCGGGGTTTCCCGTTGCCCGTTCGGGTGGTGCCACGTCCGGCCCTCGACGGGGCACGGCGGCGGCCGACAGGCTGGTCACGGGTGCGGCGCCGGCGGCCAAGTGCCGGGCGGACGGCCGTGCTTCACCACCACCGTGCCGTGTGAAACGAGGTCTCCCATCGTGCTGCGCCGAACAGGTCTCATCGGAACGCTCCTCGCGCTCCTGGCCGTACTCCTCTGCACCCCCGCCGCCCCGGCGGCCGCCGACAGCGGTTGCCGGGTCCTGGCCCCCGGGGCCTCGGCGGCGGCCGAGCGCGCCGTCGCCGCCGCCTGCGAACAGGTGGAGAAGGGGGTCTGGTACACGTGGGGCGGTGGTCACGGCCCGGGGCCCGGTGCCACCTACGGGCAGGTGGACCCCACCGATCCGGCGAGCGAGCACGATCCCGAACGGCTCGGCTTCGACTGTTCGGGATTCGTCCGCTACGCCTACGCACGGGCCACCGGCTCGGACCCGCTCGACGGGGTGGCCAGTTCGCAGTACTACACGCACCGTGCGGCCGCGCGCTTCACCGCCTCCCAGGGGCTCGCGCCGCTGCTCCCCGGCGACCTGCTCGTGTGGGGCACCTCGCGGGACCTGCACCACATCGCCCTCTACCTCGGGGCGGGCAAGATGGCGGAGGCCCGGCAGTCGGGCACCAAGCTGATGGTCAGCGAGGTCACCGACGCCCGGCTGTCGAAGGGCTATTACGGGGCCGTCCGCGTGGACACCGGCCCGGTCACCGGACACGTGTTCCAGACCTGGGGCACCGGCGTCTGGACCAAGGAACTGCCTTCCACGGCGGCCGCGCGCGTCTACGCCTTCCCCGGGCCGACGACCATCCGCGTCGAATGCCAGAAGCACGCCGAGTCGGTGACCTCGGACGGCTACACCAATGACGTCTGGTCGTACCTTCCGGATTACCGGGCCTGGGTGACGAACATTTACGTCCGCGGGGCGGCTTGGCTGGAAAACGTGCCTACCTGCCGTTGATCATCCGTAAGGTCGGAAACGATCCACAAACCCCCCACGCCGGCCCGCCCGGCCCATCCGAGGAGCAACGTGCGCACGTCCACGTCCCCGTCCACCCTGCCGTCCCTCCCGCGCTCGCGGCGCCTGGCCGTCGGCGCCGCCCTGCTCGCCGTCGTGGCCGGCGGTACGCTGCCCGCCGCCGCGGCCCACGCGGCGACCGCGCCCGGCTCGGCCGCCCAGTCTCCGGCCCAGCCGGCCGGCGCACCCGATCTGGAGGCGCTGACGCAGGCGTTGCGCAATACGACGGCGGCCGGGGCTCCCGGGGCGATGGCCCGCTTCACCGGTCCGGACGGCGTCCGCTCCCGGGTGGAGGGCGTACGGGACCGGACCACGGGCGCGGCGATGGACACGCGGGCCCGTTTCCGCATCGGCAGCGTCACCAAGACGTTCTCCTCGGTCGTCCTCCTCCAACTGGTCGACGAGGGACGGATCGAGCTGGACCGGCCGGTCAACGCCTACCTGCCGGGCCTGCTGCCCGACGACCGGATCACGGTGCGCCACCTGCTCACCCACCGGAGCGGCCTGGCGGACTACACGAACGCGATGTTCGAGCACACGGTGCCCGGCTTCGAGGCGGTCCGGAACAAGGTGTTCACCTACCAGGAGCTCGTCGGCCTCTCGCTCGCCGAGCCGAGGACCACCGAGCCCGGGGTGGCGTACAAGTACTCGAACACCAACTTCGTCGTGGTGGGGATGCTCATCGAGAAGGCCACCGGAAGGCCGGTGGCCAAGGAGTACGAGCGGCGCATCATCAAGCCCCTCAAGCTGAAGAACACCTCCTACGTTCACCCCGGCACCGCCATCAAGGGTCTGCACGCCAACGGCTACCTGCACCCGGACGAGGCCGGCGCCCCGCTGGTCGACTCCACCGAACAGACCGTCTCCTGGGCGCAGTCCGCGGGCGCGATGATCTCCAGCGCGGCCGACCTCAGCACCTTCATGTCCTCCCTGCTCGGTGGGAAGCTGCTGCGCCCGGGCACCCTGGAGGCCATGCTCACCGTGACCCCGACCGACGCCACGAACACCCGGTTCTACGGGCTGGGTCTGCGCCGCTACGACCTCTCCTGCGGTGCGCAGGTCTACGGGCACACGGGCACGGTGCAGGGCTTCTACACCTACGCGTTCACCACCCGCGACGGCAAGCGCTCCCTCTCCGCCATGGCGAACACCTCCAACCGCGGGCAGGCCAACACCGCCCTCGGCGGCACGCTGGAGGCCGCTTTCTGCGGTAAGGCTCCGGCCGCGGGCCCGGCCACCGCGCGCGGTTTCGCCTTCGCCCCGGCCGCCGCGGAGGCGGACCTCCCCGAGAACCGCTGACGGCGATTCCCGGACACCGGGAGGCTCCCGCCCCTATGCCTGGGGGCGGGAGCCGGGAAAGCTGAACTCCGCATTCCCGCACGGGCGTTGCCCGTGTGACCGATGAGGAGGACACGATGCCCGACGCACCGTCCGTGAAGCGTTCCCGCAGGGGGCCGGGCCGGCGGGCCCGCCGGATGCTCGCCGCCACGGCGGGGGCCGCGACGCTGGTCCTCGCCGTGCCGGGGGTCGCGTACGCGGCTCCGCCCCCGGCCCTGCCCGCCAACGCGGACGGGCTGGAGCAGACCTTCCAGCCCGCCTACGACTACGACCGCGACGGCTGCTACTCCAGCCCCGCCATCGGTCCGGACGGCACCCTCAACGGGGGTCTGAAGATGGGCGGCGACGTCAACGGCAGCTGCCGCGACCTCTCCGACCTGAACAACACCAACGGCTACTCCCGCGCCAAGTGCAACAACGGCTGGTGCGCCGTCATGTACGCGCTCTACTTCGAGAAGGACCAGGTCTCGCTCGGCCCCGGCAGCGCCGGGCACCGGCACGACTGGGAGCACGTCGTGGTGTGGATCCAGAACAACCAGGTCGGTTACGTCTCCACCTCGGAGCACGGGAACTTCAAGGTGCACGCCGCCTCGCAGATCCGGTTCGACGGCACCCACCCGAAGATCGTCTACCACAAGGACGGCTGGAGCACGCACTGCTTCCGGGCCGCGAACTCCAACGACGAGCCGCCGGAGAACCACAAGGGGACCTGGCAGTACCCGACGCTGGTCGGCTGGAACGGCTACCCCGCCGGGCTGCGCGACAAGCTGAGCCAGGCCGACTTCGGCAGCGCCCTGCTCGGGATCAAGGACGGCCAGTTCAACGGTCACCTGGCCAAGGCCAAACCGGCCGGGATCCCCTTCGACCCCAACGCGTGACGGCCGCCGGACCCGGGCATCCGCCGCCGGGCGGACCCGGGGGCGGACGCCGGAGGGGCTCCGGTTAGGGTCATGTCGGGAATGCGCCGCCCCGCCACCCCGGGAGGCGCGAGGTCGCTCGGCCGTCGAACACGGCATGCCCGCCCCCGTACCGCCCCTGCCCGGCCGACGGCCGCCCTGCCCGGAAACCTGCCGCCATGAGTACCGCGCTCCACCCCGCTCCGTCCCCCGACGCCGTCGGCTCCCCCGGAGCCGAAGTCCCCGGGGTGCCCCGCCGCCGGACGATCGGCGGCCGGGCACCGGCCCGGCCCACGGCCGCCGCCGCGATCCACAGCATCAGCGCCGTCACGGCGGTCCTGCTGTGGCTCGTGGCGATCGGAGCCATGATCCACGAGCCGATCCTCATACCCCCGCTGGCCGCCAGCGCCGCCCTCGTGCACAGCGCGCCCACGCTGCCCCTGGCGCAGCCCCGCGGGGTGGTGATCGGCCACATGGTGGGGGCGGCCGTCGGGTACGGCGTGCTGGCCGTGGCCGGGAGCAGCGCCTGGGCGGCCGCAGTGGCCGCCGGTGTCACGCTGGCGCTGGTCATGGCCGCGCGCACGCCGCATTCACCCGCCTGCGCCACCGCCGTGGTGGTCGTGCTCCAGACCCCGGCGGCGGACCGGTTCGTCCCGCTGCTGTTCGGATCGACCGTGCTGATCGTCCTGACCGGCTACGCCGCCTCCCGCGTGCGCCGCAAGGCACCGAGGTACCCCGCCTACTGGTGGTGACCCTGCGTCACCGTGACCGTGGCTCGAGATGCGCTCCGGGTGTAGTGCTGGTTCGCTGAAGTCCGCCCGGCGTCCCCCCACAGCGCCCAGGAGTGATCATGAGTGCAGGCGAATCCCACGGCCGGTCCCGGCAGCTGCGCGACAAGGCGCAGGAACTCGACGAGGCCGCCACCCGCTCGACCGACCCCGACGAGAGCCGGCGACTGCGGGACAAGGCGCGCCGCCTGCGCGAGCAGAGCGAGCAGGAGCGCGTCATCGACGACCCGGGGATGGACCTGCGGTAGACCCCGGCCGGGCTACAGGCCCACAGGACTGCCGGGCTCCCGGACTCCCGGACTACGGGGCCACGCCCGCCGCGGGGGCCTCGTCGAGCTCCCAGGCGTGGCGCTTGAACTCGCGGACGAAGTCGGCGTGGTCCTCCCACTGGCGGGCGATGCCCCGCAGCACGTCCCAGTGGTGCTCCACCGCCTGGTCGATGACCCGGCGGACCGCCGGCTCGGCCGTCTCCCGCTGCTCGATCAGCCCCTTGGCCACCGAGGCCTCCAGTGCGGCGTTGCGCAGGGCGCGCAGGGCGCGGGAGGTGTCGTCCATCCCGAAGCCGTTCTCGCTGCCCGTCTCCTCGGCGAAGAGCGGGGTGAGCCGCGCCTCGATGAAGGCGGTGATCCGCTCGAAGTGGCGTACGTCCATCGGGGGCTCCATCTCGTGTCGCTGCACTGTCCGGCGCGAACCGGGCCGCACCGACGATCATTATCCCGCAGCCGGACGCCCGCTCCGCTCCGGGGGGCGGGCACTAATCTGGCCCGCATGGATGAGCTGGGTGAGCTGGGTGAGCCGGACGAGCTGGACGGCGCGGAGGTCATCGCGTTCGCCGGTGCCGGGGCCTTCGAGGACTGGCTGGCCGGGCACCACACCCGGCACGAGGGCGTGTGGGTCAAGCTGGCGAAGAAGGCGTCCGGGCTCGCTTCGGTCTCCGCGGACGAGCTGGTCGACATCGGGCTGTGCTACGGGTGGATCTCCGGGCAGCGCCGGTCCCTGGACGAGCGGTACTACCTGCAGAAGTACGTGCCCCGCAGGCCCCGGAGCCTGTGGTCGCAGGTCAATGTCGACAAGGTGACCGAGCTGACGGCGCTGGGCCGCATGCGTGAACCGGGCCTCGCCGAGGTGCGCAAGGCCCAGGAGGACGGCCGCTGGGCGGGGGCCTACGCCTCCCAGCGGACGGCGGAGGTGCCGCCCGACGTGACGGCGGCCCTGGCGCAGGACCCGGCGGCCCGGGCGGCCTTCGAGGCCCTGGACCGGACCGGGCGCTACCTCGTCGTCCTGCCCCTCCTCCAGGCCCTCACCCCGGAGACCCGACGGGCCCGCCTGGAACAGGCCGTACGCCTCCTGGCGCGCGGAGCCGGCGGCTGACCTCCCGGCCCGCCGGGGCTACCAGCGGACCGGGAGGCGGCTCACGCCGTGCATGAGGCTGCCCGTCAGCCAGGCCGGCGCGCCCGCCTCCGGGTCCTCGGCCAGGCCGGGGAAGCGTTCGAGCAGGGAGCGGATCGCGATGCGGCCCTCCATGCGCGCCAGCGGGGCACCGATGCAGAAGTGGAGCCCGTGGCCGAAGGCCAGGTGACCCTGCGGGGCGCGGCCGATGTCGAACACCGCGGGATCCGCGAAGCGGGCGGGGTCGCGGTCGGCGCCGGCCAGGGAGACGAACACGGTGGCCCCGGCCGGGATGGTGGTGCCGCCCAGGTCCAGGGACTCGCGGGCGTAGCGGAACGTGCTGTGCTGCACGGGGCCGTCGTAGCGGAGCATCTCCTCGACGGCTCCGTCGAGCAGTCCATCGAAGTCCCCGCGCAGCGAGGCAAGTTGGCCGGGGTGGGCGAGCAGGGCCCGTACGCCGTTGGAGATGAGGTTGACGGTGGTCTCATGGCCCGCGACCAGCAGCAGGAAGGCCATCCCGATGACCTCGTCGCGGGACAGGGAGTCGCCGTCCTCGTCGCTGGTCCGGATCAGCGCGCTGAGCAGGTCCTCGCCGGGCTCCTTGGCCTTGGCCTCGATGAGCTCCGCGAGGAAGATCCCCAGCTCCCGGTACGCGTCGGCGTTCGAGGCCGGCGAGGTGGGGGTGACGATCTCGTTGGACCAGTACCGGAACCGTGCCCGGTCCAGGTCGGGGACGCCGAGCAGCTCACAGATGACGGTCATCGGGAGGGGGAACGCCAGCGAGTCGATCAGGTCGCCGCCGCGCTCCGGCCGGGCGGCCATCGCGTCGAGCAGTTCGTCGGTGATCTGCTGGACGCGCGTGCGCATGCCCTCCATCCGGCGTGCGGTGAACTCCCGTGCGACCAGGCGCCGCAGGCGGGTGTGGTGCGGAGGGTCGGATTCCAGCATGTTGGAGCTCATCGCGCCGGCCTGGGCGTCCGGGAACTGGCCCGAGGTGCGCCAGTCCTTGGACAGGGCCGGGTGGTTGAGGGCGCGGCGCGCCTCCTCGTGCCCGACGATCATCCAGCTCGGCTCGGTCTCGTCCGGGGTGAGGATGACCTGGTGGACGGGCCCCGCCGCACGCATCCTCTCGTAGAACGCATACGGGTCGGCATCGAACTCTTGCGCGCTGGCACTGATGTCCACTACTGGCATCGGACCACGGTACGCCCCCAGTTGGGGGCCGGTGAGGGCGGTTTCCGGACACTCCGGGGCAAGAGCCCGATCACGGTAGTCTGCGGCCTTCGCCATACGAAAGAGGGGGACGGCCATGACGACCGCACGCGAGGTAGTCCGGACGACCGTTGACGTGGTCACCCGGGACGGCACCGCCGATGCCTATCTGGCCCGGCCCGACGGCGCGGGCCCGTACCCCGGGGTGCTGCTGTACGTGAACGCCCTCGGGATCCGCCCGCACATCAAGTCGGTGGCGGACCGGATCGCGGCGGCCGGCCATGTCGTCCTGATGCCCAACCTCTTCTACCGACACGGACGCGCACCGGTGTTCGAGCTTCCGGAGTTCGTGGACTTCGGCCGGCAGCCGGAGCTCTTCGACCGGATCGGCCCGGTCCTCGAATCGCTGACGGCGGAGCTGGCGATGCGTGACGCCGAGGCCTATCTGGAGCGGCTCGCGGGCCTCCCGGAGGTCGCCGCCGGGCCGGTGGCGATCACGGGGTACTGCCTGGGCGCCCGGCTGGCCCTGCTCACGGCGGGTACCTATCCGCAGCGGGTGGCGGCCGCGGCCGGTTTCCACGGCGGGTTCCTGGCCACGGACGCGGCGGACAGTCCGCACCTGGTGGCGCAACGGGTCACCGCCGAGCTGTACTTCGGCCACGCGGACCAGGACCCGACGCTGCCGGCCGAGGAGATCGACCGGCTGGGCAAGGCCCTGTCGGCGGCGGGCGTCCGCCACCGGGCCGAGGTGTACGAGGGAGCGGCGCACGGCTACACCCTGGCCGACACCAGCTCCTACGACGCGGCTTCGGACGAGCGGCACTGGTCCGCGCTGTTCGCGCTGCTGGACCGGACGTTCTGAGCGGCGGGGGGGGGGGGGGGGGGGGGGGGGGGGCCGCCCGCCGGGGCGGGGGGGGGCGGGGGGGGGGGGGGGGCGCCCGCCCCCCGGCCGCCCCCCCCCCCGCGGGGGGGGGGGGGGGCGCGGGCCCCCCCCCCCCCCCCCCCCCCCCCCCCCGCTACGGGGCCGAGGTGCTACGGGGCCGAGGTCACCGGCACTGGCCGGACCGGGGCCCGACGACGGTGGTTCCGGTGACGCGCGGCGCCGGTTCGTTGGCCTCGCAGCGCAGCGGTCCGGCGACCCGGCCGCCCGAGAGCTCGACGCCCCCGGTGTTGGCTTCCAGGGTGACCGGACCGGTGAACGCGTTGCCGGCGCAGACCGGGTCCGCCCCCGCTTCCACGGCGGAACCGATCACCACGGAACCGCTGGTGTTCCGTACGCCGACCGGGCCGGTCAGCGTGGATCCGCAGAGGGACACGGCGAGCGCCCCGTCGGCCGAGAACGGACCGGTGACGCGGCCGTCCGATACGGACAGCGCGCCGCCGGGCCGGACGGTGAGCGGGCCGCTCTGGCTTCCCCCGGAGCCGATGCAGACCGATTCCCCGGCCGCCACGGTCAGCGGCCCGCGGTGCTCGGTGGTGATGCAGGGCCGGCTGAATCCGACGGTGACGGCGGTCGGTTCACCGGTGGAGCTCGCCGTGTGGTCGGAGTCCGGGGTGTACGTGGCGCTGATCCGGTGAGTGCCGGGGCGCAGGGCTCTCGTGGTCAAGCGGGCCCGTCCCCCGTCGAGTGCGACGGTGGCGAGCGGGGTGGTCCCCTCGGAGAAGGTGACGTTGCCGCCCGGGGCGGCGTCCGGGTGTTCGGCGCCCGTCACGGTCGCGGTCAGGGCGACGGCGTGCCCGAACAGCGGCGTTGCGGTGTCCGTGGTGAGGGTGGTCGAGGTGCCGTAGCGGAAGGAGACGACCGCCTTGCCGTCGCCGTGCTGGACCCCGGACTCCAGGAAGGCCTCGGAGACACCGGCCTCGGCCGGGGCCGCGTAGCCGCTCCCGCCACCGCCGCCCGCTCCGTAGAGGTTGCCGGGGTTGCCGCCGCCGGAGCCGCCGCCACCTCCGCGCCAGCCGCCGCCACCTCCGCCGCCGCCGTTGCCGCCGCGGCCGCCGTTGCCCCCGGTGCCACCGGAGCCGGGGTTGGGCTGGCCGGTGTGCTGGTCGATGTCGCTCGCGTTGCCTCCCCCCGCGCCGATCGGGTTGGTTCGGGTGCCGGTGCCGTGCTGGGTCAGGGTTCCGCCGGTGCCCCCGGCGCCGGCCCCCTCGGGACCGCCGCCCTCGCCGCCGTTCTCCCCGGCGGGCCCGCCGCCGTTGCCGCCGCGCAGCAGGGGGCCGCCGTTGCCGGCGCCTCCGCCGGCGCCGGCCACCAGGATCCGGTCGGTCGGTCCGAAGGCGCCGGTGCGCAGGTCGGTGGCGCCGCCCCCGGAGCCGCCGCCGCCGTGCGCGCCGCCACCGCCGGTGCCGTGGCCGAAGCCGCCGGGCCGGGCGTATTCGCCGTGCCGGGATGTGCCGGAGCTGCCGATGCCTCCCCGGGTGATCTGGACGGCCTGGCCGGGGGTCACGGCCAGGACCGCGTGGGTCCGGCCGCCGAGGCCGCCGGGTGCGCCCTCGTTCGGGGGGTTCGGAGTGACGTAGCCGGCCGCGCTGCCGCCTTCGGCTCCGTACAGGTCGACGGTGAGGGCACTGACTCCTGCGGGCACGGTGAAGACGTCCGCGCCCGCACTGGCGTACGTACAGGTGGGCGGCGAGCTGGTGAAGACGCCCGCCGGGCCGCAGGGGCCGGTCGTGTCCGCCGGGTCGGCGGCCGCGGTGAGGGGTGCCACCAGGGCGGCGAGGAGTCCGGCCGTGCCGAGGACCCATGCGGTCCGGGAGACGGGGCGGGAGCCGGGGGCAGGTCTGTGTGAAGTCATGGTCCTGATCGGGGTGGTGGAGGGACGGGGGTCGGCCATGCCGCTCAGACGCCGTCGTCGGCGCACAGCGCCCAGGCGTCGGTGTAGGTGTTGGGGGAGCTTCCGCCGCCCGTGTGGGTGTAGGCCGTCCAGGAGGCGGCCGTGGTGGTCCCGTCGCCGACCGGGGTGCCGCCGGAGTTGCTGGGGTAGCTGCCGTTGAGGTGGTCGCCCGGCGAGCCCGGTCCGGTGAAGGCGGTGGTCGTCACGCTGCCGCCGCTGATGGCCGCGCCACCGCTGATCAGCTTGCCGTCGTTGCCGCCGCAGCCGACCGTCGCGGTCTGGCCCGACGTGGCCGCGGTCGGTCCGCTGACCTCGCTGTAACGCACCTTGACCGTGGCGCCGCTGATGTTGATGTTGTTGCCGCTGCAGATCGCGTAGGCGTAGGTCGTGTTGCCGGTGCCGCCGCCACCACCGTTCCAGCCGACGGCGGTCCAGGAGTCGGGGTTCGTCTCGCCGTCGGCCGCCGCCTTCTGGCCGTAGGCGTGTCCGGCGTCGTTGAAGGTGGGGAAGGAGGCGATCGGCTTCAGGCTGCCGACGTCGGCCGGGGTGATCCGGGCGCCGCCGCCGAGCAGGCGGGTGTTGGCCGGGCAGGTGGCGGTGACGAGGCCCACCGTGGATGCCGCGGTGGGGCCGGCGACCTTGTTCATCACCACCTGGGTGTGGTTGATCAGGTTGCTGGTGAAGCACACCGCGTAAGGGGTGCTGGAGAACGAGGCGTTGACCGCGCCCCCGCTGCCGCCGATGCCGAGCCAGTGCGTCACGTCGGTGCCGACGACGCCCGTGGACCCGAGGTACTCGGTGGTGCCGTCGGGGCTGGGCGAGGTGCCGTTCACCTTGTTGCCGTTGGACGACGTCCCGGTGCCGATGGCCTGGTTGATCCCGCCACCGGATATGAGCCCCGAGGAGCAGTCCGCGTGGGTGGAGATCTCGGCGAAGGTCGCTGCGGGTCCGGAGGTGGCCCCCGGAGTCTTCACCGTCACGCCGACGGTGTTGGCGTAGGCCGATCCCGGCACCAGAAGGGCCAGGAGGGTGCCGATGACCAGTGACTTTCCTGCGACGGCGCGCCGCAGAACTGTCTTTGGCATGTAATTTTCTCCCTCATCCAGAGTCGCGCATGCGGACTGTAACAGCCCTTTTGGCGCGCATCTACAGCGAGAACGAGCTGTCTCACCTAGCAGATAAGGGGTTTAGTCAGGCCGGCCCACCCGCCTGCACCTTTCAACCCTCCTGAAAGGAACGATCGAAAACAATCGATGGACCTGAGCAATCTCGGTGGGCGAGAGTCGAGGCATCCCCCGAGTCCCAACTCCCTTTCTCCACAACGGAAAGCAGGCCTCCACGCATGCAGATCCCGACCACCGACTTCGCCGCCGCGCCCTACGTCTCGGGCGACCCGTACGCCGACTACCGCGGTGGCACCTTCGAGTTCTCCCACCTGACGGACCTCGCCGACCGCCGGCTCGGCGCGGGGGTCATCGCGGCCAACGACGAGTTCTTCGCCGAGCGGGAGAACCTCCTGCTGCGCACTCCGGCCGTCTTCGACGTGCACGACTACGGCAACAAGGGGAAGGTGATGGACGGCTGGGAGACCCGGCGGCGTCGCGGGGCGGGCGCGGAGGAGCCGTTCCCGACGGACCGCGATCACGACTGGGCGCTGATCCGCCTCGGCTCCCCCGGCATCATCCACGGGATCGTCGTCGACACCGCACACTTCCGCGGCAACCACCCGCAGCAGGTCAGCGTGTGGGCGGCCGCCTTCGAGGGGACGCCCTCGACCGCCGAACTCCTCGAACGGGCGGACGCCTGGGAGGAGATCGTGCCCCGCACCCCGGTGCGCGGCCACGCCGCGAACGGGTTCGCGGTCGGGTCCGGCCGCCGCTGGACGCACCTGCGGATCGACCAGCACCCCGACGGCGGCATCGCACGTCTGCGGGTGCACGGCGAGGTACTGCCCGACCCGCAGTGGCTGGCCCTGCTCGGCACCGGGGACGTGGCCTGCGTGGTCAACGGCGGGGTCGTGGAGGAGGCCTCGGACGGCTTCTACTCCTCCCCCGGGAACACGATCATGCCGGGGCTGTCGCAGAAGCAGGACGACGGCTGGGAAACGCGTCGACGCCGCGACAAGGGGAACGACTGGATCGCGTACCGGCTGGCCGGGCAGTGCGAGATCCGTGCGGTGGAGGTGGACACCGCGAACTTGAAGGGGAACGCCGCAGGCTGGGTGTCGCTGTCCGTCAAGGACGGCGCGGACGGCGCGTGGACGCGGGTCCTGCCGCGCACCCGGCTGGAGCCCGACAGCCCGCACCGGCTGCCGCTCGCCTCGCCGGTCCTGGCCACGCACGCCCGGATCGACGTGTACCCCGACGGCGGATTCGCCCGCCTGCGCCTGCACGGCCGGCTCACCGACGCCGGAGCGGCCACCCTCACCGCCCGGGCGGCGCGTGCGGCGTGCGCGGCGGGCACCGCGCACTGACACGGCAGGGCGGCGGCCCGGGCATCCCGCCCGGAACCGCCGCCCTGGATTGCCCGACTACTCGACGACGAGCTCGACGGGGATGTTGCCGCGCGTGGCCCGGGAGTAGGGGCAGACCTCGTGCGCCTGCTTGACCAGCAGGGTGCCGGTCTCGCCCATCAGGTTCTCGGGGAGTTCCACGCGCAGGACGACGGCCAGCCCGAAGCCCGCTCCGTCCTTGCCGATGGAGACCTCCGAGGTCACCGAGATCTCACTGGTGTCGACCTTGGCCTGGCGGCCGACCAGCCCGAGGGCACTGGCGAAGCAGGCGGCGTACCCGGCGGCGAAGAGCTGCTCGGGGTTGGTGCCCAGGCCACTGCCACCGAGGGCCGGCGGCATGGCCAGCGCCAGGTCGATCTGGCCGTCGGAGCTGACGGCGCGGCCTTCGCGGCCGTTGGCGGTGGCGACAGCGGTGTAGATCGCGTCCATCTCGGGGGTTCCTCTCACGGGGCGGAGGCGGGCCGTCGACCGACGGCCTCGCTCCATCAATATGGCACACAATTAAGTTGTGCACAATTCAGTTGCCGACATGGGACCGCGGGTACACTTGCCCCCATGACCGAGCAACAGACCGACGCCCTCCCCGACCGGGACTTCCTGCGCCTCGACGGCCAGATCTGCTTCGCGCTCGGCGCCGCGAACCGCGCCTTCGGCGGGCTCTACCGCGTCGTCCTGAAGGACCTCGGGCTGACCTATCCCCAATACCTGGTGATGCTGGTGCTGTGGGAACACGGGGAGATGCCGGTCAAACAGCTCGGGCAGCACCTGCGACTCGACTCGGGCACGCTCTCCCCCCTCCTCAAGCGGCTGGAAGCGGCCGGCCTGCTCGTGCGCGAGCGCAGCGCCGCCGACGAACGGTCCGTGCACGTACGGCCCACCGAGGCCGGTACGGCCCTGCGCGCCCGGGCCGTCGAAGTGCCCCGGCGCATCGCGGCCGCGACCGGCTTCGAACTCGGCGAGATCAAGGAGCTTCAGGACCGCCTGCGGCGGCTCACCGCCGCCCTGGACGCGGCGGTTCCGCCGGAGTAGCCGGAGCAGGGGCGCGTTCCGGCCGCGCGGCGGAGGATCCGTGCGGACGCCACAGCGGGTGCTCGCGCCGCGCCCAGTCTGCGGCCACCGAGCCCGTCCGCATACCGCGCCGGGCCTCCGGATCACCGAGGGCCATCATGACGTGACCCACGACGGCCACGGTCAGCGCGATGGCCAGCCAGTCGTGGACGAAGGTGGCCCCGGTCCGCCAGGACAGCGGGGCCAGCCCGGTGAACCACATCAGCAGACCGGTGCCGAGCATCACGAGGGCCGCCCCCGCGCTCCAGCTCGCGTAGAGCTTCTGCCCGGCGTTGAACTTGCCCGCCGGGCGCGCGCCCGGCCGGTGGTCGCGGCGCAGGGCGGAGCGCAGCCAGGTGCGATCGTGCGGGCCGAAGCGGTTGAGCCGGCGCAGGTCCCCGCGGAAGGCCCGGGAGCCGAGCCCCAGCAGGGTGGGGGCCGGGATCAGGAGTCCGGACCACTCGTGGACGGTGACCACGAGGTGGCGGCGGCCCACGAGTTCGGCGAGGGGCGGCAGGTAGAGGCAGGCGGCACTCGCCAGACACACCCCGGTCAGGGCGGCGGTGGCCAGGTGCACCAACCGTTCGGCGGGACTGAACCGGCCCAGGCGGGCGGGGCGTTCGGCCGTGTCGTTCACGCCGCCCTCGCCGCTCACGCCGCCCTCGCCGCTCACGCCGCCTTCGTCGTTCACGCCGTTCACGCCGTTCACGCCGTCCGTGCCGTCGATGCCGTCCGCCCGCTCCGCGTCGGAGGCCGGGGAACCGGCCGGGATTTCAGACGGTCGGGGCATCGTCGCGTCCGTTCGACTTGCCGACCCAGGCGTCGACGTCGTAGCCGAGTTTCTCCCAGTAGCCGGGCTGCACGTCCCGGGTGAGGGTGATGCCCGACAGCCATTTCGCCGACTTGTAGAAGTACATGGGAGCCGCGTAGAGGCGGACCGGACCACCGTGGGCGTGGCTGAGGGGCTTGTCCTGCATGTTCAGGGCGACCATGACGTCCTCGCGCCGGGCCTGCGGCAGCGTGAGGCTCTCGGTGTAGGTGCCGTCGAAGCAGGTGAAACGGATCGCGCGGGCCTCGGGGTGGACACCGGCGGCGTCCAGGAGCCGGAAGAGCGGGACGCCCTCGAAGGGGGTCTCTGGGACCCGCCAGCCCGTGACGCACTGGACGTCGCGGACGATCCGGGTCTGCGGCAGGGCCCGCAGCGCGTCGAGCGTGTACGTGGCCGGTCGCTCGACCAGGCCGCCGACGGTCAGCCGGTAGTCGGCCGGACCGCGTTCGGGGACCGAGGAGGCGACCGAGTAGTACCGGAACCCGCCGCCGCCCGGCAGTAGTCCGGTGAGCCCGGTGGGGTCCTTGTCGGCGGCCGCGCCCAGTACGGCGTCGAACCCCGACTGGAGCCGCGGCGCGAGGACCAGGCCGAGGGCGCCGACCCCCACCATGCCGAGGACCAGCCGCCGGCCCACGGGGGCACCGCGGCCGTCGGGGTCGGACGCGGAGTCGGGATCGGGACCGGCTTGCTGATCTGCTCTGCTCACGTGCCGATTCGACCACCTGCACCGCCCCTGCGGCCAGGGTCCGCGACCGCCCGTCAGACTTCCGTAAGACGCACCCGAACGCCCGCACCCCCGCACAGCGGTCCGGCCGGGCCCGCGCTCCGCGGGACCGGCCGGGTTGCGACGGTCCGGACTACGCCCCGCTCGCCTTGAGCATGTCCTCGCGCTCGACGAGCTTCACGCGCTCGCGGCCCTGCGGCTCGCCCAGCGCCTTCTCGGCGGCGTCGAGCTTGTACCAGCCCTCCCACGTCGTGAAGCGGACCTCCTTCTCCGTGAGGAAGGTCTCGACCGCCTCCGGCTCGGGAGTGGCCGGCGTCAGCAGGCGGCCGTCCGCGTGATCGGCGAGCAGGTTCGCGACGGTCTCGTTGGCGTCGCCCTTGGTGTGGCCGATCAGGCCGATGGGACCGCGGCGGATCCAGCCGGTGACGTACGTGGACGCCAGGTGCGCGCCGGCTTCGATGACGCGGCCGCCCTCGTCCGGAACCGTGCCGGAGTCGACGTCCCACGGCAGCTTGGGCAGCTCGTCGGAGAGGTAGCCGACGGCGCGGTAGACGGACTGGACGTCCCAGTCGGTGAACGTGCCGGTGCCCTTGACGTTGCCGGTGCCGTCGAGCTCGGTGCGCTCGGTGCGCAGGCCCACGACCTTGCCGTCCTCGCCGAGGATCTCGGTGGGCGACTCGAAGAAGTGCAGGAAGAGCTTGTGCGGGCGCTCGCCTATGTCGCGGATCGCCCAGTTCTCCAGCGTCTTGGCGACCATGTCCGCCTGCTTGTTGGAGCGGCGGGTGGTGATCGAACCCTCGTCGTAGTCGATGTCCTCGGGGTTGACGATGACCTCGATGTTCGGTGAGTGGTCCAGCTCGCGCAGCTCCATCGGGCTGAACTTGGCCTGTGCGGGGCCGCGGCGGCCGAAGACGTGGACTTCGAGGGCCTTGTTGGCCTTGAGGCCGTCGTGGACGTTCGCCGGTATCTCGGTCGGCAGCAGCTCTTCGGCGGTCTTGGCGAGGATCCGGGCCACGTCGAGGGCCACGTTGCCGACGCCGAGGACGGCGACCTTCTCTGCCTCCAGCGGCCAGGTGCGCGGCACGTCGGGGTGGCCGTCGTACCAGGAGACGAAGTCGGCGGCGCCGTAGGAGCCGTCGAGGTCGACGCCCGGGATGGTGAGCGCGCGGTCCGCGGTGGCGCCGGTGGAGAAGATCACGGCGTCGTAGAAGGAGCGCAGCTCGTCGAGGCTGATGTCGTTCGGGTAGTCGACGTTGCCGAAGAGGCGGACCTGCGGCTTGTCGAGCACCTGGTGCAGGGCGGTGATGATGCCCTTGATGCGGGGGTGGTCGGGAGCCACGCCGTAGCGGATCAGACCGAAGGGGGCCGGCATCCGTTCGAAGATGTCGATGGACACGCCCGGGTCGACGGCCGCCTCGGACTTGAGCAGCGCGTCGGCGGCGTAGATGCCGGCGGGGCCGGCACCGACGATTGCTACCCGCAGGTGGCGAGGCATGGCTGGGTTCCCTTCGAACGGCGAAAGACTCGATCAAGGGAACCCTAAGCTAAGGGCAGCCTAACCCGGCACCCGCCCCCCGGTTATGCCCCTATAACCAGGCCTTATGGCTCCCCCAAGCCCTGATTGGGGTAGGCGTGGGGATCGCGGGCCGTGAGCTGCCCCTGGACGAAAGCATCCGTATCGGGAGAGTACGGACCTCCGTGATCGAAGAGCAGCTCCGTGATGCGCCGCCATTCCGCGACGGCGGCGCGGGTTGCGGCGTCGGCGCTCTCCAGGTCGCCCGCGGCTTCCACGGCGGCGGCCTCGGCGGCCTCGATCGCCTCCTCGGTCTGGTGGTGGGTCAGGCCGGTGGCCTGCTCGCGCACCCGGGAGCGGGCCGCGCGCTCCGCGTCGGAGGGGACGTGCGGTTCGTTGGCGGCGTCGTCGGTCACGGCGGTTCTGCCTCTGCTTCCTGTTCGGGGGATCGTGGGGATCGTCGTGGGCGGGCGTTCCGAGCCGGGCCGGACCGGGTTCACCAGTCCTCCGTGACGGTCACGGGGAACTCCTCGCGCGTACGAACCATGACGGTGCCCGCGTCCGTGCCCCCGTACACCTCGTGCCGCCAGGCCGAGAAGACCCGTACCAATCTGCGGGCGTCGTCACCGCGGCCCTTGCCCACCGAGCGGGTGGTGAAGGTCACCTCCGCGAGGCCCCTCCCGCGCACCTTGCGGACGCGGACGTCGCCGATGCCGTCGGCGGAGATGAACGTGTCCTCGTCGGTGCGGTGCTCCGCGTAATAGGCGACGAAGTCCCGCCTCATGTCGAACCACCCGGCCGCGCCGCAGGGACCCGCGCCATTGGTGGCGGCGCCGGGCGCGGAGGTGCCGTCCGTGGGCGGGTCGGGCGCGCCGGTGTCCTGATCGGTTGGGGGACCTGCGGGGCCGCCCGTCTCCTGGTCCGTCGGGGGACCGGCATCGCCCCCGGTCTCCCCGTCCGTGGGCGGGTCGGGCGCGCCCGTCTCCTCATCGGTCGGGGGACCGGCGTATCCGCCCGTCTCCTCGTCCGTCGGCGGGCCCGCGGATCCGCCCGTCTGCTCCTCCGTCGGGATATCGGGCGCGGTAGTGGCGCCGCCCGCGCCGGCATCCGTGCCCGCCGTCCCGTCCAGGTCGCAACGCTCAGGACCGGGCGCCGCCGTGGGAGCGGCGGGACCGGCCGCCTCCCCGGCCCGTACGGTGCCGCAGGCCGCGAGTCCGGCGCACAGGAGCACCACCAGCCCGGCCAGGGCGGTCCGCCCGGTCCGGGATACCGCAGTCGTTGTCATGTCATCTCCCCCTTCTGGCCGTGTAGAGGGCTCCGCGCGGGCCTCGGTTCCCTCCCGGGCCGCCGCTTGCGCAGGTCCCGGGGCCTGGTATCGCTGTGTCGCATGAACAACCCTCCGACTCCCCCGGCCTCCCTCGTGGCACGGCCCCTCCTCTTCCTGGACGTGGACGGACCCCTCATCCCGTTCGGGTCCGCGCAGGGCTACCCGGTCCACGAGTCCCCCGGAGTGCCGGCCGGAGCCGGCCCGCACCCCCTCCTCGGCCGGCTCGATCCCGCACTCGGGCCGCGGCTCGCCGGTCTGCCGTGCGAACTCGTCTGGGCCACGACCTGGATGGACGACGCCAACACCTGCGTCGCCCCTCGGCTCGGGCTGCCGGACCTGCCGGTGGCGGACTGGCCCGAGCCCTCCGCCGAGGACGTCGGGAGCGGCACCCACTGGAAGACCGCCGGCCTCGTCGCGTGGGCCGCGGGCCGGGCGTTCGCGTGGGTCGACGACGAGATCGGCGACGCGGACCGCCGATGGGTGTCCGCCCACCACCCCGGCCCGGCACTCCTCCACCGGGTCGACCCCCGGATCGGACTCGGGGACGCCGACTTCGCCGCCCTGGAGGCGTGGCTGCGCGCCCACGGCGCCTGAAACCCCGCCAGGCGCGGCCCCGCGCCGCCAAGGCACCGCAGGCGGCCGGCCCGCGCCGCCCCTCCGGCGGCCGCCCCCGCACGTCACCCGGCGTGCGCCCGGGGAGCGTTCGCCGCCCGCCGGGCCAACGAGCCTGGCTTCGGGCCCCGTCCCGCATGGGTAGTCTTCCGGGGACACAGTGTGCGGCGGGGTTCGGGGTGGGGTCATGGGACGTCAGATACGTGTGCCCGGTGCGGTACTGGCGGCCGTGCTGCTGCTGGCCGCCGCAGGCTGTTCCGGGACGGGGAGCGGGACCGGGGCGGATCCCGGCGACGACCCGAAGCCGGGCGGCGCCACGTCAGCCGCCTCCGCCGGTCCCACCGCTCCCGCTTCGCCCACCGCTCCCACCGACGGGAAGCCCCCCTCCGGCGACGTGCTCCCCGGCATGGTCGGCGTCTCCGTGGCCCGCACCCAGCTGGCCGCGCTGAAGGTGGCGCCTCCGGGAACCATGTCCGGCTACAGCCGGGACAAGTTCACGCACTGGGCGGAGCAGGGCGACAAGTGCGACACCCGCGAGGTCATCCTCCAGCGGGACGGCACCAACGTCACCCGGGACTCCCAGTGCAAGGCCGTGTCCGGGACGTGGAAGAGCCTGTACGACGAAGTGGTCGTGACCGAGGCCTCGAAGATCGACATCGACCACATGGTGCCCCTCGCCGAAGGCTGGCGCTCCGGTGCGGCCGGCTGGGACGCCGCGAAGCGCAAGGCCTTCGCGAACGACCTGACGCGCCCTCAACTGCTTGCGGTCACCGCCTCGTCGAACCGGTCGAAGGGCGACCAGAGTCCCGACCTGTGGCAGCCGCCGTCGAAGACGGCCTGGTGCCAGTACGGGC
Source organism: Streptomyces sp. NPDC006487 (assembly GCF_042870555.1). Lineage (NCBI taxonomy): Bacteria > Bacillati > Actinomycetota > Actinomycetes > Kitasatosporales > Streptomycetaceae > Streptomyces > Streptomyces sp. NPDC006487. The sequence continues at coordinate 519,017 of NZ_JBIAHN010000002.1, forward strand.
GGGCCTGGACCACCGTCAAGTCCGTGTACGGCCTGACCGTCACCGGGCCCGAGAAGAAGATGCTCTCCACCATGCTGGACACCTGCGCGGCCTGACGCCGCTCGCTCCGGGACCGCTCGCTCCAGGACCGCTCACTCCAGGACCGCGATGCCCAGGGGCCGCGATCCCGCCGCGAGGCGGCGGCTGTTCCCGCTGTCGAGGTCCACGACCGTGATGCCGTTCCAGTAACCGTCGCGGGTGTAGCCCCCGGTGACGTAGGCCGTCCGCCCGTCCCGGGACACAGCCACGTCCTCGTGCGGCCCGTCCAGCGGGTACACCCGCTCCGAGCCGTCCGCGGACCGGACCGTGAGGGAGGGACCCTTGCCCTTGCCCGGTTCCACCGCCCCGGTCCCGACCACCAGCAGCCGGCCGTCCGCCGTGACCGTGGCCCCGTGCTGGTGGGTGTCGGCGGTCATCTCCTCCACCGTGGTGCGGCCCGTCCTCGGATCGACCACCGCGAGCCGCTCGCCCTCGAAGGGGAGCAGCAGCATCCCGTCCGCCGGCCGTACGACGGCGTAGTGCGGCTTCAGCCAGGAGCCGAGGCCTCCCTCCGTCCCGTACGGGGCGACCTCGATGCGGCGCGGCCGCGTCGGTGCGGCGCTTCCGCCCGTTCCGGCAGGTCCGACGGGGACCACCGTGACGTCGAAGGAGTCGTGGCCGGTGACGTACACCTCCGTGCCGTCGCGCGAGACGTCCACGTCGAAGGGGCGCCGGCCCACCGGGACCACCTCCGTGACCTCCCTCTCCGCCGTGTCGATGACCTCCAGGACGCCGGTGGTCCCGGGCACGTTGACCCCGGCGTACGCGTGCGCGCCGTCGGGCGAGAGCGCGATGCCCATGCCGCCGCCCCGGTACTCGCCGCCGGTCACCGGCCCGGTGCCGGTGGTCCGGTACGGGATCAGGGCCTGCCGGGTCCGCGACCGCGTGTCCACGACGGCGACTCCCTCGGCCGTGGCCACCCAGGCCCGGCCGTCCGCGCCGACCACCAGGCCGTACGGGGCCCGGCCGACCTGCACCGAGCCGACCGCGCCGCGCTCCGGGTCCACGAAGGTGACGGTGTCGGCCCCGAAGTCGGCGACCAGGAGGGTGCCGCCCGGGGTGGTCGCGGCCGTCGGGAGCGGGGAGGCCGCGGGGGCGGCGGCCGGCGGGGCGCCGGGACTCGAGCAGGCCCCCAGCAGCAGGGCTCCGGCGAGGGCCGCGAAGGCGGTTCGGGTTCCCCGTGCGCGGCGGCGCGGGTGCGGGCGGTCGTGCTGCGGCATGGGCGGGGCCCCTCTCGGTTCCGGGGGCGGGGCCGGTGGTGCGCCCGCTCCCCCGTGCCCATCCTCGCCTCGCGGGGCCGCCCGGCCGCTCGGCCCGGCGGCCGACAGCGGGGTCGGCCGATCGGTCGATGCGGGGACGGGCCGGGTCAGGCGGGCCGGCTCGGGGGCTCGGGTCGCTCAGCCCTCGTACTCCGTCAGGTCGATGCCGTGGAGGTTGAGGAGCGCGTGGGTCTCCGGGTGGTTGATGTCCTTCTCAGCGGTCATCCCCAGCTTGCGGATCACGTTCTCGGACTCGTCGTTGCCCGCCCGGTTGATGGCGACGACCCGGTCGAGGCCCCGTTCCTGGAGGGCGAACTCCAGGGTGGCGTGCGCGGCCTCGGAGCCGTAGCCCTGGCCCCAGTAGGAGCGGCCCAGCCGCCAGGTGATCTCTGCCGCCGGCAGTACCTCGGGCAGCCACCACGGCATGGAGAGTCCCACGGCACCGATCAGCTCGCCGGAGGCCAGCAGCTCCACGGCGAAGATCCCGAAGCCCTCCTCGTCCCACTCGTCCTCCCACCGCTCGATGGTTTCGGCGGTCTCCTCCAGGCCGAGGGTCTCGCCGTCGCCGATCCAGCGCATCACCTCGGGGTCGGCGTTGATCTCCGACAGGGGGACGAGGTCGTCCTCGGACCAGCGGCGGAGGAGGAGGCGGGGGGTACGGATCTCGGTCATGAGTCCCATCCTGCCGAACGCGCCGGACATCGGGTAATCGGGTCCCCCCGGGGCTCTCCCGCCACCCGGCCGGCACCCCGCCGCCGCCCCTCGGCCGCCCCGCCGCGTCCCTCCCCTACCCCTCCGGAACGGTGATCGCGTCGAGCTGCGCCCTCAGGTGGACGTGCGAGTCGACCGGCGCGTGCGCGATCCGGCCCAGCGGCACCGGGAGGGATTCCACGCGGGTGTGCGGATCGCACTCGTAGAAGTAGACGAGCGAGATCAGCTCCTCGGCGGGCGCGTCCGCGGGCGGCGGCAGGACCCGGTGGCGACCCGCCCGCCAGCGGTCGCCCGTCCAGCGCGCCATCAGGTCTCCGATGTTCACGGTGAGCGCGGCCGGATCGTACGGGGCGTCCTGCCAGCCCTCGGCGTCGGTGTGGATCTGGAGTCCGCCCGCGCCCTGCTGCCGGTCGAGGACGGTGACGGTGCCGAAGTCGGTGTGCGCGCCGATGCGGAACTGGCCGGGCAGCGGCGGGCCGAGGAGCTCGGTGCCGGGGTACCAGTTGAGGTTGAACCCCCAGGTGGGGTGGCGGGTGTGCCGGGTGAAGTGGTCCGTCTCCAGGCCGAGTGCGGCCGCCAGCAGCTCCAGCAGCTCGTCGGAGAGGGACCGCATCGCCGACAGGTACTCCGTCACCGGCCCGTGCAGCGCGGGCACTTCGGCCGGCCACGCGTTCGGCCGGAACCATTCGGCGTCCACCGAGGCGTTCCCGGTCGGCTCCTCCGCCGCGAAGGACCACGACTCCTTGAGGTCGGGCGGGGAGGCCGCGCCCTCCGCGTAGCTGTTGGCCTCGGCGCCCGGGCCGAGCCAGCCGCGGCCGCCGACCGGCACGGCGTACGGGGCCTTGGCGGCGGCCGGGAGCCGGAAGAAGGTCCGCGCCGCCTCCCGGATCCGCCCCGGCAGCTCCGGGTCGACTCCGTGCCCGGTGACCAGCAGGAACCCCGCCGCCTGGAGCGCCTCGTCGACGCGGGAGGCGACCTGCCGGCGCGCCTCGGGCCCGCCGGAGCGCCACGGGCCGAGATCGATCACGGGGACCTGGGAACTCACCATGCGGAACCTGCTTCCGAGCCGGGGGGCGCGGCGGGAACGCTCAGCCCCGTAGGACGTACCGGACCAGGCCCTCCCCCGCACCGGCCTCGGTGAAACCGGCCCGCCGCAGCACCGCCTGGGAGGGTGCGTTGTCCTCGTCGGTCGTGGCGTCCAGCCGGGTGAAGCCCGGTTGCCCGAAGGCCCAGGACGACAGTGCCTTCAGGGTCTCGGTGGCGTAGCCGTTGCCGCGTGCCGAGGGGACGAGGTCGTAGCCGATCTCGGAGCGCCCGTCCGCGTCCGGGGCGGCATGGAAGCCCATGCCGCCGATGGCCCTGCGGTCGCTCGTGCGGACGATGACGTACGGTCCCCAGCCCGCACGGTAGGTCCCCGCTTCGCGCGCCCTCGTCACGATCCCCCCGGCGTCCCGGGTGTCGTCGGCGGGTCCGTCCTCGACCCAGGCGAAGCCGCCGGTCCCGCCGGCTTGCAGGTCGGCCGCGACCGCCGGGGACATGGGGCAGAGCAGGAGGCGCTCGGTCTCGACGGGTTCGGTGTACCAGCGCCAGGTCGTCTGGCGGACCAGGCCGGGGAGTTCGCCCCGGCCCGTCGCCCAGAGCAGGGTCGGCCAGGCCGCGCGGCCGCGCGGGACGTGGGGGAAGAGCCGGTCCAGGACCCCTTCGGCGAGGGCGGGGTCCGGCTCCCAGTCGTGGACGCCGAGTCCGCCGAGGATGTCGTGGGTGTGCAGCAGGGTCTCGACGACGCCCATCGCCGCGAAGCCGTCCGCGCCCGCGCCGCCGTACGGGTGCCACGCACGGGCACCGGGTCCGGCGAGGGCCACGGCTGCCGACAGGAACCCGCCGGACGCCTCGATCATGTCGACGAGGCCGGCCGGTCCGGTCCCCTCCTCGGCCCGTATCTCCAGAGGGACGTACGCGTCGGCCGCGCGCACCGTGAGCTGGGCGGCGTAGGCCGTGAAGTCCTCGGCCACGTGGACGGCGGTGTCGCGGCAGCTCCACTCCAGGCCGGCGGCCGGAACCTGCCAGTCCAGGTGCGCCACGTCCCGCAACGCCCTCGTGGTGAGCGACACGGCCGCGTCGACGTCCTGGTGATTCATGATCCTCATGGGCGGCACCCTAGGCTCCCGCACAGGTGCCGCCAAGGGGATATCCCTGCCGCACGGCCGGTGGTCCCGGTGGCGCGCCTGCGGGCCACGGCCCGGGCCCGGGCGCTACTGCTTGTGCTGGGACGGCGCGCTGACCGCGCCCCGGTGAAGGGCGGAGCAAACGGTGGAGATTTCGACGAGGGACGTCTTCGGGGCGCCGTGCTGGGTGAGCCTGATGGCCCGGGATCTCGGCGCGGCGCAGCGGTTCTACGGTGAGGTCGCGGGCTGGCGGTTCCGGCCCGCGCGGCTCGGCGAGGCCTTCTCGGTGGCCGAGCTGGACGGGATGCCGGTCGCCGGGATCGGGGCACTGGCCGGGGATCTGGCGATGGCCGTGGCCTGGACCCCGTACTTCGCGGTCGACGACGCCGACGTGGCGGTGGACCGGGTCCGGGAACGCAGCGGCACGATCGCGGTCGGCCCGGTCTCCTTCGAGTCGGGTGGCCGCGGGGCGCTGGTGGCGGACCGCGACGGGGCGGTGTTCGGGATCTGGGAGGGGCAGGTCTCCTCGGGCTGGCGGGTCGGTTCGGGACATGCCCCGGCCTGGCTGGAGCTGCGCACCCGGGACGCCTTCGAGTCGGCGATCTTCTACGGGGAGGTGCTGGAGTGGGCCACCGGCCGCGCCGGATGCTGCGAGGTCGCCTACGAGGAGGACCGCGTCGTGCTGCGCCAGGACGGGGAGCCGGTGGCGCGCCTCGACAGCGGTCCCGTGGAGCCGGGTTCCTACAGCCCGTACACCCGGCCGCGCTGGCACGTGCACTTCCGGGTTCCCGCGCTGGAGCCGGCCGTGGAGGCGGCGGTCGCGCTGGGCGGCCGCACGGTGTCCGAGCCCGGGTCGAGCGCCACCGAGCGGTGGGTGTCGCTGCGCGATCCGGACGGGGCGCTGTTCACCCTCACCTCGTCCCGGACGGACAACGGGACCGACGGGGACTGAGGGGACTGAGGGGACTGACCTACGTACCGGGTCTGCCGGATCTACCCGGGCCGCGGCGTCCGGCGGGTCCGGGTCCAGTCGAGGAGCTCGGCCTCGGACCACGTGTTGACGACCCGGTCGGCCGTCACCCCGCATTCCAGGGCGCGTTCGCAGCCGAGGGTCTGCCAGTCGAGCTGTCCCGGGGCGTGCGCGTCGGTGTCGATCGCGAAGAGGGTGCCCGCGGCCACGGCCAGCCGCAGCAGCCGGCGCGGCGGGTCCAGCCGCTCGGGCCGGCTGTTGACCTCCACGGCGGCGCCCGATTCGGCGCAGGCCGCGAAGACGGCCTCGGCGTCGAACTCCGACTCCGGGCGGGTCCTTCCCGTCACCAGCCGCCCGGTGCAGTGGCCGAGGACGTCGAGGTGCGGGTTGCGCACGGCGGCGACCATCCGCCGGGTCATGGCGCGGGCGTCCATCCGGAGCTTGGAGTGGACGGAGCCGACCACCAGGTCCACCTCGGCCAGGAGTCCGGGCTCCTGGTCCAGCGAGCCGTCGTCGAGGATGTCGCACTCGATGCCGGTGAGCAGCCGGAACGGGGCCCAGGTCGCGTTGAGTTCGGCGACCGTGCGCAATTGCTCTCGCAGCCGCTCCGGGGACAGTCCCCGGGCCACGGTCAGGCGCGGCGAGTGGTCGGTGAGCACCGCCCAGTCGTGTCCGAGGGCGGCCGCGGCACGGGCCATCGCCTCGATGGGGCTGCCGCCGTCCGACCAGTCGGAGTGCAGATGGCAGTCGCCGCGCAGGGCGGCGCGCAGGGCGAGGGCCGCGGGGCTGGGCGGCGGGCCCACGGGGTGGGCCGCGGCCTTCTCCTCCAGCCCCTGCAAGTACGCGGGGATCGTTCCGCCGAGGGCTTCGCGGACGACCTGGGCGGTTTTCGGGCCGATGCCCTTGACCGCTTCGAGCGTGCCCGCGGCGGCCCGCTCGGCCGGTTCTCCCTCGCTCATCCTGCGGATGGCGGCGGCCGCCGTACGGAAGGCCTGGACCCGGTAGGTCGGTTCCTGGGCGCGTTCCAGCAGGAAGGCGATCCGGTCCAGCGCGGCCACCGGGTCCATCGCGTGTCCTCCTCCGCGAGACGACGACGGGCGGAGAGGGGGCCCGGGTCCGTGCCCGTGCCCCCTCTCCGGCCGGGTCAGGCGCCGTCGGCCGGATCGGCCGCCGGACGGTACTGCAGGGCCACGCCGGCGAGTACGGCGCCGGCCGCCGCGCTCAGCACCGCCGTGATGCCGGCCCACTCCAGGGAGCCGCCGACCGCGCCGCCGAGCGGGTCGAATCCGGTGACTCCGCCGACCACGTGGAGCCCGGCCACGCCGAGCGCGATCACGGCGCCGGCCCGCCACGCGCCGGCCGTGTCCCGTACCGCCAGCAGGGCGCCGGCGGTCAGGCAGAGCAGGGTGACGGCCAGGGCGAGCAGCCCGCCGGGGTCGCCGGAGGCCAGGGCCGCCAGATCACCGGGGACGTGCAGCGCACCGCAGAGGAGCAGTGCGAGCGCCACCGGCCAGCGCAGTATGTGGCGCAGCGCGCCCTTGCCCGGCCGTGCCGGGCCCCGGGCCGGTGTCGGGGACGGGCCCCGCGCCGGGGCCTGGGCCTGCGGGGCGGGTGCGCGGTCGGGGATCCGTACCCGGTCCGCCGGCTCGGGGCGGCGCTGCGGGGGCTGTTCGCCCGTGCCGAGGATGCTGACGAGCAGGGCCACGTCCTCGATGGGCCGGCCGAGGGCGGCGGCCCGCAGCGCGATGTCGGTTTCGACCCGCTCGTGCGGAGGCTCCCCCAGCAGGGTCACCATCTCGCGGACCTCGTGGACGGGCCGGGCCACGGCGGCCGCGCGCAGCGCCGTGTGTCCGGGGTTGGGGACCTGTCCGGATTCCTTGAGGAGGTTCACCAGGTCGGTGACCTCCCGGACCGGCCGGCCCGTGGCTGCGGTCTCCAGGACGGTGCGGGCGGTCGCTCCTGCGGTCCGGGGGCCGGGGTCCGGGCCTGGTTCGGCCCCTGCCCCGGATCCGGCCCGGCCCCCGGGAGCGGTCCCGGACTCGGGCGCGAAGTCGGGCTCGGAGTCGGGCTCGGGACCGAAGTCGAGGTCGTCCGTGCCGTGGGCCGGCGGCCGGGCGGGCGTGGTGTCGGGGAGCCGGCGCGGTTCTTCGTACTCCGTCGCGGCGAGCGTGATCGGGTCATTCATGGAAAGCTCCGTTCGCCGACGCGCGGGTCTACACATCGCACGCCGGTCATCGTGCGTCATGGGAAGCGCACGCTTTGTTACATTCAGCGGCACCCGGCCGCGCTGCGCCATTCGGGGCGGGCAAACGGGGGTCCCCCGCGGTGCCGCGGGCCCGGTCGGCGCCCGCCGTGGGCATGGTGGGGGCATGAAGGCTACGGAGGTACTGGCCGACGCGTTCGGCCGGATCCAGGGCGTGGTGCACGAGGCCGTGGAGGGGCTGGAGCCCGGACAGCTCGATGCGCGGATCGAGCCGGGTGCGAACTCGATCACCTGGCTCGTCTGGCACCTGACCCGGATCCAGGACGACCACGTGGCGGACGCGGCCGGCTGGGATCAGGTCTGGGACGCGCAGGGCTGGGACGAGCGGTTCGGGCTGGCGCTGCCGGCCGGATCGACCGGCTACGGGCACACCGCCCGCGAGGTGGGCGCCGTCCGGGTCGACTCGGGTGAGCTGCTGCTGGGCTACTTCGACGCCGTCCACGCGCAGACGGAGCGGTTCCTGCGGGGGCTGTCCGCCGCCGACCTGGACCGGGTGGTCGACGAGCGCTGGGATCCGCCGGTGACCCTCGGGGTGCGGCTGGTCAGCGTGATCGGCGACGACCTCCAGCACGCGGGGCAGGCGGCCTTCGTCCGGGGCGTGCTGACGAGGGGCCGCTGATGGCGTCCGCGGGAGCCCTGCTGCTGGCCCTCCTCCTCACGGCCGCCGCCCCGGCTGCCGCGGCCTCGGCCACCCCGCCCTCCGGCCCCGGCACTGCCGAACGGCCCGTCGTCGAGACCGACCGGGGGGCGGTGCGCGGGCGGGAGGCCGCAGGGTACCGCACCTTCGAGGGCGTCCCGTACGCCGCTCCGCCGACGGGGCCGCTGCGCTGGCGGCTTCCGGAGCCCGCCGCACGCTGGTCGGGCGTACGGGACGCCGGTGCGCCCGGGGCGCGTTGCGTGCAGCTGCCCGCGGTGGGACCGGGTGGCCAGAGCGGCTCGGAGGACTGCCTGTTCCTCAACGTCACGGCCCCGAAGCCGGCCGCTCCGAATCCGGCGGCCCCGATTCCGGCGGTCTCCGACGCCCCCGGCCGTCCCGTCATGGTCTGGTTCCACGGCGGCGGGTTCATGAACGGCGCCGGGGACCTGTACCGGCCGGGCCGGCTGGCGTCGGCGGGCGGGGCCGTGGTCGTCACGGTCAACTACCGGCTGGGCGTCTTCGGGCTCTTCGGGCATCCCGCACTCCACGGCGCCCCCGACTTCGCGCTCGCCGACCAGCAGGCGGCCCTGCGCTGGGTGCGTGCGAACGCGGCCCGCTTCGGCGGGGATCCCGGCAACGTCACCGTGTTCGGCGAGTCCGCCGGCGCCCTGAGCGTCTGCCTGCACCTCACTTCCCCCGCCTCGGCCGGCCTGTTCCACCGGGCGATCGTGCAGAGCGGTTCCTGCTCGCTCACCGTCCCGGCACACTCGCTGCTCCCCGCGCTGCCCGCCTACGAGCCGTTCGCGCCGGAGCACCGCACCGTGGCCCTGGGGGCCGCCGCGGCGGCACGGCTCGGCTGCGGGCGGCGAGAGGCCCCGGAGGTACTGGGGTGCCTGCGCCGGCTCGCCCCCGAGGCCCTGGCGACACCCGAACTCATGACGCTGTTCTCCGCGGTGTCCTACGGCACCCCGTTGCTCCCCACCGAGCCCCGGCGGGCCCTGGAGCGCGGGGAGTTCCACCGGGTCCCGGTGGTGCAGGGATCGACCCGCGACGAGATGCGGATCTTCCTCGGGCAGACCCTGGCCGCCTACCCGGTCGCCGACCCGCAGGCCTACCGGTCCCGGCTGCGTGCCGTGTTCGGGGCGCGGGCCGGACTCGTCGAGGCCGCCTATCCGGTGACGGCCCATCCGACGCCCGCGCTTGCCTTCGCCGCCGCACTGACGGACGCCTCCTTCGTCTGCCCGCAGCTGCGGGACAGCCGTGCGCTGGCGCGGCACGTGCCGACGTACGACTACGGGTTCGACGACCGGCGCGCACCGGACTTCACCGGGCTGCCGCCGGTGGCGGGCTTCCCGTACGGGGCCTCGCACGGGTCCGAGCTGCCGTACCTCTTCGACACCGGGCTCCCGATGAGTGCCGCGCAGCGGGTGCTCGCGGAGCGCATGGGCGGCTATTGGACCCGGTTCGCGGCGACCGGCGATCCGAACGCCCCCGGTACGGGGCCGTGGTGGCCGCGCTCCCCCGCCGTACTGTCCCTGGCGCCGGGGCCCTCGGGCGGCATCCGCCCCGTGGACGCGGCGGCCCGGCACCACTGCGGGCTGTGGGACTCCGCAGGACGGACTCTCGATCTCGAAAGGGCGGGCTCGTGACCGGTTTGACCGACGTCCTGCGGCCGTACGTGGACGACAAGACCCTGCCGGGGGCGGTGGCCCTGGTGGACCGCGGCGACGGCAGGGAGCCCGAAGTGGCCGCCGTGGGCGGTGCGGACGCCGGGGGCGATGCCCCGATGGTCCGCGACTCGATCTTCCGGATCGCCTCGCTCACCAAACCGGTCACCGCGGCGGCGGTCATGATGCTGGTGGAGGACGGCCGGTTCGCGCTCACCGACGCGGTCGCCCCCTGGCTGCCGGAGATCGCCGCACCGGTGGCCGTACGGACACCGGCGAGCCCGGTCGACGACGTGGTCCCGGCGAAGCGGCCGGTGACGGTGGCCGATCTGATGACCTTCCGCGCGGGGTGGGGGTTCCCCTCCGACTTCTCGCTCCCGGCGGTCGCACCGCTCTTCGGCGAGCTGCGCCAGGGCCCTCCGCGGCCTCAGGAGGTCGCGGGGCCGGACGAGTGGATGGCCGCGCTGGGCCGGATCCCGATGCTGTGCCAGCCGGGCGAGGCCTGGCTGTACAACACCTGCTCGGACGTGCTGGGCGTGCTGATCGCCCGGGTGGCGGGGTGCTCACTGCCGGAGTTCCTGGCGGAGCGGATCTTCGAGCCGCTGGACATGCCCGACACCGGGTTCGCCGTGCCCGCGGGGCAGTCGGGCCGGTTCACGCATTTGTACCGGCCCGCCGAGGACGGCGGGCTCGACCTCGTGGACGCCCCCGACGGGCAGTGGAGCGCCGTGCCCGCCTTCCCGTCCGGTGCGGGCGGACTCGTCTCCACTGCGGACGACTTGCGCCGCTTCGCCCTGATGCTGCTCGACGGCGGCGGCCCGCTGCTCTCGTCCGATTCGGTGCGGCGTATGACCACCGACTGGCTGACGCCGGCCCAGCGGGCCGGGGCCGAACTGTTCCTGGAAGGCCAGGGCTGGGGGTTCGGCGGGTCGGTCGACGTCACGCCGGCCGACCCGTGGAACGTGCCGGGCCGCTACGGCTGGATCGGCGGCACCGGCACCGCCGCCCACATCGTCCCCGCGACGGGGTCCGTCACCATCCTGCTGACCCAGCGGGAGCTCACCGGCCCGTCGCCGTCGCCGCAGATGCGCGCGGTGTGGGCGTACGCGGCCGGCGCATAGGCCGGCCGGCCCCTCGCTCCCCTGGCTCGCTGCTCTGCTCCCTGCTCCCCTCAGTGGTTCTCGGTCGGCCTCAGGTCGCGCGGGATCAGCGTCCAGGTGGTCGCCGCGGCGGCGATCGCGAGGACGCCGGCCATCAGGAACGCCGGGGTGATCGCGAGGGTGTAGGCCTGCGAGGCGGCCTCGAGCAGGGTCCGGCCGACGCCGCCGCCGAGCAGTTCGGCGGTGTGGGCGGCCTCGCCCACGGAGTCCCGTACGGCGGCCAGGGTGGCGGAATCCAGGTCCAGGGCCGGGAGGTTGCCCCGGTAGAGCGTGGCGGCGGTGGAGCCGAGGATGGCGACGCCCATGGCCGAGCCGAGTTCGTAGCAGGTCTCCTCGATGGCGGCGGCGCTGGAGACCTGGTCGGCCGGCGCCGTGGAGATGAGGGTGACCGAGGCGACGGTGGTCGCGATGCCCGCGCCCACGCCCATGATGGTCAGCGCGACGGCGAAGGCGGGATAGCCGAGGCCGGTGAACTGCTGGAGGGTCCAGGGCAGGGCCATGCCCGTCGCGAGGACCACCAGGCCGCCGCCGAGCACGTGGCGGATCGCGAAGCGCTGCATGAGGGTCGGGGCGACCATCGAGGCGCAGATCAGCGCGAGCGGGGCGGGCAGCAGGCGCAGGCCCGCCTCCAGCGGGGTGTATCCCTGGCCGTACTGGAACCACTGGGTGACCAGGAACAGGATCGCGCCCATGCCCACCATGGGCAGGAAGATCGCGGTGGCGGCCACGCTGAAGGCGGGCTTGGTGAAGAGCCGGACCTGGAGCAGCGGGTTGTCCACACGGAGCTGGCGGCGGACGAACAGGGTCAGCGCGACGACGGCGAGGACCAGCAGGGCCCAGGGCAGCGGGTCGGCGACACCGCTCTTGCCGAGCTGCTTGATGCCGCCCGCGAGGGCGAGCATGCCGACGATCGACTGGCCGACGCCGGTCCAGTCCCACTTTCCGGCGGAGCGCGGGGAGCGGGATTCGGGAAGGTAGCGCAAGCCGGCCGCGACGATGACCGCGGCGACGGGGAGGTTGAGGAGGAAGGCGGAGTGCCAGCCGTAGTCCTGGACGAGCAGCCCGCCGACGACGGGGCCGAAGGCCATGCCGCCGCCGAACACGGCGGCCCAGACGGCGAGGGCGAAGGCGCGTTCCTTGGCGTCGGTGAAAACGCTGCGCAGGATCGACAGGGTCGAGGGCATGATCGCGGCGCCGCCGACGCCGAGGAGGGCGCGGGCCGCGATGACGTGCCAGGCCTCGGTGGAGAAGACGGCGATGAGCGAGGCGAGGGCGAAGATGCCGAAGCCCGCCATGAGCAGCCGCTTGCGGCCCCAGCGGTCGCCGAGGGCGCCCGCGGTGACCAGCAGCCCGGAGAGGGCGAGTGCGTAGATGTCGATGATCCACAACTGCTGTACGGCGCCCGGCTGGAGGTCGCCGACGAGCGAGGGGAAGGCCACGTTGAGGATCGTGGTGTCCATCGAGATGAGCAGGAGACTGCCGGAGAGGATCGCGAGCACGATCCAGCGGCGCGGGTCCTGCGTGGGGGTGTGCATGGGGGTTCCGTTCACGGTTGTTTCACGGTCGTACGCGGGAGGGGTTCGGGGGTGCGGGCTCAGGCCGCCGGGGACGGCCGGGTTCCGCTGAGGAAGGAGGCGAGGACGAGCCGGCCGATGTCGCGCCGGGCGAGGTGGCCGTCGCGGACGCCCTCGGCGGCGGCGTCGAGGAGCCCCCAGAGCGAGTACCAGATCCAGTACGCGGGCAGGTCGACGCGGAGCCGGCCGAGGCGCTGGCCGAGTGCGAGGAAGGCGAGGGCCCGTTGGTCCTGGCGCTGGATCCCGGCCCGGAACTCGGGGTCGGCGAGCACGGTGGCGTCGCGGGAGGTGAACCCGTACAGGTGCGCGGCGGGCAGCAGCCCGGTGACGAGCCGCTCGAGCGCGGCGTCGAACTCCGCTCCGTCGGCGTCGCCGGGCAGGTCGGCGGGGGCGAGGCACCCGTCGACCACCTCGATGGCCCGCACGGCGACGGCTTTGAGGAGTGCCTCGCGGGTGGCGTAGCGGCGGCTGAGCGTGGCGCGGCTGGTCCCGATGCCCGCGGCGATGTGCGCCATGGAGGCACTGTGATCGCCGGCGAGCACGCGTGCGGCGCCGTCCAGTAGCTCTTCTTGGTTCATCATGCGATCCTCCTTCGTATCAAACGATACAAATTTGTCTCACATGAAGCAAGTCTGATTCATGAATGGCACAGACGGGCGCACGGACGCGCCCGTACGCTGTTCGGGTGATGACGGACCAGGACGAGCATTCCGAGCGGGCGCGCTCCGCCGCCGCCGCGGCGAAGTACGAGAAGTGGAAGGAGAACGGCGTGCTGCTGCGCGCGTTCTTCTACATCGCCGGCACGCACCTGTTCGCGGGGTTCGTCTGGCTGCTGTTCGTCCTGGGCGAGCACGCCGAGAAGTAGGCCCCCCCCATCACCCCGGGGCTTCAGCCCTGTTCTTCCGTTCCCGTGCGGGCGCGCGCGCCGGAGCGGGTGCGGCCGGTGGTCTGGGCGCGTTCGGGGTGGCGGCGCACGTACTCGCGCTCCAGCTCCTCCATCCGCCGGGTGTGCGTGACCAGCGCGTCGTCCGATCCGTGCAGCAGGGTCTCGTGACGCGTGCGGTGGATGGCTTCGAGCTCCTTCATCAGGCGGCCCTCTTCGAGCCCGCCCGCCGACGGCCCGGCCTCACGGGCCTCGCGCTCCGCCATGGCAGGTCACCTCTCCCTCGGCCGGGCCGGGCGCCTCGCCCGGCCGCGCTCATCCCATCATCACCGAGGAAGGGAGATAGACACTGTCTACGGCTCGGTGGTAGACAGTGTCCATGGATCAGGACAGCGGGCTGCGCGAGCGGCTGATCGACGTCGGGGTGGAGCTCGTGACGAGCGAAGGGACCGCCGCGCTCGGGCTGCGCGAGATCGCCCGCCGCGCCGGGGTGTCCCACGGGGCGCCCCGGCGGTACTTCCCCACCCACCACGCACTGCTGTCCGCCATCGCCCGGCGCGGTTTCGAGGAGCTCGGCTCCCGCATCCCCGACGCCATGGCCGGCCCGGGTGCGGACGATCCGCGCGGGCAGGTGCGAGCACTGGGGCGCGCGTACGTCGGCTACGCGCTGGAGCACCGCGGCATGTTCGAGCTGATGTTCCGCCACGACCTGCTGGACGGCGGCGGGCAGGACGGGCCGCCGGGGGCCCGGCTCCGGGACTCCACACTGCCGCTGTTCGAGCTGCTCGTCTCCCTGGTCGCCCGCTGCGCGGCGGCCGAAGCCCCCCGCATCACCGCGGCCGCGCTCTGGGCCAATCTGCACGGCGTGGCGCAGCTGTGGGCCTGGGGCAGCCTGCCCCTGGCCCTCGACGGCGATCCGGCGGCCTCCGTCGACCGGGTGGTCGACGCCGCCCTCGACGCCCATCTGCCGGGGCACCGCCCGTGAGGCCCCGGCTCGCGCTCTGCGTCAGCGCGGCCGGCGCGATGCTCGTCGCCCTCGACGGGACGGTCCTGCTCATGGCGCAGCCCAGCCTGCGGCGGGACCTCGGCGCGAGTCTGGCCGAGGTGCAGTGGACGAGCGGCGCGTACCTGCTGAGCGTGGCCGCCTTCCTGGTCCTCGCCGGGCGGCTGGGAGACCGGTACGGGCACACCCGGCTGCTGTTCACCGGCGTACTCGGCTTCGCGGCGGCCTCGGCGGGCATCGCGCTCGCTCCCGGGGCCGGCTGGGTGATCGCCCTGCGCGCGGCCCAGGGGCTGTTCGGGGCACTGCTCCAGCCGGCCACGCTCGCCCTGCTGCGGCTCGCGTACCCGCCCGGGCGGATCGGCGGGCCGGTAGCGGTGCGGACCGCGGCGATCGGTCTGGCCGCGGCGGCCGGGCCCCTGCTCGGGGGTGTACTGGTCGAACGCTTCGGCTGGCGCGCGGTGTTCGTGGCGAACGTCCCCGCCGCCCTCGCGATCGCGGCGGCGGCCCTGTTCGTACGGGTCCCCGCGCCCCCGCCCACCGAGCCCGGCCGGATCCGGCCGGGCGGCGCGGCCCTCCTCGCGACGGCCCTCGCGGTGCTGGTCCACGCGCTGGCCGGCGTACCGGAACACGGCTGGTCGGGACCCCGGACCCTGGCCGGGTTCGCCGCTGCGGCCGCGCTGACGGCCCTGCTCGTACGGTCCGAGCGCCGCTCCGCCCAGCCCCTGGTGCCGCGCCCGGTGGCCCGCTCCGTACCGGTGACCGCGTCCGTCGCACTGCTGGCCGTGGTCTCCGCCGCACTGTCCGGGGCGCTGTTCGGGGCCAGCTTCGCGCTCCAGGACGCGGCGGGGCTCGATCCGCTCGCGACCGGGCTGCGCGTGCTGCCTATGACGGCCGCCATGGTCGTCGGCGCACCGGTGGCGGGGGCCCTGCTGCGCCGGTTCGGGGCCCGCGGGACGGCGATGGCCGGAACCGGACTGGTGGCGCTCGGAATCACGGGACTGGGGCCGGGCTGGGGGTTCGGGGTGCTCGGCGCGGGCTTCGCCGCGGTGATGGTGACGGCCACCGGGACGGTGGTCGGGGACGCCCCGGCCGGACACGCGGGGGTGGTGGGCGGGCTCAAGCAGACGGCGATGAACGTCGGCCCCGCCCTCGGCATCGCGGTGGCCGCGGGGACCGGGGCTTCGGTCGCGGCGCTGGCCGGGCTGGCCGCCGCAGGACTGCTGCCCGCGTCACGACTGCCGTCGTCACGGATGCCGTCGAAGCGACCGCCCGCGTCACGGCGGGCCGGGGGCGGTCGCGCGGGCCGTGCAGCTGCGGGCCACCTCGTCGGCGAAGGCACGGGCGAGCGGGGAGAGGGCGGACCAGCGCCGGACGGCCCAGCCGACGGCGAGCGGCGGCAGGGCGGGGACCGGAACGAGGCGCAGCGGTCCGGTTGATCCGGGTACCTGCCAGCCGGGCAGCGCCGGTACGACGGCGTGGCCGAGGCCCAGTTCGGCGAGGAGGAGGGCGGTGTCCCAGTCGGCGGCGCTGGTGTCGGAGCTGATCCGGACGCCGGCTTCGGCGAGGGCGGCGTCGAGCTGGGCGCGGGAGGCGGAGTTCTCCGGCAGCCTGATGTGACGGATGGCGCCGAGGTCGGCCGGCTCCAGCCGGGAGCGGGCGGCGAGGGGGTCGTCGGCGCCGACCGCCAGGACCCAGGGCAGCCGCATGACGGGGCGTTGCTCGATGCCCCGCACGGGGGCGCCGATGGTGATCCACGCGAGGTCGAGGTCCTCGGCCGAGAGGGCCTCGAAGCAGCTCCGGCTGGAGTTCTCGGTCTGGAATTCCAGGCTGACCCGGGGGTGGCCGCGCCGGAAGGTGACGATCGCCTCCGCCATGAAGTGGCGGACGGTGGTGGCCCCGGTGGTGACGCGGACCGATCCGCCGTCGCCCCGTACGAGGTCGTCGAGCCGGCGCAGGGCTCCGTCGAGTCCGGCGATGGCGTCGGCGGCGGCCGCCCGGAGGATCAGGCCGGCCGCGGTGGGCGAGACCCCGCGCGGGTGGCGCTCGAGGAGCGCGGTGCCGGTTTCCTTCTCCAGACGGCGGATGTGCTGGCTGACGGCGGACTGGGTGCGGCCGAGGTCGCGGGCGACGGCGCTGAGGCTGCCGGCCCGGCATACGGCGACGAAGACACGGAGATCGTCGAGGGTCACACCCCCAAGCTATCCCTTGGGGGTTACGAGAAATCCGGAGGATTGACTTGGATGTCCGGCTGCCCGACGATCAGTTCACGGCCCAGGGCGGCAACCCGGCCCCCGCCATCGCGAGGGCGGGGGCCGGGTGCCGACCCGCTGCGGCTAGGCCGTCTCTTTCGCGGCGCCGGTGAGCTTGGCCATCACCTCGTCGCGCAGGAGCTCGTACTCCGTGCGCAGTCGGCGCCACTCGCCCTCCGGGGGGCGGGGCATGACGATGCCCTCGGTGATCTTCTCCTCCGGGCCGAACTGCTCGCGGGTGAGGTCGATCTCTATGCCGAGGCCCAGGCGGTTCCACCAGTGGTAGTCCACGCGCTCGCCGTCGACGAGGACCTCGCCGCGGAGCAGCTCGCCGCCCAGCAGGTCGTTGAGGACCATGGCGGTCACACCGCACTGGTCGCGGGCCGGGTTCTCCCGGGTCCACCGGTCGCGGTACTCGGGCGTGCACGTCATCGCACTCCAACTGCTGCGGACGGCGCGGTCGATGTCGGTCAGAAGGAAAGGCGTCATGCCACCCATGCTCGCAACCGGCACCGACAACCATCCATACCCCGGCCGAACGGCCGGTCGGATCGTGCGCGTTCCCGTCATTCCCGCCCGGTCTCGTGCGCGTTCCGGTCATTCGGGCCCCGGGACCGCCGCGAGGAGTTCGCCGATGACGTGGCGGGCGATGGCCGCCATGACCGGATTCGTTTCCTTGTAGTAGTTCAGTTCCATGAGGGCGATCGACAGGGCCCAGCCGCGGGCACGCGTCCACATCGCGTCGTCGGCGTCCAGGGCGGCCCGGAAGGCGGGGCGGGCCGCGGCCGGCAGGACGTACCAGGCCGGGATCAGGTCGACGGCGGGTTCGCCGAGGCCCGCGCAGCCGAAGTCGATGACGGCGGCGAGCTTTCCGTCCGCGAGGAGCAGGTTCCCCGGTTGCAGGTCGGCGTGGATCCACACCGGCGGCCCGGACCAGGGCCCGGCACGCAGGGCCTCCTCCCACAGGGCGGTCACCGCCCCGGCCGGGACGTCGGCGTCTGCGCTCGCGCCCAGTTCCGCGATCGCGGCACGGGTCGCGGCGTCCCGGTCCGCCAGGGTCTCGCAGCGGTAGGAGGCGGGAGCGTCCGCCGGATCGGCCCGGTGCAGTGCGGAGATGAACTCCGCCAGGTCCTCGGCCAGGAGGTCCGGCTCCGCGATCCGGCCGGGCACGGGGTTCTCGCCCGGGACCCAGCCGAAGACGGACCAGGACCAGGGATAGCCGTCGGCGGGCCGCCCCAGGCCGATGGGGGCGGGGACGGCGGCCGGCAGGTCCGGGGCGAGCCGCGGCAGCCAGACGTGCTCCATGCCGACGTCGCCGGCCGCGCCGGGCGTGCGCGGCAGCCGTACGACCAGGTCCCCGCCCAGCCGGTACATGGCGTTGGACGTCCCGGCGGAGTCGACCCGCTCGACCGCAAGCTCCGCCCATCGGGGGAACTGCCCGGCGATCAGCCTGCGCACGAGGTCGGTGTCGATGTCGGGTTCGTCGGCGTGCATTTTCCCGGCGGGCATGAGCACCTTCCTGAAAGGTACGACGTACGAGTGACGGGGTACGAGTGACGGGGTACGAGCTGCGGGGATCGCGGCCTCCACGGTAACGGCCGTGCCCCGGCGTGCCGGAGCCCGGCCCGGCTGGGTGCCGGGCCGGGCTCTGTGGGGGGTGTCAGGCGGCTCTCATTGGGATGCCGGGCACGTCGCGGGGGCGCGCCCGCGGGGTCAGGGAGTGAAGGTCCAGCGCTGGGCCGCGGTCGTCGCGCACGCGACCCGGGTGAGTTTGGTGCCGTTGGCCGTGGCGGAGCCGGCCGGGGTCAGGCACTGTCCGGAGTTGCGAAGGCTGCCGTCCGGTCCGGTTTGCCAGTTCTGGCCGGAACTGCCGTTGCAGGTCTGGATCGCGACGGCGTTGGCGGTGGCGGCGTCCAGGCAGACTCCGCCGAGGCCGGTCAGCCGGCCGTCGCCCTGCAGGGTCCAGCGCTGGTTGGGGCCGCCGTGGCAGCTGTAGAGGGTGGGCTGGGTCCCGGAGGTGGTGGCGCTGCCCGGCAGGTCGATGCACGTGGCCGAGGCTCCGTTGACCAGAGTGGCGGCCGCGGGCAGCGGGGTCGGGCGGCCGGTGAGGGTGATCTCGGCGGCGCTGGTCCAGGGACCGCGGCCGCCCGCTTCGGTCAGCGCCTTCAGCCGGAGGTAGCGGCCGGCCTTCGCTGAGAGGGAGACCTGTTTGACGGCCGCCGTGTCGGCGAAGGTGCCGGTGGCCACCGGGGATCCCCAGTCGGTGGTGGTGTCCGAGACGTACACCTCGTAGCCGCCGATCCGGCCGTTGACCCCGCCGTCCTGGCGGGGCAGGTAGCCGAGGCCGTCGGCGGTGTAGCGGGCGCCGAGGTCGATCTGGATCTCGTGCGGGAGCGGCGCGGGGGCGGAACCGGACCAGGCGGTGTGCCAGATGGTTCCGGTGTTCCCGTCGAAGGCGTTGCGGGCGGCGCCGTTCTCGCCGCCGGTCTCCTGGCTGTCGGCGGAGACCAGGGTCCAGGCCGTCTGCGGGACGGGGCT
The DNA here is from genome assembly GCF_042870555.1 of Streptomyces sp. NPDC006487. Classification (NCBI taxonomy): domain Bacteria; kingdom Bacillati; phylum Actinomycetota; class Actinomycetes; order Kitasatosporales; family Streptomycetaceae; genus Streptomyces; species Streptomyces sp. NPDC006487. The sequence goes on from NZ_JBIAHN010000002.1 coordinate 538,174, forward strand.
GGAGGTGACCGGGATGGGGTCTGCGGCCGGGACGGAGGTGCCGCTCGCCGAGACGCTGAACGCGCCCGACTTCGTACCCGTCTTGATCCACAGGATGCCGCCGCGGTCGGCGGAGTCGAAGAACCAGCCCGTCGCCGCAGCGTCGTAGGCGGCCTTGCCGGTCAGCCGGGTGAGGGCGGCGCCGTCCACGGTGAGCGCGGTGGGGGCGGTGGCCACGTGGAGGCTGAACTCGTAGCCGCGCGAGGCCGGTTTGCCGGTGTAGCTGCCGGCCGGGGCGGAGACGGACACGTTGACCGTGCCGGAGCCGGAGGCGGGGGCGGTGACCTCGACCTGCTGGCGGGCGAAGGCTCCGCTCTGGTGGGCCCGGGTGATTCCGTCGTCCTCGTACAGGCTGAAGGAGGTGGCGCCGCGCGGGTGGATGTCGTAGGTGAGGGTGGAGACGGGCTTCTCCCCCGTGTAGTTCATCTGCGGCCACATCGGAACGATGGCGCCGCCCTTGACGAAGAGGGGCAGGGTGTCGAGGGGCGCCTGGTAACCGTTGAGCCAGCCCGGTCCGGCGTAGGTCTTGCCCGTCCAGTAGTCCGTCCAGGTGCCGGCCGGGAGGTAGATGCCGTCCCGCACGGAGGTGTCGGAGACCACGGGCGCGACGAGGAAGGAGTCGCCGGCCATGAACTGGCCGCTGGTCAGGTTGCCGCGCGCCACCGGGTCCTCGGGGTACTCCAGGACCATCGCGCGGGTGCTCGGGACGCCGGTCTCGTGCGCGGTCCGGCTCATCGTGTACAGGTACGGCATCAGCCGCATCTTCAGCTGGAGGTACTTGCGGTTGATCGAGAGGTACGGCTCCGCGAACCGCCAGGGCTGCTTGTCCTGGTAGCCGGCGGTCGGACCGGTCGCGCCCCAGCCGGACATGGTCATGAAGGCCGGAGTGAAGGCCTTCCACTGGAGGTCGCGGGCGTACGTCTTGGGGCTGCCGGCGAAGATGCCGTCGACGTCGCCGGTGGCGTAGTTGAGGCCCGAGAGGCCGGCGCCGGTGATGGCGGGGACGTGCCAGCGCATGTCGTCCCAGGTGCCGTTGGTGTCACCGGTCCAGACGACGGCGTTGCGCTGGGTGCCGGCCCAGCCGTCGACGGTCCAGACGTAGCGCCGGGCGTCGGAGTTCTTCTCGATGCCGTCGACGGCCTGCTGGACACCGGCGAATGCCGTCTTGTAACCGCCGCCGATCCAGGCGACGTCGGTCTTCACACCGCGGGAACCGGCCGTTCCCACTTCCTCGTTGATGTTGCCGAGGCCCGTCGAGGTCCACAGGCCGGTCTGGAAGCCCTTGGCCTTCAGGGCGTCGACCGTGGACTTCAGGGGCGCGGTGTAGCCGCAGCCGTAGCCGTCGTTGGGCAGGAACCAGCCCGAGGGCATGTCGGCGGCGCGGGCGTCCGTGGCGTAGCCGACGACGTCCGGGGTGGTCTGGTGGCGGAGCCGGTTGTGATCGCCCTGGTAGGCCGGGTTGGAGGCGTTGAAGCAGTCGGCGTTGCCGAGTTCGAAGCCCCACGCCGGGGCCATGAAGGGTTTGCCGCTGACGTCGGTGTAGGCGTCCAGGACGGTCTTGAGGGAATTGCCGGTGAAGTACCAGGCGTCGAAGCGCTTCTCGTCATGGGTGAGCGTGGTGGGGGCGTTGAAACCGTACGAGCCCGGGGCCCAGGTGTTGCGCATCACGCCGTAGTTGTTGGTCGATACGTAGAAGGGCGCGGGGCTGGCGTTGTTGTTCTCGCGCCACTTGTTGTCGACGGCGATCGGGACGGTCTTGCCGCGCAGCGCCCATTCGCCCAGGCGCAGGCCCGTTCCGTAGAACTGCTCGTCGGTTCCGCGCGCGAGGTACTGGGTGGTCTGGCTGCTGGTCCAGGAGGTGGGCTGCGTCTCCTGCCAGACGAGGGTGGAGTTGTCGGCACGGTAGACGGAGAACTGCAGGGGGGTCTTGTTGACCCGGATGGACAGGGAACCGGTGGTGATCTTGTAGTACGTGCCCGCGTCGGTCCAGGCGGCGCTCACGGGACCGAAGTCGGTGGTGGGGGCGAGGTCGGTGCCGGCCGGGTCGCTGGTGAAGGTGCCGTCGGGTGAGAGCCAGAGCCGGAAGATGTCGGCGCGGGCGACGACCACCCGGGCCTTGGCCCCGCCGGAGGTTGCGATCGTGAAGGTGCTCCCGGACTGGGTGACGCCGGTGGCGTTGCCGGCCGTGGCCGGGGCCGGCGCCGCGGCCCTCGCCGAGGCCGGTGAGGAGAGGGGGCCGGCGGTGGCCAGACCGGCCACGGCGAGGACCGCGGCGAGCAGCGCGGCCGCCGGGGCGCGCCGCCGCCGTGGGCTTCTGCGGATGCTGATGAGTCTCATGGGGCGGCTCCTCGTGCGGTCCGGACTGCGGACACACCTTTTGGCATGCACCGGGCAACATAGCGGCCCGGAGACCTCATTTGAAGGAAGATGCTCGGAATGGCTGGTCAACGAGCATCTTTGAGCATGCATCCGGATGGCGATCCCTCACTCGTATGGCCCACCCGCCCTGCGCGACGCGCCCCGCGCACCGACCCTGGGACGAACCACGGACGTTTCTGGAGGGCCCCGCACTCATGGCACAGGCGCAACAGCCCGCATCGCTCCGTCAGCTCCTCCTCGCCCCCGGGACCCTGCGATTGCTCGTCCTCTCGGCGCTCATCGGCATCCCGGTCTCGCTGTTCGCCTTCGGTTTCGTCAGCCTCGAACACGAGCTCCAGCACTGGGTCTGGCACACCGCACCCGACCTGCTGGGCTACGCCCGCCCCCCGTGGTGGTGGGGCCTGCCGACGCTCACCCTCGCCGGACTGCTCGCCGCGCCGATCATCACGCGGATGGCCGGCGCCGGCGGACACGTCCCCGCCTACGGCTTCGGCGGCCCGCCGACCATGCCCCGCGAGACCCTGAGCGTGGTCCTGGCCGCGCTGGCCTGCCTGCCCCTCGGCGTGATGCTGGGACCCGAGGCACCCCTGATGGCGATGGGCAGCGGCCTCGCCCTGCTCAGCATCCGCGCCGCCAAGCGCGCCGCCGAGCCCGAACTGGCCACGGTGCTGGGCATGGCCGGATCCACCGCCGCCATCAGCACCATCTTCGGCAGTCCGCTGATCCCGGTGGTGATGGTGCTGGAGGGAGCCGCCCTCGTGGCCGGGGGCGCCCGCATCCTCGTGCTGATCCTGCCCGCCCTGGTCGCCAGCGGGGTGGGCGCTTTGGTCTTCACCGGTTTCGGGCACTGGACCGGCCTGGGCATCGGCGCGCTCACCCTCCCCCGGGAACCCGCCGTCGGCCTGCCCGACGCCGGCGACTTCCTGTGGGGCATTCCGATGGCCGCCCTGATCGGCGTCCTGGTCGCCCTGGGCAAGTCCGGGGGCCTGCGCGTGCATGCCTGGACGGGTACCTCCGCGCAGCGGATCGTCCTGTGCGCGGTGGCCGTCGGCCTCTGTGTCACCGGCTACGCGCTGATCACCGGACGCTCCCCCGAGGAGGTGGCCCTGTCCGGCCAGAACACCGTCGGCCTGCTGGCCGCCGAGCCCTCGTCCTGGGCGGTGGGCGCGCTGATCGCCCTCTCGGTCTTCAAGCTGATCGGCTGGAGCATCGCCCTGGGCAGCCTCCGGGGTGGTCCCATCTTCCCGTCCATCATGATCGGGGCGGCGATCGGCATCGCTTTCGGCAGCCTCCCCGGATTCGGCATGGGCCCCGCCCTGGCGGCCGGCATCTGCGCGGCCGGGGTGGCCGGTACCCGGCTCCCGGTGACCGGCGTGGTCCTGGCCGCCGCCCTGCTGGGCAAGGAGGCACCCACCCTGATGCCGCTGCTGGTGCTCTCGGCGGTGACGGCCCTGCTGGCCTCCGCCCTGATCGACCACCAGCGCCCCGCGGACCCGGCCCACCTCCGGCCCGCCCCCGCCGACGCCTGAGCCGGCGGTGCGCTCCCCCGCCCATCGGCCGCCCATCGGCTACGGCAACACCCGCGTTCCCCGCACGGACGGCGGCGGGCTCGTCCGGTGGGCGGGCGGGCTCAGGCGAGGGCCCGTCGCCGGCCCGTCTCGGGCAGCGGGCTCACGGCCAGGACCGGCGCCGCCGGCGAGCCGTGCCGATGTCCGCAGGGATCGAAGACCAGAAGCACCGGCTGCCCGGGACGCTGACGCCACGAGATGCGTTCGGGGGCTTCCTCGCACACCGGGCAGCACGGAAGCGGACCCGGCTGACCCGGCTGACCCGCCGGGCTCGACTCACTCACCGGGCTCAGCCGACGGGCCGGGCTCGGCAGGCCCGACGGGCTCAGCCGCCCGGGCTCGGCCCGGTACTCGGGGGCGGCCGCGAGCTGCGTGGAGTGCGGATCGCTCATGGAGACTCCCTGGTCGTGCGGTTGGACTGATCGCACTGTGCCATGGACCTGCCCCTTTGCGCACGGGTGAATCCTCCAGTGTTCCGGGGATGTTCCGGCAGGTCAGAGGTGTGCACCCCGGGCTCCTCCCGTCCCTCCCCGCGGACTTGGCACTCAGCGCGTCCCTTCCGCGACCTCCACCACGCCCGATTCGTACGCGGCGATGACCGCCTGGGCCCGGTCGCGGACGCCCAGCTTGCCGAAGATGCCGGTGATGTGGTTCTTGACCGTGGAGACGCTGATGTCCAGGTCCGCGGCGATCTCCGTGTTGTCCAGTCCGGTGGCCAGAAGCTGCCAGATCTCCCGCTCCCGGGGGGTGAGTTCGGCCGGAACCTCCGCCGTCCGCCTGACGGGCCGCGCGGGGACCCGTACATACGTGGAGATCAGCCGGGTCAGCAGGCGCGGCGCCACCGCCGCCTCGCCGGTGTGGACGGTGCGGATCGCGGCGGTCAGCTCCTCCGGGGAGACGTCCTTGGGCAGGAACCCGTAGGCTCCGGCCCGCAGGGCGGCGACCACGTACTCGTCCATGTCGAAGGTGCTCAGCGCCAGGACCCGGCACTGCGGCAGCAGCCGGGCCAGTTCCCCGGTGGCTCCGACCCCGTCCAGGACCGGCATCCGGATGTCCATGACGACCACGTCGGGCCGCAGCCGCTCCGCGAGGGCGACCGCCTCGGCCCCGTCCCCGGCCTCGCCGACGACCTCGAACTCCGGCTCGGGGGTCAGGATCAGGGCCAGGCCCCTCCGGACGAGCGGCTGGTCGTCCGCAATGAGCACACGGATCATCCGCGTTCTTCCTCTCCTTCTCCCCCGGGCGCGTCCGGACCAGGTGGGGCCGGGAGGCGCGCCGCCACCCGGAATCCACCGCAGTCCAGGGCGGCCGCCTCCAGGGTGCCGCCCTGCAGGGCGACCCGTTCGCGCATTCCGATCAGACCGTAGCCGGAACCCGATGCCGCCCGCGAAGGCGGCTGCCGGTCCCCCGCACCGTCGTCGCGGACCTCCACCGTCACCTCGTCCGGGAGATACGTCAGCCGTACGTGCGCCCGGGCCCGCTGCCCGGCGTGCTTGCGGGTGTTGGTCAGCGACTCCTGCACGATGCGGAACACCGTCAGGCCGAGGGCCGGCGGCAGCGGGCGGACCGGCCCGTCCACGGTGAATCCGGTCTCCAGGCCGCCGAGCCCGGCCTCGGCGACGATCCGGTCCAGGTCGCCGGTGCCGGGCTGCGGGGCCGGCGGGGTGCGTTCCGGTTCCTCCCCGGCCCGGAGCACGTCGAGCAGCTGGCGCATCTCGCGCAGCGCCATCCGCCCGGACCCCTCCAGGGTGACCAGGGCCTCGCGGGCCACCTCCGGGTCGCGCGCGAGGTTGGCCCGCGCTCCGCCGGCCATCAGCTGCATGGTGGTGATGTGGTGGGCCACGATGTCGTGGAGTTCGCGGGCGATGCGGCGGCGCTCCTCGGCCACGGCCCGTTCGGCGAGCAGGGTGCGCTTGGCCTCGGTCTCCTGCTGCCAGCGGCGCACCAGCTGCGCGGCGGCGACGACGAGGAGGACGGCGACCGTGTTGCCGAGCAGGCCCGTGAACCTGCTGATCCCCCCGTAGCCGCTGCTGCCGAGCACCGTCAGCGGCACGGCCGCCAGGGCGGCCGCCGCCGTGACCGCCGGGCCGCGCACGCGGGCCACGGAGTACAGCGCGACGATGGTTCCCGCGGAGAAGTGCGGGCCCTGTGCCGTGATCAGGTTCAGCGCCACGCCGAGGGCGAGCACGGCGCAGAGCACCGCCACCGGCCGGACCCGCCGCGCCAGCAGGCAGGGTGCGGCCAGGACCACCAGGGCGACGGCGGTCACGGTGAGGGGCCGGCCGGCCTCGGCGGCGGCGAGCGCAAAGCCGGTCAGGTCCACGACGGCGGCTCCGATGGCCACGAGCGCGTCGTTGCGGGTCCAGTTCAGTGCCTGGATCCGGTTCGAGATCCGTGCTCCGTTCAGGGCCCGGGCCCCGTGCAGGATCCGGGCCCCGTTCAGGGCCCGGGCATCCTTCGGACTCAGGTCCGTTCTGATCATCGGCATATTCCATCTTCCCATCGGGTGGTCTCCGGACTGCGGGCCCCGAGGAGGAGTGCCGACCAGGACCAGAGTCCTGGTCGGGGGCCCGCACCGGCCCCTGCTCCCGGGTGCGAGCTCCTCCCGGGACCTGACGTTTCGGGGTGCGCCCGCTGATGAGCTGGTGAGCAGGCCGGGGACCCCCGGCCGCCGCCCCGTTACGGAGGACTCCTTGATCCGCGCCCTGACCGCCTTCGCCACCCGAAGTCCATGGAAGGTCATAGCCCTTTGGGCGGTGCTGGGCATCGCCCTGACGATCCTCGGCCAGGCGCTGGTGTTCCGCGCCACGCAGACGAGCACCGGCGAGTTCCTTCCGGCCTCCTACGATTCGGCGGCCGCGCTGAAGGTCGCCGAGGAGCACTTCGGGGTCAAGCCCGATGCCAACCCGCTGACCATGCTGGTGGCCCGGGCCGACGGTGCGCCGCTGACCGCCGCCGACGAGCGGCGGATCGACTCCGAGGCGGCGAAGCTTACCCGGCAGCGGATCGCCATGCCGAAGCCCGAGGACACCCCGCCCTTCCTGGTGCAGGACCGTTCCCAGGCGCCCCGGATCAGCCCGGCGATGACGGCGCCCGACCGGAGCTTCCGGCTGCTGTCGGTCGAGCTGACCGGCAATCCCATGGATCCCGGGATGCAGGACCTGTACCGGGCCTTCCGGGACCACACCCGGGCCGCCTTCGCGGAGGCGGACCTGCGGACCGGGTTCACCGCCGGGCTCGCGGACACCGTGGACACCGCCGACGCGGAGGAGACCCGGTCGAAGATCGTGGGCGCCGCAATGCTCGCGGTGATCGTACTGCTGCACGTGCTGGTGTTCCGCAGCGTTCTGGCGGCGTTGCTGCCGCTGGTCGCCGTCAGCATCATCGGCGGGGCGGCGGCCGGGGTCGTGGTCGGCACCGCGCTGCTGACCGGGATCGAACTCGACGCGTCCACGCCCCAGTTGATCAGCGTGGTGCTGGTGGGCATCGGCATCGACTACTTCCTCTTCCTGCTCTTCCGCTTCCGCGAGCACCTGCGCAAGCACCCTGAGCAGTCGGGCCGGGCGGCGGCGGCCGAGGTCGCCGGCCGGGTCGGTACGGCGATCACCTGTGCGGCACTGACCATCGTCGCCGCGTTCGCCACGCTCGCGGTGGCCACCTTCGGCCAGTTCCGGGTGCTGGGCCCGGCCATCGCCGTGTCCGTGCTGGTGATGCTGCTCGGCAGCCTGACCCTGATGCCGGCCATTCTCGCGGTCACCGGCCGCAGGATGTTCTGGCCCTCACGGGCGCTGAAGCGCCGGCCGCGCGAGGGCGTGGCCGCCCGGATGGGCGGCCTGGTGGCACGGCGGCCGCTGACCCTGGTGCTGGCCTCGGTGGCCCTGCTGGGGGCACTGGCCGCGGGGATGATCGGGATGCGGATGGACTACGGGCAGAGCAGTGCGGGCGGGGAGCACACGGCTTCGGCGGCGACGGCGGCCGAGATCGCCCGCGCGCTGCCCGCAGGGGTGTCGGATCCGGCCGGCGTGTTCGTGACCGCCACCGACGGGGGCGCGCTGACGGCCGAGCGCCTCGGCGGTCTCTCCCGCGCGCTGGCTTCGGTCGCCGGAGTGGGCCAGGTGGCGCCGGCGGTGCTGAGCGAGGACCGCCGGGCGGCCCGCATCGACGTGTTCCCGACCGCGGATCCGCACGGACAGGAGGCCCGCGACCTGGTTTCCGGCCCGGTCCGGGACGCGGTGGCCGCGCACCGGCCGAAGGGTACCGAGGCACATGTCGGCGGTACCGCGGCGATCTTCTCCGACATCGCGTCCGCCGTGGACAAGGACCTGAAGGTGGTCTTCCCGGTGGCCGCGGCCCTGATCGCGCTGATCCTGTTCCTGCTGCTGCGCAGCCTGCTCGCTCCGGTGGTCCTGATGCTTTCCGTGGGTCTGGGCTTCGCGGCCACGCTGGGTGCCTCGACGCTGGTGTTCCAGCACGCGGCGGGCCGGCCAGGCGTGGACTTCTCGCTGCCGCTGGTGCTGTTCCTGTTCGTGGTCGCGCTGGGCACCGACTACAACATCCTGATCACCGACCGGATCAAGGAGGAGATGGACCGGCCCGGTCCGGCCCGTGCGGCCGTGGCCCGGGCCGTGCGCCACACGGCGCCCGCCATCGCGACCGCGGGCCTGGTGCTGGCGTTGTCCTTCGGGAGCCTGGCCGCGAGTCAGGGCTCCGCGACGCAGCAGATCGGCTTCGCCACGGGCCTCGGGATCCTGCTCTCCGCCTTCGTGCTGTCGCTCGTGCTGGTGCCGGCCCTGGCCTCGCTCCTGGGCTGGTCCCTGTGGTGGCCGATCAGGCAGCGCCCGACGTCCGAGGCCTCGGTGCCGGGCGGCGGCGGGCACCGGGCGCCCGAGCGGATCATGACCGGCTGAGCCGCCGGCCGAACCGTGCGGGGGCCGGTGCGCGAAGCTCCGCAGAACGGGCTTCGCGCACCGGCCCCCGCACACTCGCGTCGGCGCTCAGGCTCAGAGTCAGGCTCAGGCCAGCTTGGCGACCTCGGGGTGCTCGGCCAGCCAGGCGCGGACGGCCTGCTGTTCCTTGCCCTTGCCCGATTCCTGGATCCTGGCCTCCAGACCGGTGAGCTGGGCCTCCGTCAGCTTGAAGGAGCTCAGCCACTGGGCGACCTCCGGCTCGTCGGCGGCGAAGTCCTTGCGGGCGACGTTGTGGATGCCGTCTCCCTTGCCCCAGGCGCCCTGGGGATCCTCGAGCTTCGTCAGCTCGTAGGAGGCGTACGCCCAGTGCGGCGACCAGAGCACGACCGCGACGGGCTCCTTCTTCTCATAGGCCCGCTTGAGCTCGGCGAGCATGCCAGGGGTCGATCCGTCGACGACCTTGTACTCACCGTCGAGCCCGTACTGCGGCAGCACCTTGTCCTTGAGGAGGCCCATCGCGCCCGCGCTGGGCTCGATGCCGATGATCCGGCCCTTGAACTCCCCCGCCTTGCCCTTCAGGTCGGCGAGGGTCTTGACGTCCTTCATGTAGGACGGGACGGCCAGCTCGATCGAGGTCGGTCCGTACCAGGTGCCGAGGTCGTCGAGCTTGTTGCCGTACTTCTTCCAGTACTCGGACTGCGTGGTCGGCAGCCAGGCATCGGTCTGGAAGTCGACCTGCCCCCCGGCGAGCCCGGTGAAGAGCGCGCCGAGTTCCAGCTGCTTGGCCTCGACCTGGTACCCGCGGCGCTCGAGGAGCTCCTTCCAGAGGAAGGTGGAGGCGATGCCCTCGTCCCACGGGATGTAGCCGATGCTGAGCTTGCGGCCCTTGCCGATGTTCTCGACCCCGGCCCCGCCGACGGCGTTGACCTGCGCCTTCCCGGAGTCGCCGAAGATTCCGAGGCCACCCGCGACCAGGGACAGCACCACGGCCGAGGCCACGGCGAAGACGGGCTGCGGGCGGTGGCTCCACACCTTGGCGGTGCCGGTGGCGGCGGAGCGGGCCTTGGCGAGGGCGCGGCGGCCGAGCGGGGAGACCTGGCGGCCCAGGGCCCCGGTCATCCGGTCCAGGTACATGGCGAGGATGACGATGGAGATGCCGGCCTCGAAGCCGAGCCCGATGTCCACGCTTCCGATGGCCCGGTAGACGGCGCCGCCGAGGCCGCCGCCGCCGACCATGCCGGCGATGACCACCATGGACAGGCCGAGCATGATCACCTGGTTGATGCCCGCCATGATGGTGGGCAGCGCCAGCGGGAGCTGGACCCGTACGAGGGTGTCGCGCGGGGTGGTGCCGAAGGCTTCCGCGGCTTCGACGAGTTCGGCGTCGACCTGGCGGATGCCGAGCTCGGTCATCCGGACGCCGGGCGCCAGCGAGAAGATGATGGTGGCGATGATGCCGGGCACCACGCCCACCCCGAAGAAGATGATGCCGGGGATGAGGTAGACCATCGCCGGCATGGTCTGCATGAAGTCCAGGACGGGCTTCAGCGTGGCGCTGACCTTGTCGGAGCGCGAGGCCCAGATGCCCAGCGGGATCGCGAAGACCAGCGTGACCAGGGTGGCGACGAGGACCAGTGCGAGCGTGGACATGGCCTCGGGCCACAGGGCCACGGAGTCGACCAGGGCGAAGCCGGCGAAGGCGAGCAGGGCGGCGAGCAGGCCGCGCAGCCACCAGGCGGCGACGGCGAGGACGCCGGCCAGCAGCAGGGGGTTCGGCGCGGACAGGACGGCTTCGATGCCGTCGTAGAGCCCGGTGACGAGCGCGGCGATGGCGTCGAACAACCAGGACAGGTGGCTCTGGAGGAAGTCGACACCGCTGTCGACCCAGGAACCGAGGTTCAGGCGGGGCATCAGGCAGCCACCTCCGCGCAGTCCAGCGGGGCGCGTCGCTCGTCGCCGATGAAGGCGACGAGGCGGCCCTGCGGGACGGAGCCGACGACGGAGCCGTCCTCGGCGGTGACGGCGACGTCGTGCGGGACCCGGGCGCTGACGGCGCACACGTCGGCGAGCGGGGTGTCTGCGGAGACGGTGGGGCAGCCGCAGTCCGGCCGTCCTCCGGGGTCCCCGGTCATGACGGCGTCGGCCGTCAGCACCCGCGAACGGTCCACGTCCTGGATGAACGAGGCGACGTAGTCGTCGGCGGGGCGGGTGAGGATGTCCTCGGCCGTGCCCTGCTGGACGATGCGGCCGTCGCGCATGACGGCGATGGAGTCGCCGAGCCGCATGGCCTCGTTGAGGTCGTGGGTGATGAACACGATGGTCTTGCCCAGGCTCTTCTGGAGTTCGAGCAGCTGGTCCTGCATGTCGCGGCGGATCAGCGGGTCGAGCGCGCTGAAGGACTCGTCCATCAGCAGCAGGTCCGCGTCGGTGGCCAGGGCGCGGGCCAGGCCCACGCGCTGCTGCATGCCGCCGGAGAGCTCGTCGGGCCAGGACTTCTCCCAACCGCCGAGCCCGCAGAGGGCCAGCGCTTCGGCCGCCCTCCGGTCGCGCTCGGCCCGGGGGACGCCCTGGACCTCGAGGCCGTAGCCGGCGTTCTCCAGCACGTCGCGGTGCGGGAAGAGGGCGAAGTGCTGGAAGACCATGCTGATCTTGGTGGAGCGTACGCGGCGCAGCCCGGCCGGGGAGAGGGCCGTGAGGTCCTCGCCGTCGAAGAGGATGCGCCCCGCGGTGGGCTCCAGCAGGCCGTTGAGCATGCGCAGCAAGGTGGACTTGCCCGAGCCCGACAGACCCATCACGACGAAGATCTGGCCGGGCTCGACGCGGAACGAGGCGTCGATCACCGCCGCCGTCGTTCCCTCGGCGCGCAGCCCGTCGCGGTCGGTCGCGCCGCTTTCGAGCGCGCGGACCGCCTTCGCGACCGCCTCACCGTTGTCGGGTCCTTTACCGAACACCTTGTACACATGCTCGGCTATGAGCGTGGACACATACACCTCAAGGGTCGTACCGGAGACGGCCCACCGGTTGCGTGCGGCCGGCGGGCCGTGGAGCGCGACGGGATCCGCCCGTCACCCGCGATCCGGCCGTCGTCGGCCGGCGGACGGGTCCGCTCCAGCAGCGCTCCTGCCCCTGCTTAACCTCTGCAAACGGTGAAGTGAGTCATGTCACTTACGCTGCGTCGCCACCCGCACCCGCGGCTGCACCCGTGCAACCGGATTCCGCTTGCTGCGGGGAACCGGCTCCGGACCGCTCCGGGTCTGCGAGCATCGAGGCCCGCAGATGCGCGAGCACCCGGGTCAGGAGGCGCGAGACCTGCATCTGCGAGATGCCGAGGGCGGCGCCGATCTGGGCCTGGGTGAGCTCCTCGCCGAAGCGCATCGCCAGCATGCGGCGCTCGCGGTCGCTGAGGCGTTCCAGCAGCGGAGCCAGCGTCTGGATGTCCTCGACGCGCTCCAGCGCCGGCTCCTCGGCCCCCATCGTCTCGGCAAGGCTGTGGCCCTCGGTGCGGCCGTCGGCGTGTTCGGAGCCCGGGGCGTCGAGGGAGCCGCTGGTGTGGCCGTTGGCCGCGACGAGCCCCTCGATGACCTCTTCCTCGGTGAGCGAGAGGTGTGCGGCGAGGTCGGCGACCGTCGGCGGGTGGTCGAGGAGCGCGGTCAGCTCCTCCTTCGCCTTGGCCAGGTCGATGCGCATTTCCTGGAGCCGGCGCGGTACGCGGACCGCCCAACTGGTGTCGCGGAAGTGCCGCTTGATCTCGCCGGTGATGTACGGCATGGCGAGGGAGGCGAACTCCACCTCGCGGGCCGGGTCGAACCGGTCGATGGCCTTGATCAGGCCTATGGTGCCGACCTGGAGGAGGTCCTCGAGGTCACCTCCGTCGCCGCGGCCGCGGAAAGGGCGCATCGCGAACCGGACGAGCGAGATGTTCATCTCGATGAGGGTCTCGCGGACGTACCGGTACTCGGGGGTGCCCTCGTCCAGCTCGTGGAGCCTGCGGAAGAAGTGCCGCGTCAGCTCGCGCGCGTCCGCTGGGGCCACCTCGCGGGGCTCCGCGATCCGGGGCGGGAGCACGGTGCCCGCGGGCTCTCTGCCCCGGGCGGGGTCCGGGGCTCTGCCGGAGGCTGGGCCCGGGGCGGAGCCGGCCGGCCGGCCGGCGCAGGGGCCGGGACGGGTACCGGTGCGGGGCCCGGGAAGGGAGCCGGGAAGGGGCCCGGTCCGGGGACCGGGAAGGGGGCCGGCGGTATGGGAGAACGGGGTGGGCATCGGCACGGGGTCGCTCCTTGGGCTGGTCGGCTTGCGGCGCATGACCTTGATGGGCGTTCACCCTAGCCGGTTCCGGATCCGTTCCCCAGTCCCCTTCCTCCTAGATCAACCAGCCGGATCCGTGCCCCATTTGCGGCGGGGCTCCGTTCCGGTCGCACATCGGCCGTCCGGCCGCGATCCCCTCGGCCGTCCGGTCAATTCCCTGCCTCCGCAGGCCCTGTGGCGTCGGCGGAAGCGGCCCCGGGGGCGGATCCGGAGGCGGATCCCGAGGTGGTGCGCAGCGCCCGGATCAAGGCCTCGATGCCGGCCTCGGCCTTGGAACGCGGACAGCCCGCGTTGAGGCGTACGAAGCCCGCGCCTTCGGGCCCGTAGGCGGTTCCGGGCATGATCGCCACCTTCTCGGTATGAATCAGCTCACGTTGGAGCACCTCGTCGGGAACTGCGAGGGGCCGGAGATCGATCCAGGCGAGGTAGCCCGCCCGGGGCGGATGCCAGTCCAGCTCGGGGAAGGCGTCGGCGAGGCGGTCGCCGACCATGCGCAGGTTGTCCGCCACGTAGGCGTTGAGTGCGTCGAGCCAGGGCCCGCCCTCGCGGTAGGCGGCGATGTGTCCGGCGACGGAGAGGACCGCCGGGGAGGACAGCCCGTCGGCGTCCTTGAGGAGGGTGAGATAGCGCTCGCAGGACTCCGTGTCGCCGAAGATGCCGTAACTGCCGGTCAGTGCGGGGATGTTGAAGGACTTCGAGGCGGAGGTCACGATGGCCCAGCGGCTGCCGGGGCGGCCGTGCAGTGCCCAGGGGCGGTGCGGGGTGTGCGCGAGGTCGGAGTGGATCTCGTCGCTGATCACCGCGACCCCGTGGCGCTCGCACAGCTCGGCCATCCGCTCCAGCTCTGCCCCGCTCCACACGTGGCCGGTGGGATTGTGCGGGGAGCAGAGCAGCAGCACGGTGGTGTCGGGGCGGGCCAACTCCCGCTCCAGACGGTCCCAGTCGTGGAGCGGGACCCCGCGCACGTCCCGGTCTCGCGCGGCGAGGAGGCGGGGGAAGGCGTCGTAGGCCGGGGTGTGGACCACGACCCCGTCGCCGGGCGATGACCACAGGTCCAGGATCCGGCCGACCTGGTAGAGGACGGCGGGGGCGTAGGCGATGCGGTCCTGCTCGACGGGGGTGTCGTAGCGGGTCGCGTACCAGTGCCGGACGGCGGAGAGGAAGTCCTCGTGGCGCCAGCGGGAGTAGCCGAGGACGCCGTGCTCCAGTCGGCCGCGCAGGGCGGCGAGGACCTCGGGAGCGGTCTCGAAGTCCATGTCGGAGATGGTGAAGGGGAGCAGGTCAGGAGCGCCGAAGCGGTCCTCGACGTAGTCCCACTGGGTGCACCAGGTGCCGTGCCGGTCCACCGGTGCGTCGAAGTCGTAGGTGCCCATCGGGTCAGCCGACCGGGGTGAGCTTGGCGATGGCGTCCTTCACGGACTGGACCTGGGGGCCGATGATGACCTGCACGTTGTGGTCGTCGAGCCGGACCACGGCGATGGCTCCGAGCTTCTTCAGCCGGGCGTCGTCCAGCAGCGCGGCGTCGCCGACGGTCATCCTCAGGCGGGTGATGCAGTTGTCGAGTGCGTGGATGTTGGCCGGGCCGCCGAGGGCTCCGAGGATGGCGACCGGGTCGTACTTGCCTGCGACCAGCTCGGCCTTGGGCGCGTCCGCGTCGGCCTCGGCCTCGGTGTCCGCGGCGGCGGCCGCGGGTTCGGTGGGCTCGTCCTCGCGTCCGGGGGTCTTCAGGTCGAACCTGGTGATCGCCCAGCGGAAGAGGAAGTAGTAGACGGCGAACCAGATCGCGGCGATCACCGGGACCAGGTACCACTTGGTGGTCGTGCCCTGGAGGACTCCGAAGACCAGCAGGTCGATGATGTTGCCGTCGGTGTTGCCGATGTACACGCCGATGACGGCGGAGACCAGGAAACCGAGGCCCACCAGGACCGCGTGGATCAGGTACAGCCACGGCGCGATGAACAGGAAGAGGAACTCCAGCGGCTCGGTGACCCCGCCGACCACGCAGGCGACGACGCCGGAGACGAGCAGTGCCTTGATCTCCGGACGCATCGTGCGCTTGGCGCAGTGGTACATGGCGAGCGCGGCGCCCGGCAGACCGCCGAGGTACGCGGCCATCTTGCCCTGGGACAGGAACTGCGTCGCGGTGTGCGCCGCACCGGAGGGGGTGGGGCAGGACAGCTGTGCGTAGAAGAGGTTCAGGGCGCCGCTGACGTTCTCCCCGCAGACCACCCCGGCGCCGCCGGCGTCGGTGAAGCGGAACAGTGCGACCAGGATGTGGTGCAGGCCGATGGGGCGGAGCAGCACCTCGCCCATGCCGAAGAAGAAGGGGCCGAAGACTCCGGCGTGCGCGATGCCCGTGCCGACGGAGGCGATCCAGCTTCCCAGGGTGGGCCAGACGAGCGGGACGAGGAGCCCGACGATACTCATGGCCAGGGCGGCGACGATCGGGACGAAGCGCAGGCCGCCGAAGAAGGCGAGCGCGTCGGGCATCTGCTGGGTGCGGTAGCGCTTGTGCAGCAGGGCCACGATCACACCGACGGCGACCGCGCCGAGCAGTCCGGTGTCGATGGACTTGACGCCCAGCACGTCGGCGATGCCGTAGTGCGCGATTTCGCCCTTGTCCGCGAAGTCCACGCCGCGCGTGGTGAGGAAGAAGTTGACGGCGAGGTTCATCGAGGCGAAGCCGACGAAACCGGAGAAGGCGGCGACGCCCTTGTCCTCACGTGCCAGACCCAGCGGAATCGCCATCGCGAAGAGCACGGGAAGGAACTTGAAGGCCACCAGTCCGGTGTTGGACATCCAGGTGAAGGCCAGCTGGAGGGGTTCGTTGTCCAGGAAGGAGAGGTTCTGCAGGACGGCCGGGCTGGAGAGCGAGGAACCGACGCCGAGCATGATGCCGCAGAAGGCCAGGAGGGCCACGGGCAGCATGAAGGTCTTGCCCAGGCCCTGGAGGAATTCCCAGAGCGCTGCCTTCGTCTTCTTCATGGTGGATCTTTCGTCCGGATTCGGAGGGGGTCGCACATAAAGATTCCGTTCTGTGAATGGGTGGGACTAAGAGGAGAAGGGCCCCAATCCACAGGGCCCGATTCCTCCTGCGGAGGCTCTGGAGCGGAGCCTCCTCGGGCCTCTTGTGCGGAGCTTGTGAACGCAGCACTCTGAGCGGACGACTCAGGGGGGTCTGATTTCATGATCATGCGATCACGCTTATCAATGCGGTACGGAGCCGCAGTTGCACTCGCCTCGGCGCTCGCGCTCGGTGTGGACACCGGGGCCTCGGCCGCGGCCCCGCCGGAGGGCGAGGTCCTGTACGCCGGTGCGCCCGGAGCCGTCGCCGACAGCTACCTCGTCCTGCTGGACCCGGCGCGCGCGGGTTCCCGTACGGACCGGGGCCGGTCCCTCGTCGAGCGGTTCGGCGGCAAGGTGGGCCGGACGTACGACGCGGCGGTCAACGGCTATTCCGTGCGGATGACCGAGCGCCAGGCCCGGCGGCTCGCCGCCGATCCGGCCGTGCAGACGGTCGCACAGAATCGGAAGCTTCGCCTCGACACCACCCAGCCGACCCCGCCGTCCTGGGGCCTGGACCGGATCGACCAGCGCAGGCAGCCGCTGAACAACGCCTACACGTACGCCTCTTCGGCCGGCGTGGGGGTGACCGCGTACGTCATCGACACCGGAGTCAACATCAGTCACAAGGACTTCGGCGGGCGTGCCCGGTACGGCTACGACGCGATCGACGACGACAACGTCGCCGAGGACCTGCACGGACACGGCACGCACGTCGCCGGAACGGTCGCGGGCACCACCTTCGGGGTGGCCAAGCGCGCCAAGGTGGTGGCCGTCCGGGTCCTCGACTGGAACGGGGAGGGCACGACCGAGCAGGTGGTCGCCGGCATCGACTGGGTGACCCGGCACGCGGTGAAGCCGGCCGTGGCGAACATGAGCCTGGGCGGTGACCCCGACAGCGTCCTGGACGCGGCCGTGCGGGGCTCCATCGCCTCCGGCATCACCTACGCGGTGGCCGCGGGCAACCAGGACAAGGACGCCTCGACCCACTCGCCGGCCCGGGTCTCCCAGGCGATCACCGTCGGGGCGGTGGGTACCCACGACGCGCGGTCCTCGTACTCCAACTACGGTTCGGGGGTGGATCTGTTCGCCCCCGGCGACAACATCACCTCGGCCGTGTACTGGGACGACGAGTGGAGCACCTCGATGTCGGGGACCTCGATGGCCTCCCCGCACGTCGCGGGAGCGGCGGCGGTCTACCTCTCCCTCAACCGCACCGCCACCCCGGCCCAGGTGGCGAGCTACCTGAAGTCCAAGGCCACCACCGGGGCGGTGCTCGACCGCGGTCCCGGCTCCCCGGACCGCACCCTCTACCTGGGCAGCGTGGCGAACCGAGTGGTCACCAAACGGGTGTCCAACACCAAGGACTACGCGGTCGGGGACCTGAAGACCATCAGGTCCCCGATCACGGTCAGCGGGGTCGAGGGCAAGGCCCCCTCCAAGCTGGACGTGGAGGTGGCTGTCAAGCACCCGGACTCCGGGACCCTGCGGATCGACCTCATCGCACCCGACGGGACGGTGTACCCGGTCAAGGACGAGTACACCGACTGGGGGGAGAGCGACCTCGTCGCTCTGTACACGGTCAATGCCTCCTCGGAGACGGCGAACGGAGTGTGGCGCCTGCGCGTGTTCGACGCCTTCGCCGGGAACACCGGGTACCTGGACTGGTGGGCGCTGCGGTTCTGAAGGGCAGGTTCCGAACGGCAGGTTCCGAACGGCAGGACGGCGGGGGGGGGGGGGGGGGGGGGGGGGGGGGGCGGGGGCCCGGGGGGCGGGGGGGGGGGGGGGGGGGGGGGGGGGGGGGGGGGGGGGGGGGGGGGGGGGGGGGGTT